>NZ_JBFBIP010000001.1:688056-882968 GCF_040685655.1 Microbispora sp. NPDC088329
ATGAGCGGAACACACTGCGCCCATTGATTCGCTCGCTTCGCTCGCTCATGCCACCTCCTCGCCTAGCGGCTCGGAGCCGCATGAGCGGAACACACTGCGCCCATTGATTCGCTCGCTTCGCTCGCTCATGCCACCTCCTCGCCTAGCGGCTCGGAGCCGCATGAGCGGAACACACTGTGCCCATTGATTCGCTCGCTTCGCTCGCTCATGCCACCACTCCCTCGGGCGCGCCGAACTCCTGGAACGCGATGGTCTTCTCGATGGGGTAGTGCTCACGGCCCAGGATCTGGCTGATGATCCACGAGTTGCGGTACGGGCCCATGCCGAGGTCGGGAGAGGTGACGCTGTGGGCGTGGGCGGCGCCGTTCTGCAGGAAGATCCCCCGGCCGGTGACGTCGACGCTGTAGTTCCTGGCCACGTCGAACCGGCCGTGCCGGTCCCACCTGATCCGGTCGCGTACGGGCTCGAGGAAATCGGGGGGTGTGTAGCGATAGCCGGTGGCCAGGACGAGGCCCTGCGTGACGAGCGTGAAGTCGCGTTCCTGCTCCAGGTGGCGCAGCCCGAGCGTGTATTCGCCACGCCCGGCGTCGTAGGCGGCCTCGCGCAGCTCGGTGCAGGTCAGCAGCCGGGTGGGAACCGGGCCGCCGACGGTCTTGGCGTACAGCAGGTCGAAGATCTCGTTGATCAGGGCCGCGTCGATGCCCTTGTAGAGGCTTTTCTGCTCGGCTTCCAGGCGGTAGCGGGTGTCCTCGGGCAGCGCGTGGAAGTAGTCGACGTACTCGGGGGACGTCATCTCCAGAGTCAGCTTGGTGTATTCCAGCGGGAAGAACCGCGGGGACCTGGTCACCCAGTTCAACCGGTAGCCGCGCGTGTCGATGTCGGCCAGCAGGTCGCGGTAGATCTCCGCCGCGCTCTGCCCGCTGCCGACGACCGTGATGCTCTCCTTGGCCTGCAGCGCGGCCTTGGCGTCGAGGTAGCCGGAGTTGTGGACGAGGTCGCCGCCGAGGCCCCGGCAGGCCTCCGGCACGTACGGCGGGGTGCCGGTGCCGAGCACGAGGTGCGGGGCCCGGTGTTCGATCTCACGGTGCTCGGTCCCGCGGTGCTCGGTCCCCTCGCCGCCGTCGGTGACCGCGCGGACGACGTAGTGCCCGTCGGCCTCGTCGTACGTCACCGAGGTCACCCGGTGACCGAAGCGGACGCTCCGCAGCCGCCCGGCGGCCCACCGGCAGTACGCGTCGTATTCGGCGCGGAGCTGGTAGAAGCTCTCGCGGATGTAGAAGGGGTACAACCTGCCCGTCTCCTTGAGGTAGTTCAGGAAGGAGTACGGCGAGGTCGGGTCGGCCAGCGTGACGAGGTCGGCGATGAACGGCGTCTGCAGTGTCACGGAGTCGAGCATCATCCCGGGATGCCAGGCGAAGCCCGGCCTGGCCTCCAGGAACAGGCCGTCGAGCTCGGCGATGGGCTCGGCCAGGCAGGCCAGGCCCAGGTTGAAGGGCCCGAGCCCGATCGCGACGAAGTCATGGGTGGACATGTCTCTCCCCTGGTCGGCGAACAGGTCAGCGAATCGAATCGGCGAATCGGGTCAGCGGGGGCCGGCGAGCGGGACGAGGTCGTCCACGTAGCGCTGGGCGTGCCCGGCGAGCAGGTCGAGGACGTGCGCGATGTCGTCCAGCGTGGTCTCCGGGTTGAGCAGGGTGAACTTCAGGTAGTGGCGGCCGTCGACCGTGGTCCCCGCGACGACGGCCTCGCCGGAGGCGGCCAGCGCCTCGCGGGCGTACAGGTTCGCGTCGTCGGCGAGCTTGCGGCCCGGGCCCTCGGGAGGGAGGTAGCGGAAGACGAGCGTGCTCAGCGGCGACCGCGTGACGACCTCGAACCGCGGGTCGGCCGCGACCAGGGCGTACGAGGCGGCCGCGCGGTCCACGACCTCGTCGAACAGCTCGCCGACCGCGTCCGGCCCCATCACCCGAAGGGTGAGCCAGAGCTTGAGCGCGTCGAAGCGGCGGGTGGTCTGCAGGCTCTTGTCCACCTGGTTGGGGATGCCTCGTTCGGCCATCCGCCGGGGGTTCAGATAGTCGGCGTGGTGGGCCGCGTGCCGCAGCGTCGCGCCGTCGCGCACCAGCACGGCGCTGGAGCTGACCGGCTGGAAGAAGGACTTGTGGAAGTCGACGGTGACCGAGTCGGCCCGCTCCACGCCGTCGAGCAGGTGCCGCCGTCTGCGGGAGACCAGCAGCCCGCAGCCGTACGCCGCGTCCACGTGCAGCCACACCCCATCGGTCTCGCACAACGAGGCGATTTCGGGCAGGGGGTCGATCGAGCCGAAGTCGGTGGTGCCGGCGGTGGCCACCACGGCCATGACCACCAGTCCGGCTCGGCGGCAGCGGTCGAGTTCGCGGGCGAGCGCGGCCGGCCGCATCCGCCGATCGGCGTCGGTCTCGACGGTGACGACGGCGTCCGGCCCGAGACCGAGCAGGTTCGCCGCCTTGCGCACGCTGAAGTGCCCGGCCTCGGACGTGATCACCCGCAGCCGCGCCGGAGAGGCGCCCGCACGGGCCTCCTCACGGGCGAGCAGCAGGGCGTGGAGGTTCGACTGGCTGCCGCCGCTGGTGAAGACGCCGTCGGCGGCGGGGCCGAAGCCGATCCGGCCGGCCGTCCATTCGATCAGGCGGCGCTCGATGAGCGTGCCGCCCGCGCTCTGGTCCCACGTGTCGAGCGAGGAGTTCACCGCCGACAGGACCGCCTCGCCCAGCAGCGCGGGGATCACCACCGGGCAGTTGAGATGCGCCAGGTAGCGGGGGTGATGGAAGTAGACGGCGTCACGCAGGTAGACCCGTTCGAGCTCGTCGAGGGCGGCCGCGTGGTCGTGCAACGGCCGTTCGAGGTCGATCGCGGCGATCTCCGGTGCGAGCCGTTCCGGGGACACGCCGCTGAACGGCCGGTCGGCGCGCCGTATCCGGTCCGCCACCCGCCCGGTCCCCGCGGCCATCGCGGCCCGGTAGTCCTCCAGCGTGCGGTCGTTGAACAGGTACGGCCGCGCGGCCTCGGCATGGGGATAGGTCATGGTCATCCTTACCGTCGAGAGTTAGGGTAGGCATGCCTAACTAGGAGGCGTCGGCACGTGTCCCCGGGTGATTTACGCAGTCCTGTGGTGCGATCAGCCGAGCTTCTTGGCGTTCCGGATCGCCGTCGCGAGGTTTTCCAGGATCGGGGCGGCTCCGGCGTACGAGAACCGCGGCACGGGGTCCCAGCCGACGACCTGATCGGCCTTGACGGCGGGCAGCTTGGCCCAGGACGGCTTGGACGTCAGGTCCTTGGGCTGCAGCGCGGTGCCGCGGTTGTCGAGCAGGATCAGGTCGGCGTCGTACTTGTCGGCGTTCTCCCAGCTCAGGTTCTCGTAGTAGCCGCCCTCGCCGGGCTTTTCCGGCTTGACGACGTCGACTCCCAGCTGGGTGAAGTACATGAGGTCGGTGTTGACCTCGGGGTTGGACACGTACAGCACGTCGGGGCTGCCCGAGGCGGCCAGCACCTTGATGCCGGGGTTGTCGGCGACCGCCTTGCGCACGCTCTCGGCGGCGGCCTCGAACCTGGCCTTGGCCTCGGTGATCTTCGGGGCCCCGAGGTCCGCGCCGAGCGACTCGGCGAGGGCGGCGTAACGCTCGATCGGCTGGGTCATCGGGACGCGGGCCGCGCTGACGGCCACGGTCGGGGCGAGCTTGACGATCTTGTCCTTGCTCTCGTCCGGGACGTACCAGAGGGCTCCTGGGTCGTACATGTGCGTGACGAGAAGCTCGGGGCGCAGCGCCGCGTACTTCTCGATGTTGAACTCGCCCCAGACGTTGCCGAGGATCGTCACCTTGTTCACGTCCAGGTCGCCGGCCTGCGGCTCGGGCGAGCCGTCGGCGCGCTTCGTCTCACCGAAGACACCGACGATCTTCTCCTGCAGGCCGTAGTCGGCGAGCACCGCCGCCGTCCCGGTGAACGCCACGATCCGCGACGGAACGGCCGCGGCGGCGACCGTCTCCTTCCTGTCGTCGGCGAAGGACCACGACTTCGCGGCCTGACCCGCGGTGGCGGGCGCCGGATCACTCGACCCGCAGGCGGCCAGCGCCAGGGTGAGTACGGCGGCTCCGCCCGCCGCGAAAAGGCCGCGACGGGACATGGGGGAGTTCAGGTTTCGCACGGTTCGTCTTTCTCTCGTGGGGCGCAGGGTTCTGACGCTGGGCCTTGGGGTTGATCGCTAGTTAGGTTACCCTTACCTAAGTTCTTGTCCAGAGGGGCGAAAGGAATTCGTCCCCTGCCCCCACCGGAGCCGGACGTGGTCGTCACAGAGTCCCCGCAGATCAACGCACCCGCGCGGGTGCCGCGAAAACGCGCGGAAAACGGCCGGCGCGCCGCGGCGCTGCTGGGGTCGGCGATCGCACTGGCCGCCGTCCTCGTGCTCAGTCTCGGGTTCGGGGCCCGGCAGCTGTCCCCGGCCGAGGTCTGGCACGGGCTCGTCGACGCCGACTCGGCCGCCTACACGGTCGTCCACCAGATGCGGCTGCCGCGCACGCTCCTCGGGCTGCTCGCCGGAGTCGCGCTGGGGGTGGCGGGCGGCGTCATGCAGGCGCTGACCCGCAACCCGCTGGCCGATCCCGGTCTGCTGGGGATCAACGCGGGCGCCTCGGCCGCGGTGGCCACGGCCGCCGGGCTGCTGGGTGTGGCGACGTTCCAGGGCTACGTCTGGTTCGCCCTGGCCGGCGCCGCGGCCGTGTCCGTGCTGGTGTACGCGGTGGGCGGCGGGCGGGCGGCCACCCCGGCACGGCTGGCGCTGGCGGGAGCCGCCGTGAACGCCGCGCTCTACTCGTACGTGAACGGGACGATGCTGCTCGACGCGGCCTCGCTGGAGACCATGCGCTTTTGGACGGTGGGCTCGCTGGCGAGCGCGCAGGGCACGACCGCAGCCATGACGGCGCCGATCGTCGCCGTGGGCCTGCTGCTGGCTCTGGCCCTGGCCAGGCCGCTCAACGCGCTCGCGCTCGGCGACGAGTCGGCGCGCTCGCTCGGCGCGCACCCCGCCCGCGTCCGCGCGGGCGCCATCGTCGCGGTGACACTGCTGTGCGGGGCGGCGACGGCCGCCTGCGGGCCCATCGTCTTCGTCGGGCTCATGGTGCCGCACCTCGTCCGGGCGCTGACCGGTCCGGACCAGCGCTGGATGCTCCCCTGCTGCGCGCTGCTCGCGCCCGTGCTGCTGCTCGGCGCCGACGTGCTCGGCCGGCTGGTGGCCAGACCGGGCGAGCTGCAGGCGGGCATCGTCACGGCGGTGCTGGGCGGCCCGCTGTTCCTGTACTTCGTGCGAAGGAAGGTCCGCGCATGAGCGAGCGAATCAATGGGCACAGCGCGATCCGCGAGGTGCTCGCTGGCGCGCCTTCGGCACGACCGAACTCCGAGCCGTCAGGCGAGGAGCGGGCATGAGCGCGGTACGGCCCATGCCCGTGCGAAGGATCGCCGGCGGCGTGCCCCTGCGGTTCAGAGCTGTAGCCGTGGGCGCCGGCTGCCTGCTGCTCGCGCTCGTCTTCGGCGTGCTCGCGGTCGGCGGCGGCGACTATCCGATGAGCCCCTCCGACGTCGTACGCACCGTGCTGGGCGGCGGCAGCCCGGCCGAGGACTTCATCGTGAACGAGCTCCGGCTGCCTCGCGTGGTCACCGCGCTGCTCGTGGGCGCCGCCCTCGCGCTGGCCGGCGCGGTCTTCCAGTCGCTGGTGCGCAACCCGCTCGGCAGCCCCGACCTGCTCGGGTTCACCCAGGGCTCGTCGGCAGGGGCGCTCCTCGTGGTCGTCACCGGGGGCGGCAGCGCGGCCCTCGCGGGCGGCGCGGTGATCGGCGGGATCGTCACCGGAGTGGTCATCTACGCGCTGTCCTGGCGCGGCGGCCTCCACGGGCACCGCCTCGTGCTGGTGGGCATCGGCGCGACCGCCATCCTCACCGGCGTGAACGGTTACCTGCTGACCCGGGGCCGACTGATGGAGGCCGCGCGGGCCATGTTGTGGCTCACCGGCAGCCTGGACGGGCGCGGCTGGGGTGACGTGCTTCCGCTGCTCGCCGCGATGGCGGTGCTGGCGCCGGTGGTGCTGCTCGGCTGCGCGCGCCCGCTTTCGCTCCTGGAGATGGGCGACGACCTGGCGCGCGGCCTCGGCGTACGGGTGCAGGGCGTGCGGCTGGTCCTGCTGGCGGCGGCCGTGCTGCTCACCTCGCTGGCGGCGGCGGCCGCCGGGCCCGTGTCGTTCGTCGCGCTCACCGCCCCGCACCTGGCCAGGAGGATGACCCGGGCGCCCGGGCCGAACCTGCTCGCCTCGGCGTGCACCGGCGCCGCGCTGCTGACCGGCGCCGACCTGGCCGCGCAGCGGCTGTTCGCGGGCCACCAACTGCCCGTCGGGGTGGTGACGGGGGTGCTCGGCGGCGGCTACCTCGTCTGGCTGCTGGCCGCCCAGCGGAAGGCGGGACGGATTTGACCGAGACGATCGCGCCCGAAACCAGCGGGCGGGGATATGGAGTGGCGGGCATGCACGACGACGGGCCGCGCCTGAGCGGCGACGCGCTGACCCTTTCCTACGACAAGAGGGTCGTCGCCGAGGGCCTCGACGTCGCCATCCCCGACCGGTCCTTCACCGTGATCATCGGGCCGAACGCCTGCGGCAAGTCCACCCTGCTGCGGGCGCTGGCGCGCACGCTCCGGCCGGCCGCCGGGACCGTGCTGCTCGACGGGCGGGACATCACCTCCCTGCCCGTCAAAACGGTCGCCAGGACCCTCGGCCTGCTGCCCCAGACGTCCGTGGCGCCGGACGGCATCACGGTCGCCGAACTGGTCGGCCGCGGCCGCTACCCCCACCAGCGGCTGCTGCGCCAGTGGTCGGCCGACGACGAGCGGGTCGTACGCGAGTCGATGGAGGCCACCGGAGTCGCCGACCTGGCCGGGCGCCCGGTCGACGAACTGTCCGGGGGGCAGCGCCAGCGCGTGTGGATCGCGATGGCGCTGGCGCAGGAGACGCCGCTGCTGCTTCTGGACGAGCCGACGACCTACCTGGACATCGCCCACCAGATCGAGGTGCTCGACCTGTGCGCCCGGCTGCACGAGGAGCGCGGACGCACGCTCGTGGCGGTGCTCCACGACCTCAACCACGCCGCCCGTTACGCCACCCACCTGATCGCGATGCGCGACGGCCGGGTCGTGGCGGCCGGGGCGCCCGGAGAGGTCATGACCGCCGGTCTCGTGGAGGATGTCTTCCGGCTGCCCTGCCGGGTGATCGACGACCCGGAGACGGGCACTCCGCTGGTCGTGCCCGCCGCCCGCCGTCGTGCCGAATCGGCGGCGAGGACCACGTCGTGAACATCCCGGTGCCGGGGACGGCGTCGTGAGCAGGGTGTACCGGGACGCCTGGGGCATCCCTCACCTGCGTGCGGACGATCCGTACGAACTGGCCTTCGCGCAGGGCAGTGTCACGGCGCGGGACCGGGCCTGGCAGATCGAGGTGGAGCGGCGCCGGGCGACCGGCACGTCGGCGGCGGTCCTCGGACCGGACGCCGTCCCGTGGGACCGCTTCACCCGGCAGGCCCGGCTGGCGGACACCGCCGAGCGCTGCCTGCACGCCTTGGACGAGGACACGGCGCGCTGGCTGATCGCCTACGTGGACGGCGTGAACGCCGGACTGCCCGAAGGAGCGCGCCGGGCTCCGGAGTTCGCCGCGGCAGTGCCCGAACCGGCTGAACCCGGCGCGACGAGACCGGGCGCCACAGGGCCGGGTGTGACAGGGCTCGAAGCGCCAGAGCTCAAAGCGCCAGAGCTCAAAGCGGCGGGGCTCGCGCCGGAGCTCAAAGCGACAGGGCTCGCGCCGGGTTGCTGGGAGCCGTGGACGCCGCTGGCGATCTGGCTGTCCCACCACATCCTCTTCGCGCACTTCCCGGCGAAGCTGTGGCGCGAGGCGGTGGCCGACCGGCTGGGTCCCGAGATGGTCGTGATGTTCGCGGCCGACGGGCCGGGCACCTCGGGAAGCAACGGCTGGCTGGTCCCCGGAGATCACACCGCCACCGGCGCGGCCCTGATCGCGGGCGATCCCCACCGGTTCATCGAGGACCCCGGCTTCTACCAGCAGATCCGCCTGGCCTGTCCGGAGTTCGACGTCGTGGGGCTGGCCGTGCCGGGCGTCCCGGGCATCGCCCATTTCGGGCACACCGGCTCGGTGGCCTGGGCGATCACCAACGCGATGGCCGACTACCAGGACATCTACCGTGAACGGCTCCGGCGCCGGGACGGCGGCGTCGAGGCGCTGGGACCGGACGGCTGGCGTGCGGCCGCCGCCCACCTCGAGGTCGTGGAGGTGGCGGGGGAGGCCCCGGTCGCGGTCGAGGTGATCGAGACCGAGCGCGGCCCGGTCGTCATGATGGATGCCCACGTTTCGGAGGACGCAGGCCGGGACCGCGAGCAGGCGACCGGTCACCACCGCGAGCGGGAGTCCGGTCCCGTACGCGAGTGGCTGGCGGTGAGCCTGCGATATCCGACGCGGGTTTGCCGTGATCTGGGGTTCGCGGCGCTGCCGGCGCTGCTGCGGGCGAAAACCGTGGCCGACGTGGACCGGGCGCTCGATCGCTGGGCCGAGCCCGTCAACGTCGTGCTCGCCGCCGACACCGGCGGCGGGCTGCTGCACCGGGTCGCCGGGGTGGTGCCCGTCCGCCACCCGGACAACGCGCTGCGGGCCGTGCCCGCGTGGGAGCCCGGCCACGAGTGGCACGGCCGGCACGCGCCGATGCCGTGCTCCAAAGTCTCCGGCATCACGGTCATGGCGAACGAGCGCGGGATCGCCGCGCCGCTCGGCGTGGAGTTCGCCCCGCCGTACCGCGCCGACCGGATCAGGCGCCTGCTCGACGGCTCGCCCCGCTGGTCCGCCGGGGACATGGCGGCCGTCCACACCGACACCCTGCTGCCCAACGCGGGCCCTGTCCTGGACCTGCTGGCCGGGATGGACGGACTCGGCCCGGAGTCCGTACGCCTGCGGGACCGGCTGCTGAGCTGGGACCGGCGCATGAACGCGGCCAGCACGGACGCGGCGGCGTACGCGGCCGTCCGGGCGGAGGTGGTGCGGCGTCTGGCGGCGCATCCCGCCCTGGCCGTCCTGGCCGGGCTGGAGATGACGGTGCCCGAGGTCTTCCGGCCGTGGCTCGCGCTGGCGCCGCGTGTCGCGTACGCCCTGGAGAGCCTGCTGACGACCGACCGGCTGCCGGGACTGGACCGGGCAGCCCTCGCGGACCTGGCCCGGGCGGCGCTGGAGGACGTGGCGGCACGGCTCCGTCACCGGCGCCCGCCGGGGAGCACGGCGACCGGCGTCCGATGGGGTGACCTGCACCGGCTCACCCCCTGGCGGGCGCTGCCACTCGCCGCGGGCGCTGTGGACACCCCGGGCGCTGTGGACGATTCACGCGCTGTGGACACACCGGGCGCTGTGGACGATTCACGCGCTGTGGATGCCCCGGACTCCGGCGCGTCTCCACAGCCTGTGGATGGTTTCTTTCCGGGCGCGGCGTCGGCGGAGACGGGCCTGTCGGGCGACCACGACTGTGTGCTGTCCACGTCGAGCGTGCCCGGCGTCACGCATCGCTGCGCCCGGGGCCCGGCGGCACGCTACGTGTGGGACCTCGCCCGGCGCGACGCGAGCCTGTGGATCGTCCCGTTCGGCGCGAGCGGCGTGCCGGGCGATCTCCATCGGCGTGATCAGCACCCGCTGTGGCTGCGCGGTGAACTCGTGCCCGTGATCACGGACTGGAACCGACTCATCGAGGAGCGACATGCCCCCTGACGCACACACCACGGCTCCCGCGCGGCGCGACGCCGTGTACGAGCAGGTGGTCGAGGGATTCGGCACCATCCGTGTCGTGCCGGTGGACCCGCCGGCCGACGCCGAACTGATCCACTCCTGGGTCACCGAGGAACGGGCCCGGTTCTGGGGCATGCTCGACGCGAGCGTGCCGCGGGTTCTCGAGCTCTACGACTACGTGGACAGCCTCGACACCCATCACGCCTACCTCGTCCACCGGGACGACCGGCCGGTGGCGCTGTTCCAGACGTACGAGCCCGAGGCCGACCCGGTCGGGGAGTGCTACGACGTCCAGCCGGGCGATTTCGGCGTCCACCTGCTCATCGGGCCGACCGCGGGCGCGAGCGAGCGCGGCTTCACCGCCGCGTTGCTGTCCGCGCTCCTCGCGTACGCCTTCTCCGACCCGCGTCACACCCGGATCGTGGCCGAGCCTGACATCCACAACGACAAGGTGATCGACCGCCTGCTGCGGACCGGTTTCACGCTCGGGCCCGAGATCGACCTGCCGGAGAAACGGGCCCGGTTGCTGTTCCTGACCAGAGACGACCGCTGAGACCAAGGAGTGCGCGTGCTGCTCGACGCCCTTACCGACCACCTGGAAGGCCTCGCGGCGGAGCGGGGCGGCGTGCTGGGGGTCCTGCCCGGGCTGGTCGCCGACGACTCCCCCGGCTGGATGCCCGCCGCCGATCTCGCGCGGGAGCCGTACGAAGGTCTGCTCGCGCTGGTGGACGAGACGGCCGCACGCTGGAGCGCGCCGCGTCACGTGGCGGCGGCGCTGCTGTGGAAGACGTACGGCTACTGGCACACGATGCCGATGGCCCTGGGCTGGGGTCTCGACCGCCGGGTGCCGCTGATGCGTCTCGAGGACACGCTGGTCAGGCCGTCCGCGGCCGGGGTGACGGTGGCGGCGTCGCGGGTGACCGTGGCCGTGCTCCCCGGCGACCCGCTGGCCGGGACCGAGGGGACCGTCGTCGTCCCCGACCTCGCGGCGGCCATCAAAGAGGCGCTCCTGGAGAGCCAGTATCCGTTCGTCAGGGCGCTCAGCGCCGTGACCAAGGTCGGCGAGCGCACCCTGTGGGGCTCCACCGCCGAGGCGTTCGCCCACCCGCTGCTCACGCTCGGGTCGTACGCCGAGGCAGCGCGGCTGCTCGACGAGATCGGGCCGCCGGTGGCCGGGCTGCTCGTTCCCGACGGCGACGGGTATCGCCGCCGCACGTGCTGCCTGTGGATCACGCTGCCGGACGCCGACCCCTGCTCCACCTGCTGCGTGTGCTGACCGGCCCCCGGCGGCGCGGACGTGGCGGCCGTCATCGCGTGCCCGCCGGGGGACCGGTGCTCATCGCGTCCCCAGGCTGCGAGGGGTGCCGTCGGCGATGGCCTGGAGTTTGTCGGGGTTGGCGACGTTGTGAATGGTGATGATCCGGCCATCGGCGTCGAAGTCGAAGGTGACGGTGGCGATCACCCGGCTCCCGCCGCTGAAGACGACGCCAGGCCCGCCGTTGATCTCGACGAGTTCGGCGTTCATGTCCGCGGGTTCGACGCCCTGGTAGGTGACGGTGCCGACGGCCGCGAACCAGGCGGCCACGGTCGCCGCGCCCACCACCGGGCGCAGGGCCTGACGAACCTTGCCGCCGCCGTCGGTCCACAGGGTGACATCCGGAGACAGCAACTCCATCAGGGCGTTCACGTCACCGCCGGTCGCGGCGGCGAAGAACCGCTCGGTGACCTCACGCTGCCGTGACCGGTCGGCGGCGAAGCGCGGCCGCCGGGCCCGCACATGCTCGCGGGCGCGGTGCGCGGCCTGCCGTACGGCGGTCTCGGACCGCTCGACCGCCTCCGCGATCTCGGCGTGGCTGAAGCCGAAGACCTCCTTCAGCACGAACACCGCGCGCTCCAGCGGGCTCAGCGTCTCCAGCACCACCAGCATCGCCATCGACACCGACTCGGCGTCCGCGACGGCCTCGGCGGTGTCCACGCCGGTGAGGATCGGCTCCGGGAGCCACGGTCCCACGTAGGTCTCACGCTTGTGCCGGGTGGAGCGCAGCCGTTCCAGCGCCAGATTCGACACGATCCGCGTCAGGTACGCCTTGGGATCGGCCACCTGGGAGCGGTCGGCCGCCGACCACTTGATCCAGGCGTCCTGGACCGCGTCCTCGGCGTCGGCCGCGGTGCCGAGAAGGCGGTAGGCCACCGAGAACAGCAAATTCCGATGGTCGACGAACATCTGCTGACCGAGGTCGGAGGGCTCGGTCATCGCGCCTCCCCGCCCCGGGTGAAGCGGCCCCCTCGGGGCCAGAACACGCCCGAGGCGGGCATCTTCTTCATGCGGCCCCACGTGGGCCAGGGTGCGGCGGACACCGTCTCCTTATAGCGGGCCGCGACGCGGCCGGTCAGATACAGCCGCCGGGGGCTGTCGTCGGGGTGGGTGAACTGCACGACCGCGTCGTGCCGGCCCAGGCTGACCGGCGTGTGGTAGTAGCCGAACCGGAACGGCCTGGGCCGCTTGCCCTGCAACTCCCGGACGATCGACACCGCGGCGTGCACCCCGGTCGGCATGCCGCCCTGGCAGGTGCCGTGCATGACGCCGTAGCCCTGCCGGATCGCGGCCGCGTCGCCCACGGCGTACACCTCGGGGTGGGACACCGACCGCAGCGCGGCGTCGGTGACGACGCGGCCGCGTTCGTCGACGGTCAGCCCGGCGGCGGCCGCCAGCGGCGACACCCGCGTGCCGCTCGTCCACAGAACCGCGTCGGCCGCCACGCTCTCCCCGCCGGCCAGCTCGACCGCGCCGGGCAGCACTTTCACGACCTCGACTCCGCTGCGGACCGTCACGCCCAGACGCGCGAGCGCGGCGTGCAGATACGCCCTGGCCTTGGAGTTCATGGCCGCGCCCGGCTCGCTCCGGCCGAGCAGCACGACGTTCAGCTCCGGATGCCGCTCGGCGATCTCCGCGGCCGACTCGACGCCGGTCAGCCCGCTGCCGACGACCGCCACCGTGCCGCCGTCGAGCCGCGACAGCCGGTCGGCCAGCAACTCGGCGTCCTGGGCGCCGTTCAGGGTGTACGCGTGGTCCTCGACGCCCGGCACCGCCGGCGTGCCGGCCACGCCGCCCAACGCGTACACCAGCGTGTCGTAGGGCAGGACGCGTTCGTCGTCGATCCGCACGGTCCTGGCGTCCGCGTCCACCGCCGTTACCCACCCGCGCTCGAAGTGCGCGCCCGTGCCCTCCAGCAGTTCGGGGATGCTCAGCTCGGCGAGCCGCTGCCCGGTCGCCGTCATGTGCAGTCGCAGCCGCTCGGTGAACCGCTCCTGCGCGTTCACCAGGGTCACCCGCACCTTCTCGCCTGGCTTGACCCGGCATGCGAGCTGGATCGCCGCGGACAGGCCCGCGTACCCCGCTCCCAGAACCACCACCCGGTGTGCGGCCGCCCCGCCGGTCTCGTGCTGTGCGCTCATCGTTCCGCCTCCTCGTTCCACCGTTTGCGACCAGCAGATGGAAGCGGTTCGCCCATACGTGACACGCGTCCGATGTGACGCTCGCCACAGCCGCCTCATCGCACGCTCACGGCTACCCGGCAACTGCGACCGATGCCGGGCGGACCTCACCGGCGATCCACGCCGGTCGACGACCGGCAACACCCGCTGTCCGGATCGCTGGGCACCGTCAAGCACGACGTGGCCGGTCAGAGCGAGACCCAAGCCTTTACCGGGAGGCGCTCCCTACATCCTCACCGTCAGGGCAGGGAACGGGAGAGCGCTCGTACGGGCGCGCCGTCCGCGCCACCGATGTTGAGCGGGGTGAACACGGACTCGACGCGTCTGCCGGACAGCTCGCCGAGGTTCGTCACGTGCTCGGCGATGAGGACACCCGCGCGCAGGAGCACCTGGTGCACGGGCCAGGTGAAGCCGGTCGGGCGGAGATGGACGGGGAGGTCGGGCGTCGGTGTGTCGAGGGCGATCATCTTCACGCCGCGCTCGACGAACCAGTGCGCCAGTTCCAGTGACAAAGACGGGTGCTCGTCGTAGCGCGGGCTGCCGAAATACCGCCACCAGCCGGTCTCGAGCAGGACGATGTCATCTCGCTCGATGGCCTCGGCATCGACGAGGGCGTCCACTCCGAACACCTCTCGATCTCCTGCCCGGACCCGGCATACGATGCCGGGTCCGGTGAAGCGGCCGACGGGGAGATCGTCGATGGCCGGCCCACCGTCGATGAAGTGGCAGGGAGCGTCCACATGGGTCCCGACATGCACCACCATGTCGATATGGGTGACGTTGAGCGGGTGTTCAGGCATGGACAGGAACCGTGAATAACGGGGCGCGGGGAAGGTCGGCACCCGGGGAAGGCCGTCGACGAGCCGATGGGAGAGGTCGACCCACTCGCCGACGTCGGTGCCGCTCACGTCGTCACCGTCGAATGCTCACCCTCGTGTACGGACAACACTGCCTCGTTCCGCTCCTCGTACGGGCGGACGATCTCGGTGTGGTCCGCGGCCGCGGCCAGCGTCTGACAGGCGTCCACCCATGCGGCCAGAACGCTGTCAGCGACCGGTGTGGTCACCTCAAGAGCTCGGGCCAATCCGACCGCGATGCCGACGTCCTTCTTCAGTAGGGCGGCGGTGAAGCCGGAATTGAAGGTGCGCGGAAGGACGAACCGGGGGAACTTGTGCTCAGTGGACCCGCTGCGACCGCTGCTCGTGTTCACGACGTCGAGGACGACGGCGGGATCCAGGCCGAACCGGGCGGCGACGATCAACGCCTCCGTCGAGGCGACCAGGTGAGCCGCGGACATGAGGTTGTTCAGGGCCTTCACCGCGTGCCCCGCCCCTACCGGACCCACGTGGGTCACCTGGCGACCCACCGCGCGAAGGACCGGCCGCACCTCTTCCACGATCTCGCCGGGTCCGCCGACCATCACGGTGAGCGTCCCGGTCTCGGCTCCGGCGACTCCACCGCTGACGGGCGCGTCGAGGACGGTCACACCGGCGGCGCTCAGCTCGGCCGCCAACGCCTGCGTCCGCAGCGGCTCGGACGAACTCATGTCGACCAGCACGCGGAGCGCGCCCGGAGCGCGGTCACCGACGAGTTGAGCGGCGACTTTCTCCACCACCGATGACTCGGGCAGCATCAGCACGACGATCTCGCATCGATCGGCCATGCCGGGCAGGTCCTCGGCGCGAGTGGCTCCCCCTGCCAGGGCCCGGTCGACCGCATCGGCCGATGTGTCGTAGGCCTGCACCTCGGCCCCGGCGGCGAGAAGACGGGCAACCATCGGGCCGCCCATGTTGCCGAGGCCGACGAAGCCGATCGGCCCCAGCTCCCGGAGGCCGGCGTCCAGATCACTCACCATCGATGCCGTCCAGCGCCACCTGGGCGTTCCGGCTCGCCTCCAACGCCGCCGGGACGCCACAGTAGATCGCGGTCTGCAGGAGGACCTCCTGGATCTCCTCGACGCTGCAGCCGTTCCGAATCGCTCCCCGCACGTGCAGCTTCAGCTCGTCGGGCTTGCCCAGCGCGGTGAGCATCGCGATGTTGATCAGGCTGCGGGTCCGGAGCTCCAGGCCGGGCCGCGTCCAGATCTTGCCCCAGCAGTATTCGGTGACGAGCTCCTGCAGCGGCTGACCGAACGGGGTGGCCCGCGTCCGCGACCGGTCGACATGCTCATCGCCCAGCACTCGACGGCGTACGCGGTCACCGGCGGCGAGCATCGTCTCCGGTTCCGGCGGAGGTGCTGAGCTGCCGTTGTGCGAGGGAGTGCTGGCGGCGGTCATGGGGGTCCTCTCGAGCGATCGGCAATCGAGTAGCGGTATTTAACCATGGTTTCAGACATCTGCAAGCAGCTATTGACCTATCAGACAGGTCTCCCTACTGTCTCTTGCAGCGTCACCCCCGGAGACGCCGATCAGAGCGTCGCGCCATCCCCGACCATGAGCGCCCCTGGGCGTCCTTCCCGCCCCGAGGTGGCGCCCGGGCTCGCCTGAGAGGACATAGACAATGCCGACCCCTGCCCCGAAGCGACGGGCGCCCCGTCGCGTCCCGAGATCCAGCCGCGGAGCGACCCACCCGCGCCGCCTGGCGTGGCTGGCCGTCGTGGGATCCGGAGCACTCCTGCTGAGTGCGTGCGGTGGTGTCGCGAACCAGAGTGCGAGCGCCGGCGCGAACTCCGGCGACTGCGGCGACGAGATCGTGATCGGCGCGCCGTACCCGCTCTCCGGTCCGCTCGCGGAGTTCGGCACGAACTCACTGCAGGGGATGCGGGTGGCCGCCGACGAGGTCAACGCGTCGGGCGGGATCGCCTCGCTCGGGGGAGCGAAGCTCAAGGTGGTACAGGAGGACACGAGCAGCAGCGACGTCGCGCAGGCGAAGAGCGCGGCGACGAAGTCGATCAAGAGCGACCACGCGGTCGCGCTGGTCGGCGCGTGGTTCAGCAACTTGACCACGACGGTCTCGACGGTCGCCCAGGAGGCTCGCGTGCCCTTGGTCACGCAGGCCTGGGCAGACTCGCTGTCCCAGCGCAAATACGAGTACTACTTCCAGCCGCCGCCGAAGTCGTCGCAGATCGGCGGTGCCGCGACGTCGGATGTGCTGGCCGCGGCGCGGGCCGCGGGCCACAAGTTCACCCGGATCGCCGCTGTCGGGCCGAACGACACCGCGAACACGCAGCAGATCACGACCGCCATCCAGGCTTTCAAGGCCGCTGGCGTCACCGCGAAGGATCCCGAGTTCTACCAGCCCGGTATCGCCGACGCGACACCGATCGTGAACCGCATCGTCGAGCAGAACCCGGACCTCGTGCTCATGTCCGGTCCGCCGGCCGACGTGACCCTGATCATCAAGGGACTGCGCGCCAGGGGGCTCCACGCTCCCATCCTGGGATTCGGCGGTGCCTTCGTGGCGCCGAGCCTGGGCAAGACGCTCGGTGACGACGTGAACGGCCTGATGGCGGTCGGGGCGTGGAACGACGACCTGCCGCTCGACGGAGTCGCGCAAGCGAGCGCGGCCTACAAGAAGCAGTTCAACGCCCCGTTCATGCCCATGGAGGCGGGGGAGTCCTGGGTGAACGTGCACCTGATCGCCGAGGCCATGAACCAGGCCAAGACCTGTGACCCGGACAAGATCGCGTCTCAGCTGCATTCGATGCACGTCACGTCCGGCCCGGCGGCCGCGATGCCCGGCGGTGAGGTGTCGTTCGATCAGGACGGCACGAACCCGCACGCCGTCCCGGTGCTCACGCAGTGGACGGACGGGGTGCCGAAGACGGTGTGGCCGCAGAAGTACGCGACGGTGCAACTGACCCTGGGCGCGCGATGACCGAGGCAACGTGTCGGACCCGCGTGGAGGTGAGTCGATGAGCACCCTCCTGCAGGTTCTCGTCTCCGGTGTCTTGGTGGGCGGCCTCTACGGGGTGATCAGCAGCGGGCTGTCGCTGAGTTTCGGAATCACCCGGATCGTGAACTTCGCCCACGCGGACTTCGTGACGATCGGGATGTATCTCAGCGTGGTCGCGGTCAGCGCGCTCGGATCGTTCGGGCTGTTCCTCACCCCGGTGTTCGGTCTCGCCATCGGCCTGCTGGGCGTGCTGGTCTACCTGCTGCTGCTGCGTCGGACCGCGGTCGGCGCGACGACCGAGGACGAAGCGCACCTGCCCCAGATCGTGATCACGGCGGCTCTCGGCATCTTCATCCAGTCGCTGTTGCTCGCCGTGTTCACCTCTACCGACCGCAGCGTCAACACCGTCCTGGACGGCGCGTGGCGGGTGGGAGGGCTGTCACTGTCCAAGGCGCAGGTGGTCGCCTTCGTGATCGCCGCTGTGGCCTTCGCCGTTCTCGATCTGGTCGTGAACCGGACGGAGTTCGGGCGAGGACTGCGAGCGGTCGTGGACGACGCCGACGCAGCGGCGATGGTCGGGGTGAACCGTCGGCGGGTCTTCTCGATCAGCATCGGGATCGGCGTCAGCCTCGCCGGCCTGGCGGGTGGCCTGCTTGCCACCTATCAGACCGTCAACCCGACGACCGGGTTCGGCTATCTCGCGCTTGCCTTCGTGACGGTCGTCCTCGGCGGCCTCGGCAGCATCCGGGGCGCCTTCATCGCCGGCATGGTCATCGGCGTCGTCCAGCAGGCGACGGCCACCTACGTGGCGCTCGACCTGCAGAACCAGGCGGTGTGGATCGGCTTCCTGGTCGTCTTGCTGGTGCGACCTCTGGGGCTCTTCGGAAAGCGGGTGATGACGTGAACCTGGTGCGGTCAGCACCCGGCCGACCAGCCTTGATCGCGCTGGCGGTGCTGCTCGTGGGCTGGTCACTGCCGTTCTGGCTCATCCAGACGCAGTTCATCCTCGTGGTGGCGATCTCCGCGGCCGTGTGGGCCATCGCCGCACAAGGGTGGAACATCGCCGGTGGCTACGGCGGCCTGCTCTCCTTCGGGCACTCGGTCTACTTCGGGATCGGCGCCTACACGACGGCATTGCTCACCATCCATTTCGGCCTCACCCCCTGGGTGGGCATGCTGGTGGGAGCGCTCGCCGCGGCGATCGCCGGGGCGATCACGACGTTCCCGGCCCTCCGTCTCAAGGGCACCTACTTCACGCTCGCGACGTTCGTCCTCACTCTGCTCTTCGCCGATTTCGCCACACACTTCCGGGACTTCACCGGCGGCGATGTCGGCCTGAGCATCCCCTTCCTGCGCGACGCCCCCGAGATGTTCCAGTTCGACTCGGCACTCACCCTGTACTACGTGGTGGTCGCCATCCTCGCGGTGGTGACGCTGATCGTCGGCCTGCTCGCCGCGAGCAGGCTCGGCCTGTTCCTGCGTGCCAGCCGGGACGATCCCGATGCGGCTCGGGCGGCAGGCGTGGACGTGACCCGTGTCCGCCTCGTCGGGCTGTCGCTGAGCGCGGCGGTCACCGGGGTGGCCGGTGGCGTCATGCTGCAGTCCCTGCGGGCCATCGACCCCGTGACGGGATTCGGCGCCAACACGGCGTTCGTCATCGCCCTGGTGGCTCTCACCGGTGGGCGGGGAACCGTGGTCGGTCCGATCGTCGGCGCCGCCGTCCTCATCCCCGTGCAGCAGATCCTGTCCGCGCAGTTGTCCTCGGCTCCCCCGGGGCTGTCGGGTATGGCCTACGCGGTCGTCGTGGCCGCCGTGATGCTCGTCGAACGACGAGGTCTCGTCTTCCTCATCGCTCGACTGGCGCGAGCGGTCACCGCCGCCGTCCAGGCGCGCCGGCCGCACCGGCCCGGCGGGAGTCCGGCCGGCGGTGGCGACGCCACGCGAGCGGCCACCGTGCCCGCGCAGGAAATCCCCGAACAGCAGAGGAGCGGATCGTGAGCGCCAGCCGTGAGAACGTCCGGACTGGTCCCGACGGGGAGCCGGGTCTGCTACGGATCACCGGTGCCTGCGTCACGTTCGGGGGACTGCGAGCGGTGGACGACGTCTCGCTGGAGGTCGGCAGCGGCGAGATCGTCGGCCTCGTCGGTCCGAACGGAGCCGGCAAGAGCACTCTGTTCGGCGCGATCGCCGGAGCGGTCCGGCTCAGTGGTGGGTCCATCGAGTTCGCCGGGCGCGACGTCACCGGGCACGGAGCTCAGCGCATGTCGACCTGGGGCGTCGCCCGGACCTTCCAGAAGGTCAGGTTGTTCCCCACCATGACGGCCGAGGAGAACGTGCTGGTCGCCGCACGCGCGCACCACCGGAATGCTCGCGAGGCCCACGAGGCGGTCGCCGCCGCGCTCGACATGGCCGGCTTCACCCTGGATCCGGCGACTCCCGCCACGGCCCTGGCCCTGGCGGACCGCAAGCGCGTCGAGATCGCTCGTGCGGTCGCCTCCCGCCCCCGGCTGCTGCTGCTGGACGAGATGCTCAACGGGCTCACGCGCCAGGAGACCGACGCTCTCGTGGCCGCGGTCGCGAAGCTTCCGGCGGCGGGGATCACCGTGATGCTCGTCGAACACGTGCTGCACGTCGTACGCAGCCTGTGCGATCGCCTGGCCGTGCTGCACCACGGCAAGCTGATCGCGACGGGCGACCCCGCCGACGTGCTCGCTCGGGACGAGGTCATCGAGGCATGGCTCGGACGAGCCCACGCGGAAGGAGCGCGCTGATGCTCGAGGTCCGGAATCTGTCGGCTCGATACGGCGACAGCCACGTGCTCGACGACGTCTCCTTCGCCGTCGCCGATGGTGACTTCTTCGGGATCCTGGGGCCGAACGGAGCGGGTAAGACCACCATCCTCCGAGCCCTGGCGGGGCTGACCCCACCAGACGCCACCGGCCACGTGCGGTGGAACGACATCGATCTGGCCGCCGAACCCGCGCACCGCAGGCCGGCGCTGGGAGTGGCCCACGTCCCCGAGGGGCGGCGCATGTTCTCGTCGCTCACGGTCGAAGAGAACCTGCTCATGGGGGCCTACCGACGGGGCAAGGCGTGGCAGAGCCGCAACCTCGACCGCGTCCTGGAGACCTTCCCGGAACTGGCCGACCGTCGCGACCAGCAGGCGGGCAGCCTGTCGGGAGGCCAGCAGCAGATGGTGGCCATCGGACGCGCGCTGATGGCGGAGCCGCGGCTGCTGCTGCTCGACGAGCCCTCTCTCGGGCTGGCGCCCGTCGTGGTCGCGCGGGTGTTCGAACTGCTCACCACTCTTCACCAGGCGGACGGCGATCTCACGATCGTCCTGGTCGAACAGAACGCATTGGAGGCGATCCCCCTGCTCACCCGTGGCTGCGTGATCGAGCGCGGCAGCGTCGTCATGGCCGGAACCCGCGCCGAACTCGAGGCGTCGCCGGCCGTTGCCCAGGCCTACTTCGGAGCTGCCTCATGAGCGCCCAGTCGTCCCGCGCCACACCGCTGCGCGGCCGGACGGCGCTGGTCACCGGCGGAGGAAGCGGCATCGGTCAAGCCATCTGCGCTCACTTCGCCGCCGCCGGCGCAGCTGTCGCGGTGCTCGACCGGGACGGTAAGGCCGCGGCACGGACCTCCGACCAACTGGCCCGCTCCGGAGCCGTGAGCTGCGCCGTGACGCTGGACATCTCCCAGATCGAGCGAATCGACGCGGCGCTCGACGAGGTGGAGGCGGCACTGGGCACGCCGGACGTGGTCGTGAACAACGCCGGTGTCGGCGTGCACGCCGACTTCCTCGACGTGACGCCCGAGCTCTGGGACCAGACGCACTCCATCAACGCCCGGGGCACGTTCTTCATGACTCAGCGCACGGCCGCGCGTCTTGTGGCCCAGGGGCGGCCGGGTTCCATCATCAACGTGACCTCCGTCGTCGCGGAGCGGGTCTGGCTGCCCAGCACGGCTTACGCGGCGAGCAAGTCCGCGGTCCGCACCTTCACCGAGTACGCGGCCGCCGAGCTCGGCCCGGCGGGTATCCGCGTGAACGCGCTCTGCCCCGGGCCGACCGATACCCCACTATCCGCTCCCCGCTACCAGGACCCCGACTATCGGGCCGGGCTGCTGGCGGTCGTGCCGCTCCGGCGCATCGGAACCGTTGACGATCTGGCCCGGGCGGCGGTGTTCCTCGCCAGCGACGAATCGGCGTTCACCACCGGCAGCACCGTCTACGTCGATGGTGGAAGGCGGGTCGGGTGACCGGCGCTGGCCGCTCACGGTCAGGACTGGGAGAGAGCAATGCCCCTGTTCGATGACGAGGACTCCGCCAGACCAGCTGCGGCCGGCGCGGACGGGCCGCCGATCCCGGCGATGCAGGTCCGGCGACACGCGCCGATCCGGGAACAGGTTGCCGCGATCCTCCGCCAGGCGATCGTCGACCTGCGTCTTCAACCGGGCCAGGTGTTGATCGAACGTGAGCTGTGCGAGATGACATCCGCCAGCCGCCCATCGGTTCGCGAGGCCCTCCGGCAGCTCGAGGCGGAGGGGCTCGTCGAGTCGGTCAACGGCCGGGGCACGATCGTGCGGGCGATCACCCGGGAGGAAGCGCAACAGGTCTACGTCGTTCGCGCCAACCTCGAAGGGCTCGCCGCTCGTCTCTTCGCCGAACGGGCCGGGAGCGCCCTGCGCCACGACCTGCGCGCCGCGATGGCACACCTGACGGAGAGCACCCACCGCGGCGCCTCCTCTACGAGCCTGATGGCCGCCAAGAACCTGCTCTACGACATCCTCTTCGAGGGCGCCGGGAACGAGGTTCTGCACCAGCTGGTGCGGATCCTGCACCACCGGGTGACGCAGTTGCGAAGCCTCACACTGGCTCAGCCCGGTCGTCCGGCTCAGAGCGCACGGGAGCTTCAGGAGATCGTCGACGCGATCGAGCACCGGGACGGCGAGGCCGCCGATGCCGCCGCCGTCCGGCATGTCCAGGCTGCCGCCGCGGTCGTGCTCGGCGTCCTGCTCGAGTCATCGTCCACCGCGCTTGACTCCCCACCCACCCCCAGGCCCTAGACACGACCTGGAGGAGTGGCGATCGCTGCGCCCGCCTCGCGTCCACCCCGTGCACGCCCACCCCTGGAGCACATTCCGGGCAACGCGCACGGAGCAACCGGAATCGCATAAGAGAGAAAGAGGTAACGATGGTCATCCCCACGCCGAAGCCGAGGCGGTTTCCGACGCTCCCGCGACGAGCCGGCGCGGAGGAGCGGTGAGTCCCGCGTCCAGTGCCGGGGCCGCGCTTGTCACTGGTGCGGGCCGCGGGATCGGCAGGGCGACCGCCGAGCGTCTCGCCCGCGACGGTCTGCGGGTGGTCGTGGCCGACCGGGATGAGGAGTCGGCCGCCCGGGTCAGTGAGGGCATCACATCTGGAGGCGGATGTGCCGAGGCGCTCTGCCTCGACGTGACCGATCGCGACGCCGTCCGCGGAGCCGTCGAGGACGTCGTGACGCGCCACGGGCGACTTGCCGTCGTCGTGAACAACGCCATGTGGATCCGGTACAAGCCCTTCCTCGATTTCACCGAGGACGACATCGACGGCATGCTGGCCGTCGGTCTCAAGGCCGTGTTCTGGACCATGCAGGCGGCCATCGCCGCCATGTCCGAGCAGGGCGGCGGCGTCATCGTCAACGTGTCGTCGCCGGCGGCGTGGCGGGGAATGCCGGGCACGGCCGTCTACTCGGCGGTGAAGGGTGCCGTCACCAGCCTCACCCGGCAAGCCTCACGCGAGCTCGGACCGCTCGGTATCCGCGTGAACGCGGTCGTCCCCGGAGCCATCCCGACGGAAGGGGCGCGACAGATCGTCGACGAGGCCGGCTACGACCTCCGTCGCCAGATGACACCGCTGGCGCGACTTGGCTCCCCCGAGGAGATCGCCGCCGGCATCGCCTGGCTGGCGTCCGAGGACGCCTCCTACGTCACCGGCCACCTCCTCGCGGTGGACGGCGGCATCCTCGCCTCCTGATCCCGGCCGGGCGGGACCGCGAGTTCCGCTGAACGGGTCGTACGGATCAACGCACACCGCAAGAAGGAGTGAACATTATGGCGATCACCAAGGGCGCGGCTGCCGCCGGGATGTCAGAGGAGCGGCTGGCCCGTCTTGAGGAGGTGGTGCGGGCCGACCTCGAATCCGGGCTCTACCACGGCGCCTCAATCCAGGTCGCCCGGCACGGAGAACTGGCCTTGGATCTGGTGGCAGGCCACGCTGACGAGGGCAAGACGCAACGGCTCGAGAGCGACACCGTCTTCACGATCTTCTCGGTGACGAAGACGTTCATCAACATCCTCGCCCTGCGTGCCGTCGAGCTGGGGCAGTTCGCCCTGACGACCCCGATGGTGGAGATCATTCCGGAGTTCTCCGGCGCTCCACGGGAGCGTGCCACGATCTTCCACTTCCTCACGCACACGGCCGGGCTACCGGGGGTGTGGGAGGTCAGGACCGGGATGCCGATGGACCGACTCGGCGACATCGTCGCCGCGGTCTGCGAGAACCTGCACGGGGTGGTCGAGCCGGGGTCCAGGTGCGACTACTCGCCCATGGTCAACCACGCGCTTCTCGGTGAGGTCCTGCGCCGGACCGATCCGAAGAAGCGGACCATCAACGAGATCCTCGACGAGGACCTGTTCCAGCCCCTCGCGATGTCTGACACGGCCCTCGGCATCAAGCCGCACATGCGAGAGCGGCATGCCTTCCCCGACCTGCGCGGCAACCTGGCGGTCCGGCACACGTCCTCCACGACGCCGGGGGACCAGGGGCTCTTCGCCTCCGAGTCCAACGAGGCGACCTGGGTCGGGGCGGCGTCGACGACCCGTGATCTCATGCGGCTGGCGGAGATGCTGAGGAATGGTGGCAGCCTCGACGGGGCGCGTATCCTGTCCCCGCGCATGATCCAGATGGCGCGCCAGAACTGGACCGGCGAGCTGCCCAACGAGATCTACCGAGCGGTTGCCCTGCGGCACGGTTACACCCCGCCGCCGGCCAACCTGGGCCTCGGGTTCACGGTGCGCGGCCACGGGGTGGTGCGCCACATCTTCGGCACGATGACCTCACCCGAGACGTTCGGGAACTTCGGCTTCGGCAGCAGCATCTACTGGGTCGATCCGGACCTCGACCTGACCTTCGTCGCGCTGACGACGGGGCTGCTGGGACAGGCGGCCAACATCGATCGCTTCCAGCGGCTGGCCGATCTCGTCGTCGGCGCTGCCGTGTAGCAGCCCGGTCAGGATCCTCACTCAGGGTGAGGCCGGGCCACCGCGGGCGGTGGCCCGACCTCACCCTGAGCGGCCATCCCGAGAACGTGCGCTGTCGGGCCGCCCGCTCGCCCGAGCGAAGCTGCCGTCTTATAACCAACCAGGCGCAAAGTTTCGGATAGATTCGGGTCATGTGGGAGATGCAGGTCCAACGCCATGCCCCCATTCGCGAGCAGGTTGCGGCTATTCTCCGGCAGGCCATTGTCGACATGCGACTCAAGCCTGGCCAGCTGCTCATCGAACGGGAACTCTGCGAGCTGACCTCGGCGAGCCGCCCGTCGGTGCGCGAGGCGCTCCGGCAATTGCAGGCCGAGGGTCTGGTCGAGTCCGTGAACGGCCGCGGAACCATTGTCAGCGTGGTCACCCCGGGCCAGGCACGCCAGGTGTACGAGGTGCGGGCCAACCTGGAGGGTCTGGCGGCTCGCCTCTTCACCCAGTACGCGTCGGACGAACAGCGCGAAGCTCTACGCACCGTCATGGCGGCGTTGTCCGAGTCGGTCAGTCGCGAGGACGAGCCCGCCGCGATCATGGCCGTGAAGAACAGGTTCTACGACGTCCTCTTCGAGGGGTCGAGGAACGAGGTGCTGCAGCAACTCGTGCAGAGCCTACATCGGCGTGTGACCCAACTGCGGGCTCGGACCCTGGCGTCCGCGGGGCGCCCCGCCCAGAGTGAAGCCGAGATCAAGGCGATCGTCGATGCCATCGAGGCGCGCGACGCGGACATGGCTGATCTCGCCGCTCGACGCCATGTCCTGGCCGCGGCGGCCGTGATCCTCGGCAGCGGTACGGAGTCGATCGCCGACACCACCGCTTAGTACTCCAGCCGTAGATCGGGATCTTGCCGGCAGGCGGGTGTAGAGACGCGTACGGCAGCCCCTCTGCCGGCGGCGGCCGGGTGAGCGACGCGAAGGAGTACTACTTTCGTCAGGGGTGGTCGTGGCGGATCGCCGGATCTTTTCCGGGCTCCCGGTTTCTAGCGTCTCTTTGCATGAAACGAAAGCTCATCGGCCTGGCAGCCGCCACGTTCCTGACCTTCTCCCCTCTGGTCGTGTCTCCTCCCGCGTCCGCCGTCGTGCCCAACGCGGCGGAGGAGCCGTCCTCGGCGGCCATCGACGCCTACCTCGCCGAGTCCATGGAATCCACCGCACTGCCGGGGATGTCCGTCGTCGTCACCCATAACGGCAAAATCGTGCACGCGGCCGGGTACGGGCAGGACTCGGCGGGCCGGCCGATCACGGCGGAGACTCCCATGCGCGTCGCCTCGGTCAGCAAGTCGTTCACCGCCATGGCCGTCATGACGCTGGTCGAGGACGGCAGGATCTCGCTGGACGAGCCGGTCGCCCGGCAACTGCCCGAGTTTCGCATGGCCGACCCGCGGGCCCGCGCCATCACGGTGCGGCACCTGCTGAACCAGACGTCGGGCATCTCCGACGCAACGGTCGACCTCGGCGCGGCGGAGTCCGCGACGACCCTCGCCGGATATGTTGCCGCGCTGGGCACCGGCACCCTGGCCGCCGACCCCGGCACGCGGTGGGCGTACTGCAACGCCAATTACGAGGTGGCCGCGCGGCTGGTCGAGGTCGCGGGCGGCATGCGCTTCGGCGAGTACATGAAGCAGCGCGTCTTCGGGCCTCTCGGCATGACCGGCAGCGCCGTCGGCGACCAGGCGGTCACTCCGTCCAGGGGATTCAACTCGCTGTTCGGGGCGTGGGTGCCGCGCACGGAGCCGCGCGACTTCCTCTACGGCGGCGGCGCCGGGGGCGTCATCACCGACGCGGCCGACATGGGCAGGTGGCTGATCAGCCAGACCGGTCAGGGCCGGCAGATCGTGAGGCCGCAGAGCCTGCAGACCATGCACACCTCCTCGGGCGTACGCGACTACGGGATGGGCTGGGGCACGGAGACGGTGAACGGCACCGAGCTGCTCGTGCACTCCGGCAACCTGTTCACGTACACGGCCGTGGAGGCGATCGCCCCGGACACGGGGTACGGCTTCGCCGTCATGACCAACAGCGCCGGCCTCTACGACGACACCTACGACGTGCTCACCGGGCTCGTGGCGATGACCCAGGGCAGGGCTCCGGAGACGCCGGGCGGAGGCCGGCAGTGGACCGAACTGATCCTTGGCCTGATCACGCTGGCCGCGGCGGGGCTGGGTGCGCTGGGCGTGCTGCGGTCGCGCCGCTGGGCGGATCGGCGCGCCGGAAGAGCCGGGGGGCGGATCGGGCTGCGCATGGTTCCGGTGCTGCTGCCGGTGCCGCTGCTCGCGCTGTATCCGGCGCTGATCACGTTCCTCATGAACGGCCGCACCGTCACCTGGGCGCAACTCACCTACTACGCCGCGCCGCTGACGATCGCCTTCGCCGTCGCGGCCGTCGCGGGCGCGGTCACCACCGTGTTCCGACTGCTCAGGATCAGATCGATAGTCTCGTCGCGATGAGAAACCGTGCGATCCTGGCGGTGATCGCCGAGATCGGCGTCGTCAACGGGCTGTATCTCGACGACGTCCCGGCCTGGCGGCAGCTGCTGTTCGTCATGCTGACCGTCGCCGCCTACCTTCATGGGCGTCACCTGCGCGGACGACGTGACTGGCTGGTGCTGATCGTCGCCGCGGTCCCCGGGGCCGTCTATGTCGTGCCGGACTTCTGGAACGGCGCGACCGCGCTGCTGGCCCTCGGGATCTTCGTGGCGCTGCCGTGGCTGGCCGGTCTCTTCCGGCGGCAGCAGGCAGAGCTGGTGCTGGCGGGCCGGGAACGGGTCGCCCAGCTCGAACGCGAACAGGAGCTGATCGCGGAACGGGCCAGGCTCCGCGAACGCGCCCACATCGCCGCCGACATGCACGACTCGCTCGGCCACGAGCTGGCGCTGATCGCGCTGCGCGCGGGGGCGCTGGAACTGGCCGCCGACATGACCGGACGGAACCGGGAGGCGGCGGCGCAGCTGCGGGCGTCCGCGGTCACCGCGACCGACCGGCTCCGCCGCACCGTCGGAGTGCTGCGCGAGACCGCCGCCACGGGCGGCGACACCGCGAGCCGGGTGCCCACCGAGCCGCCCGACGAGACCGTCGAGGCGCTGGTGGATCGGGCACGCGACGCCGGGATGGCGGTGGAGCTCCGATACGGCGGAGAGCGCCGAGACCTGCCGCCGCTGGTGGACAGGGCCGTGCACCGGGTGGTGCAGGAGTCGTTGACCAACGCCGCCCGGCACGCCCCCGGCGCCGACGTGCTCGTCCACATCGAGCGGAGCGAGGAGGCGGTCGCGGTCGTGGTCCGCAACTCCGCGGCTCGCGCCGAGCCTGGGCCGGCGGGCGGCGGAAGCGGCCTGGCCGGTCTGCGCGAGCGGGCGCGCCTGCTCGGCGGCGCGCTGCGCGCCGGGCCGCACGACGGCGGTTTCGCCGTCACGGCACGCTTCCCGCACCGTCCCGAAGAGGGCCGTCCTGAAGGAGGACGCCCTGGCGGCTCTGAGGAAGGCGGCTCTGAGGGAGACGGCCGTCCGGAAGGGCCGGAGTGGGATTCAAGTGGCCGGGGTGAAAACGACCGGGGCCAAAATGGCCGTGGGTGAAAGCGGCCGGGGCGAAAGCGGCCGGGGTCAAAGCGGCCGGGGTGGCAGCGCGGGGCAGGGAGAGATCGAGGTGCGCCGGTGATCCGGGTGGTGCTGGCCGACGACGAGGCCATGATCAGAGTGGGTGTGCGGTCGATCCTGACCACCGACCCGGAGATCGAGGTGGTGGCCGAGGCCGCCGACGGCCACGAGGCGATCGAGATGGTCCGCGCGCACCGGCCCGACATCGCGCTGCTCGACATCCGCATGCCCCGGCTCGACGGCCTCGCGGCCGTCGCCGAGCTGCGCGCCGCCGCTCCCGAAGTCGCGGTCGTCATGCTGACCACGTTCGACGAGGACGAGTACGTCTCCCGGGCGCTCGCCGAGGGCGCCGCCGGGTTCCTGCTCAAGGCCGCCGACCCACGCGAGCTGATCATCGGGGTGCGGGCGGTCGCCGGGGGCGCGGCGTACTTGTCGCCGAGGATCGCGCAGAAGGTCATCACCCGGCTGAGCGGCGGCCGGCTCGCCAGAGCGGACACCGCACGCAGACAGGTCGAGATGCTGACCCCACGGGAACGCGAGGTGCTCGCCCTCGTCGGCCGCGGCATGTCCAACCAGGACATCGGCCGCGAACTCTTCCTCTCCGAGGGCACCGTCAAGTCCCACGTCAGCGCGATCCTGCTGCGGCTCGGCCTGAACAACCGCGTCCAGGCCGCGATCGTCGCCTACGAGGCCGGCCTGGCCTACTCCGATTCCTGAGCGCTCCAGAGGTCGTGTCCCGGCTGCGCAGGTTGCCTCATCACCCGGATGAGGCATCGTCATCCGGCGAAGCGCGTGGTCTCCGGCCGGGGCGCGGCGGATTCGGCCCGCCGTACGGCGGCGGCCCTGGCGGCGAGGAGCACGGACAGGGCCTCGCAGTCGTCCGGGGTGAGCGGCGCGAAGGGGAGCAGGTAGAGACTGCCTCCCGGGCCGTCGACGAGCTCGACCGGCAGTGGGCGTGTGGACACCCCGGTCGGCGCGCTCATGGTGGGCGCGCTCATGGTGGGCGCGCTCATGGTGGGCGCGGTCATGGTGGGCGCGGTGATGGTCGGCGCGCTCATGGTGGGCGCGGTCATGGTGGGCGCGGTGATGGTCGGCGCGGTGATGGTGGGCGCGGTCATGGTCATGATGAGTGCGATTCTTTCGCACGCGACCGACATTCCCCGCCCCCGGCGACGGCCGATAGGCCCGGCGACGGGCGATGATCGCTGCCATGATGTCCGGCAGTAGATGAAAGAGGTCACCATGTCGGGCATCGACGTGAAATTCGGCTGGTTATCCGGCGACGGGCCGCTGGGTCCCGTATTCGGGGTGTCGTTCGTCCGCGGGCTCGCGCCCCGGGAGGTGCTCGTCCGCCTGGGTGTGGACGAGAGCACCATCGACGAGATGACGTTCGAGGAGCTGGACGAGAACGCGGCGGAGTGCCTGGAGATCTCGGACGGCATGGACGCCGCCTGGGCCGGCGCCGTGCGGTCGGGCGACTGGGCCGTGCTCGTCGAGCCCGGCGGGTGGCGTGTCGTCGCCGAGGAGGGCGTGCTCGAGCGCGTCTCGCGGGAGACCGAGGTCGTGGCGGTCAGCAGGCACGACTACGCCTCCGACGACTTCATCCACGCGATCGACGGTCGGGTGATCACACAGTTCCAGCCCCTGGCGCCGCACCTGCGCTCCGGTGAGGACCCCGACCGGTGGATCGGCGCGATGCGCGACGTGGGGCTCGGCCGGACCGGCTTCGACGATCCCATGCCGCAGGCTCCGATCGCCGCCGCGTTCGCTCTGGCGGGCGTCATCACCGGTGTGGACCTGTCCCCCGCCCTGCTGGAGACGACGTTCCTGGCGGGCACGACGAACCCCGACGACTGAACCGCGACGACTGAGCCCCGGGCGGGGCGTCAGGGGACGAAGCGGTAGCCCATGCCCGGCTCGGTGATCAGGTGGACGGGGTGAGCGGGCTCCTTCTCCAGCTTGCGCCGCAGCTGGGCCATGTACTGCCGCAGGTAGTGCGTCTCCTTGACGTACCGCACGCCCCACACCTCGCTCAGCAGTTGCCGCTGGCCGACCAGCTTCCCCGGACTGCGGACGAGGAGTTCGAGGATGTGCCACTCGGTCGGAGTCAGCCGTACGTCGCCGGAGACGGTCTTGCCGGCCAGGTCGACCAGGTGCTCACCGATCCGTACGCGGGCGGGCTCGGTCTCCCGGACGCCGGTGCGCCGGGTCACCGCGCGCACGCGGGCGAGCAGTTCGTCCACGCCGAAGGGCTTGGTGACGTAGTCGTCCGCCCCGGCGTCCAGCGCCTCAATCTTGTCCTGGTTGCCGGTGCGCCCCGACAGCACGATGATCGGCACGCTGCTCCAGCCGCGTACGCCGTGGATGACCTCGACTCCGTCCATGTCGGGCAGCCCGAGGTCCAGCACGATCAGGTCGGGACGCCGGTCGGCGGCCTCGCGCAACGCGGACCCGCCGTCCGCCGCGACGGTGACCTCGTAGCCGCGCGCGGCCAGGTTGATCCGCAGCGCGCGCAGGATCTGCGGCTCGTCGTCGACGACGAGGACCCGGCTCACGGCGCCGCACCGCCGAGACCGAGGGAACCACCGAGACCAAGGGAACCGCCGCGATCCAGGGAACCGCCGAGTTCCGCCGGGAGCTCGGGCCCGTCGCCGGTGTGCACGGCGACGGGCAGGGTGAGAACCATGGTGAGTCCTCCCCCGGGCGTCTCGTCGGGTGTCAACTGTCCTCCCATCGCCTCCGTGAGCCCGCGCGCCAGGGCCAGGCCCAGCCCGACCCCGCTGTGGTTGTCCCTGTCCCCCAGCCGCTGGAAGGGCAGGAAGATCTGGTCGTAGGCGTCGCGCGGCACGCCGGGACCACGGTCGATTATCCGGATCTCGGCCCGCTCGCCGTACCTGCTCGCGGTCACGAGCACGCTCGCCCCCGCGGGGGTGTAGCGGACGGCGTTGGCCACGACGTTGGCGAGCACCCGCTCCAGCAGCGCCGGATCGGCGACGACCTCAGGCAGGTCGGGCGGTATGTCGATCTTCACCTCGGCGGCGAGCGGCCCGAGGTCGTCGACCGCCCGGGGCACGATCTCCTCGACGGCGACCGGCTGGGCGGCCACGCCCAGCACGCCGGCCTGCAGGCGGCTCATGTCGAGCAGGTTCGCCACCAGGCGGTCGAGCGTGGCCAGCGACTCGTCCGCGGTCTCCAGCAGCTCCGCGCGGTCCCGCGCGGACCATTCGACGTCGGTGGCGCGCAGGCTCTCCACCGCGGCCTTCGCCGCGGCGAGCGGGGTACGCAGGTCGTGGCTGACCGCGGCGAGCAGCGCGGTGCGCATCCTGTCGGCCTCCGCGAGCGGCCTGGCCTGCTCGGCCTTCTCCTTCAGCCGTTCCTGCCGCAGGGCGACGGCCACCTGCGCGGCGAACGCCTCGATCACGCGGCGGTCCGAGGCGTCGAGCAGCCGGCCGCGCGCGGCGAGCACGAGGCCGTCGTCGTTGTCGTCGTCGCTGTCGCCGTCGATGTCCACGTCGGTGTCGGCGGCGCCGGGGCAGCAGCAGGGCTCTCCCCCCGAGGTGGCGACGATCCGCCAGGTGGCGGGGTCGGACCGGTCGTCAGGTCCCTGCCCCGCCTCGGGCCGCCGTTCGAGCAGGGTGACCGAGACCAGGCCGAACGTCTCCCGCGTACGCGCCAGCAGGGAGGGCACGGCGGCCTCGCCGCGCAGCACGTGCCCGGCGAGCGCGGACAGGACCTCGGCGTCCGCCCCGGCGCGGGCCGCCTCCCTCGTACGGCGGGCCGCCACGTCCACGATCATGCTGACCGCCGCCGCGACGAACACGAAGACGACCAGGGCGAGGAGGTTCTCCGGATTGGCGATCGTCAGCGTGTGCAGCGGCGGGGTGAAGAAGTAGTTCAGCAGCAGGGAACCGGCGACGGCCGTCGTGATCGCCGGCCACATGCCGCCGATCAGCGCCACGCCCACGACGGTGCTCAGGAACAGCAGGATGACGCTCGGCAGCGCCGGCGTGCCCCGGGAGGGGAGCAGCGCCGCGGTGAGCAGCGGCAGGCCGCCGGCGGCGACGGCCCATCCCGCCAGCCTGCGCCTCCGGGTGAGGGCCGCCCTCGACCGTTGCGGGCGCTCCCGTCCCTTCTTGACGTGTTCATGGGTGATCATGTGGACGTCGATCGAGCCGGACATCGCGGTCGTCTCGACACCCACGCCCCTGCTGAAGATCTGGGCGATCCTCCCTCTCCGGGACGCCCCGAGCACGAGCTGGGTGGCGTTGACCCCCCGGGCGAACTCCAGCAGCGCCCGGGGGACGTCGTCGCCCACGACCTGGTGGTAGGTGCCGCCCATGCTCTCCACGAGGGCGCGCTGCCGGGCCAGCAGCGCGGGATCGCCCCCCGCCAGTCCGTCGGCCCGGGTCACGTGCACGGCCAGCAGGCCGGCGCCCTTCGTCCTGTCGGCGATGCGGGCCGCCCGCCGCACCAGCGTGTCGCCCTCGGGCCCGCCGGTCAGCGCGACCACGACCCGCTCGCGCGCCTCCCACGTGTCGGCGATGCCGTGCTCGGCGCGGTAGCGGTCGAGCTGCTCGTCCACCTCGTCGGCGAGCCACAGCAGGGCCAGCTCGCGCAGCGCCGTGAGGTTGCCGACGCGGAAGTAGTTCGCGAGCGCGGCGTCCACCTTCTCCGGCGCGTACACGTTGCCGTGCGCGAGCCGCCGCCGCAGCGCCTCCGGGGTCATGTCGACCAGCTCGACCTGGTCGGCCCGCCGTACGACCTCGTCGGGCACGGTCTCGCGCTGGGGGATGCCGGTGATGTGCCGGACGACGTCGTTGACCGACTCCAGGTGCTGGATGTTCACCGTGGAGATCACGTCGATTCCGGCGTCGAGGAGCTCGTCGACGTCCTGCCAGCGCTTGGCGTTGCGGGAACCCGGCACGTTGGTGTGCGCCAGCTCGTCGACCAGGGCGACCCGCGGCCGCCGGGCGATGACCGCGTCGACGTCCAGCTCGGTGAAGGCCGCACCCCGGTGCGTCAGGGTCCTGCGGGGGACGGCCTCCAGCCCTTCGAGCAGCTGTGCGGTGCGTACGCGGCCGTGGGTCTCCACCAGGCCGACCACCACGTCCGTGCCCCGCTCCCTGCGGCGGTGCCCCTCGCAGAGCATCGCGTACGTCTTGCCGACCCCGGGTGCCGCGCCGAGGTAGATCCGCAGCCGCCCGCGTGGCATCGCCGCTCACCTCTCCCTGTCGAGGGCCAGATTGAGCTCCAGCACGTTCACCGCGGGCTCCCCCAGGAAGCCGAGGGCGCGCCCGGTCTTGTGCTCCCCGATCAGTTCCCGCACCCGGTGCACGTCCATCCTCCGCTCCCCGGCCACCCGGGGCGCCTGCAGCTCGGCGTACGCGACGGAGATGTGCGGGTCGAGCCCGCTGCCGCTCGCCGTCACGGCGTCCGGCGGGACGACTGCCCGGGCCTTTCCGCGGACCGGCACCGTGCGCCCTGACGAATAGTCCTCGCCCGGTCTGCCGCATTCGACCTGCACGCCCCGGTAGGTGGCGACGAACGGCGCGGCCGGGCACGCCTGGTTGACGCTGACGACCCTGGCCGGCGTGCCGACGGCGGGGAAGACCTTGAGCACCGCGCCCACGCCGTCCGCCGTGCAGTACGGCCTGGCCCCGCTGACGCCCTCCACCTCGCCGACCGCCTTGGATCGCGCGCACACCTGGGTGAGCAGGGAGACCCTGCCTTTCCGCGCGGCCCGGCCGGTTCCGTGGGGGTCGGGCAACCGGTCCACGACGTCCTGAGGGCCGAGGTTGCTCGCCCCCGAGGCCAGCGGGTCGTAGCCGGCCGTCGACGGCCGGCTCTGGAAGTAGCCCCGCGCCGGGCGGCCGTACCGGTCGGTGAAGAGCTGCCCGATCAGAGAGCTGCCCACCTCACGGCCGTCCGCGCGCACGATCGAGCCGCCGGCCCGGTGGGGGAGGACGACCTGGGCGATGCCGGTCACCAGCAGGGGATAGAAGCCGCCCAGGATCAGCGTGAAGACGGCGACGGCCCGGACCGCCGCGAGGTGCCGGCGGAGCGTGTTCGGCAGGCGTTCCATCACGTTTCCAGCCGCCTTTCCCCTCATCACGACATCCCCGGAAGGAACCGGATCAGCAGGTCGATGATCTTGATGCCGACGAAGGGCGCGACGACGCCGCCCAGGCCGTACAGGCAGAGGTTGCGGCCGAGCAGCTTCGACGCGCTGGAGGGGCGGTAACGCACGCCCCGCAACGCGAGCGGGATCAGCGCCACGATGACCAGCGCGTTGAAGATCACCGCGGACAGGATGGCCGACTGCGGGCTGTGCAGCCGCATCACGTTGAGCGCGTCGAGGCCGGGATAGACCGCGGCGAACATGGCCGGGATGATCGCGAAATACTTCGCGATGTCGTTGGCGATCGAGAACGTGGTCAGCGCCCCACGTGTGATCAGCAACTGCTTGCCGATCTCGACGATCTCGATGAGCTTGGTCGGGTTGGAGTCGAGGTCGACCATGTTCCCGGCCTCCTTGGCCGCCGACGTGCCGGTGTTCATCGCCACCCCCACGTCGGCCTGCGCCAGCGCCGGTGCGTCGTTGGTGCCGTCCCCGGTCATCGCGACCAGCCGCCCGCCCTCCTGCTCCTTGCGGATGAGCGCCAGCTTGTCCTCGGGCGTCGCCTCGGCCAGGAAGTCGTCGACCCCGGCCTCACGGGCGATGGCCCCGGCGGTCATCGGGTTGTCCCCCGTGATCATCACGGTGCGGATGCCCATCCGGCGCATCGCGTCGAACCGCTCCCGCATGCCCTGTTTGACCACGTCCTTGAGGTGGATCACTCCGAGCACCCTGGCTCTGCCGCCGCTGACCTCGCCGACGACGAGAGGCGTGCCGCCGGAGGCGGAGATGCCGTCCACCAGGTGCCCGACGTGGCCGGTGGGATGGCCGCCGTTGTCCCGCACCCACTTCATCACCGAGGTCGCGGCGCCCTTGCGGACCTGCCGCCCGTCCACGTTCACCCCCGACATGCGGGTCTGGGCGGTGAAGGCGATCCACTCCGCGCGGGCCAGCTCACCCGGCCGGCGTTCACGCAGGTCGTAGGCCTGCTTGGCGTGAACGACGACCGACCGCCCCTCGGGGGTCTCGTCGGCGAGGCTCGCCAGCTGGGCCGCCTCGGCCAGGTCGAGTTCGGAGACGCCCTCGACCGGGACGAACTCCGACGCCTGCCGGTTGCCCAGGGTGATCGTGCCGGTCTTGTCGAGCAGCAGCGTGCCGACGTCGCCGGCCGCCTCCACCGCCCGCCCGCTCATCGCCAGCACGTTGCGCTGCACCAGGCGGTCCATGCCGGCGATGCCGATGGCCGACAGCAACGCGCCGATCGTGGTCGGGATCAGGCAGACCAGCAGCGACACGAGCACCACCCCGCTCACCCCGTCGGCACCGAGCGCGGACGTGTCCGGTACGCCGGGGTTGATCGCCTTGGAGTAGATCGCGAGCGGCTGCATGGTCACCGTGGCGACCAGGAAGATCACCGTCAGCGCGGCCAGCAGGATGTTCAGCGCGATCTCGTTGGGCGTCTTCTGCCGGTTCGCCCCCTCCACCAGGGCGATCATCCGGTCGATGAAGCTCTCCCCGGGTTTCTGCGTGATCCGTACGACGATCCGGTCGGACAGCACTCTCGTGCCGCCGGTGACGGCGGACCGGTCGCCGCCGGACTCGCGGATCACCGGCGCCGACTCACCCGTGATCGCCGACTCGTCCACACTGGCGATGCCCTCGACCACGTCGCCGTCGCCCGGGACGACCTCCCCGGCCTCGACGACCACGTGGTCGCCCTGGCGCAGCTCCTGGGCGCCGACGACCTCCCATCGCGTGGGGTCGCGCGGCTCCGGCAGCCGCCGGGCCACGGTGTCGCGCTTGGCCGCCCGCAGCGTGGCGGCCTGGGCCTTGCCCCGGCCCTCGGCCACCGCCTCGGCCAGGGTGGCGAACAGCACGGTCAGCCACAGCCAGACCGTGATCGCCCAGGCGAACACCGAAGGGGTCGCGATCGCCAGGCCCGTGGTGAGGACCGCGCCGATCTCGACGACGAACATGACCGGGTTGCGCCACAGCGTCGCCGGGTTCAGCTTGCGTACGGCGCCGGGCAGCGACCGCACGATCTGCCGGGGATCGAGCAGACCTCCGCCGGTCCCGCCGCTTCCACGCCGCGTTGACGTCGGCATCAGGACAGTCCTTCCGCGAGCGGCGCGAGCGCCAGGGCCGGCAGGAACGTGAGCGCGACGAGGACGACCGTGACTCCGGCCACCATCCCGACGAACTGCGCGCGGTGGGTGGGCAGCGTCCCGGCGGAGACCGGCACCGGTGCCTGCCGGGCCAGCGATCCGGCCAGGGCGAGGATGAAGACGATCGGGAGGAACCGGCCGAAGGCCATGCACAGGCCGAGCGCGACGCACCACCAGGACGTGCCCGCCGAGATCCCGGCGAACGCCGAGCCGTTGTTGTTGGCCGCGCTGGTGAACGCGTAGAGGACCTCCGACAGCCCGTGCGGGCCGCCGTTCAGCATGGCGGTGGGACCGGCCCGGTTGCCCATCGCCGCGGCCGTGCCCGCGAGCACGAGGGCCGGGGTGACCAGGAAGTAGAGCGAGGCCAGCTTGATCTCGCGCGAGCCGATCTTCTTGCCCAGGTACTCCGGCGTGCGGCCCACCATCAGACCGGCGACGAAGACGGTGATCACCGCCAGCACCAGGATGCCGTACAGGCCGGAACCCGCGCCGCCGGGCGCGACCTCGCCCAGCATCATGTTGACCATCGTCATCATGCCGCCGAGCGGCGTGAAGGAGTCGTGCGCGGAGTCGGCCGCGCCGGTCGAGGTCAGGGTGGTGGCGGCGGCGAACGTCGCGGAGCCGGGCACGCCGATGCGGACCTCCTTGCCCTCCAGGGCCGCCCCGGCGGCGCGGGGCACCGCGGCGGCGCCTGAGACCTCGAATACGTTCGTCAGCAGCACGCTCACCAGGGCGATCACCGCCATGACGGCGAGGATCGCGTGTCCCTGCCGCACCTGGCCGACCATCCGCCCGAAGGTGCGCGGCAGCGCGACCGGGATCGCCAGGAGCAGGACGATCTCCAGCCAGTTCGTCCACCCGGACGGGTTCTCGAAGGGATGGGCGGAGTTGGCGTTGAAGAAGCCGCCGCCGTTGGTGCCGAGCTCCTTGACGGCCTCCTGGCTCGCCACCGGGCCCCCGGTGATCGCCTGGGTGCCGCCGGTCAGTGTCGTCACCTCGTGCGGCGCCGTGAGGCTCTGGACCACACCCCCGGCGACCAGGACCAACGCGGCGACGAACGCGATCGGCAGCAGGACACGGAACGTGCCGCGCACGAGGTCCACCCAGAAGTTGCCGACGGTGTCGGCCTGCCTGCGGGCGAAGCCCCGCACGAGCGCGACGGCCACGGCCATGCCGGCCGCCGCCGACGCGAAGTTCTGCACCGTCAGGGCGGCCATCTGCACCAGGTGGCCCATGACGGTCTCTCCCGGGTACGCCTGCCAGTCGGTGTTCGTCACGAAGCTGACGGCCGTGTTCCACGCGACATGGGCGGGGACCGGGGGCCGCCCGAGGCCGAGGACCAGCTTGTCCTGGAGGCGCTGCATGCCGTACACGACCAGCACAGAGACCGCGGAGAAGGCCAGCAGGGCGCGCGCGTAGGCCGCCCAGGGCTGCTCGGTGTCCGGCCGTACGCCGATCAGGCGGTAGACGAGGCGCTCGGCCGCGCTGTGGCGGGTGCCGGTGTAGACCCGGTACATGTAGTCGCCCAGCAGCGGGTACACGACGGCGAGCACCGCGACGACGGACAGCACGAGGACGACCCCTGTCGCTGCCGCGCTCATCAGAAACGCTCCGGGAACAGCAGGGCCGCGACCATGAAGACCAGGAGCGCCGCGGCCACCCCGAGCCCGACGGCGTTGATCAGGCTCACAGGTGCTCCACCGCCCTGATGACGAGCCCGACGATCGTGAACACCACGATCGTCAGGACGACGAAGACGACATCCGCCATCCCTGCTCCTCGGTTGTGATGACGCCCGCCGGACTACGGCGGCCTCAGCACAAGCAAAGACCTAGATCGGAGGCATTTGGCCGCTCTTGACGGCTTCCATACGGGTTTGAGCCGAGTATTGACGGCCTCTGTACGCGGACCACGCCGGGGGTTTCGGGCGTTCCCGTGCCGGAAATCAACGCGGTTCAACCGGCATGCGGCGCCCCCCGATCACCTGTGCCGGCTCCGGGGAGGGGACGCGGCGTGGGCGAGGTGACCGGCCAGATCGTGGAGGTCGTCCTGAAGGCTCTGGCCGGCGGCGTCTTCGTGCTGGCCTTCGCGGCGCTGGCCGAGATGCTGACGCCGAAGCGGCTCGCCGGGGTGTTCTGCGCCGCTCCTTCGGTGGCCCTGGCCAGCCTCATCGTCACCGCCTGCGTCGCCGGCGTCCCCGACGTGCTCGCCTCGGCCCGGGGCATGCAGATCGGTGCGGTCGGTTTCGCCCTCTACTGCCTGATCGCCGTCCCGCTGCTGCGCAGGTGGGGCACCTGGTGGGGGGCACTGGCCGCGCTCACCGTCTGGGGCGCCGTCGTCGCCGTGGGGTACGCGCTGGCGCCGGCGGGCCTGCTCGGCCCGCGGGCCGCGGCGGTCACCGCTCCGCCTTCCCCGCCGGTGGCGGGCCTGCCGTGAGCGCCCGTCGTGACGAGGACCGGCCCCCCGGCGGCGACCCGCCTTCCGGGGGCAAGCGGCCTCCCGGGGGCAAGCGGTCCTCTGGGGGCAACCGGCCTCCTGCTTACGGCGACGGCCGGAAGGTGCGGCTACGGCTCAGCGAGCTCAGGCGAACCCCCAGGCGCGACTGGGCGTTGCGCTTCGCCTTCGGCGCCGGAGTGTCGGCGCTCGCCGGTGTGGTGTCCGTGCTGGCCGGCCCGCGCGCCGGCGGGCTCTTCCTCGCGTTCCCGGCGATCCTGCTGGCGAGCGTCACTCTCGTCGCCAAGGAGGAGGGCGATCGCCAGGCCGGCCAGGATGTGGGGGGCGCGACCTTCGGCGCCCTCGGCCTGATCGGTTTCGCCGTCGTCGTGGCGTTCACGGCGACCGTCTGGCCGCTGTGGCTGTCCCTCGCACTCGCCACCCTGACCTGGGCCGCCCTCTCCCTGGCCCTGTACGCCGCCCTGACCCGGCTCTGCCGCTGAGCCTGGTCACGAGCCGGCCCCCGATCATCCCTTGGCGTTCTCCTCGGCCGCCCGGCGCGCGGCGGCCGGGTCGGGGAGACCCTCCCCGGTCGGCTCGTAGGTGAGCAGGACCACGCCGGAGGAGAACGCCTGCGTGCCGGCGAGCCGCAGCGTGGCGGGGTCCCCGGAGTCGTCGCCGAACAGGCGGGCGCCGCGCCCGGCGAGGACGGGGTAGACGGCCAGGCGCATCTCGTCGAGGAGGTTCTCCCGCAGCAGCCACCGCACCAGCGCCGCGCTGCCGAAGACGAGGATGTCGCCGTCCACCTCCTTTTTCAGCGCCTCGATCCGGGCCGCGGCGTCCGCGCCGATGATCGTGCTGTTGTTCCAGGCGGCCTCGGTCAGCGTGGTTGACACGACGTACTTCGGCAGGGTGTTCATCGCGTCGGCATAGCCCACCTCGTCGCTCATGGACGGCCAGGAGGCCGCGAAGCCCTCGTAGGTGACCCGTCCGAAGAGCAGTGCCCTCGCCGCGCGGATCTGGTCGAGGCCGGCCCGCATCGAGTCCTCGCCGACGAACCCGAAGGCCCACTCGTGCGGGTTCTCGATGACGCCGTCAAGGGTGGTGAAAACAGACAGAACTATGCGTCCCATGGATCGTTTCCCTCATGTCGAGTGATAGGCGGCGGACGTGCGCCCAGTCGGCCGCGGAGAACGCGTGCGCCGCCCACCGTTGCGGCGATGGACGGCACGTCCGCCGTCACGGTCCGCCCCCGCGACGCCACCCCCGGGCACTCGCGTGCTCCGGCGCCGACGGACCGTTGTGCAGGGCCACCGTGACCCGGCACGCGGGCTCACGTCCACACGTCTGCGGCGTCCCGGACACTCCCGGACGATCTCGGACACCCCGGAGCGTGCATAGGCTGCCGTGGGAGCGCAGCGATCTACGGGATGGAGAAAGCGTGACCGACACCCGGCCGCAGCCGCGGGCCGCTGCCACGCCCGCCGAGTTCGTCGCTGCGATGAGGCGACTCCGGGCGTGGAGCGGGTGCAGCTACCGGCAGCTCGAACGCCGCGCCGAAGCCGTGGGCGACGTTCTGCCGCGTGCCACTCTGGCCGGCGCGCTCAATCGCCCGGATCTGCCGCGCGAAGACCTGCTCGCCGCGTTCGTCCGGGCCTGCGGGGCGGACGATGACACCGTGGCCGAGTGGGTGGACACGCGCCGCCGCCTTGCCGTCGCCGGTGAGACGCCCGACGCGCGTGTGGTCTCCCCCGGGATGCCGGCGGCACCGCCACTCGACAATCCGCCTCTCGGTGACACGTCCGTCCCGCCGGCTCCCGGACGAGCCGTTCCCCGGCCGGACGCGCCCCTCGCCACCGGCTCTGGCGGAACCCACGGTGAGGTCCCGGTCTCTCCTCCCGTGAACGAGGTCGCCGGGCGGAAGATTCAGGCCCGCCGGCGACTGGTGGTGGGCATCGGGGCCGCGGCCCTGCTCTGCCTGGCCGGAGCCTGGCAGTTCGAGCGCCTCTCCACGGGCGAAGCGGCCTCCCGGCCCCCCTCGCCGGTCTCCGCCGGCCCGGCGCGATCGGGCGAGACCGTCGCGGAGGGGCCGGCGCGGGCCCGCGAGTGGGTCCGTGTGCGGTCGGCCGCCGATCCCGCCCTGTGCCTGACGGCGGGGCGTGCCAGGGACGTCTCGTACGCCGAGGAGGTCGCCGTCCTGCGTCCCTGCTCCGCGGCGATCCCGCCACGGACCTTCCTCACCCCCGCGGGTGACGGCCTGTTCCATCTGCAATGGGACCACCCCGACCCGGCGAAGGGCGTCGGCTGCCTGACGGTGATCGCTACGGGCCCGGCGGCGGGCATGCTCGCTCCCTGGGACGACTGCACCGGCGCCCGGCCCAGCCAGCGCTTCCGGCTCGAACCGGCCGCGGGGGACGGCTACCGCATCCGCCCGGCGTCGAGCGGCCGGTGTCTCGCCGTCAACGGGGACGGCGGCGAGCCGGGAGCGGAGGCCATCGAGCGGCCCTGCGCCTCCGTGACCGGGCAGACCTTCCTCATCGAGCCCGAATAACCGGCCCGCCTCAGCCCCCGCGTCAGGCCGTCGCGGGTGCGAGCCGCCCCTGGTGCACCCCGGCGAAGAACGTGCGGCCCGCCATCGTCATGGCCGGCTGGAACTCGCTCATCAACTGGGTGCGGTAGGGCGTGTCGGCGAAGCGCGGCTCCAGCTGGAACTCGGCGGCCAGCGACCACCAGGTGACCGGCACGACGCCGGACATCGTCATGCGCTGCACCGCCGCGTCGTGCGCCTCCCTGCTGAGGCTCGCCGTGGCGTCCACCACGACGTACGCCTCGTAGCCCTCGCGCAACGCGCCCAGCGCGGTCTGCAGCACGCAGCCGTCGGTGGCGATGCCGCCGATGACCAGCCTGCGGCGGCCGGTGGCGCGAACGGCCTCGGCGAAGGCCGGATCGAGGAAGGAGTTGAACGCCGTCGTGCGCTCGATCACCGGCCGATCGCCGACGACCTCCAGCAGTTCCGGATAGAGCGGGCCCGAGGGCTTGGACGCCTCGCCGTTGGTCACCACGAGGCCGCTGCCGTACAACGTGGCGGTCTTGGCGAGGCCGACGACGTTGGCGAGGTGCTCGCGCAGGTCGTGCGAGCGGAGCAGGTTGGCGAAACCGACGGCGTAGTCGACCAGGACCACAGTGGTGTCGTCGGGGGAAAGCGGGGCGAGGTTCATCGCGATCACTCCTGGCTTGCGAGGTCCTAATGACCATCTGGTCAGTAATGTACGCCCGGGTCGCCGCTAATGTCCACGTGTACAGTAAGCGGCATGGTGTCTGACGCGTCACAGTCCAACGCCACGGAACCCACGCCCGCGAGGAAGGCGGAGCCCGCGCCCGCGAGGAAGGCGGAGCCCACGCCCGCGAGGAAGCGGGTGCGCGACCCGGAGGCACGGCGAGCCGCCATCCTCGCCGCGGCGCGCTCCGTCTTCGCCGAGCGCGGGTACGCGAAGGCGACCATCAGGGAGATCGCGCAGCGGGCCGGGGTCACCCACGGGCTCGTGGTGCTGCACTTCTCGTCCAAGGAGCAGCTCTTCCTCGCCGCCGTGCCGGGGACGCGGGACCTCGCCGACAGCGTCCGGGGAGACGCCGAGGGATTGGCCGGGCGAGTCGCGCACGCCTACGTCGCCCGCATGGAGTCGGCCGACAGCGCCGACCCCTTCATCGCCCTCGTACGCAGCGCCGCCGGTGACCAGGAAGCCGCCAAGGCACTGCTGCGAGCCATGCGCGAGGAGAGCATCGCCACCTACCGCACCGTGCTCACCGGCCCGGACGTCGCGCTGCGGGTCGACCTGCTCGGCGCGCACCTCATCGGGGTCACGTTCAGCCGGTACGTCCTGGCCGACGGACCGATCGCGGCCATGACGGCCGGCGAGCTGACCCGCTACCTCACCATGACGCTCGGCGGCATCCTGTTCGGCTCCGCCGACACGGCCCGCTCATCCTCCTGATCGGGTCGGCGACCCCGATCACCTGCCGCGAGACATGGATGTGAAGATATGATCCGTCCACTTCTGCGGAATTTGCGAGGAAAGGGCTGATTTGTCGCTCCACGCACCCCGGACCTCTCCCGGGCGGGTGACGGGCGGACGCCGATGACCGATGAGACGCTGGCGCGCCTCCAGTTCGCGACCACGGCCGGTTTCCACTGGCTGTTCGTGATGCTCACCCTCGGCCTCGCCCCGCTGATCGCGGTGACGCACACCCGGCACGCTCTCAACGGCTCACCGCTCATGGAGCGCATGACCCGGTTCTGGGGCCAGATCTACGTCGTGAACTACGTGCTGGGCATCGTCACCGGCCTGGTCATGGAGTTCCAGTTCGGACTCGCCTGGAGCGGGCTGTCGGAGTACGCGGGCAACGTCTTCGGCGCTCCCCTCGCGCTCGAGACGATCGTCGCCTTCTTCGCCGAATCGACCTTCCTCGGCATGTGGATCTTCGGCTGGGGGAAGCTGCCGAAGGCGGTGCACGTCACCCTGATCTGGCTGGTCACGCTCACCGCGTACGCCTCCGCGTACTGGATCCTGGTGGCCAACGGCTTCCTGCAGCATCCGGTGGGACACGAGGTGCGCGACGGCGTGGCCCGGCTCGCCGATTTCGGGGCCATGCTCACCAACCCCAACGCGATCAACGCGCTGGTCCACGCCGCCACCGCCGCCCTGATGACCGGCGGGGTCTTCATGGCGGGGATGAGCTCCTACCACTTCCTCAAGCGCACCGCCGAGCGGGAGTTCTTCCGCGCCTCGCTGCGCCTCGGCCTGTTCGTGGCGACGCCCGCGGCGTTCGTGGCGCTCTACTACGGGTTCGTGCAGATCCCGACGCTCGTGGAGACCCAGCCGATGAAGGCGGCGAGTCTGCGGGGCCACGTCGACGACATCGGCTCCCTGAGAGTCGAGGACGTGCAGGCGCAACTGGTCCAGCGGTTCGGTGCGGGCGACTACCGGCCGCCCGCCTGGATCGCGACCGCCTTCGACGTCATGCAGGACGTCGGCTACCTGATCCTCCTGCTGATCGTCGTGGCCCTGGTGCTGCTCTACCGCGACTGGTACCTCCGGTTCCGCCCGGCGGCGTACCTGATGCTCGTCGCCGTTCCCCTGCCCTTCGTCGCCGCGCTCGGCGGATGGCTGCTGCGCGAGGTGGGGCGCCAGCCCTGGGCCGTGTACGGCGAGCTCACGACCGCCGCCGCACGGTCGCCCGTCGGCTCGATGCTGACGTCCCTCGTCCTGTTCGGCTCGGTGTTCCTCGCGCTGGCGATCACCGACTGGGCGCTGATCATCCGGTATGCCCGCCGCGGCCCGGCCGACACCGACCTCGGCGGATCGCCTCCGGACGGGCACGCGGAGCGGCCCCCCGCGTCGCTCGCCCTGTAGCCCGACCTGTCGCTCGCCCTGTAGCTCGCCCTGTGCTCGACCTGCCAAGAGGAACCCGTGACTCTCGAACTCGTGTGGCCGGCCCTGCTCGGGCTGCTGCTCGCCGGTTACTTCGTCCTGGCCGGTCTGGACTACGGCGTGCAGATGCTCGCCCCCTGGCTCGGCCGGGACGACCGCGAGCGGCGGACGCTGCTCAACGCCTTCGGCCCGTTCTTCCTCGGCAACGAGGTCTGGCTGGTGGCCGCGGCGGGGGTGCTGTTCGGCGCCTTCCCCTTCCTGGAAGGGCGGCTGCTGTCCGGCATGTACTTCCTGTTCGCGGCGATCCTGGCCGGGATCGTCGCCGGCAACGCCGCCGTGCAGTTGCGCAGCCGCCACCGGGGCGCCTCGGCGCGCCGTTTCTGGGACGGGCCGATCTTCCTGGGCGGGCTGGTGCCCACCGTGGGGTGGGGGCTCGTGACCGGCCGCCTCCTCGCGGGGGTGCCGCTCGACGCCCGGAACGTCTTCTCGCTCGGGGTGGCCGATCTGCTCCACCCCTTCGTGCTGCTGTGCGGCGCCACGACCACCGCCGTGTTCCTCGCGCACGGGGCGGCCTTCCTCGCGTGGCGAACCGGCGGCGGGCCGGGCGCGCGGGCGGCGAGGACCGGCGGGCGCGCCCTGCTCGTGGCGGCCGTCGGCGCGGCCGCCGTCCTCGTCGCCGGGTTCCTCTCCTCGGCGCGGCACACCGTCGTCAACCCGTGGCCCGCCCTCCTGACCGGCGTGGCCCTGGTGGTCGTGCTCCTCGTGGGGGCGGCTCTGCTGCGCGCGGGCCGTACGGGCCGGGCCTTCGCCGCCACCTCGTGCGCGGCCGCCCTGCCCGTCGTCGCTCTCGGCACCGGTATGCACCCCTTCGTACTGGTCTCCTCCGGCGCCCCCGGCACCGGCCTGCGGCTGGCGGAGGCGATGGCGGACGCGGGCACCCTGCGGCTTCTAACGGGCTTCGCCGCGGTCATGGTGCCGCTGGTGCTCCTCGCCCAGGTGTGGAACTGGTGGCTGTTCCGCGACCGCGCGGGCCGTACGCCGACTTACTTGTAATTCCTACTTCGAAGCTGGCGCTGTGCTGAAATACGCCCATGAATCGGGTGAGGCAGGCGACGGGGGAGATGCTCGTCTATCTTTTCGCGGCCTTCCTGATCACCGGCGGCGTCCTGGCGTTCTCCTACGTGCCGAGCGGGGAGACGGTCGCCTACACGGGCGGCTACGAGCCGCTGCGGGGCGTCCAGATGAGCGCCGCCTACCACTCGATTCTCGACATCAGCATGGACGTGCGCGGCGGCCTGCTCATGCGGCAACTGCACCATCACTGTGCGGTCCTGCTCGGCCTGGGGACCGTCGTCTGGGCCCTGCTCGGCAGGTTCCGGTACGCGCTTGCGGCGCTGGGCCTGGCCGCGGTCGCCGCAATCGGCGGCTACGGCTCCGCCGATGATCTGCTGTCCGGGACCTTCCTGGCCAGGGTGCCCATTCCCGTGTGGTACGGCCTGCACCTCGTGGCGGCGCTCGCCATCGGCGTCCTGCTGGTGGTCTCCTCCCGCAGGGAGGCCGCCCGGCAGCCCAGGACGGCCGGCTTCGTGGCGGTGACCCTCGGCCTCACCGCCATGCTGGTCTTCCTGTTGTGAGCCGGAGGACCGTCACAGCTCGACGACGACCTTGACGTCCTCCGGCCCAGCCGTGAAGGCGTCGCGGAACGACTCCAGCGGCACCCTGCGGGTGATCAGCCGGCGCAGCCACGCGCCATCGGCCTCGGCCAGGGCGTCGGCCGCGGCGGCGTAGTGGGTGAGGTTGGCGTTGACCGAGCCGATGAGCACGTCGTTCTCCAGCACGATGTCGCGGTTGAGGCTGCCCGCGTCGATCGTGATCCGGTGCCCCGCCGAAGAGACGCCGGTGAGACAGACGATGCCGTACGAAGCCGTGTCGAAGGCCACCGCGAAGATCACCGATCCGGCTCCGGTGGCCTCGATGACCACGTCGGGACGGAGTTTCGCGGCCACCTCGCCGGCGTCGCCGCTGTGGTAGACCGCGCCGAGGTCGCGCACCAGACCCGGCTTGGGGCCCTCGGTGACCCGGTCGAGGACGTGCACCTCAAGCCCGCGCTGCACGCCGAGCAGCGCGGCGAGCAGGCCGATCGGCCCGGCACCGGTGATCAGCGCGGTCTTCGGCGCGAACCAGGCCCGGGAGCCGACCTTCTCCACCTCGTCCCACGCCTTGGCCACGACGCTGGTGGGTTCGAGCAGCATTCCGACGTCGGCCAGCCCGGGGTCCAGCCTGACGGCGTAATCGGGCTCGACCACCCAGCTCTCGCCGGCGTAGCCGTCCAGCTCCTTGATGCCGCGCTCGGTGTAGCGGCCGTTGCGGCACATGTCGAACTGCCCGTGCGCGCAGGCGCCGCACGGCACCGGGTCGGGCCGCCGGACCACTCCGACCACCAGGTCACCCGGAGCGAAGCCGCTGCCGGAAGGGGCCTGCCGCACCCTGCCCAGCGATTCGTGCCCGATGACCAGGCGGTCGTGGCCGGGCGGGGCCCAGCCGTACTCCCCTGCGGCGATCTCCTTGTCGGTGCCGCACACGCCGACCGCGAGACCGTCGACGAGCAGGTCCCCGTCGCCCGGCTCGGGATCGGGGACCTCGGTGACGGCCAGGGAGTCCTTCTGCAGCGGAATGACCGTGAGAGCGCGCATCAGCGCTCACCTCCAAGGTGCTCATGGCCGCGCGCGGCGTGCTCGTGGCCGTGCGCGGCGTGCTCGGCCGGCCGGGCGCCGGACAGGTGGCGAGCGGCGTTCACGAGCCCGACGTGGCTGAACGCCTGGGGGGTGTTGCCGAGCTGCCGCCCGGCGACGGGGTCGTACTCCTCGCTCAGCAGGCCGAGGTCGTTGCGCAGGCTCAGCAGCCGCTCGAACAGCTCATGCGCCTCCCTGCGGCGGCCGATGCCGTACAACGCTTCGGCGAGCCAGAACGTGCAGGTGACGAACGCGCCTTCCACACCGGGCAGGCCGTCGACGTTGCCGTCGGCCTGCGGCTGGTAACGCAGCAGGAACCCGTCGGAGCACAGTTCGCGCCGCACCGCCTCCACGGTACCGGCCACCCGCGGGTCGTCCCATGGCAGGAACCCCACCCGGGGGATCAGCAGCAGGGCGGCGTCCAGCCCCTGCGAGCCGTAGAACTGGGTGAACGTGCCCCGCCGGGGGTCGTAGCCGCGGTCGCACACCTCCGCGTGGATCTTGTCGCGGGTGGCGCGCCACCGGTCCACCGGCCCGTCCAGGCCGAAGCGCTCGACGGCCCGCACGGCCCGGTCCAGGCCCGCCCACGCCATGACCTTGGAATGCACGAAGTGGCGGCGGTCGCCGCGCACCTCCCACAGCCCGTTGTCCGGGTCGTCCCAGTGGCCCTCCAGGAAGTCCAGCAACGCCCGTTGCAGGTCCCATGCCGGCTCGGCGGCGTGGATGCCGGCCGTCCTGGCCAGGTGGAGCCCGTCGAGGACCTCGCCCCACACGTCGAGCTGGAACTGCCCGGACGCGGCGTTGCCCACCCGCACCGGGGCCGAGCCCTCGTAGCCGCCCAGCCAGTCGAGCGTGTATTCCGGCAGGCGGCGGGTGCCGTCGATGCCGTACATGATCTGCAGGTCGGCCGGGTCTCCGGCCGCGGCCCGCAGCAGCCACTCCCGCCAGGCCTTCGCCTCGGCGACGAAGCCGGTGCCCAGCAGCGCCTGCAGCGTGAACGTCGCGTCGCGCAGCCAGCAGAACCGGTAGTCCCAGTTGCGCGGCCCGCCCGGCCGCTCCGGCAGCGAGGTGGTGACCGCGGCGACGATGCCGCCGGTCGGCGCGTAGGTCAGCGCCTTCAGCACGACCAGCGACCGGCGCACGGCCTCCTCCCACCGGCCCTCGTATCGGAAGCCGCGCATCCACGACGTCCAGTACGCCTCGGTGTCGGCGAGGGCCTTGTCCGCGTCCACCGGGCGCGGCCTGCGCTCGTGCGAGGGCCGATAGGTCAGCACGAACGGCACCCGCTGCCCGGCGGTCACCTCGAACTCGGCGTAGGTGGTCATGTCCTCGCCGCGGAGCGGCACCGGTGTCTTCAGCCAGGCGGCGTCCGGTCCGGCGACCGCCGCGAGCCGCCCGTCCTGGTGCCGCACCCAGGGCACGATGTGCCCGTAGTCGAACCGCAGCCGCAGCGCCATCCGCATCGGCACCCGTCCGCTGACGCCTTCCACGACCCGCACCACGTCGGCCGCCTCACCGCGTGGCGGCATCGCGTCGATCACGCGTACGGATCCCTCGGGGGTGTCCCACTCCGTCTCCAGGACGAGGGAGTCGCCGCGGTAACGGCGGCGCGTGCAGAGCCCGCCGGCCGCGGGGGCGAGACGCCAGAACCCCGCTCGCTCGTCGCCGAGCAGGGCGGCGAAACACGCGGGAGCGTCGAACCGGGGCAGGCACAGCCAGTCGATCGACCCGTCGCGCCCCACCAGCGCTGCCGTGTGCAGGTCGCCGAGCAGCCCGTAGTCCTCGATACGCAGTGCCACGCGCTTCCGCCTCCGGGGGTCGATCTCACGGACGACGCCGCGCTACCCAGGCAAAGGAAACACATGCACTGTGCAAAGAACTGTCACCCGCCGGAGAGCGAGTCATGCGGCCTACCCACCTTTTTGTGGGTACTTGTCGGAACTGCCGCGGGCGCGTGAAGCTGGATTCCGGGCGGCCGGCTTCTCCAGAGCAAGCTTCTCCAGGCGGCGATGTCCCCAGTCGGACAGCGGCGCCAGCGCCTCGGACAGCTCACGGCCGAACTCGGTCAGGGAGTACACGGTCTTCAGGGGGCGGCCGTCGTGCACCTCACGGTGCACCAGCCCGTCGGCCTCCATCTCCCGGAGCGTCTGAGTCAGCACCTTCTCGGTGAGGCCCGGCAGCCGCCGGACCAGCTCGCCGGGACGACGCGGAGCGGTTTCCAAAAGCCAGAGCAGGATCGTCTTCCACTTGCCGTCGATCACGGCGATCGCGGCGGTGACCCCGCAGACGTTCGGGTCTCCGGCACGGCTACGCGTCATTTTCCCACCCCGTTCAGCGTCATCGCTGTCATGCACGCAGGAGTTGAGACATGAGCCACCACGCCCCACAGTCTGCCGTCACCGTGCTCGGACTGGGGCCGATGGGCCAGGCCCTGGCCGGGGCCTTCCTGGGCGCCGGCATCCGCACCACGGTCTGGAACCGGTCACCGGGCAGAGATCGGGAGTTGACCGGGCGGGGGGCGTCCGGCGCCCCCACACCGGAAGCGGCGGTCACCGCGAGCGAGCTGACCGTGATCTGCGTGGTGAACTACGACGCGGCGGACGCCGTCCTGCGGCGCGACGCGGTCGCCGGCGCGCTGCGGGGACGCACGCTCGTGAACCTGTCCGCCGACACACCCGGCCGCGCCCGGAGCACCGCCGCCTGGGCGGCCGAGCACGGCATCGGCTACCTCGACGGCGCGATCATGACGCCGGCCACGACCATCGGCACCCCGGCCGCGGCGTTCCTGCACAGCGGCCCGCAGGAGCTCTACCGGCGGCACCGGCCGGTGCTGGAGACCCTCGGCGGCACGCACACCCATCTCGGCGAGGAGATCGGCCGGGCCGCGGCCTACGACATCGCGTTGCTCGACGTCTTCTGGACCGCGATGGCGGGCTACGCGCACGCGTTGGCGGTGGCACGGGCCGAGGGGGTGACCGCCCGCGAGCTGGCGCCGTTCGCCAAGGGCATCGGCGCGATCCTTCCGCCCATCTTCGAGCAGGAGGCGGCCGAAGTGGACAGCGGCCGGTTCTCCGGCGAGGGCAACCCGATCACCTCGGCGGCCTCGTCCATGGCCCACATCGTCCACACCTCCGAGGCCCACGGCATCGACGCGAGCGTGATGCGCGCGGCCGAAGGCTGGGCCCGCCGCGTCATCGCCCAGGGCCACGGCGCCGACGGGTTCGTCCGGATCACCGAGCTCCTGAAGCCCTGACGGTCCCGGCCACCCGCGCCGGCGTCACCGCGCGAAATGCCGCCGTGGGCGCCCGGCGTGCCGGGCGCCCACACGACCTCTGGGCCGATGTCGTGGCCGTCAGTCGGTGCCGAGCTCCATGGCGGCCTGGTCGAGCAGTTCCTCCTCGGTGGAGACCTCGCCGCGCGAGGCGATCGCCTCGGCGCCGCCCTCGGGCATCGCGCCGATGAGCTCGGTCGGGGCCGCCTGCGGAGCACCGATCAGCGCGGGGTGCTGGCTGCCGACCAGACCGAGCTTGGCGTACTGCTCCAGCTTCGCGCGGGAGTCGGCGATGTCGAGGTTGCGCATCGTCAGCTGCCCGATGCGGTCGACCGGGCCGAAGGCGGAGTCTTCGGTGCGCTCCATGGAGAGCTTGTCGGGGTGGTAGCTGAACGCCGGTCCGGAGGTGTCCAGGACGGAGTAGTCCTCGCCCCGGCGCAGCCGCAGGGTCACCTGGCCGGTCACCGCCATGCCGACCCAGCGCTGCAGCGACTCGCGCAGCATCATCGCCTGCGGCTCCAGCCAGCGGCCTTCGTAGAGCAGCCTGCCCAGCCGCCGCCCCTCGTTGTGATAGGCGGCGAGGGTGTCCTCGTTGTGGATCGCGTTGACCAGCCGCTCGTAGGCCGCGTACAGCAGCGCCATGCCCGGCGCCTCGTAGATGCCCCGGCTCTTGGCCTCGATGATCCGGTTCTCGATCTGGTCGGACATGCCCAGGCCATGCCGGCCGCCGATGGTGTTGGCCTCCAGCACCAGATCGACGGCGGAGGGGAACTCCTTGCCGTTGATCGTCACTGGTCGTCCCTGCTCGAAGCCGATCGTGACGTCCTCGGCGGCGATCTCGACGGCCGGGTCCCAGAAGCGCACGCCCATGATGGGGTCGACGATCTCGATGCCCGTGTCGAGGTGCTCGAGGGACTTGGCCTCGTGCGTCGCACCCCAGATGTTCGCGTCGGTGGAGTACGCCTTCTCCACACTGTCCCGGTAGGGCAGCCCGCGGGCGAGCAGCCACTCGGACATCTCCTTGCGGCCGCCGAGCTCGTTGACGAAGTCGGCGTCCAGCCACGGCTTGTAGATCCGCAGGGAGGGGTTGGCGAGCAGGCCGTAACGGTAGAACCGCTCGATGTCGTTGCCCTTGAAGGTGGAGCCGTCACCCCAGATCTGCACACCGTCCTCGAGCATCGCGCGCACCAGCAGCGTGCCGGTGACGGCCCGTCCGAGCGGGGTGGTGTTGAAGTAAGGGCGGCCGCCGGACCTGATGTGGAACGCCCCGCAGGCAAGGGCCGCGAGCCCCTCCTCGACCAGGGCAGCCCGGCAGTCGACCAGCCGGGCGATCTCCGCGCCGTACGCGGTGGCACGGCCGGGCACCGAGGCGATGTCAGGTTCGTCGTACTGGCCGACGTCAGCGGTGTAGGTGCACGGCACTGCACCCTTCTCCCGCATCCACGCGACCGCTACCGAAGTGTCGAGACCACCGGAGAAGGCGATCCCGACACGCTCGCCGACAGGCAGAGAAGTGAGCACCTTGGACACGAGTAGAATATATACACGGGAATGCATGATCATGCAATCCGGGGTGGCGTGGTGTCGCCGCCGGCGGAAGACCGGGGTGCGCGGCGATCACCGGGGCGACCGGTAGATCTCCTCGCTCACCAGCCTGGCCGCACCGATCACACCGGCCTGCGGGCCGAGGTCGCTCATCGTGATCGGCAGATTCCTGGTCGCGAGGGGCAGCGAGCGCCGGTAGATCGCGCCGCGGATCTCGGCGAGCAGGACGTGACCCAGCAGCGTGAGCCCACCCCCCAGCACGATGAGGCTCGGGTTGAAGAACGACACCAGGCCCGCGAGCACCTCGCCGACGCGCCGTCCGCCGTCGCGCACCATCTGGACGGACGCCGGGTCGCCGGCGGCGACCGCCTCGCCGACGTGGGCGGCGGTCAGCGTGCCCTCGCGGTCGAGGAGCTCCCGGAGCAGGGGTGAGCGCCCCGACCGGGCCGCGGCGAGGGCGTCGCGAGCCAGCGCGTCGCCACCGAAGGACGCTTCCAGACACCCCGTGTTGCCGCAGGCGCAGACTTCCACGGAGTCGGCGACCGGTATATGCCCGATATCCCCCGCGCATCCGTCCATGCCGCGATAGAGCTCACCCTTTGCTACGATTCCGCAGCCGATGCCCGTCCCGACCTTGACGAACAGGAAGTTGTCCGCGGTGCTCGCCGCACCGGCGTGCTGTTCACCCAGGGCCATTACATTGACATCGTTGTCCAATACGATCGGACAATCGAACTGCCGGTCGAGGAGACCGCGGACCGGATAACCGTCCCATCCCGGCATGATTGGCGGCGACACCGAGATACCGCGGGAGAAGTCCACCGGGCCGGGCACGCCGACACCGACTCCGAGCGGCGTGTCCACTCCCGATTTCGCGAGCAGCCGGCGACTCTGTTCAACGGCGAGTTCGAGCACGGCCTCGGGGCCCTGTCGTACGTCGCATTCGGTGCGCTCGAACGCGAGGACTCTCAGCCGGCCATCCGTGACCGCGGTGGAGACCGAGGTCACGCCGATCGCTATACCGACGAACCGGATCAGCCCGGTGAAGTCGATGACGGTCGAGCGGCGGCCTCCACGCGATGCGGCCGGTCCGATTTCCTCGACGAGTTGAAGCGCCGCGAGCCGGCCGAGTTCCGCCCCGATCGTCGTACGTGACACTTCGAAGTGTTCCGACAGCTGAATGCGAGATTGCGGTCCGGCGTCACGCAATCGCATAAGTATTTTGGCCTGTAGCCGGGTTTCGGCTCGACCTGGCACCGAGGTCTCCACTCCCCAAGTTTCTCATTGGACGACGCCTCATCCATCACCGCGCGAACACGGCCGCGACTCGAATTCGATTCCACTCATGCGAGAAGGATTTGGGAGAAGTCCGATCGGCCCCGGGCGCCGTCCGGAATGAAACTTTCATTGGCATCCGGGCCGGACCTCGCGGCTGCCCGTTTCCACGGCGGTGGACCGGTCCGCCCCCTCGGCCGCCGCCCTCGCCGGGCTCACCTCGTCACACGGGCCAGCCGCCCCGCGTCCGCGGTGACTTGAGCGGCACCGCGGCCGCCAGCGGAGAGGCCGCGTCAGGGGACAGGGCGTCGAGGATGAGCGCGAGGTAGCGTCGCCAGCCGTCGCTGCCGGGATCCATCGTCCACAGCACGCCCATCAGCATCACCATGATCCTGAGCAGGTCGTCGGGGACGAGGTCGGCACGGATGAGACCGGCCCGCTGCCCGCGCCGCGCCAGCAGGGTCAGCGACTCGACGAACGGGCCGCAGGCCTCCGCGGTGACGGCGCCCGAGTTCCTGGCCGCCGCCAGGGTGTTGTGTTCGCGGGCCACCGTGGACATCGCCGCCTCGAGCACGCCGGCCAGGCCGCGCCGTGGATCGTCGTCGCCGAGCGCCTGTTCGATGGCGGGGGCGATGTCCTCGGCGAAGCTCTGGTCGAGTGCCGCCCTGACCAGGCCCGCCTTGTCGGGAAAATGGCGGTAGAGCGTCGCGATGCCGACCCCGGCGCGGCGGGCGATGTCCTCGAGCGGGGCGTCGGGCCCCTGCTCGGTCCAGACCTCCCGGGCCGCGCGCACAATCCTGCCGGAGTTGCGTGCGGCGTCGGCGCGCAGCCGCCGCGAGGTCCCGGTGGTCACCGCCGCAGGATAACCAATCGATAGGCGGCTACCGGTTATCCCGGTACGCCCGTCAGGGCCCGTCCCACGTCACACGCATGTGCTCGGGCCCCCGGGTGGACAACCCCGTCTTCCACACGACGTCGTCCTCGGAGCCCGCGAGGCGGAGCCCCGGCAGTCGCGTGAGCAGGGTACGCAGGGCGACCTGCAGCTCCATCCGCGCGAGCGGGGCGCCGAGGCAGTGGTGCGCCCCGTGCCCGAATCCCACGTGCGAGGCCTGCTGCCGGTCGAGTTCGAGCTCCTCGGGGTTCGTGTAGACCGACTCGTCGCGGTTGGCCGACACCAGGCTCACGACCACAGGTTCACCGGCACGCACCGTGACGCCGCCCAGCTCGACGTCCTCCAGCGCGTAGCGGGCGATGGAGGCGCCGCTCCCGAGCGGGACGAAGCGCATCAGCTCTTCGACCGCCCGGGGTATCAGGTCGAGGTCCGCGCGCAGCGCCGCGAGCTGCTCGGGGTGGGTGAGCAGCACGTAGGCGAAGTTCGGGATCTGCGTGGCCGTGGTCTCGTGACCGGCGACCAGCAGCGCCTCGGCCAGCGACAGCATCTCCTCCTCCGACAGCCGCTCCTCGTTGTCGCGGGCCGCGACGAGCGCGCTGAGCAGGTCGTCCTTCGGGGTCTGCCGGCGCTCGGCGATGAGCCCGGCCATGTACTCCCGCAGCAGGACCATGCTGTGCGCCACCTGCTCCGGGGTGAAGCGCGTGGTGGACAGGAGCGCGTCCGACCAGGTGCGGAAGTCCACCCGATCCTCGACGGGCACCCCCAGCAACTCGCAGATGACCGTGATCGGCAGCGGCAGGCCGAAGTCCTCGACGAGGTCGGCCGGTGCGCCCTTGGCCAGCATCGCGCCGACGAGACCGTCGGCGATCTCCTGGACCCGTGGCCGCAGGAGCTCGATCCGCCGGACGGTGAACGCCTTCGACACCAGTCGGCGCAGCCTGCTGTGCTCGGGCGGGTCGAAGCTGAGGATGCTCCCGGAGCGGGACCGGTGAGGCCGCATCCGCGGCTCGTCGCGGCCGATCGCCGCGGCCCGGCTGAAGCGCGCGTCGCCGAGCACGACCTTGACGTCTTCGTAGCGGGTCGCGAGCCAGGCGGGTTCACCGTAGGGCAGCCGGACCCGGCACAGCGGTTCCTCCTGCCGCAACCGGGAGAAGAGCGGGTCCACCTCCAGCCGGTTCAGCTGCCCGAAGGGGAAGGTCCGGGGTTCGGCAGTGGTCATGATGCCTCCAGAGCGGATCGTCGTTCACCACGAGCCGTCGAGTCGCCACTTGATAGTCAACTATCACATGACTCGCGTAAAGAGATCAAGCAAAGGAGAGCGCATCCGCGTGAGGCGGTGTGGCCGGGAGAAACGCCCGCCCTACCCGAGGCCGGGGTCGCCGTCGTGAACGGTGGCGAGGCCGGCGAGTCCCGATACGGTCAGGACGGGTGTCAGCAGGGGGTTGGCGATGAGAGTGATGCGTTCGGCGTGGTCGAACAGCACGCTCAGGCCCGCGCTGTCGAGATAGTCGACGGAGGTCAGGTCGAGGACCAGGGGGCCCGGGGTGCGGTCGAGCGCGGCGGCGAGGGCGCCGGTGTTGCTCATGTCGATCTCACCGGCGACCGTCAGGAGAGCGGCGCCGTCGGGGCCGACCCCGGGGGTGAGAGTGAGGGGCGTGGTCATCAGGCGATCCTCATCTGCATGTCGACGGTCGTGCCGTACGGGCCGGGGGTGATGGTGACCTGTTGCATCATGGCGCGCATGAGAGCGACGCCGCGGCCGCGGTGGGCGTTCGCCTCCGGCTGCGGGGACTTCCAGCGGCCGCTGTCGGCGACGACGAGGCGCAGTTCGTCGACGGACGCCTCGGCCCGCAGGCGCACCGTGTCCCCCGGAGTGTGGCGATGACCGTGCTCGATGGCGTTGGCGCAGGCCTCACCGGCGGCGACCAGGATGTTCTGCACGATCTGAGTGGGTAGGTCGCACTGGCCGAGCCAGCTGCGCAGGGCCTTGCGGACGGGCGCGAGCTGGGACGATTCGGCCGGGAAGGTCATCTCCAGCGGGGCCGGGTGCCGATAGAGCAGCAGAGCGACGTCGTCGTCGTAGCCGTCGGCGGGCGCCAGCCGGATCATCACCTGCGTGGCGAGGTCGTCGACGGCGGTGTTCCGCCCGTCCTGTACGGCCTGGCTGGCCTGGTCGATGCCCGTATACAAAGGCCGGCGACGGCGTTCGACCAGCCCGTCCGTGTACAGCATGAGCGTGGCTCGCGCGGGAATGACCGTCTCGCTCTCCGGCCGGGTCGCGCCCGGGCGGACGGCCAGGGGAACGGAACGTCCGCCGTCGAGCAGGCCGGTGCTGCCGTCGGGGTGAGCGAGGATGCCCGGCGGATGCCCGGCGCTGGAGTAGGACAGGTGCCCGGTCTCCGGGTCGAGGACGCCGCAGAAGACGGTGGTGCACTTGGCGCCGGTGACGCCGGCGGCGAACTGGTCCAGGGCCATGAGCACGCGGGCCGGGCTGTCGTCCTGCAGCAGCAGCGCACGGCAGGCGCTGCGCAGTTGTCCCATGACGGCGGCGGCTTCCACTCCCCGCCCGACACAGTCGCCGACGACGATGCCGATGCGTCCGCCGGGCAGGGCGACGGTGTCGTACCAGTCGCCGCCGACTTCCAGCGGCCGGGTGGCGGGCTCGTAGCGTACGGCGAACCCTTCGGGAAGCTGGGCCGGACCGAGGATGGCGCGCTGCAGCGCGATCGCGGTCTCGCGTTGCTGGTCGATCTGGTGGGCGCGGACCAGTCCCTGCGCGAGACGGCCGGCCAGCAGCGACAACAGCAACTGGTCCTCGCTCGTGAAAGGCCGGTCACCCGGATCGATCCACAGCGCCATCGGGCCGTCGGGATGCTCGAGAAGGATGCCGGCCCCACTCTCGTCGGCCACCGGGGTGAGCAGAGGCCGCCGCAGCAAGCCGGCGAGCATCCGACGGTGTCCGGCCGGCAGGCCCTGCCAGTCCACGGACGCGCCGGAGGCGGTCAGGGTCGCCGCCTCCCCGTCGTGATCAAAGACCGCGGCCAGCACGGACCGGGCGCGCCACAGGTCCCGCAGCTCCCGCAGGGCGCCGGTCAGCGCGTCGGACAGGCTCGCGGCCTGCGACAGGCTGGTGCTCAGCGAGGCGAGGGCGCTCTCGCGCTGGATGGCGTAGTGCTCGGCGGTGACGTCGCGGAAGGTGCCGACGACAACCTCACGCCCCGTGTCGGGATCCTGCGCCTTGTTGAAGGTGACACTGACCCACAACCGATGCCCGTCGCGGTGGGTGACGGGAATCGTGTAGCTGCCCTGGCCGGGCCCGACGAGGCCGCTGAAGGCGTCTCCAGCCTGCTCGTGGGCCTCGGGATCGGTGGCGGCGTCCGGCCACCACGGATGGATCGGCGTGTAGGGCAGGCCTTCGGGGCCGTAGCCGAGGATGTCGGCGAACGCGCTGTTGATCTCGACGACGGCGCCGTTCTCGTCACAGACGAAGAACGCCTCCTGCATGGAGTCCACGAGCGCGGTGCGCCAGCGCGCCTGGTGCTGGCGCAGCCGCGCCATGTCCATGGTGGCCCGCACCCGCGCGAGCAGCTCCGCCGCGGCGAAGGGCTTGACCAGGTAGTCGTCGGCTCCGGCCTGCAGACCCTCGATGGACGCCTCCTGGCCGGCCCTGGCCGACAGCAACACCACGGGGACGGCCGCGGTGCGCGCGTCGGCCCGAAGCGCCGCGACCAGGGACAGGCCGTCCATGCGAGGCATCATGACGTCGCTGACCACGAGGTCGGGGACGTCGGCGCGGATGGCCTCCAGAGCCTCCTGCCCGTCGCCGGCGGTGTTCACGAGGTAGCCGGCGCCCTTGAGGAGACGGACGAGGTAACCGCGCATGTCGGCGTTGTCGTCGGCGACCAGCACACGCGCCGGGGCGGCCGAGCCCCCGGATCGCGCGGGGGAGTGCGACGGCATGCCCACCGGGTCGCCGGCCGCCTCTCCGGTGTCGTCCCCCGGCAGCCAGCGCAGCGCCTCCTCGACGTAGGGGTCCGCGGCGGTGGAGCCGGCGCCCGTGCCGGCCGTCACGATCGCCTCGTCGGGCAGGTGCGCGGAGCCGTACGGCAGGCGGATGGTGAAGCGGGTGCCCTCTCCCTCGGCGCTGTCGGCGGTGATGGTGCCGCCGTGCAGGCCGATCAACTCCTGCACGAGGGCCAGCCCGATACCGCTTCCCTCGTTGGACCGCGAGCGTGCGTTCTCGATGCGGTGGAACCGCTCGAACAACCGCGGCAGTTCGCCGGCCGGGATGCCGATGCCCGTGTCCGTGACGGTCACCACCGCGTGGGTGCCCTCCCCGCGCACCTCGACGCCGATCCCCCCCTCGAAGGTGAACTTCAGCGCGTTGCTGAGCAGGTTGAGCACGACCTTCTCCCACATGCCGCGGTCGATGTACACCGGCTCGTCCAGGGGAGGGCAGTCGACCCGGAAGTCCAGGCCGGCCTTGTCGATGGCGGAGCGGAAGAGGCTGGCCAGCTCGGCGGTGACCATGGCCAGGTCGACCGGTTCGTAGCTGGCCTGCATCCGGCCGGCTTCGATCCGGGAGAAGTCCAGCAGGGTGTTGACCAGCTTGCCCAGCCGCAACCCGTTGCGGCGGATGACCTCCAGCTCCTCGCGCACCTGCGGGTCTGCTCCCTGCAGACGGCCGCGCAGTTCCTCCACCGGTCCCATGATCAGGGTCAGCGGCGTGCGGAACTCGTGACTGATGTTGGAGAAGAAGACGGTCTTCGCACGGTCGAGCTCGGCCAGTTCCTCCGCCCGCCGCTGCTGGGCCTGGTAGCTGCGCGCGCTCGCCACACCCGCCGCGACATGCCCCGCGGCCAGCTCGACGAACCCGCGATAACTATCGTCCACGGAGCGATACCGGTTGAGCGCGGCCACGAGGAACCCGTACGGCGCGCTGCCCTGCTGCAGCAGCGGAACCACCAGCGCCTGCGCGGGCGGCTCCGGCCAGTCTCCGGCCGGGAGAGCGGCGAACGGGGAGCCGTCGAGCGGCACGAGCACCGGCTCTCCCCGGGCCAGCGTCGTCGCGGGCCACACCGAGTCCGGGTCGTCGGCCGGCAGGGTGAGGGGAGCGGCCGGATGCCCGGCCGGGATCCCGGTCACCCCGGCCAGCCGCGCCCCGCCGCCGTCCTCGAAGAGGTAGGTCGACGTGAACGGAAGGTCCTTCTGGTTGCGGCCGAGCTGGCGGCAGGCGAAGGCCAGCATCTCCTGCTCGGTGCGGACCACGCTGGGATCGGAGCCGAGGTCCCGCAGGGTCGCCATGCGCCGCTCACCGATGACCCGCTCGGTGTCCTCGCTGACGACGCACAGCATGCCGACCACGGTGCCGGAGTCGTCCCGGAGGGGGCTGTAGGAGAAGGTGTGGTAGGTCTCCTCCGGGTAGCCCGCCCGTTCCAGGAACAGCAGGAGCGCCTCGTCCCAGGTCGCCTTCCCCGTGGCCAGCACGGCCTCGATCCGCGGGCCGATGTCGTCCCAGATCTCCGCCCACACCTCATTGGCGGGCCGGCCCAGCGCCCACGGGTATTTCCGGCCCAGCGTGTCACGACGGTAGGCGGCGTTGCAGAAGAACGTCAGCTGCGGTCCCCACGCCATCCACATGGAAAAGCGGGACGACAGCAGGATGCTCACCGCCGTCTGCAGGCTCTGCGGCCATTCCTCCGGCGGCCCGAGCGGCGTCGCCCGCCAGTCCACCAACGCCAGATCCCGGCCGATCTCGTCGTCGGCGGCGAACACTTCGGCACCGGCCGACGGCGACGGCCCCTGCTCAGCGTCCTCACAGCGCGTCACTTGACACCCCTTCGTCCACGCCGAGCCCAGCCCACCCGCACCGGCCTCCGTACCGTGCCGCTGCCGCGCGGCGGGCCCCACAACGCGTGGGAGAGGTCGGACACGTGCGGAGCAGGATACTCCTGGCAGGTCAATGTGGATGAACCGGTAATCCCCCTACGCGCGAAGGCACGTACGACCACGTGGGACGCCGGACCGAACGGGCGGACACCGGTGATCAGGATGGCGAGCATGACATGGCCCCGCAGGTCGTGCTCGCCGCACGCGGACGCCACCCTCGCGACCACCGGCGGGAAGGATCGGAGGGCCGTCGGCGCCCTACGGCATACCGCGGAGGGCGTCCGCTTCCGGCGTTCCTAACAGCTTTCATTCTCCTTACTTTCATTCCCCTCACATAAGGGCGGAAATACGTTTTCCTTGCCGGTGAGTGCTGCACGGCCTCCTCCATGTAGGCCGTCAGGGGTTACCTGAGGAGGGGAACCCATGGAGTTCATGGCGAAAGAGCGGGCGGCGCTGGAGCGATTCATGCCCGGCCTCGACGACATGCTCGCCACCATCCCGCTGGCCGATCTGGAACGGCCCGGCAACCCGGGGCTGCCCGCGTTCAAGGCCGCCGGCGGTCCGAAACTGCTGGTGCCGGCCGAGTATCACGGCCTGGGCGCCACACCGGTGGAGGCCATCCGCGTCCAGCGGGCCCTGGGCAGCCGTTCTCCCTCGCTCGCGATCGCCGCCACCATGCACGGCTTCTCCGTCGCCGGCCTCGTCGAGGTCAGCCAGACCAGCACCGGCTTCGAATGGATGCTGCTCGAGGCCATCGCCCGGGAGAACCTGCTGCTGGCCTCCGGCTTCGCCGAGGGCCGCACCGGAGCCGCGATCCTGTCCCCGGCCCTGCGGGCCGTACGGCGCGGCGACAACCTGGTCGTGTCCGGTTCCAAGAAGCCCTGCACCCTGTCGCGCTCCATGGACATGCTCACGGCCTCGGTGGCGGTGACCGACGACGAGGGCCGCGACCGGCTCGCCGTCGTGCTCATCCCGGCGGGCAGCCCCGGCATCGAGATCCGGCCGTTCTGGAACAGCTTCGTGCTCGCCGGAGCCGAGAGCGACGAGGTCGTGCTCAAGGACGTCGAAGTGTCGCGGCATCTGGTCGTCATGACCGACAACACCACCGACGACCAGCGGCTCGATGACCTGCAGAGCGGCACGTTCCTGTGGTTCGAGCTGCTGGTGAGCGCCTCCTATCTCGGCGTGGCCAGCGCGCTGGCCGAGCGGGTGCTGGCGGCCGGCAAGGCCGACGCCGTCGAACGGGCCGCTCTGGTCGTCGAGGCGGAGGCGGCCATGACCACCCTGGAGGGGGTCGCCAGGGCGATGGGCGACGGCGAGCGCGGTCAGGACATGTTCGCCACGGCGCTGTGCGCCCGTTACGCCGTCCAGGACGCCATCGGCCGCATCGCGCGTCGTGCGACCGAACTGCTGGGAGGCATGGCCTACATCGGCTCCGGCGACGTGGCCTATCTGTCGGCGGCCTCCACCGCGCTGATGTTCCACCCGCCGTCCCGCACGCGCATGTCCCAGCAGCTGTGTGACTACTTCGCGGGCCAGCCCTTACGCGTGGCCTGAAGGGAGAATCCGATGTCGGGCATCGACTTCACGGCCCGCCCCACCGTCCTGCTGACCGGCGCCGGCGGCGTCGTCGGCCAGGCGCTGCTCACCGAGCTCGGCGACCACAACGTCATCTGCCTGACCCACAAGAGGCCGGTGACCGGCCCCCATGTGCTCAGCATCCGCGGCGATCTGACCCTCTCGAGATTCGGGCTGGATCGCGAGGAGTACGACGAACTCGTCCGCCGGGTCGACGCGATCGTCCACTGCGCCGCGGTCACCGCGTTCGGCGCGGGCAAGGACGCGACGTGCGACGTCAACGTGCGCGGCACCGGGGAGGTGATCGCCCTGGCTCAGCGAGCGGACGTGCCCCTTCACCACATCAGCACCGCGTTCGTGGCGCGCACCGAGCTGGCCCGCGACGACGGCGGCACCGCGCGCCCGGAGGTCTACCTGGACAGCAAACGGGCCGCGGAACGGCTGGTCCGCGACTCCGGTGTGCCCGCCACCGTCATCCGCCCGAGCGTGGTCATCGGCGACTCGGCCACCGGGCGGATCGCCCAGTTCCAGGGCCTGCACGGCATCGCGGGCGCGGTGTTCAAGAACGCCCTGCCCCTGCTCCCCCTGCAGCCCGGCTCCCGGATCGACTTCCTCCCGCAGGACCTGATCGCCGGAGCCGTCGCCGGGCTGCTGCGGGCCGGGGTCACCGACGGCGACTTCTGGATCACGGCGGGCGAGGCCGCGCTCACCGTGGATCAGATGGTCGAGCTGGCCCTGGAGACCGGCCGCGGCTTCGGCCTGGAGCTGAACGCGCCCCGGCTGGTCTCCCAGGACATGGTGGACCGGCTGATCCGCCCGGTCTTCATCGACCCGCTGCCCAAATGGCAGCGCCGCCGATTCGACGACATGCTGGCGATGACCGCGCTGTTCTGCACCCCGCAGCCGTTCGAGAGCTCGTGCGACCGCGTGCCCGGCATCGTCGCGCCGTCCACCTCCGCCCTGCGGGACGCCTTCGTCGCCTCGTTGCGCCACTACGCGCAGGCCAAGGGCCTGTTGCGGGACAGCGAGGTGGCGGCGTGAAGCCGGTCCGCGTTCCGCCGTCGCCCGCCGTGGTTCAGGGCCGCACGGATGAGAGCCACACGGATGAGGGCCGCACGCATGAGGGCTCTCAGCTAGGCGTGCCGGCATGACCATCCAGGCGGAGGGCTCCGCGACCGCCGTGCTCGACCTCTACCGGCGCCACCTGAGCAGGGGCCGCGCCCGGCTGGCGGAGATGACCGGCGGCCAGGTGGAGCTCTCCTCCCACGGCGCGCACGTCTTCGGCGCGGACGGCCGGCGGTTTCTGGACTGCGGCGGGTACGGCGTCTTCCTGCTCGGTCACACCCACCCGGCCGTGGTGGAAGCCGTCGTCGCGCAGGTCCGTACCCACCCCATGGCGACCCGGCTGCTGCTGGAACCGGTCGCGGCCGAGGCCGCCGCCGCCCTGGCCGCGGTCACCCCGCCCGGCCTGAACCGGACGCACTTCGTCAACTCCGGCAGCGAGGCCACCGAGGCCGCCATCAAGCTGGCCCGCGCCCACGGCAAGACGCGGTTGATCTCGGCCGTCGACGGCTACCACGGCAAGACCACGGGGGCGCTGGCCCTCACCGCCAAGGAGCTCTACCAGGCGCCGTTCCGGCCGCTGCTGCCCGAGGTGACGCACGTGCCGTACGGCGACGCCGCGGCGCTGGCGGGCGTGGTCGGGCCGGACGCCTGCGTGGTGCTGGAGCCGATACAGGGCGAGGGCGGCGTGAACATCCCGCCGGACGGCTACCTCACCGACGTCCAGCGGATCTGCCGCGCACAGGGCGCCTTCTTCGTGCTGGACGAGATCCAGACCGGGCTGGGCCGGCTCGGCCGCTGGTGGGGGGCCGACCGCGAAGCCGTCACCCCGGACATCCTGCTCGTGGGCAAGGGCCTGTCCGGCGGAGTGGTGCCGGTCGCCGCGATGGTGGCCACCGACGCCGCCTACGCGCCCTTCGATCGTGACCCGTTCCTGCACACCTCCACCTTCGCCGCCTCGCCCATCGCGATGGCCGCCGCCCTGGCCGCGGTGCGGACCATCACCGCCGAGAACCTGGTCGACCGCGCCGCCGTCCTGGGACAGACCCTGCTCGACGGACTGCGCGCCATCGCCCCCGCGCTGGTCACCGGCATTCGCGGCGCGGGGCTGCTCATCGGCCTGGAGACACGCGATGAGCACGTGGCGGGCGCCTACATGCTGGAGCTGCTGGACAGGGGCGTGCTGGTCAATCACAGCCTCAACGCGCACAAGGTCATCCGTCTCACCCCACCCGCCATCCTCACCGACACCGACGTCACCTGGCTGCTGACCGCCTTCGCCGACGCCTCCGCCGCCGTGAAAGGACTGTTCTGATGCGACAGGTCACCCTGGAAGCCCTCGTCCCTGCCGCCGACGCCGACGCAGTCTTCGCGACGCTGGCCGATTTCGCGCGCTACCCCGAGTTCACCGAAGCCGTACGCGAGGTCCACGTACGCCAGGCCGGCGGCGGCGTCCTCGACTCGGACTGGGCGGTGAACTTCCGCAACGGAATCCTGCGCTGGTCCGAGCGCGACGTCGTCGACCCGGTCGAGCGCACCATCACCTTCACCCAGACCGACGGCGACTTCGAGCGCTTCGACGGCCACTGGAAGGTCGAGCCGCGCGATCGCGACGTCACGATCGCGTTCTACGCCGAGTTCGACCTGGGCATGCCGAGCCTGGCCCCGATCATCGATCCGATCGCCGAGCGCACGCTGGTGGAGAACCTCCAGCGCATCCTGACGGGCCTCACCGGTCAGGCGACCACCTTCCACGTCCCGGCCGGGGTGGGAGGGTGACGATGCGGGCCAGGCTCATACCCACCCCGCCGGCGCCATGAGACCGAACAGGTGGTGGATGCTCGGCGCGGTGTCGATGGCGACGTTCATGCTCCTGCTGGACGTCACCGTGGTCAACGTGGCGCTCCCCGACATCCAGCGGACGTTGCACGCCACCTTCTTCGACCTCGCCTGGGTGATCGACGCCTACGCGCTCACCCTGGCCGCGTTCCTGCTGACCGCCGGATCGCTGGCCGACCGGCTCGGCCGGCGCCGGATCTTCGTCGCCGGGCTGGCGCTGTTCACCGCCGCGTCCCTGCTGTGCGGCCTGGCCGGCGCCCCGCTCATGCTGAACGTGGCCCGCGCGTTCCAGGGGGTCGGCGGCGCGGTGATGTACGCCGTCGCGCCGGCCCTGATCGCCAACGCCTTCCACGGCCGGGAGCGCGGCATCGCCTTCGGCGTCTCCGGCGGCGTCACCGGGCTGGCCGTCGCCGTCGGCCCGTTGATCGGCGGGGCTCTGACGGAGGTCAGCTGGCGTTGGGTGTTCCTGCTGAACGTGCCCATCGGCCTGGCCGTCGCCCTGGTCATGCTGGCGCGCGCCGAAGAGTCGCGCGCCGCGGGCGGCCGGATCGACTGGCGCGGTGTCGACTGGCCCGGGGCGGCGCTGCTGTCCTCGTCGCTGGTCATGCTGGTGTTCGCGCTCATGCGCGGCGCCGAGGCGGGCTGGGGAAGCGTCCTCATCGTGACGCTGCTGGCCGGCGCGGCGGTCCTGCTGGTCGCCTTCGTGCTGGTGGAGCGGGCACGCCCCGAGCCCATGCTCGATCTGGGGTTGTTCCGCAACCGGTCGTTCGCCGGTCTGTCCCTGGCGACGGTGGCCGTGAACGCCGCCGTCTACGCGGCCCTGCTGTTCATGGTGCTCTACCTGCAGAACACCCTGCACCACACCTCGTTCGAGACCGGCCTGCGCTTCCTGCCCTTCACCCTGGTGCTGTTCGTCGCCGCCGCGGTGACGGGGACGTTCGCCGCCCGGATCCCGGCCGCGCTGCTCATCGGCGGCGGCAGCCTTGCCGTCGGCGCGGGATTCCTGGTGACCGACGTGGAGACGGGCTCCCCGTGGACCGCGCTGCTGCCCGGCATGCTGCTCGCCGGTCTCGGCATGGGCCTGTTCAACCCGGCACGCGCCGCCACCGCGGTCGACCTGGTCCCGCTGTCGAGGGCCGGGATGTCCTCGGGTGTGAGCGAGACCTTCCAGCAGGGCGGCGTGGCCCTGGGCATCGCCGCCCTGGCGAAGGCCGGAACGGCGGGACCCGTCGCGGGGGTCAACGCCGTGATGAACGTCGCCGGATGGATCGCGGTCGTGGGCGCCGTGTTCGGACTCGCGCTCATCAGGCGCCGCGACTTCCACCAGGCCGCGACCGAGACGGACCAGCAGCCCGACGCCTACCTGGAGAGACGACCATGACCTCGGCCACCGAGCCCCCGACGATCCCCCGCTTCCTGACCGACTACACGCCCACCCGGTATCGCAGGCGCTTCACCCCCTTCTCCCGTGTGCCGGCCACCGGGCACATGGGCGAGGTCTGGCACGTGGCCGCCCGGCGCAACCCCGCCCAGCTGGTCATCGTGGACCGGCCCTGTGACATCGACCCAGACGGGCCGGTCGAGCGCACGTACGCCGAATGGGCCACGCTGGTGGACGATGCGGCGGCCTGGCTGCACGCCGCGGGCGTGCGGGCGTGGGACCGGGTCGCCATCATGAAGGCCAACCACCTCGACGTCGCCCTGCTCGGCTGCGCCGCCGCGCGCATCGGCGCCGTGCCGGCGATGCTGTCGGGCACGTTCGGCCCCGAGGCCGCCCGCGCGCTGCTGACCCGCCTGGAGCGGCCCTTCCTCGTCACCGACCGGGCCCACGTCGACAGCTGCGGGATCGGCCCGGACGTCGTCGCCGGCCTGACCGCGATGACGATCTGCGTCGACTCCTACGACGAGCGGCCCGATCTCGTCCGGCTCGCCTCCCTGAAAGGCGCTCCGGCCGTGGCCCCGGCGCTGCGTCCGCCGCACGAGCCCATGGTGATCACTCACACTTCCGGCACGACCGGCATCCCCAAGCTGGTCATGCACTCGGCGGACTCGGCGTACTCGCTGGCTCTGGTCGAGGCGGAACGCTGGCCCAAGTTCGGGCTGCGCGCCGACGACGTCATGGTCTTCTGCGACCCCTTCTGCCACCAGCGCATGACCACCGGCCTGCCCGCCATGGCCACCGTCGCCCCGCGCATGCTCATGCTGTCGGATCCCAGGTCCCCGGCGGTCAAGGACCTGCTGCTGCGGCACCGGCCGACCGTCGTCGAAACCCTGCCCAACATCTATCTGTTCTGGGAGAAGCTGGCCCGCGACCCGGCCAGGCCGTTCGCCGGCGTGCGGCTGTTCATCAACTCCTTCGACGCGATCCACACCCGCACGATCCGCACCTTCCTCGCCGCCACCGACCGGCGGGCTCCGGTCTGGGTGCAGTCGTGGAGCCAGAGCGAGAACGGCGCCCTGGTCATCCGCCCCTACCTGCGCGGCTCGGTCAAGCGGCGCGGTCTGCGGCCGCCGCCGACCCAGGTGCTCGGCTGGCCGCTCCCGTCCGTCGCCAAGGTCCGCGCCGTCGACCCCGCGACCGGCCGCCCCGTACGGCACGGCGAGGTCGGCCTGATCGAGATCTCCCAGCCCGGCCGCTGCCTGGCCTATGTCGGAGAACAGGACCGGCACGACCTCAAGCGCAACGGCGTGTGGTGGAACACCGGCGACCTCGGCGTGATCAACCGGTGGGGCGCGGTCCGCCTGGTCGACAGAGAGATCGACCGCATTCCCGGCGGCAGTGCGATCGAGCTGGAAGACGTCCTGCTCGACCGGCTGCCGCAGACCACCGAGGTCGTCATTCTGCCCGTCGCGGGCGGCCTGCCCGTCCCCGTACTCAGCACGGACGAGGACGTCCCGCTCGACCCCCGGGCCTGGGCCGCGGCCACGGTGGACCTGCCGCCGCTGGCCGAGCCGATCCAGATCCGCTGGGAGGACTTCCCACGGACCGGCACCTGGAAGATTCGCCGGGTCCAGCTTCGCGAGCAGCTGCTCGACGGCGCGCAGGCCGTCGGCATCGGGCGCTGGACGTGACGGCGATGAGCGAGCGTAGCGAGCGAATCAGGGAACACAGCGTCTGGCGCATGCCGCTCCGAGCCGAAGGCGAGGAGGTGGCATGAGCCGTTATCTGGCCTACACCGCGCCCGGCAGCGGGCACCTGTACCCCCTGATCCCCACCCTTCAGGAGTTGCGCCGCCGCGGCCACGAGGTCGTCGTCCGGGCCGAGCGGGACCACCTTCCCCTCCTGCACGAGCTCGGCTTCGACGCCGAGGCGATCGCCCCCGAGATCGAGGCGCGGCCCGACGACACCTGGCAGGCCCGCACCCCGGTCGGCGCCATGCGCCGGTCTGTGGCCATGTTCGTCGACCGCGCCCGGCACGAGGTCGACGACATCAAGCGGGCCATGAAGGACGCGCCGCCCGACGCGATTCTGATCGACAACAACTGCTGGGGCGCCGCCGCCGCGGTGCAGGCGTCCGGCGTCCCCTGGGCGCAGGCCGCCACCTTCCTGCTGCCGCTGACCACCCCGGACGCACCGCCGTTCGGCCTCGGCCTGAAGCCCTCCCGCAGCCTGCCGGCCCGGCTGCGGGACGCCGTCCTCGCCAAGTCGGCCCTGCCGATCTTCGATATGGCGCTGCCCCCGATCAACGCCCTGCGCCGCGAGCTCGGCCTGCGCCCCGTCAGGCACGTCCCCGACCTGTACATGCTGGCGCCCCTGGTGCTCAGCTACACCGCCGAGCCGCTGGAATACCCGCGTACGCACCTGCCCGCCTCTGTGCGCATGGTCGGCCCCGCCGACTGGGATCCGGCGGCGGGGGAGCCCGAGCCTGACTGGCTGGCGCGCATGGAGCGGCCCGTCGTGCTCGTCACGATCTCGACGGTGTTCCAGGACGACGGCAAGCTCATCCAGACCGCGCTCGACGCTCTGGAAGACGAGCCGTACGACGTGGTGGTCACCACCGCGTCCCTGGACCCCGGCCGGTTCCGCCGGCCGGCCAACGTCCATCTCGAACGGTTCGTACCGCACAGCCTGGTGTTGAAGCGGGCGTCGGCCGTGGTGTGCCACGGCGGCATGGGGATCACGCAGAAATCCCTGCTCCACGGCGTACCGGTGTGCGTCGTTCCGTTCGGCAGAGACCAGCTCGAAGTCGCCCGCCGCGTCATCGAAGCCGGCGCCGGAACCAGGCTGCCGGTCTCCCGTCTCACCCCCGACGGCCTCCGCCTGGCCGTACGCGCGGCCATCGCGAGAAAGCGACAGGCCGAGCGGGTCGGCGCCCGGCTCCGCGCCGCCGGAGGCGAGACGGCCGCCGCCGGCGCCCTCGAGCGGCTCCTGGCCCCCGAGGTGAAAACGGCGTGATCACGGGCTCTCCGCCGGCCCGGGCACGCTGACGCGTCCGCATGCGGCCCCTCCCGCGCCGGAGGGGCCGCACGGGTGTTTCAGATACCCGTCAGACGACGTCGCAGGGGGTGCCGTTGAGGGTGAAGGAGGTCGGCTTGGAGGTGTTGCCGTTGTGGGAGGCCTGGAATCCGATGTCGACGGTGGCCCCGGGGGCGAGCGTGCCGTTGTAGCTGACGTTGCGCGCGCTCACCTGACCGCTGGACGGCGAGTAGGTGGCGTTCCAGCCCGAGGTGATGGACTGGCCGGAGGGCAGGGTGAAGGCCAGCGTCCAGCCGTTGACCGTCGAGGTCCCGGTGTTGGTGATGCTGATGCTGGCGGTGAAGCCGTCCCCCCAGGAGTTCATCGTGTAGGCGACCCGGAACTGCCCCGTCCCGGTGCCGCCACTGGGCGACGTGGCGGGCGAGGGGCTGGGTGACACCGGGGGCGACACGACGGGCGACGGGCTGGGCGACTGGCCGCCGCTGAGGCTGGTCACGAAGGTCGTCATGCTGCGGGCGGGAAGCGTGACGGTGAGGGAGCCGTTCGACATGCTGGTCGCCGCCTGGGGTGCGACGTTCCTGCTCCCGTCGGTCACCCAGGACGAGACACCGGCCGAGCCGGCGTTCGCCACGGTGAACTGCTGGCTCACCGCGGAGGTGTTCTTGTTGATGGCGACGATGACGACGGTGTTGCCACTCCGGTACGCCGAGACGTAGACGTTCGTCGCCGGGTTCGCCGTCGCGTCGATCCGCACATAACCCGGGCGGACGAACCTGGCGAACTGCGCCATGATGGCGCCGCGCTTGCTGATCTGGCCGTCCTCCCGCATGGGGCCGTAGCTGCGCCGGATGTACCACCAGACGTACGCCTGGAACTCGGCCTCCACCATGGCGCGGTGCATGTGCTCGCCCACGTCGAGCGCCTGGGGCCAGGTGTCGGCCGAGTCGGTGCTGTTGGGGTAGTACACCTCGGTCATCCAGAGTTCCTTGCCCGCGCCCTTCTGCTTGAAGAGGGGGTAGGGGAAGTTCGAGTACGGCGTGCCGTAGAGGTGGGCGCCGATGATGTCCACGTTGGCGAGCGCCGTGGAGTCGTTGAGGATCGGGTCCGACATGCTCTTGACGTACTGGAAGGACTCGGGCGCCATGACCCTGGTGTTGATCGAGCCGGCGTTCTCCCGCAGGAACCTGACCATCTCGGTGGAGGTCCACCACGTCCAGTCGTGCGCGTAGTCGGGCTCGTTCTGCACGGATATGGCGTACAGGTTCACCCCGTTGTTCTTCATGTACGTGCTGAAAGAGTTGAGATGCTGGGCGTACGCGGCGTACTGGTCGTACCTGAGCCGTTTCGCGTTGGTCTGACCTGAGCGGTTGAAGGTCTCGATCATGCTGGCGGGAGGGTTCCACGGCGACGCGAAAACGGTCACCCCGAGCTCGGCCGCACGCTTCGCCGTCGCCAGGTCACGGCCGAAGTCCGACTGGCTCTCGCCGACGGGGATCCGCAGGATGGAGAACCCCAGCTTGCCCTCGCCGGTGCCGAACGCCGTCTCCCGCTGGGCGGCTGTCAGGTCGCCGGCCCAGGCCGCGTGGGTCATGCCGCCGAAGCCCTTGATCGTCTGCCGCTGCGCCGACGGATTGACGGTCGCGGTGGCCGCCGCGGCCTCCGTGGCCCCCAGGACCGACGCCGCGGCCGTGATGACCGGCAAGGCCCCCATCGTCGTCAGGACGGATCTGCGGCTCAGCAACTTCCGCTCGCCGCCCACGGGCTCCTTCTGATCGTGCATCAGGTCTCCTCCTGCTCGGTGGTGCCATTCCCGCACCTTCTCGGTCCCGTCGGCCCGGACGGCGCCGGTGGCGTCGCCATCGGGGCAGACCTTGATCTTGTTATCGGCACTATTGTTGTTAGCGCTAACAATTGCTCGTATGGACCGGCACGTGAATGCGATGGGATGCGGACCGCTCAAGTGGTCACGCGGAGAGATAACACTCCAGCGGAGTGTTGTTCCGCCCCCGGCAGGGGTCAAGCAAGGGCGGACCAGTGAGCAGCTGAACTGCGCGAACGTCTTACTGAACCGTGAAATTTTCAGACCGGAATCTACCGGCCGATTTGCGATACCGGTCCGGAATGGCAGGAGCCGTCATGCCGGCGAACCGACCGGCGAGCACGCACCGCCGCCGCGTCGGACGTCCGCGCCGGTGGCCGGCATCACCGCGATCGAAGTCCGCGTCGGACACTCCCCCGGGGCGCCAGGTCCGGGCCCGCACGGCGGAGCGCGGCCCTCCCCTGTGGGCCCGTGCTTGTCCCCCACAGGAGCTACCGGTGAATGTCCACTGTGCGGTGACGATCCCGGACCGCCCGATCCGTAGCGTTACGACGCAGCCACGGCGCTCCGTGACTTCCCACCGCACCGCCGTGCGCATCACCCCGGCGTCGAACCCCTCACTGGAGGACCTCATGCTCCGCAGGATCAGGACAACCGTTGCGGCCGCGCTGTGCTGCACCGCGCTCGGAGCGGGGATCGCCGGCTGCGACGGCGACGCGTTGGACAACTGGGACCCCATGGCCCCCGCCACCACGAAAACAGCCGACGCCGCCCCGATCTCCGGCACCGAGAAGATCCATGTCGCGGGCCGGTCGGTGAACGTGTCCTGCTCGGGCGACCCGAAGAAGGGCGAGCCGGTCATCATGCTGATGCACGGGGCAGGCGACGGGCTGGACAAGCTGGCCGCCATCCAGAAGACACTGAGCGAGCAGAACCGGGTCTGTTCCTACGACCGGCTCGGCTCGGGCGCGAGCGACCAGCCGGACGGCCCGCAGAGCTTCTCGAGCACCGGGAAGATCCTGACCGGGGTGCTCGACCGCGTCGCCGGTGACAACCCGGTCGTCCTGGCCGGGCACTCACTGGGCGGGCTGATCGCCGCGAGGTACGCCCCCGACCACCAGGACAGGGTCAAGGGGCTGGTCCTGATGGACGCCACCCCGCCCACAATGCTGGACGACATCGAGAAGGCGATCCCCGAGTCCGCCACCGGCCCGGCGGCCGAGCTGCGCGCACAGAACCTCGCGGTATTCCAGGGCGAGAACCCGGAGAAGCTCGTCATGACCGACGGCAAGGTCCGTTCCGCCGGAGACATTCCGGTGGAGGTGATCCAGCATGGGAAGCAGTACCTCGCGGCCCTTCCCGAATACGGGCCGCGCCTGGAGCAAGCGTGGGCCGCGGGCCAGCGCAAGTGGCTCGCGCTGTCGAGCGACAGCAAGCTGAGCACGGCCAAGAACAGTGAGCACTACATCTACGTCGACCAGCCCGATGTCGCCGTCAAGGCCATCGAACGCGTCACCGCGCAGGCCGCACGTCAAGCGCACGGTGAGTGACCGGCCCGGCCAGGCCCAGGACCGGTCTCCTGGCCGGTGACATCGCCAAGCCGCAGATCGACGAGGAGTGGGTGACAGTCGAGGGAGGCCCCGCCCGACGCCGAGCGATCATCGTCGCCTCCTGCGGCTCGCCTCACCTGTGGGTGACTTACGCACTCTGAAGTGCGTTCTTCCCGTGAGAAAGCTACGCACCCATGATGGTGCAAGGCGCTGTCAGGCACCACCTCTGTTTCACCACGAAAGGCACGTCAATGAGCACGCTCTCCGCCTCGCTTCCCGGCGGCACCTGGCCCCTGGGCGACCTGACCGTCACCCGGTTCGGCTACGGCGCCATGCAGCTCGCCGGCCCCGGGGTCATGGGCCCGCCCGCCGATCGTGACGGCGCGCTCGCCGTCCTGCGCGAAGCCGTCGGCCTCGGCATCACCCACATCGACACCGCCGACGCCTACGGGCCGCACGTCACCAACCAGCTGATCCGCGAAACGCTGCACCCCTACTCCGACTCGCTGCACATCGTGACCAAGGTCGGCGCGACCCGGGACGAGCGGGGCGGCTGGCCCCCGGCACGTAAGCCCGACGACCTGCGCCGAGCCGTCAGCCTCAACCTGGAGAACCTCGGCCTCGAGACGCTGGACGTGGTCAACCTTCGGCTCGGCGACGCCCAGGGCCCCAAGCCCGGGTCGCTCGCCGAGGCGTTCGAGACGCTCGTCGAACTCCAGCGGCAGGGCCTGATCCGGCACCTCGGCGTGAGCAACGCGACGGCGGAGCAGGTCGCCGAGGCACGCTCGATCGCGCCGATCGTGTGCGTGCAGAACATGTACAACCTCGCCCACCGCCAGGACGACGAGCTCATCGACGAGCTCGCCGAGCAGGGCATCGCCTACGTGCCCTTCTTCCCGCTCGGCGGCTTCAGCCCGCTGCAGTCCTCGGCGCTGTCGGCCGTGGCCGCCCGGCTGGACGCGACGCCGATGTCTGTCGCCCTGGCCTGGTTGCTGCAGCGGTCGCCGAACATCCTGCTGATCCCCGGCACCTCGTCGGTGGCGCACCTGCGCGAGAACGTCGCAGGCGCGGGACTCTCACTCTCCGACGAGGATCTCGCCGAACTGGACAAGATCGGCCGCTGACGGCGGCTTTCGAGGGCTCTCCCACTGGCGTGGTGCTCCGTCAGGCGACGCGGCTGTCGTAGGTCTCGCGGTTGACGAGCACCTCGTCCATGTGCACCTCGGCCCATGCCTTGAGGCCGCGCATCATCTCGTACAGCGACAGACCGAGATCGGTCAGCTCGTAGGAGACAGTGACGGGCACGGTCGGCACCACGGTGCGGGCCACCAGGCCGTCGCGTTCCAGGGATCGCAGCGTCTGGGTGAGCATCTTCTGACTGATGCCGGCCAGCAGGCGGGCCAGCTCCGAGTAGCGCATCGCGCGAGGTTCGCCGACGCGGCGCTCACCGGCGCAGTCGGCGCCCGGCTGATGCGCGCTGTCGCTGCCGAGCGCGGCCAGGATCAGCGTGACCCATTTGTCGGAGATCCGGTCGAGCAGCTTGCGACTGGGGCAGGCCGCCACGAAGGCGTCGTACTCCACCTTGGCCTGTGCCCTCTGCTGGGCCGCCGTCATCGTCGCCATCCGCCGCTCCTCTCATCCGCGCCCGCCGTACGCACTCTGAAGTGCCTTCTTCCCGATAGAAAGCTACATGCAAACAGTGGTGCAAGGCGCTGCCAGGTAGCAGCCCCTGCCCGCACACGCAAGGCAAGTGGCGGGCACCAGAGCCGCCGCCCGTCGGCTTCGGCCACAAGATCCACACCCTTGCGCTAGTTGTATGCCACCCTTCGCCCCGTACCGTCCCCATCAGCGATCGAATCTGCGTGAGAGGGGACCGGCATGTCCGACGACGCGGTGCGGCGCGTGTTCCGATCAGTCGATTCGTTCGATCCTGACGAGTTCGGGCGGCTGCTGGCCGAGGATGCCACGCTGGTGTTCGGCAATGCCGAGCCGCTGGTGGGGCGTGAGGCCATCGTCGCCGGGCTTCGGGAGTTCTACTCCACCATCGGCGGCCTGCGCCACCGGATCGTGCGGAACTGGCGGGTGGATGCCGACATCATCGCCGAGACCGAGGTGACCTACCGGAGGCTCGATGGCAAGGATGCGAGCGCCGTAGCCGTATCGATCTGGCGCACCCGCGACGACGGCCTGATCTCGGACTATCGCATATTCGTCGATCTCGCCCCCGTCTACGCGGTCTAGCACTCCAGGCCTGGATCGAGCCGGGACGGGCAACCCGCAGCCGGCTGATCTACGCGCTCGCTCAGGCCGTTACTGGGCCGGCAGGGCGGTCGCGGAGAGGGCGCGCAGGTCGTCGAAGGCGTGGAGGAGATGTGCGTCCAAGCTCTGCGAGGGGTCGTCGATCCAGGCTTGGATCGCTTGGTGGAAGGCGGCCCAGCCGATCTGAGCAGCCAGGCCGGACAGCCGGTCGGTGACACCGCGCTGCCGCAGCGCCTCCGCTACGGCTTCGGTGATCGCCGCCGCCTTGGCCAGGTCGCGTTCACGGAGCGCCGGTGTCGCCGCGATGACCTGTAGCCGTGGTTCGGCGAACGGGCGGTTGTCCTCAAGGATCCGTTCGACCTTCCGGAAGGCGCGGAGCAGTGTTTCGAGCGGCTGGAGACCCTCGGGCGCTTCGGCCACCGCCTGCATCAGCGCGGCGCGCAGGTCGGATTCGCCGTCGAACAGCACCTCGCGCTTGTCCGGGAAGTGCCGGAAGAACGTGCGTTCGTTGACGCCGGCCCGGGCGGCGATCTCGGCCGTGGTGGTCTGGTCGAACCCGCGTTCCCGGTACAGCTCCAGGGCCGCCTGCTGAAGGCGGCGGCGCGCTTCTGCTCCGCTCCGTGGCACGCTCCGAGGATACCGCATGTGTCAGTCACTGGCACTACTTGACGCCAGTAACTGGCGCTACATACAGTCAGCGACCAGCGCTCCATAGCGCCAGTCACTGACGTTAAGCGGGAGAGTGTTTCATGCATGTCTTCGTCACTGGTGGTTCCGGCCAGACCGGCCCTGCCGTCGTCGCCGAGCTGATCGCGGCCGGCCACACCGTCACCGGTCTTGCGCGCTCGGACACCGCCGCCGCCCGGCTGGAGTCACTGGGGGCCACACCCCACCGCGGCTCCCTGGACGACCTCGAGAGTCTGCGCAGCGGCGCCGAAGCCGCCGATGGCGTCCTGCACATGGCCTACGGCGGTGACTTCTCCGACCTCGACGACATGATGAGGCGCGACCGGACCGCGATCGAGGCGCTCGGCCGGCCGTTGGAATACTCGGGCAAGCCGCTCGTCGTCACCTCGGGCACCCTGGTCATGCCCGCCGGCCGGGAGGCCACCGAGAAGGACGAGCCCGACACGGCCGGGATCGCCGCCTTCCGCATCGCGGGTGAGCGAGCGTGTCTGAGCTTCGCCACCCGGGGAGTACGCGCGAGCGTGGTCCGCCTCGCTCCTACCGTCCACGGCCCGGACGACCACGGTTTCATCCCCATGCTCATCGCCACCGCGCGAAAGACCGGCGTCTCGGCCTACGTCGCAGACGGCACCAACCGGTGGCCCGCGGTGCACCGGCTCGACGCGGCGGTTCTCTTCCGTCTTGCAGTGGAGAAGGCTGCCGCGGGCAGCGTGCTGCACGGAGTGGCCGAAAGCGGCGTCACCCTGAAGAGCATCGCGGAGACGATCGCCCAGGGCCTGGATCTGCCCACGGTCTCACTGACCCCCGACGAGGCCGCCACGCACTTCGTAAGCCCGTTCATGGCCACCGCCTACGGCTTCGACGGGCCTGTCTCCAGCTCTCACACGCGGGAACTGCTCGGCTGGTCGCCCACCCACCCGACACTGCTCGAAGACCTGGAGCACGGCGACTACTTGGCCTCCTGACTCCCTCACACCTGAAACAGCTCGTGACGGGTGGCCAGATCCGTCGGAAACATCGCGTGCTGCGGCACGAGCCAGCGCCGGGTGAGGGAGCCGGAGGATACATTCCTCGTCGCCGTCACCTTGTTGTCGTCCTGACGCCTGTTGGGGATGTGCTGCGCGGCGGCCGCAGCTGATCTACCGGCTTCGGTCCTCGCCAGTGTCATTCAGCCACCCCGCCGAGCCGAGGCCGCCAGTTGCATTGGCACTGGACGAGGTACGTGTGTCGGAGGCTTTAAGGGGTCGGCCGTTACCGATCGCCTCGGCGGGTACGCCGCGCTCTGTGGGCGGTGATGGTCAACCGGCGAGGAGGTCGAGGCATGGTTCCCTTCTCGAAGCGCGCATTAGTGACCGGCGCGTTCACTCTTGTCTTGAGCGTCCCGGCAGGTGGGGCGTTCGCGATGCCGGCTCTGTCGGACGACGGGTCGTCCGACGGTCCGCAGGTGCGGGTGTCGAATTCGCAAACCCTGGCCGATCTCGCGCAGTCGATGCGGGGTGAGGCGTTCGCCAGCGCCTCCTATCGGCTCTATGCGAAGCAGGCTCGACGGGAGGGCTTGCCGTCGGTGGGCCGGCTGTTCGAGCGGACCGCCGATGTGGAGCTGGGGGAGCATTTCAAGGAGGAGGCGGCGCTGAGTGGGCTGGTGGGCAGCGACGCCGCGAATCTGCGTGACGCGGTGAGCGGTGAGACGTATGAGTCCCAGAAGATGTACCCGGGGTTCGCTCAGCAGGCACGAGCCGATGGTGACAGTGCGGCGGCCACGCGCTTCTCCGAGATCGCGCGGGACGAAGGAGTGCACCGGGGGGAGTTCAGCACCGCACTGCACGTGGTGGAATCGGGCCAGGGCAGCGTGCCGGCGCCGTCGAAGGTCGAGGAGCCGACGCAGGTCCCGGCCGGTCCCCCGAAGGTGCAGGCGCAGCGGACCAAGGCCAACCTGGATACGGCCATGCACGGCGAGGCATTGGCTTACGCCAAGTATCGGCTGTATGCCGAACACGCCGAGAACCCGGCCGTGGCACGCCTGTTCCGGGGCAACGCCCAGGTGGAGCGGCGCGAACACTTCGCCGATGAGGCCAAGCTCGCAGGGCTCGTCGGTACGACGCGGTCCAACCTGACCAAAGCGATCTCCGGTGAGCGGTACGAGTCGCGGACCATGTATCCGACCTTCGCCAAGCGCGCCAAGGAGGCAGGAGACACCGGGGCGGCCACGCGCTTTTCGCACAATGCGAAGGACGAGGCCCGACACGCCCAAGCTTTTCAGAAGGCCCTGGACCGACTGTCGTGAGCAGGCGAGGCCGGTCCGTTGTGAGCCGGGCCGGGAAAGGGAGGGCATGGTGTTGGGTCTGCCCTTGCATCCGCTGTTCGCTCATGCCGTCGTGGCGTTCGTTCCGCTGGCCGCGCTCGGCGCGATCCTCATGGCCCTGTGGCCTGCGGCGGCGCGCCGGCTGTGGCCGGCGGTGCTGTTCGTCGCCACGATCGGGCTGGCAGCCGTTCCGTTGACGGTCGGCAGCGGCGAGACGCTGGAGGAAAAGGTCGGAGAAGGCGAACTCGTCGAAGACCATGCCAGGCTGGGTGAGCAGGTGTTGCCGTTCGTCATCGTGCTGTGGCTGGCCGTCGTGGCCATATGCGCCTGGGTCTACGTCACCGAGCGGGGCAGGCGGGCACCGGGCGAGCCGTCGGGGCCCAGGCCATGGTGGCGGATCACACTACCGGTGGCAGTGGCCGTACTGGCTCTGGTCGGCGGGATAAGAAGTACTGTCACCGTTGTAGCGGCGGGCCACAGCGGAGCGAAAGCCGTCTGGACGAAGTGAGGCGGACATCGCGCACCTGCCCTGGATTCCGACCAGCCTGTCTCCCGGGTCATGTGGGCGGCCGGGCTCCTCCGTGACCTCCTGCGGCGCCGACAACGCCAAGCCGCGGGCCCGCGCTTCCACGACGATCGCCTCGGCCAGCACGTGAGCGGACATCTGGTCGAGTGACGCCACCAGCCGCAGCACCTCCGACGGTGTCCGGCCGGGAGCGGCGGCGACCTGCAGAACCCGCGGACGGCCCGTGGTCAACGTGCCTGTCTTGTCCAGCAGCAGAGTGCGGGCCCGTCCCAGCCGCTCCAGCGCCCCACCGTCCCGGACGATGACGCCCTGGCGTGCCGCCCGCGACAACCCCGACACGATCGCGACCGGAGCGGCCAGCAGCAGCGGGCACGGGGTCGCCACCACCAAAACCGCCGCGCGGCGCGCGTTCCAGCAACGCACGCAGGTCACGCGACGCCCGGCGCTCCGCCGCCGCGTCCAGTGCCCGCCCGGTGTCCAGCATCACCGCGATCAACGCCCCGGCCAGATACTCTCCGACCGCCAGGGTCCCGGCCAGCGCCAGCGCCACGATCAGGTCGACGCCCGCCCGCCCCTTTCGCAACGCGGCGACCACCCACACCACCGCGGGCACGACGGCCACCGCGGTCCCCGCCATCCAGAACCCGTCCGCGACACTCGCGGCCCCGGCCAACCAGGCCACACCGCCGCCGACCAGCGCGCCACCGACCAGCGCGCCACCGGTCGCTGCCAGGAACACCGGCTCATGCCACCGCTCACCGACGGCACCAAGAGTGCGCAGCATGTCGTACGCGCGCCCCTCACGTCGTTGCGTGAGGGGTGCGTGCAGGCGTGCAAGCCCGTACGGCCGAAAATCGCTTGCCTCGCCTGGCGGGCTCAGGAAACGTTGTGCCCATGATGCTCTAACGGACAGCACCCCGCTCCACTTCGAGATGCCACGGCGCCGACTCGCCCCGTGATGCCGCCCGTCCATGATCTCTTCAGCAAAGAGAGCGTCTTTGTCTCAGCAACACTCCCGGCAGGAGTTTCTGCCTCCGTCCATCCCCGCCACGGGGCCGGCCACCGTCGCCGTGTTCGCCTCCCCCACCAGTTGGATCGAGTCCGATGCCGTCGCGCAGTGCCACCAGGTGGCCGCCCTCGACGGCATGATGCACGTCGCCGCCATGCCGGACCTGCACCCCGGCAAGGGCGCCCCCATCGGCGCCGCCATGGCCTCGACCGTCCTGTATCCGTTCCTGGTGGGCTCCGACATCGGTTGCGGCATCGCCGTGTTCCCTGTCACGCTCAAGCGCGCCGTACCCGAGAAGCTCGCCGCCCGGTTCCCCGATCTCGATCGCCCGCTGGACCCTGAGCAGGATGCCGACGACCCGGCCTGGGCCGTTGTGAAGGGCGATATCCCCGCCGGTCACCTCGAAGGCCTCGGAACGGTCGGCCGAGGCAACCACTTCGTCGAGCTGGCGCGCATCGGGACCGTCTCCGAACCGGACCACGCGAGCCGACTCGGACTCGCCACCGGTGACTTGGTCCTCATCGTCCACAGCGGCTCCCGGGGCTTGGGCGAACGGATCCTGCGAGCACACACTGAGCTCCATGGCGCCGGCCCCGCCCCTGATCCCGGGGCCTACCTGACGATGCATGACGACGCCGTACGCTGGGGATCACTCAACCGGCGGCTGCTGGCCGCCCGGGTCGCTCTTGCTCTGGGGTTCGAACCCACCGAGCCGATCGTCGACCAGTGCCACAACCTGGTCGAGGTCCGCGACGGGATCTACCTGCACCGCAAGGGGGCGGCGCCGGGCGACGGCCGCGACGTGCTCGTCGCCGGTACACGAGGCACCCCTTCCTACCTGGTGGCCGGCCACGCCGGGCCGGACGCCAACCATTCCGTGGCACACGGCGCTGGCCGCAAGATGTCCCGTGCGGACGCCCTGCGCCGGGGCCGTGCCAAGCACACGGTCGAAGAGCTGCGCCGCACACCGATGGGATCACTGGTGGTGTGCGGCGACCGCCAGCTCCTCTTCGAGGAGGCGCCGACGGCCTACAAGCGCATCGAGCAGGTCATCGCCGACCTCGTCGACCACGACCTGGCCACGCCCGTGGCCACCACCATCCCTCTGGTCACCTACAAGACGCCCGACCTCGGCTCCACACCCAAAAAGGACCCCCGGGACCACCGCCGCAAGCGAGGCCGGCCGTGAGCGTCCACCTGCTCCTGTCGGCCGGGCGTGGCCCGCAGGAGTGTGCCTGGGCGCTGGCCCAGCTGCTGCACCGCCTGGAAGCCGACGCCACCCGGCAGGGGCTGCAGACCCATCGGACCCGAGCTGTCCCCGGGGACCGGGCCGGCACCTACCGATCGGTCCTCATCCAGATCTCAGGAGACGGCGCCGAGGCGTTCGCCGCCTCGTGGACCGGCACCCTGTGCTGGCAGGCTCCCAGCCCGTACCGGGCCGGCACCGGACGGAAGAACTGGTACGTCATCGCCCAACCGTGCCGGGTCGACACCCCACGCACCACCTTCGCCGAAGCAGACGTCGACATCGTCGCCTGCCGCACCGGCGGCCCCGGCGGTCAACATCGCAACAAAGCCAGCACCGCCGTACGGGCGACCCACCGGCCCACCGGGATCGTCGTCGTGGTCGACACCGAGCGGCAGTTCAGCCTCAACCGCCGCATCGCCATACGGCTGCTGCGACAGGCCATCGAGCACGGCGACTTGGCGGCAGAGCGCGCCGCCACCACCGACCGCTGGCGCATCCACGATGATCTCGTACGCGGAAACCCCACCCGCATCGAACGTCCGGAACCGTCGAAGCAGGACCTTGCCCCCCAGAAGCAGACGCGCCGACGACAGCGGCAGTCCACCCGACCGCGCCCGCCGCGGTAGCGGAATACGATCAAGTTCGGCCGCCGAGCCGTGGCCACCCGATATCTACGAGGCCCCGGTCCTCATCGCCACCGTCAACGAGTGGCTGTGACCGTGGGACGCGGATCAGGCGACTGAGCGGATCTTTTCCTCGTCACCCGACGCAGCGTCGCCGCCAACCGGTCGCGTGCCTCGATCTGGACGGCAATGCGCTCATTGAGGGCGGCAAGGCGATCCAGCGCGATCTGAATGCCCCTGTCCGAGGGGGGCGTGGCCACCACGTCACCATCCAGGCACGGCAGGTACGCACGGACATCTGCCAGGGTGAGACCGGCGGCCAGCAGATGGCGGATGTTACGAACCCGCACCACCACGTCCTCGGCGTAGACCCGGTAGCCGTTGGGTGCCCGCCTGGAGGTGATCAACCCCTCATCTTCGTAGTGCCGCAGCGCACGCGCGGTCGTGCCCGTGGCCCGCGCCAACTCGCCGATTCGCACCGACCCCACCTCCGCGGCCAGTCCTATCACGCGACCACCGCACCACCGTCCACGGGGAGCACCACTCCCGTGACGAATGAGGCCTGTGGCGAGGCCAGTTGCGTGATCGCCCACGCCACCTCCTCGGGGCGGCCGATCCGTCCCAGCGGCGTATGGGCTGTCTGCCACTCCTTGACCGCGGTCATCTGCTCGGGCGACAGCCCTTGATGTCTACCGATCGGGGTCGCGATCCCGCCGGGTGCCACCGCGACCACTCGGACCCCGCGCGGCGCCAACTCCACCGCCCAGCTACGGGTGAGCAGTTCCAGGGCGACCTTCGTCGCCGCGTACACCGAGTTGCCCGGCCAAGCACGCTGCCCAATCGAGGTGCTCACGTTCACGATCACTCCGCCACGAATCTCCAGCGCGGGCAACGCGGCCTGCGCCAGCAGCATCGGCGCTACCAGGTTCGTCGTCATCTGCGTTTCGATCAGATCTTTGGTCAGCGTCCCGAGCGCCGCGCTGCGAACGATTCCCGCGTTGTTGACCAGCACGTCCAACCGACCGTGTGACTCCATGACGCCGCGCACGATCTCCTCCGCGGCATCCTCGGCGGTGACGTCAGCGGTCACCGGATGGATGCCGTCGAAGCCGGTGGCGGTCTCGGCCAGCAGTTCCGCCCTGCGGCCCACCGCCACTACCCGCGCGCCTTTGCCCGCGAACATCCGCGCCGTCGCACGGCCGATGCCTGTGCCGGCTCCGGTAACGATAACCACCTTGTCCTGCAGTGAGCTGTCCATGCGGGGAATCCTCAAACCCTGACGCCAACGGCAAGGTCAACGGCCGTCGGCACCTGGGCGGACGCTGCGGCCCGCAAACGACCGAAGGTCAGATCCCGGATGTTGGGAACTGGCCTCTGAGCTGGTACTTCGTGGCGGGGCTACCAGGACGTGAACCTGGGACCTCTTCCTTATCGGGCGGTACCACGCCTCACGTGTGCTAGGTTAGAAGCAGTTGCAGTTGTGGTACCCATGATGAACTTGTGTGCACCTGACGGTATGTAGCCTCGGGTGCATTTTTTGTTTTCCGGTCTTCTCCGGGTGTGGGCCTATCGCGGCAACGCGGAATTCGCGACAGTGCGGATTTCGGCTACGCCTATCAAGAGGAGATCAACATGGCTTCTGGCACCGTGAAGTGGTTCAACGCGGAAAAGGGCTTCGGCTTCATCGAGCAGGACGGCGGCGGCGCCGACGTCTTCGCACACTACTCGAACATCATCTCTCAGGGCGGCTACCGCGAGCTGCGCGATGGTCAGAGGGTGGCCTTCGATGTCACCCAGGGTCAGAAGGGCCCTCAGGCCGAGAACATCGTTCCCGCCTGACAAATAGCGCCACGTATCAGGGCTCACACCTCCACGGGTGCGGGCCCTGATTCGTTTCCGGCTACCGCATCGCTGCTGCACGAGAATCGGCGGCAGGAGATGCAACCACAGCCGGTTCCAAGACCCGGTCGGCTTCACGCTGCCGGGTCTTTTCACCGCCGCTGCTAGTGTCCGGCCGGGCGGTCGCGCGCGTTGTTGATGCGCAGCGCCTCGGCGAGCTGGTCTTCCAAGACAATGATCCGGCAGGCGGCTTCCACAGGAGTGCCCTGATCGACGAGTTCCCGGGCGCGCGCGGCCAGTCGCAGTTGGTAGCGGGAGAAGCGGCGATGGCCGCCGCTGGAGCGCATCGGCTCGATCAGTTTCGCGGCGCCCAGAGCCCGTAGGAACGCGGGGCTGACACCGAGCATCTCCGCGGCCGCGCCCATGCTGTAGGCGGGGTAGTCCTCATCGTCGAACCGATCCTCGAACCGATCTTCAGCCCTGAAACCAGCACTGAAGCCGGCCGTGTCCGCAGTCTTGCCGTGAGCGAGTGTGGCATCCCCGGCAGTCGAGCGAGGTTGATCCATACGTTCCTTTCCATCACACATACAGGGGGCCCCGGCACCTGTCGCGCCGGGGCCCCGAAGAGTTCAACACCATCTACCGGCCATCTGGCCGGCTTACTGTTTTCCGCGTCCGCCGTACTGAGCGGCGGTGGTGCGGGGATCGCGGATGCGTGACCGTAGACCACCTTCCTATCTGTGGAACTGCGGTACCCGAGCGGCGAGACTCAGCCGGCAACGGGCGATCCTGATGGCGTCAACACTCCCTTCATCTCTACCTTCCGGACCACTGTCCGGCTTCACTGCGGCAGCGCGTCCGTGATCATGGCCCCTGAACACTGCGCTGGGCCCGTCACTTCCGGCCTTCTGCCTCAACTCAACTTCGTCTTGCTCCGGGCGGTTCATCGTGGTGCTGGTACTTCCGCCGCCCGGCCGAACCGTTCCTTACGATATGAGAAACACTAGCCTCATCGGCAACAGAAGTCTACTGTCGCGAACATAGATTTTCGGTGTCCGGCACTGCAGAGCCTTCTGGCGGCGCCACCAGCGGGAACGTCGCCAACGCCGGGCCTCGTTCCGATCTCTCCGACCCCGCTCCCTGAGCTACGCGAGCCGGAGTGCTTGACCGGACCATGAGTGTGGACGGCGCCGGGCACATCGGCCGTCGGCGGGCATGCCGGGTAGCGTCTCGGCGGCCAGGATCATGATCGGGCCACCGTCGCGGCCGCCGCCGAGTCTGACGATGCCGTGGTCCTGTGGTTACGGATCGCTCGTGACGAGTAGGCCTTACTCGCCCCCAGCCGGGCGCCGACTGCGCCGGCCGGCGGACCAGGCGATGCGCCGCTCTAGCCCGCCTGCTGACGGCGTCAGCCAGAAGATGCTCACCCTCCAGGAGCGCGACCCGGATCGCCCGTGAGCAGGATGGCGGCTCCGTCCGTCCCGGCCGTGGCCAGGAATGTCGCGAGCTCGGCGAGCGCGCGGTCTCGGCCTCCGCCGAGATGAAACGCGAGCACAACACGGCGAAACGCTGCGTCAACGGAATGAAGGAGTGGCGTGGTGTTGCCCGGCTTTCGGCTTCGACAAGACCGTGCAGAGCTATCTCGCCGACCTCAATTCTCGCAGGTATCTCCTGTATCAAGGGCCCCGCCCTGCCCAAAGATTCGAACTACACACAGGCCCTAGCATTGTTATTTTTCCCGGTCAAGATCTTGATAAGTGATCCAGCTCATGGATCATAGGCAAGAAGGGGCTCCAACTAGTCGTCATATCATCTGTCAAGGGGGATTACCGGATTGAATCGTCTCCTCAAAATCGTTCTCAGCGCAGCCGTCGCATCCATCCTCTCCACACCTCCGACTACGGCAGTATTGGCTTCCCCTGCACCCCCGGCAGCCGGAAGCCCCGAGCCGACAGAGGCGGCGGCCAAGGGGACCCTGGCAATCACGCTATCCGCCCAGGAGCAGCCGAAGCTTGAGCGGCCGACCCTCGAAGGGATCAAGCGCGCCTCGCAAGGAAAAGGCATCTCCTTAGAGCAAGCCATCAGGAACTACGCGGTCAATTTGGTACAGAAGAACCCCGACGTCGAGGGGAAGCTCCCCGACGGCCCTGTTCCGGATCCCGATATCGACATCGACGGCATTCCGTATGCAGAACTGATAGATCTTCAGGGCGTCGCCAAGGCGAAGGGAATCTCCTTCGAAGAGGCTATCGACCGGTACGCCTGGAGTCCGGCGATCAATACGGTGGCCGCTCAGCTTCGTGCGGAGTTCCCTGACCAGCTGGCGGATGTGGCCATCGTGGACGGCGGTCGCGCCGTGCGAATGGGCTTCAAGGGGGATGTGCCGGACAAAGCCATCAGCCTTGCAAAGACGTTGCCCGTTGAGGTGAATCTGTATAGCGGACGAGGGTTCTCTGAAACGGAACTGCAGGCGGCACGCGAATCGGCGCGCGAGAGCATCGCCAAACGTGATGACGTCGCCCTTATCATCAGCAGATACAATGCCGAAACGGGGCGCGTGACTTTCACGGTGAAGCCGAAGGCGGCGCTCCTCGATGGCGCGAACCGTGACAATCTCGCCTCGGCGATGCGGCCCGCCCAGCCAAGCAATCCAGAGATCGAAATCGACATCAAAATCGATGACGGCTTGCACCTTACCAAGTTGGACGGGTATCTGCGCGGCGGCGGCCTACTCAATAACTCATCCGTTCCATATTACTGCACAAACGGCTTCAATATCATAAACTCATCTACGAATGAAAAGGGAAGTGCTACCGCACGTCACTGCGGCGACCATGCACAATATTACCAATACCAAAATCATTCCAGTTACGACACGGCTACTACGACGGTGGGTCGCGCTTTCCGAGCCGTCGACTTCGACCTCGCCCGATACACCGGCGGCAATCTGACGTATACTCGCACGTTCTATTACGATCAGAATTCGCCTAGATACGCCCATGATGTGGGAACGTCCCCAGTGATCGGGCAACCTGTTTGCAAGTTCGGCAGAACGACCGGCGCGACCTGTGACGACATAGTCGACACGAATGTGGACATCACCAATGACATTAAAGATGGGAAGCATTGGTACGGAAACATCGAGACGGACGACATAGCCGACCTCGGAGACAGCGGCGGTCCGCTGTACTACGGCAACAGGGCTTGGGGCATAACCTCCGCGACCACCGACTGCACGATCTGCGATACCCGTTCCCTGTTCGTGGCGGCGGATCGGATCAATGACGCCGGTGGAATGGGCAGCAAGTGGAACGTCTGGGTGTGCTCGACGTGCTGATCGCAAGGAGCGGTGAGCGGAGGCGCCGCTAGCCGGTGTACACACGCCAAGAGGGGCGCGGATGGCCAATCGAGCTCGCCGCGCCCCTCTTGGCTTGCGTGTGAGTATCTCCGATTCCGCGACGCCCGTCTTCGCCGGCGTGTGAACCGGGACCGCGCGGAGAACGTGTAAAGAGAGTGACGCGTAAGCACTGGGCCGTCATCATCGTCTCCGCTGCCGGGCTCGGCCTGGTGGCGCTGCTGTGGTGGACCGCGACCGACAGCGACCGTCAGCTCGAACGGCATGTACAGCTGGCTCTTGAGCGCTACGAGCATGCCTTCACCAAAGCCGGTGCCCAGGCGACGCTGACACCTCTTCCGCGAGACCCATACAGCCCCGTTCTTGGCGTGCCCGCTGTGCGGAAAGCCACCATTCACCGAGATGGATGGACAGTCACCGCCGAGTTCATCGGCGGAAGCACCACCGGTCCTTGTGGCGTCGACTACACCGGGCGAGCGGTCGAATCCGAACACGCGGTCCTGATCGTGGTGGAGGGGCATCCGCATGAGTACGGAAGGTTGTGCACGGCCGGGGGATACTCCAGGCAGGTGACTTTACGGCTCAACCGCCCTCTGGGCGGGCGGGCGGTATTGGAGGCCGTGGGGGGAATGCCTGTTCCCGTCACCCTCGAGAGATAACAGGGCCTCAGTCGGCCAGGTAGCAGCGGGTAACGGGCGACCACAAGAACCGTCACCAGGAACACGACCTTCAGTGGCCTTCTGGCTGGGCTACCGCTGTCCCCAGGCGTCGATGAGTTCGCGTTCCCACTCTGCGGACAGGCCGTGGTGAGACTGGCGATCGTAGGCGGAAGGGCCGCCGCTCTCCTTATGAGGGATAGCACGCCCGCGCCTTTGGCCTGGTCGACCGGGGCGCCGTCCGGCCGGGCATGCGGGCCGACCTGCTGGTCGACGGCGACCCGACCCGGGACATCATGGCCACCCGCGACATCCGCGCCGTCTGGTGCGCCGGTCACCCCGTCACTTCGGCCACCGCACGCGAACCTTGCAACCTGAGCGACTGCACGAGCGGAGGTTCCGTAACGGCGGCGGCGTCGAGCCGCGACCATCTCACTGATCAACGCCGCAGATCGTCGCCGCCGGGAGGTGACCTACTGACTGGAACGTCTGAACCGTGATCAGCTCAGCCGGGTCCGATCACGGAAAGTGTGCCTGATCCAGTTTTCACGCGTCGTCGACAACCGCTACCCGGATGCTTCCCGCTTCCTTCTAACAGCGATTCCATGCCTCTCGGATAGCAGGTGGCGAGGTCAGCGACGATCTCGGTCCTTGATTGAGCCCCACCTGCCGTTGGGCGAGCAGGGACCGATCCCGGACCTGCGGCGGCAGTCAACGGGGTGAGTGGCGCTTCCCTGCGGGCATTCCATGGCGGGACCTGCCCGCGGAGTACGGGCCGTGGTCCGCCCGGCCGGCCACAATCGGGACCTGTACAAGGAACGCGACACGGCTGAGCGCTGCATCAATCGGATGAAGAAGTGGCGTGGCCTGGCCTTTCGCTTCGACAAAATTTCCAAGAGCTATCTCGCCGGCCTTCACTTACGTCGTGCCATTGTGTGGATCCGTAGCCTCCGGCCCGCTTGAAGATGCGAAATCCGTCAGGCCCTAATCTCGGTACTATCGCCTGGCCAAAGCTGTCACAGATGCTGCGCCAGTGGCCGGATTAGGCCACGGGACGGAGATGTTTACGCCAGTCCTCTTTCGAGGCAGAGGGACGGGAAGTCGCAGAGCGATGCGATCCCCCGAAGGCCGAGGCGTGGGCGCTTTCGACCCGGACCTCACGGTTCGCGCTGAGGAGGCACGTCCGTGCGGGGCGCGGCTGGTCGCGGCCGGAGCGGAAAGCAGAGACGTAATGAGCGGCCCCCAATTGAAATGTGAGCCCCACTCTGTTTGTTTCGGTACAACCTGACAGGTTGTGCTTATTGTGAGCGCAGTTGTGGCTCTCTTAACATCACTGGCGTGGGCCCTCCCGGGCCCCGGCCAGGAGGCGCATCAATGGGGTTGCCACGGGAATACGGCGACGACGTAACCGGCATAGCGAAGGGATGACGCCGCGTGTCACAACCAGACGAAAGCGTGATGATTAAGAGTCTCGGCTCAACATACTGGAGCTGGCGTCAATACCAGGAAAAGACATACTGGTGTTGGAACGCGACAACGGTCAGCATCGCGAACTTCTACGCCAACGCGGCAGCATGGACCCAGTGCGGGTTCGCCACCGCGGTCCTCAACAGGAAAGACTCCCGGCTCGCCGCCCAACAACCGTTCCAGTGCTGCCCGGATGGCGCGTTACGCGGGGACTGCAACCAGGGCTGGTGGCCGGATGCCGGGCCGCTACAGCAAGCCGGGGTCTACGTCCCGGCCCCCGAAGATGCCAGGAATTACGTCGACTGGGTGGAGGCACCCGGGTGGGTGCAGGTCAGAAGGTTCCCGGCGTTGACGAAGAACGAGGTCAAGGCGGAGATAGACGCCGGACGCCCGATCATGATGAACATCGGCTGGGGTGGCAACCTCTCCGGCCACATCGTCAACATCTGGGGGTACAGCTACCGCCCGGAGACCGGTGAACTGGTGCACGTCTGGGTGCATGACCCGTGGCAGGGCACTCACGGGACATACGCGGGCCAGGAGAACGATCCCATCATGTGGGTCGCGTGGGAGACGCTCTTCGGCGGCTACCCGGGCGGCCCGAACGGCACCTGGAACAGGACCTTCAAGACTCGGCGAAACTAGCCTCAGGGAGCATGCGATGCCGTTGAACATGCCTGAACCGCCGGGACGGATTCGGGAGGAAACACGCTCCCAGCTCGGCCTAATCGCCAGAGCCGGCGGAGAGGGCCCGAAACTGCTGGGCGAGGTCTCCCCGGATGACGTGGAGGTGTCCACCCCCCACCGGGTGTTCGCCCTGCTCGTCAAAGACATCGAGGCCAGCGGCGGCCTGGAAGTGGCGCAGCCGGTGGGCTGGCGATTCCTGCTGGAGTCCGGCGGCAATGTGCTCGCCGGCGCCGAAGTCGCCGAAACGCCGGACCGAACCTTCCCGCCAACGTTCTACAGAAGCTCATCCGTCGGAGCCACCGCGACCGCGATCAGAGCCGCACGAGCCCTGCCGCAGCTCGCAATGGCCGGGTTCGATCTCCGGCTCCTGCAAATCCCCGAGCTCTACCAGACCGCCCTGTGGTTGCACTCACCCAACACCGACCTGCTCATACCGCTGGCACCCTCCCCGATCGGGCACGAAGGCCAGGTCACACCACCACCGGTGTTCTTCCGGGAACTCGCCGTCCGTGCCCAGGAGTTCAGAGCCCACCAGCCCCGCGACCGGGAGCCGACCTAGAGCCTGTACGGGGTTCGGATCTTCAGGAGGCAGGCTGATCCCCAAGATGGCACCTCGTAAGTAGAGGCCGGTGAGATAGCTCTCGGGCGTCTTGCCGAAGCGGAAGACCAAACCACACCACTCCCTGATCCAAATGATGCAGCGCTCGGCTTGTCGCGTTCCTTGTACAGGTCCCGGTCATGGCTGACCGGGCGGCCACCGCGTGACCCGCGTTTCTTGCGGTTGGCCGCTTGGTCGGCCTTCTCGGAAATCACCGTCCGGATCGGGCGCCGGCGCGGTTCGCGCGGGAGGAATACGCCTTATCGGCGGCCACCGCATCAGGGCGGGTACGCGGGCGGCCGATGCGAACCCGGACCTTGATGCCGGCCAGGACGGCCCGAAACTGCGGATTGTCGGAGGCCTGACCGGGCGTCACGACGAACGACAGCGGGCGGCAGTACCGGTCAGCGGACAGGTGAATCTTGCTGTTCAGGCCGCCGCGCGAGCGGCCGAGCGCGGCCGCTTTCAGCCGTGCACGACGCCGCAGCCTCAGGTGCCGGCGTTCGGCCTGAGTCCCGTTTGCGTCCTCGTCGGGTCGGCCGTCGCCGACGTCACCTGCGGTGCCCGCCGGTGAACCCCCTTTTCCTCCTCGACGATCTTCTCCAACTCCTGGAGCAGTTCGGGGTCTACGACCATGCCGGCGGCCTGGTGATGAGCACGGGCGGTGGTGGAGTCCACGCTGATTAGGCTCAAGTCCACTTGCCCGCGGGCAGCGGCCTCGGCGATCGCCGCTTCCATCAGATGCTCAAAGGTCCGGGCCTTTACTTACAACGCAGTTCTAGTCTGATCAAGGTGCCGCCAGAAACTCACTCGAACGCGTCGGTGCCCGCTGGTGACGGACGGCACGACGGTCAGATGATGGTCAAACGATCAAGAGGCCAGGTCCCGGATCTTGGGAACTGGCCTCTGAGTTGGTACTTCGTGGTGGGGCTACCAGGACTTGAACCTGGGACCTCTTCCTTATCAGGGAAGCGCTCTAACCGACTGAGCTATAGCCCCGCACTGCGCAACGAACGTTACCGCATCCCGTTTCCGGTGGCGAATCCGTCGTTCCGAACGAGGAAAAGCTTACCGTGTCCGGGACCGTGGTCGTGCCAGGGAAACGCATCCGTACGGCGGGCCGCTCGTGTGGGCGGCCTGCCGTACCGAGCCCGCTGCGCCTGCTGTTCCGTGCTGCCGTGCTGTCTCGGGCCTCACTCGGCTTCGCTGAAGGTGACCTCGACACCGCCCACGAGGTCCGCGGAGATGTTGTAGATCACGGCACCGAGGGTGGACAGCGCGGTGATGAGCACGACGTTCAGCGCGCCGAGCAGGGCCGCGTACCCGAGGATGCGGACCGGCTCGAACCAGCTGCCGATGTCGATGGTGCCGACTCCCTTGCCGCCGACGCCGCCACTCGTGGTGAGCTGTGTGACGGTGTCGGTGATCGAGGAGAAGACGCCCAGCGCCGACAGCACGCCGTACAGCACCGCGACGGCCACGAAGAGCACGACGAAGCACACCAGCGACACGACGAAGCTGAACTTCATCGCCGACCACGGCTCGATCCTGCGCAGGACCAGGTGGGCCTTGCGCGGCGGACGCAGGCCGGACTTCTTGTCCTTGGCGCCCTTCGAGTCCTTGGAATCCTTGGACGACTCTGGGCGGTCTCCGGCCGGGCCGAAGCTGAGTCCGCGCACGGAACCGCCGTCCACTGCGGGACGGCCGTTGTCCACAGACGGGCGCCCGTTGTCCACAGGGGGTGTGGACGTACCGAGGCCGGTGGGCCGGGGATACTGTGCGGTCGCACCGCCGCCGTCGGATCTGCCGTTGTCGGACGCGCCGTCCGCGGCCGTCTGCCGCTTCCAAGGCTGGTCGGCGGCCGAGGTCCGGATGCGCATGGTGTCGTCGGCCTTCGCCTTGTCGGCGGCGGTCACGTCATCTCCTTCGGAAGCCACCTTGGCGACGCTACCGCCATCGTGCGCCCGCGCGGTAACGCCGTTCGAAGACGACGCGGGGCGGGCGCCCGTGGGTCTCTGCTTGCTGCCGGGTGTCCGCGGCCCACCGGTGTCACTCATGCCGCGCCCTCACCTGGTGCGCATTCGCGGCTGACGATTCGCTCGCTCATGCCTCGCCTCCTGCCCCGTTCTCCTCGGTCTCCAACGACTCGGCGTTGCGAGCGAGGGCCACAACGCTGTCACCCTCGGCCAGGTTCATCAGGCGGACGCCCATGGTCTGGCGGCCCGACTGCTTGATCTCGCCGGCGCTGGTACGGATCACCCCGCCGGCAGAGGTGATCGCGAAGACCTCGTCCTCGGGACGCACCATGACGGCTCCGACCAGCTTGCCACGAGCACTGACGATCTTCGCCGTCAGCACGCCCTTGCCGCCCCGGCCCTGGACCGGGTACTGGTCGGCGGGTGTCCGCTTCGCATACCCACCCTCGGTCGCGATCAACACGTCATCGCCGTCGCTCATGACGTTCATCGCGAGCAGCTCGTCACCGTCCACGAACCTCATGCCGATCACACCGCTGGTGGCGCGGCCCATCGGGCGCAGCGCGTCGTCCGAGGCGGTGAACCTGATCGACTGCGCGTTCTTGGACACGAGCAGCAGGTCATCACCCTCGGAGACGAGACGGGCGGCGATCACCTCGTCATCTTCGCGCAGATTGATCGCGATCAGGCCACCGGAACGCGGCGAATCGTATTCGGAAAGCCGCGTTTTCTTCACCAGGCCGCTGCGGGTCGCCAGCACCAGATACGGCGCCACGTTGTAGTCCCGCAGGTCGAGGATCTCCATCACGTGCTCGTCCGGCTGCATGGCGAGCAGGTTGGCCAGGTGCTGACCGCGGGCGTCCCGGCCCGAGTCCGGCAGCTCGTACGCCTTGAAGCGGTAGACCCGCCCCTTGTTGGTGAAGGCCAGCAGCCAGTGATGCGTCGTGGTCACGAAGAAGTGCTCCACGATGTCGTCCTGGCGGAGCTGCGCGCCCCTTACCCCCTTGCCGCCGCGCCGCTGCGCCCGGTAGAGGTCGGTGCTCGTCCGCTTGGCGTAGCCACCGCGCGTGATCGTGACGACCACGTCCTCCTCGGCGATCAGGTCCTCGATGGACATGTCGCCCTCGTACGCGATGATCTCGGTCTTCCGCTCGTCGCCGTACTTGGCGACGATCTCCCCGAGCTCGTCCGACACGAGCCGGCGCTGCCGGGGCTCGGAGGACAGGATGTCCTGGTAGTCGGCGATCTGCGCCATCAGGCCGTCGTACTCGTCCTGGATCTGCTGCCGTTCCAGCGCGGCCAGCTTGCGCAGCTGCATGTCCAGAATGGCCTGCGCCTGGACCTGGTCGATGTCCAGCAGCGTCATCAGGCCGCCCTGCGCCTCCGCCGCCGACGGCGACCGCCTGATCAGGGCGATGACGTCGTCGAGCCGGTCGAGCGCCTTGAGCAGGCCGCGCAGGATGTGCGCCCGCTCCTCCGCCTTGCGCAGCAGGAACCGGGTCCGCCGGACGACGACCTCGATCTGGTGCGTGACGTAGTGCCGGACGAACTGGTCGAGCCGCAGCGTCCGCGGCACGCCGTCCACCAGCGCGATCATGTTCGCGCCGAACGTGGTCTGGAGCTGGGTGTGCTTGTAGAGGTTGTTCAGCACGACCTTGGCGACCGCGTCGCGCTTGAGCACGATCACGAGCCGCTGGCCGGTGCGCGACGACGTCTCGTCCCGGACGTCCGCGATGCCGGTGATCTTGCCGTCCCTGACCAGCTCGGCGATCGTGAGCGCGAGGTTGTCCGGGTTCACCTGGTACGGCAGGGCCGTGACGACCAGGCACTGCCGTCCCTTGGGGTCCTCCTCGACCTCGACGACGGCGCGCATGATGATCGAGCCACGGCCGGTGCGGTAGGCGTCCTCGATGCCGCGACGGCCGACGATCAGCGCGCCGGTCGGGAAGTCGGGGCCCTTCACGCGCGCGAGCAGCCCGTCGAGCAGCTCCTCGTCGCTCGCCTCGGGGTTGTCGAGCGCCCACTTGACGCCTTCGCCGATCTCCCGCAGGTTGTGCGGCGGGATGTTCGTCGCCATCCCGACCGCGATGCCGGCGGACCCGTTGACCAGCAGGTTCGGGAACCGCGATGGGAGGACGACCGGCTCCTGCGACCGCCCGTCGTAGTTGGGCTGGAAGTCGACGGTCTCCTTGTCGATGTCCCGGAGCATCTCCATGGCGATCGGCGCGAGGCGGCACTCGGTGTACCGCATCGCGGCCGCCGGGTCGTTGCCCGGAGAGCCGAAGTTGCCCTGGCCGTCGACGAGCGGATAGCGCAGCGACCACGGCTGCGCGAGCCGTACAACCGTGTCGTAGATCGAGGTGTCGCCATGGGGGTGGTATGAGCCCATGACGTCACCGACGACGCGGGAGCACTTGAAGTAGCCGCGGTCGGGCCGGTAGCCGCCGTCGAACATCGCGTACAGCACGCGACGATGCACGGGCTTGAGGCCGTCGCGGACGTCGGGCAGCGCGCGGGACACGATGACGGACATCGCGTAGTCCATGTAGCTGCGCTGCATCTCGGCCTGGATGTCGACCGGCTCGATGCGATCGGCGGGGGGCCCAGGCGGCGTGTTCACTTCCGTCACGAAAAGTCCTTCTGGTTGACCGCGCTGCTCAGACGTCGAGGAACCGGACGTCGCGGGCGTTGGTGATGATGAAGTTCCTGCGGGCCTCGACGTCCTCGCCCATCAGCACGCTGAACAGGTCGTCGGCCTGGGCGGCGTCGTCGAGGGTCACCTGGCGCAGCACCCGGGTGTCGGGGTTCATCGTGGTGTCCCACAGCTGGGAGGCGTTCATCTCGCCCAGACCCTTGAACCGCTGCACGCCGTCGTGGAGCCGGGGGTCGCGCCGGCCGCGGCCGACGCCCTCCTCGATGATGGCGTCGCGCTCCCGGTCGGAGTACGCGTACGAGGCGTCCTCGCCCTTGCGGTCCCACTTGATCTTGTACAGCGGCGGCTGGGACAGGTAGACATGCCCGGCCTCGATCAGCGGCCGCATGAAGCGGAACAGCAGCGTCAGCAGCAGCGTGGTGATGTGCTGGCCGTCGACGTCGGCGTCCGCCATCAGGATCAGCTTGTGATAGCGCAGCTTGGAGATGTCGAACTCGTCGTGCACACCGGTGCCGAGGGCCGTGATGAGCGCCTGGACCTCGTTGTTCTTGAGGACCTTGTCGATCCGCGCCTTCTCGACGTTCAGGATCTTGCCGCGGAGCGGGAGGATCGCCTGGAACTTCGGGTCGCGCCCGCCCTTGGCCGAGCCGCCGGCCGAGTCGCCCTCGACGATGAACAGCTCGCACTTCTCCGGCTCCGACCACTGGCAGTCGGCCAGCTTGCCCGGCAGGCCGCTGCCGCTCTCCAGCAGCGACTTGCGGCGGGTGAGGTCGCGCGCCTGGCGAGCCGCGATGCGGGCCCGGGAAGCCTGCAGCGACTTGTTGATGATCTCCTTGGCCTCGCCCGGGTTGCGCTCGAACCAATCGCGCAGGTGGTCGTTACAGGCCTTCTGGACGAACGACTTCGCCTCGGTGTTGCCCAGCTTGGTCTTGGTCTGGCCCTCGAACTGCGGGTCGGCCAGCTTCACCGAGATGATCGCGGCGAGGCCCTCGCGGACGTCGTCGCCGCTGAGGTTGTCGTCCTTGCCCTCCTTGAGGAACTTCTGCTCGCGCGCGTACCGGTTGACGATGGTCGTCAGCGCCGCGCGGAAGCCCTCCTCGTGGGTGCCGCCCTCGGCCGTGTTGATCGTGTTGGCGAACGTGTAGACCGACTCGGAGTAGGAGGCGTTCCACTGCATGGCGATCTCGACCGAGATGCCGTCGCCGTGCTCCTCGAAGTCGATCACCGAGTTGTGGATCGGGTCCTTCTTCGAGTTCAAATGGGTGACGAAGTCGGACAGGCCGCCCTCGTAGTGGTACGTGACGACCTTGGATTCGCCCTCGATGATGTGATCGGGCCGCTCGTCGGTCAGCGTGATCTTGAGGCCCTTGTTGAGGAAGGCCATCTCCTGGAACCGGCGCGCGAGCGTCTCGAAGTTCCAGGCGGTCGTCTCGAAGATCTCCGGGTCCGGCCAGAAGCTGATGGTCGTGCCGTGCTCGTCGGTCGGCTCGCCCTTCTCGAGCGGCGCCGTGGGCTTGGCCGTCACGTACTTCTGCCGCCACACGTGGCCGTCGGTGCGGACCTCGACCTCCAGGCGGGTCGACAGCGCGTTGACGACCGAGGCGCCCACGCCGTGCAGACCGCCCGAGACGGCGTACGACTTGCTGTCGAACTTGCCGCCGGCGTGCAGCACGGTGAAGACGACCTCGACGGCGGGCCTGCCCTCCGCGGCGACGATGCCCACGGGGATGCCGCGGCCATGGTCCATCACGCGCACGCCGCCGTCGGCGAGCAGGGTGACCTCGATCAGGTCGTTGTAACCGGCCAGCGCCTCGTCGACCGCGTTGTCGACGATCTCGTAGACCAGGTGGTGCAGCCCGCGCTCACCGGTGGAACCGATGTACATGCCAGGCCGCTTACGGACCGCTTCCAGCCCTTCGAGAACGGTGATAGAGCTAGCGTCGTAGGACAAGTGCGAAATCCTCCTGCCGCGGACACGCGGCGGGCGACACCGTGGATTGGCTGCCCCTGCCGTGCCCGTCACCGTCGTGAGTGCCCCGATGCGGCACCCAGGGGAATCGGCCCGTGAGGCCGGGGTGACGCAAACCGGACGTGTCCTTGAGTCCGCCTTCATTCTACCGGTCCGGCGGACATCAGGTGGCACTCACGGGGCTGTGATGCCCTGTCGCTTGACGATCATGTTTCTGAGCACCCCCCACCATGGAGCGGGGGTCGGGGCCTCAGGCGCGATTTTGGGCCGGTTCGGGCTCTGCGCGGGTCGGCTCGGCGCGTCCGGGGCCGATTCGACGTGCCGAAGGGCTCCGACCCGGGTCTCCTGAGCCCGATACCAGGTCAGAAGGGGTGCGCCGGCCTCCCCGTGTGCGCCCGGCCGGCGCGCTCAGCCGTACGTGTCGCCGGGGCCGCGACTACCGCGTACGCGCAGACCGCCCTCCGGGCGCTGACCCGTGCCGGGGCCGTGCACCTTGACCCGGGTCACGGTGCCGTCGCCGAGCTCCTCGTTAAGCCGCCTGACCAGCGTGGACGCGAGCAGCCGCACCTGGGTCGCCCAGGCGGTGGAGTCGGCGGCGACCAGCACCTCACCGTCCTCGAAGCTCTCCGGCCTGGTGTGGGCGGCCAGCTCGGGGCCGACGATCTCCGCCCAGCGGCCGAACACCCCGCCCACGGCGATCGGCTGTTCCCACCCCCGGGCGGCGAGCAGGTCGCGGATCGCCCGGCCGAACGGCAGCGGGTCGCCGGCGTCCCGCCGTGAGGCGCCCGCACCGGAGCGCCGGCGCGGCTCGGAGCGCGGGAGCTGCCCCCGCCGCAGCGCGTCGGCCTTCGCCTGGGCCAACTTCTCCCGCGCGAGCGCGGCCCCCTTGGCGGCCGCGCCCTGCGGCGACTGTCCACCGGCTGTGGACATCTCATCGGACACGGGTCACGCTCCCCTCCGTGACGTCGAAGCGGGCGCCGGCCAGCTCGGGCGGCACGTCGTCCGGCACCGCCGCCGTGATCAGCACCTGCTCGGCCGGAGCGACGATCTCGGTGAGCCGCCTGCGCCGCTGACCGTCCAGCTCGGCGAAGACGTCGTCCAGGATCAGCACCGGGTCGCCGCCGTCGGCTCGCAGCAGGTCGTAGGCGGCCAGCCGCAGCGCGAGCGCGAACGACCACGACTCACCGTGGCTCGCGTAGCCCCGGGCCGGCAGCTCGCCCAGCCGCAACAGCAGGTCGTCGCGGTGCGGGCCGACGAGGGTCACCCCGCGTTCGAGCTCCGCCTGGCGCGCCTCCGCCAGGCCGGCCCGCAGGTGCTCGGCCAACAGTTCCCGGTTTGTCCCCAGGGTGGGGATATCTGTGGATAACCCCGACGGCCGGTACTCGAGATCGGCGAGTCCCGACGACGGAGCGAGAGTGGCGTACGCCTTCGCCGCGAGCGGCCGCAGCGCGTCCACCAGGCGCAGCCGCGCCGCCAGCAGTTCCGCACCGTGGTGCACCAGGTGGGAGTCCCAGACCTCGAGTGTGCTGAGGACGTCTCCCGCGCCGGCGGCGGCGAAGGCCGCGTCGTCCTCCTGCCTGCGTCCGCCGCGCCGCCGTCCCGCCCGCGTCGCCGCGGCCGTACGCAAAAGGGCGTTGCGCTGCTTGAGCACGCGGTCGTAGTCGGCGCGCACCCCCGCGAACCTGGGAACGCGGGCGACGAGCAGGTCGTCGAGGAAACGGCGGCGCTCGGAGGGGTCGCCCTTCACCAGCGCGAGGTCCTCCGGGGCGAACAGCACGGTCCGCAGCAGGCCGAGAGCGTCGCGAGCCCGGGGGACGGGGGATCGGTTCACCCTGGCGCGGTTGGCCCGGCCGGGGTTGATCTCCACCTCGATCAGTGCGCGGCGGTCGTCCCTGACCACCGCCGCACGCACGATCGCCCGCTGCGCGCCGTGCCGTACGAGCGGCGCGTCGGTGGCCACGCGGTGGCTCGAATGGGTCGCGAGGTAACCCAGCGCCTCGACCAGGTTGGTCTTGCCCTGCCCGTTGGGCCCCACGAAGGCCGTCGCCCCCGGTTCGAGCACGAGGTCGACCTCCGGGTACGACCGGAAGTCGGTGAGGGACAGGCTCGCCACGTGCACGCCCGCAAGGCTAACGCCTCCCCCCGCCAACCCCACCGCGATCACGGTGAGAGGGGGTGAGGGTCAGCGGTCGGCCTCCACCGGCGGGGTGACGTCGGCGCCGGGGGCGTCGGCGCCCTTGCCCGTCTGGCCCTCGACGGAGGCGACCGCGTGCCCGCCGAACTGGTTGCGCAGCGCCGCGACCATCTTCATCGCCGGGGAGTCGGCCTGGCGTGAGGCGAAGCGGGCGTACAGCGCGGCCGTGATGGCCGGCAGGGGCACGGCGTGGTCGACGGCGGCCTGGACCGTCCAGCGGCCCTCGCCGGAGTCCTCCGCGTAGCCCTTGAGCTCGGTGAGGTCGGGGTCCTTCTGCAGCGCCCGCACCAGCAGGTCGAGCAGCCACGACTGGATGACCGTGCCGTGCCGCCAGCTCTTGAACGTCTCGGGGACGTTGGTGACGACGTCGCTGGCCTCCAGCAGCTCCCAGCCCTCGGCGAGGGACTGCATCATGCCGTACTCGATGCCGTTGTGGACCATCTTCGCGAAGTGACCGGCGCCGACGCTGCCGGCGTGCACGAAGCCGTCCTCGCCCTCGGGCTTGAGCGTCTCGAAGATCGGCCCGAGCCGGCGGACGTGCTCCTCGTCGCCGCCGGTCATCAGCGCGTAGCCGTACTCCAGGCCCCAGACGCCGCCGCTGACGCCCACGTCGACGAAGCCGATGCCGCGGGCGCCGAGATCGGCCGCGTGCCGCTGGTCGTCCAGATAGTGGGAGTTGCCGCCGTCGATGACGATGTCACCTTCCGACAGCAGGTCGCGCAGCTGCTCGATCGTGTTCTGCGTCGGCGCCCCGGCGGGGACCATGACCCAGATCGCGCGCGGCGCCTGAAGCCTCTCGACGAGGTCCTTCAGGCTGCCGACGTCGCTGATGGACGGATCGCGGTCGTAGCCCACAACCTCGTGGCCGCCGCGCCGCAGCCGCTCGGCCATGTTCCCGCCCATCTTGCCGAGCCCGATCATGCCGATCTGCATCTGAGCCACCCCTAAACCTCTGCGTCGTCCACAGCGTCGTCCACCGAGGCACGCGTACCCACGCATCGGGGGTCCATGCCCGCAGGAGATCGTACGCCCGGGGTGTCAGATCCGGGTCAGCTGGACAACCGGATGGGCATGATGAGGTAGCGATAGTCCTCGCTCCCGCCGTTGTCCACAGGCTTGCCCCCGGTGAGGATGGCGGGCTTGGTCGGCGTGGTGAACTGGAGCCGCGCGACGTCCGAGTCGATCGCCCCCAGGCCCTCGAGCAGGAACTGGTGGTTGAAGGCGATGTTGATCTCGTCGCCGTCGAACTCGACCGGCAGCGCCTCCACGGCCTGCGCCTCGTCGCCGCTGCCCGCCTCCAGGACGACCTCTCCGCCACGGAAGGCCAGCCGTACGGGGGTGTTGCGCTCGGCGACCAGAGCGACGCGCTTGACGGCCTCGACGAACGAGGCTGTGGACAGGTCCGCCCGCGCCGAGAACTCGGTGGGCAGCAGCGAGCGGTACTTGGGGAACTCGGGGTCAAGCAGCCGGGTCGTCGTCCGCCGTCCGGCGCTGGAAAAGCCGATCATTCCCTCACCGGTGCCGCCGGCCGAGCTCAGCGCGATCTCGACCTCCGCGCCGGTTCCGCCGAGCGCCTTGGCCGTGTCCGCCAGCGTACGGCCCGGGATCATCGCCACGGCCTGGAAGCCGGACTGCTCGGGCTGCCACTTCAGCTCACGTACGGCGAGGCGGTAGCGGTCCGTGGCGGCGAGGGTCACGGTGTCGCCCTCGATCTCCATCCGTACACCGGTCAGCATCGGGAGGGTGTCGTCCTTGCCCGCGGCGACGGCCACCTGGCCGACGGCGGAGGCGAACACGTCGCTGCCGACCCGTCCGGCGGCGGGGGGCATGGCGGGCAGGGAGGGGTAGTCCTCCACAGGCATGGTGAGCAGTGTGAACCGGGCGCTGCCGCAGGTGACGACGGCCTTGGCTCCGTCCACAACCAGTTCGACCGGCTGTGCGGGAAGCGCGCGGGTGATCTCGGCGAGGAGCTTGCCGGAGACGAGCACCACGCCCGGCTCCCCGGTCTGCACTTCGAGGGTCACCTCGGCGGAGACCTCGTAGTCGAAGCCGGAGAGCTTCAACCGCTGGTCGTCGGTGACCTCCAGCCGCATGCCGGCGAGCACCGGCACCGAGGGACGGGCCGGAAGGCTCCGTGCCGTCCACGCCACGGCCTCGGCGAGCACGTCGCGATCGATCCGGAACATCACGTGGATCAGCCTCCTGGGTGTCGCTGCTTCGTCAAGTGTTCACTCTCCCGCACCTGTGTGCCTCCAGAACCCCTTCTATGGTTCTTGAGTTCTTGAGAGAGAGATACAAGTCGTCTTATTAAGCGGTGTGGATATGTGGATGTCGAGCATTTTCGCAGCTCAGGGGAGCTGATTCATCCACTGCGGGTGTGGGGGAGACGTGGACGGACCCCCTGTGGACTGTGGGCGGCCGCGCTGTCCCCACACCTGTTCCCCAGACGGAGGGCCCTCTGTCCACGAGTAATCCACGATGTTTCCACCGGTTGTCCACGGGGTAAAAGGGACAGCCGAGGTGTGTGGAAAGAGTACGCACAGGGCGTCCCCAGCTCGTCCACGGGTGTTCCCCAAGTAGTCCCCAGCTTTTCCCCAAAGTTGTCCCCAAGCGGGAACGGCGTGTCGACGCGCCGGAGAGGGTGGGGGTAACGCGAAACGCCGCCGCCGAACGGCGACATGTTTGATCCACAGAGTTATCCACAGCTGTGCACTAAGCGTTGCGCGCGCGCTGCTTGATCCGTGTCGTCAGCTCGTTGACCTGGTTGTACATCGAGCGCCGCTCCGCCATGAGCGACCGGATCTTACGCTCCGCGTGCATCACGGTGGTGTGGTCGCGCCCGCCGAACTGCTGGCCGATCTTCGGCAGGGACAGGTCGGTCAGCTCACGGGCCAGGTACATGGCGATCTGACGGGCGGTCACCAGGGCGCGCGAGCGTGAGCTTCCACACAGGTCGTCGAGCGAGACGCCGAAGTACTCGGCGGTTGTGGACATGATGAGGGAGATGGTGATCTCCGGGCTCGCGTCCTCGCTGATGAGGTCCTTGAGGACGATCTCGGCGAGCTGGATGTCCACAGATTGCCGGTTGAGGCTGGCGAACGCGGTGACCCGGATCAGCGCGCCCTCCAGCTCGCGGATGTTGGTCGCGATGCGGCTGGCGATGTACTCCAGCACGTCGGGCGGCGCGGCCAGGCCCTCCTGGATCGCCTTCTTGCGCAGGATCGCGATGCGGGTCTCCAGCTCGGGCGGCTGGACGTCGGTGATCAGACCCCACTCGAAGCGGTTGCGGAGCCGGTCCTCCAGCGTCACGAGCTGCTTGGGCGCCCGGTCGCTGGAGATGACGATCTGCTTCTGCGCGTTGTGGAGGGTGTTGAAGGTGTGGAAGAACTCCTCCTGCGTCTGCTCCTTGCCCTCAAGGAACTGGATGTCGTCCACAAGCAGGATGTCCACGGCGCGGAAACGGGAGCGGAACCCGTCGGCCTTGTGGTCGCGGATGGAGTTGATGAAGTCGTTGGTGAACTCCTCGGAGCTCACGTACCGCACCCGGGCGCCGTCGTACAGGCTCTGCGCGTAGTGGCCGATCGCGTGCAGCAGGTGGGTCTTCCCCAGCCCCGAGTCGCCGTAGATGAACAGCGGGTTGTACGCCTTGGCGGGGGCCTCGGCGACCGCGACGGCGGCGGCGTGCGCGAAGCGGTTGCTGGCGCCGATGACGAACGTCTCGAAGGTGTATTTGGCGTTCAGCCGGGCGGGCTCACCGGAGGTGCGCCCGCTGCGGGCGTCCCAGCGGTTCTGCCCCGCGCCGGGCACCGGTCCGGGCACGGGGCCCGGCACCGGCCCGGACGCCGGCTCGGGCTTGGGCGCCGCGGGCGGCTCGGGAGAGTAGCCGCCGGGCCGCTGCGTCCGGTCCGGCGGCGACATGTGCTGCGGCGCCATGTGCTGCGGGGGCTGTGAATACTGCCGGCCCTGTGGATAGTGCGGTCCGTGCGGCTCGGCGTCGCGCCGGATCGGGCCGTCCTCGCCTAAGGGGAAGCGCGGAGCCTGGGGATGGGCCTGTGGATAATCTGTGGACGGGGCCTGTGGACGATGGTCTGCCTGTGGAGCGGCCGCGGGGTCGGCGGGCAGGCCCGCACCGGGATCGACCATCACGGCGATCCGCACGGGCCGGCCGAGTTCCTGTGACAACGCGTGCACGATCAACGGACGCAGCCGTACCTCGATGACCTCCTTGGCGAAGTCGTTGGGCGCCGCCAGGAGGATCGTGTCGTTGATGAGGCCGGAGGGCTGCGTCATCTGGAGAAACGCGCGCTGCTGCCCGGAGACTCCCTCGTCGAGCAGGGTCCTGAGCGCCCGAGCCCATACAGCGTTGAGATCGACGCCTTCCATGGCTCGGCCCCTCCTCTCGTTGCGCGGCCCCGCTCGTCCGCCGCGATCCGTGTCGTGTCAGTCGGTGCGCCTCTCGGCACCGGCTCTCGTCCGAATGCCGTCCACATATGATCCACACGATGTGCACAGCCCGCGCATCCTCCCCTGGCACATTCACGCTGATGGGGGGAAGGGCCGATCGGCCGGCCGTGGCTGTGTGCGCAATCTGTGTACAAGGCGTTGTCCACAGCCTAACGGCCCATGGTCGCTCGCCGTACTCGCTTGGCGTCACGGGTGCCGGTTTGACCTGACGTACGGTGGGCCCGTAACGTGTCCCGGTCGGCTAATCACGCGACGGCTATTTCGCATGCCCGCGCATCTGACGAGCCGTGACCATGGAATGTACCGCGCCCGCGGAACGCCGCGGACGTACTGGAAGCCTGGAGCCCACCCGTGAGCAAGCGTACTTATCAGCCGAACAACCGTCGCCGCGCGAAGACCCACGGCTTCCGGCTGCGCATGCGCACCCGGGCCGGCCGCGCCATTCTGGCCGCGCGCCGCCGCAAGGGCCGCGCCGAACTGACCGTCTGACAATCAGACGCCGCCCGCCCGTGCCAAGCGGAGCGGGCGGCCGTACGTCGAGGAAGGCCCGGTGCTGCCGTCCGCGTCCCGCATGCGGCGGGGTGACGAGTTCGCCGACGCGATTCGCCGTGGGCGGCGCGCCGGGCGTCCCACCCTGGTCGCCCACCTGAACCTGCGCGACGCCGACGAGCCACCGCTGGTCGGCTTCGTCGTGAGCAAGGCGGTCGGTGGCGCCGTGGTGCGCAACAAGGTCCGGCGCAGGTTGAGACACCTCGTGCGGAGCCGCCTGCCGCTGCTGCCGAGAGGTAGCCTTCTGGTGGTACGCGCCAATCCACCGGCCGCGTCCGCGCGCAGCGAGCACCTGGCCGCCGAACTCGACGTCGCGCTGAGTCGTTTACTCCGGCGGCGTGGGTCCGAGTCCCGGACCCCGACGGATGGACGGTCATGACAGCGCAGCAACCGACCCCGGCCATGGTGCCCGGGGAAGCCGACCGGCCCGAGGCGGGGCCGGTCGCCCGTGTGCTGCTCGCGCTCATCAAGTTCTACCGCGCCTTCATCAGCCCGATGCTGGGGCCGAGGTGCCGGTTCGAACCGTCCTGCAGCGCCTACGGCCTGGAAGCCGTCGCCGTTCATGGAGCGGCGCGCGGGGTATGGCTGACCGTCAGGCGTATCGGACGGTGTCATCCGTTCCATCCTGGAGGTTTCGACCCGGTGCCCCCACGCCGAGTCCGGTCTCACGACGAAACGCAAGGGAGCTAGCTCGGTGGAGCTGCCATTCCTGAATTGGCTGTACACGGCCGTGGCGCAGGTGATCACCTGGATCCACGCCGGGTACAGCACTTTCATCCCCTCAAGCAGCGGTCTCAACTGGGCGCTGACCATCATCACGCTGACCGTGCTGATGCGTCTGCTGATCTTCCCGCTCTTCATGAAGCAGATGCGCTCGTCGCGGAAGATGCAGGAACTGGCGCCCAAGGTCCAGGAGCTGCGCAAGAAGTACAAGAACGACAAGCAGCGCATGAACCAGGAGGTCATGCGGCTGTATCAGGAGGGCGGCGCCAACCCGCTCGGGGGCTGCCTCCCGATCGTCGCGCAGTTCCCGATCTTCATCTCGATGTTCACCGTGCTGCGGGCCATCGCCGAGGACCGGGTCGCGTTCGGCATGGACAAGGCGCTCGTGGACAGTGCTCGCGCCGCGCACGTCATCGGCGCGCCACTGGCGGCGAAGTTCTTCGACAGCTCCGAAGTCATTCAGAGTCTCGGCGCCCAGCCGGTGATGACGAAGATCGTGCTCGCCTGCTTCGTGGCCATCAGCTCGTGCACCACGTTCCTCACCGTCCGGCAGAGCGTGAAGCGCTCGATGGCGCAGATGCCGGACAACCCCATGGCGCAGCAGCAGAAGATCCTCATGTACATCTCGCCGCTGTTCGCCGTCTTCAGCCTGAACTTCCAGCTCGGTCTGATCCTCTACTGGGTGACCACCAACCTGTGGACTCTCGGCCAGCAGCACTGGTTCTACAGCCGCCACCCCATGCCGGTCGTGGACGAGAAGGGGAACGTCACCACCCCCGAGCCGACGAACGGCATCTTCACCAAACTGGTGGGGAAGCCCAAGGCGGCGGCGCAGCCTGAGCCGGCGCCCGCCCCCAAGATCGTCCGTCAGCAGCCGGCGCGCCAGCCTCGCAGCAAGCGCACCGGCAGCAAGAAGTCGTAGGAGAAGGAGAGTCCGGACGTGACCGAAGCTGGGGAGACCCTCAAGCCTGCTCCCGACATCGACGCCCTTGAACAGGAGGGCGAGATCGCGGCGGACTATCTGGAGGGCCTGCTCGACATCGCCGACCTGGACGGCGACATCGACATGGATGTCGAGGGAGACCGTGCCGTGGTCTCGATCGTCGGCATCAAGGGCGACGAGCTCGTGGGCCCCGGCGGCGAGGTGCTGGAGGCGCTGCAGGAGCTGACGCGGCTGGCCGTGCACCGCCAGACGGGGGAGCGTTCACGGCTCATGCTCGACGTGGGCGGTTATCGGGAGCGGCGCCGCGCCGAGCTCACCAAGGTGGGCGCCGCGGCGGCCGATGACGTCAAGCGCACCGGCGAGCCGAAGCCGCTCAAGCCGATGACGCCGTTCGAGCGGAAGATCGTGCACGACGCGGTCGCGGCGGCCGGCCTGCGTAGCGAGTCGGAGGGCGAGGAGCCCCGCCGCTTCGTGGTGGTCCTGCCCGCCTGACCGCTTCTCACAGTTCCGATCAGAGTTCCGACGCGCGGAAGCCGCCGGTCCCGATATCCGGGACCGGCGGCTTTTCCGTCCTGTACGTCCCCTTCTCGCCCTGCCTCTTCGGCCGGAACCGCACGTCGGCATCACCGGATGTGCGGGTGGCCGTCGCCGAGGGGAAGGGACGGTTACCCTTGGCCAAGAGCGTTCCTGGATGAGTGAGTGATGACGGAGAGCAACGAGCTGCCCGAGGCGCCCCCGGTGGCGCGGGAGATCTTCACCGGCGAGGCGCTGGAGCGGGCCCGGGTGTTCGCCGAGTTGCTCGCCGGGCCGGGCGTGGTACGCGGACTGCTGGGGCCGCGTGAGGTGCCCCGCATCTGGGACAGGCACCTGCTCAACTGCGCGGTCGTGGAGGAGGCGATCCCGCCGGACTCTTCTCTGGTCGACATCGGCTCGGGTGCGGGCCTGCCTGGCCTCGTGCTCGCGATCGTCCGCCCCGATGTGACGGTGACCCTGCTGGAGCCGCTGCTGCGCCGCACCGTCTTTCTGTCCGAGTGTGTCGAGGCGCTCAAGCTCGACAACGTGGAGGTGCTGCGCGGGCGGGCCGAGGAGCTCGCCCGCAAGCGCATCTTCGACGTGGCCACGGCGCGGGCGGTCGCGCCGCTCGATCGTCTGCTGTCGTGGTCGATGCCGCTGCTGCACGAGGGCGGGGAGTTGCTCGCGATGAAGGGGGAGCGGGCGCAGGAGGAACTCGACGCGGCCCGTCCCCAGCTGGAGGCATTCGGGGCGAGCCACGTCGAATTGGTCACGGTGGGGCGCGGTAAGGTCGAGCCGCCCGCGACCCTCGTTCGCGTCGTCGCCGGACGGTCTCCGCGAACGAACACGCGGAGGCGACGGAAGAGGTGAGCCGGTGGCGGACGCCGGATCAGGCGGTGTGACAGCGGGCCTGGGTTGGCCGGAGACGCGGCTCCCCCTACGCTGGGAGATCGCGATAGCAGGCCGGTCCTCCGGGGTGGGCTGGCCTCGTCCCCCTGCTTCGCCGGTCGAAAGGACGACGACCGTGCCCCAGACCCCCCTTAGCCCTGGCGATTCGCCGCTGGTACGAGAGGCACTGAGTTCTGTGGTTTCACGTGAAACAGCCGCGCCCCCGCAGGCGGCTGCGCCTTCCGTTGGTTACTCGACACGCGATGAGAGGGCCTGGCCCCGGCCATCCCGGTGCCGCGTGATGACGGTGTCCAACCAGAAGGGCGGCGTGGGAAAGACCACCACGGCCGTCAACCTCGCTGCGGCGCTGTCCATGCACGATCAGCGCGTCCTCGTGGTCGACCTCGACCCGCAGGGCAACGCCTCCACGGCGCTGGCGACGGAGCACCGGTCGGGGATGCCGTCGGTGTATCAGGTCCTCGTGGACGACATGCCGCTGTCGCAGATCGTGAAGCCGGTCCCCGACATGCCGAACCTGTACTGTGCTCCCGCCACTCTCGACCTCGCCGGCGCGGAGATCGAGTTGGTCCCGATGGTCGGCAGAGAGACCCGCCTGCGGCGGGCGCTCGCCTCGTTCGACTCGATGGAGTTCGACTACATCCTCATCGATTGCCCGCCGTCGCTGGGCCTGCTGACCGTGAACGCCATGGCGGCGGCCCAGGAGGTGCTGATCCCCATCCAGTGCGAGTACTACGCCCTGGAGGGGCTCACCCAGCTCCTGCAGAACGTGGAACTGGTGCGCGCGCACCTCAACCAGACGCTGGCGGTCTCGACCATCCTGCTCACGATGTACGACGGCCGCACCCGTCTCGCCTCCCAGGTGGCCGAGGAGGTGCGCTCTCACTTCGGCGACACCGTGCTCGACGCCGTCATTCCCAGGAGTGTCCGCGTCTCCGAGGCGCCCAGCTACGGCCAGTCGGTCATGACGTACGACCCGGGATCGAGCGGGGCACTGGCGTACATGGGCGCCGCCCGGGAGATCGCCTATCGGGCCGCGGCCCTCGACGGCTGACGGAGCCGCCACGCGGCGCCCGCACGCCCTGTCGCCGTACGCGGGTCCGGCGCTCGCGCCGGCGCCCGTCCCTTGCGCGTTGCTTCTGCCGCTGCGGAGGACACGGCGCCGGCGGCCATGGGAAACCTCTCCGGCGCTGGAGGACGTCACTGCGCCGGGCGTATTGCGAAGCTGCCCCGCAGTGCGCGGGGACCTGCCTGTGGTGGAGACGTCACTGCGCCGGGCGTTTTCGCGAAGCTGTCCCGTAGTGCGTGAGGACCTACCTCTGGTGGGGACGTCACTGCGCCGGGCGGAAGCTCCGGTCCTCGCGAAGCCCGCTTCGCTGGGCCTTCGCTCCGGTCCTCACTCCCGCCCGCTCCGCTCCTTCCGCTGGCACCACGCGACGCGTCCGCGCGGATGTGCGCACAGCTGAAAGCGCGAAGACTCATAACGATGCGCGGCAGCGGTACAGTCTCCTGGTGTGTGCGTGCCGGTGCCCAGTGACCCCGAGTCGCTGGGCACCGCCTTCTGTGCGGGCGTGGGTATGAAGGAGCAGCAGTGAGCCAGCAGCGTCGGGGACTGGGCAAGGGTCTTGGGGCTCTGATCCCCACAGGGCCGATCGTCGATCCGGCGTCCGTGGCGAACACTCCGCCCGTCGGCCTGCCTCCGGCCGCGCCGGACACGGAAACGGCGGGTCTGCGTCCAGTGGAGGGCGCCTACTTCCAGGAGATCGAGGTCGACTTCATCTCCCCGAACCCACGGCAGCCGCGGGAGGTGTTCGACGAGGACCGGCTCGAAGAGCTTGCGGCGTCCATCAAGGAGGTCGGCCTGCTGCAGCCGGTCGTCGTCCGCGCTGTGGAGAACGGCCGCTTCGAGCTCATCATGGGGGAGCGGAGGTGGCGTGCCTCGCAGATCGCGGAGCTGGACCGCATCCCCGCGATCGTCCGGAGTACGCAGGACGACGAGATGCTCCGTGAGGCGCTGATCGAGAACCTCCAGCGGGAGCAGTTGAACGCGCTGGAGGAAGCGGCGGCCTATCAGCAGCTCCTCGACGACTTCGGGGCCACCCATGAGGTGCTCGCGAAGAAGGTGGGGCGGTCACGCTCGCACATCAGCAATACCCTGCGCCTGCTGAATCTTCCTCCCGAGGTGCAGCGCCGGCTCGCGGCCGGGATCATCAGCGCCGGGCACGCACGAGCGCTGCTGGCGCTGAACGACCCGGCCGCCCAGGAGCGACTGGCGAGCCGGATCGTAGCGGAGGGGTTGTCGGTCCGGACCGTCGAGGAGATCGTCGCTTTGGGCGAGGCGACCGCGGGACCAGCTCCTCGCAAGCCCCGGGCGAAGAAGCCGACCGCCCCGGCCCTGCGCGACCTGGCGGACCAGCTCTCGGACCACTTCGAAACGAAGGTAAAGGTCGACCTCGGCAGCCGGAAAGGCCGCATAGTCGTCGAGTTCTCGACGATCGACGACCTGGAGCGGATCATCGACACGATGGCGCCGGAGGCCGCCCACGCGATGCGCAGTAGGGGCATCACGGCGGAGTAGCCCACTGGGCCGCAGCGGTAGAGCCGGTGTGTGACACGTTTCACGTGAAACATCGCTTCGGAAGGGCGGTGCGAGGCCGACCTGATGCATGGACCGCCTCGCCTGGTACGCCGTCCACTGATGCTCATCCTCGTCACGAGAGCCGGGCTTTACTGCTCGATGAGCTAGATCAGTCTGAGGTTCAACACCAGCGCTCCCGAGCGCTATAAGGCTTCTGCGCGCCGTCCTGCACATGCCGGCAACTGCCATCGGGGCCACGCCGCACGTGGAAGCCGACCCCAAGTCGGTCCGTTCACCATGACTGGCAGGCCAAAGCATCTGCAGGGCGCGCTGTCCACAAGCAATCGCCAGGGTGGTCAGAGGGAGCGGAGCGGAAGGGAGCGAGGACCGGAGCGAAGGCCCAGCGGAGCGGGCTTCGCGAGGACCGGAGGTTCCTTCCGGCGCAGCGTCCGATTTGGCGCAGCGGCCAACCCCGCGCAGCGATTGGCCCCGTGCAGCGACCGATTCCCGATGTAGTGACCGACGCGGTCAAGTTCGTGGACGCCCTATCGGGCAGGCGCCGACGCGCGCACGCTGCAGGTGACAAGCCGGGCCGGCGGACCCGCGATCACCGTGGGCCGCTTCCCGCTTCAAACGCCTGCGAATCGCTCCCCGTTGTGTCCTGCTCTCGGGCGCAAGGGGTCGGTTACGACTCCTTCGAGTTCGGAACCGGGCGACCAGTAGCCCTCGACCGTCGATGGTGTGGGGGAGAACCGAGGCGCATCCGGGTTGAGCCCGGCCTTTCCGGCCGCCTCGAAGCCCTCAGGCGATACGCCACCGTCGTCGGCCGCCTGCCCCACGTCGCCTGCGTGGCACCCATGACACGGCCTGCCCCGAGGAGGTGCCCCATCGAGCCCGCCGCGCCACCGGCGTCCCGGCGGATCGGTATCGCCCACCTCCACGGCGATCCCGTCTACGAGCACAGCGATCCGGTCCAAGGTCACGGTGTGCCGAGCAATACGGTGGCGAGGGTCGTCGGCCTCAACGGCGACGGCGCCTGCGATGCGGTGTGGATGTGGCCACGGGTACCAGGCCCCAGGCCTCAGGCTCAAGGTTGGGAAGACCCCTCCAGGCGGGCGATGGTGGCCGGTGGAGCCTGGAGGGGAACCGTTTCACGTGAAACCGAGGCGGGATCAGCCTCGGGTGGCGGCGAGCTCCAGGAGTCCCTTGCACAGCGTGCCGAGATCCTGGCCGGCCGCCTCTGCGGCCATGGGCAGCAGAGAGGTCTCCGTCATGCCGGGCGCGACGTTCACCTCGAGGAAGTACGGCTTGCCGGTGGCGTCGACGATGAGGTCGGTGCGGGAGATGTCTCGCAGGCCGAGCGCGGTGTGCGCGGCGACCGCCATTCCCGAGCACGCCTGAGTGGCCTCGGGGGAGAGCCGGGCCGGTGCGAAGAACTCCGTCTGCCCCGCCGTGTAGCGGGCGGCGTAGTCGTACACGCCTCGGTCGGGCACGATTTCCACCGGCGGCAGCGCGACCGGTCCGTCGCCGAGATCCACCACGGAGACCGCGACCTCCACGCCCTCGACGTACCGCTCGATGAGCGCGGTGTCGCCGTAGGCGAAGCAACCGACCATCGCGGCGGGCAACTCCTCGGCCGTACGCACGATGGACGCGCCCAGCGCGGATCCACCGCGTGAGGGCTTGACGAAGAGCGGCAGCCCGAGCCGATCGATGATGCGGGCCAGCACGGCCGTGGCGCCGAGATCGTGGAACGTCTCCTTGGGCAACGCGACCGAGTCGGGCGTGTTCAGTCCCCAGGAGCGGACGACCGCCTTCGCCGTGGGCTTGTCGAAAGCGACCCGGCAGGCGTCCGGCGTCGCCCCGACGTAGGGCACATCGAGCAGCTCCAGCACCGACCGGATGGCGCCGTCCTCTCCGGCGCCGCCGTGCAGGGTGACGAACACCACGTCCGGCGGGTCCGACAGCACCGCGGGTACGAGGGTGGCGTCGGCGTCGCGTGTTTCCACGTCCACACCGGCTGCCCGGAGCACCTCCGCGACGCGGCGTCCCGATCGGATGGAGACCTCACGCTCGTAGGAGAGCCCTCCCGCGAGGATGAGCACGTGTCCTAGATCGCTCATGCCGCCTCACCGCCGATGCGGTCCGCGGCGGGACCGGCCGCCGTCCGGTGCCCGGAGGCCCCGGCCGCGTTCCCGTAATGGTCCGCATCGCCTGGCCCGAATTCCGCCCCCCTCCATGGACGCACGGGGGGCGATCCTTGGGTCATCGTTCGCTCGCTCACGAAGAGGGCCTTTCTCGCCTCGAGAAGTCAGTATGGCCAGCCTGAACAGGCTAGTGCCCCGCCCACACCGACGCGTCGCCATGTAACCGTCCCGGCACATGCTTTCAGCCGGGCGGAGCGGAGGCCCGTCCAGCCGGGGCGCACCGTGCAGTCATCTGCACACCCGAAGCCGCCCATGAGCGGTGCCATGGGCGGCTCCTCCGCCGCGGGGGCAGCGGCCGTACCGTGTCTAGGCGAGGTCAGGGCCGGGGGTGTCCACGCCCCCATGCCTCGGAATGGAGCTGGTGCCGAACGTGTCCCGCATCCTGAGGTCCTGCTCGATCACGTCGGCCAGGCGGCGCACGCCCTCCTTGATGCGGTCGGGCTCCGGATAGCAGAACGACAACCGGATGTTGCGCGTGCCGCCGCCGTCGGAGTAGAAGCCGGTGCCGGGCACGAACGCGACCCGCTCGGCGATGGCTCGGGGGAGGAGGGCTTTGGAGTTGAGTCCTTCGGGAAGGGTCATCCAGACGAAGAACCCGCCGGCGGGGCGGGTCCACGTGCAGCCGGGCGGCATATACACCTCGAGCGCGCTGAGCATCGCGTCGCGCCGCTCACGGTACAGCTCACGGAACGTCTTGATCTGCTCCCGCCACGGCTGGGTCGAGAGGTATTGCCCGACGGCGAGCTGGGTGAACGTCGAGTGCGACAGCACCGACGATTCCATGGCGAGGACGAGCTTGTCGCGGATCGCGTGTGGGGCGACAGCCCAGCCGACCCGGAAACCGGGGGCCAGCGTCTTGGAGAACGAGCCGAGGTAGACGACGCCGTCGGGATCGTCGGCCCGCAGCGCCCGCATCGGTTCCCCGTCGAACCCGAGCAGGCCGTACGGGTTGTCCTCCACCACGAGAACGCCGGTGCGGCGGCAGATCTCCAGCACCTGACGGCGGCGCACCTCGTTCATGGTCACGCCGGCCGGGTTCTGGAAGTTCGGGACGGTGTAGAGGAACTTCACCCGGTTTCCCGCCGCGCGCAGCGCGTAGATGGTCTGCGCGAGAGCCTCCGGGATGAGGCCCTGGTCGTCCATGGCGATGTGCACGACCCTCGCCTGGTATGCCGCGAACGTGCCCAGCGCTCCGGCGTAGGACGGCCCTTCGGCGAGCACGACGTCGCCGGGGTCGATGAAGATCCGGGTGATGAGGTCGAGGGCCTGCTGAGAGCCGACGGTGACCATGACATCGTCGGGACCGGCCTCGATGCCCTCGAGTCGCATGACCTCGCAGATCTGCTCCCGCAGGGCGGCGTCGCCCTGGCCGCCGCCGTACTGCAGAGCGACGGAGCCGCGGGTGGCTACCAGATCGGCGACGATGTCGCTCACCACGTCGAGGGGAAGCGCGGTGATGTACGGCATGCCGCTGCCGAGCGAGACCACCTCAGGCCTCGAGGCGACGGCGAAGAGAGCTCGGATCTCGGAGGCGACCATCCCGGCGGCGCGGGCGGCGTACCTGTCGACGTAGGCGTCAATGCGGGACCCGTGGGCCGCCGCGTTCGTCCGACCGTGATCAAGCTCATGCGTCACGGTCCACCTCCGATCACATAGCCGAGAAATCCAGAGTACGGTAACGCGCCACACTCATCACAACAGGGTATTGACCATCAAGGGTTCCTTTTCTTGCATTCCCGTCCCACTGGTTTCGGCCCGGCCAATCCCTTTGACGCTCGTCAGCGCCCGTTGTGGCGCACCCGCTCCTGCCCTTCCGCTGAGTTACGATGCGAGCTGGAGACGCCGTATTCGCGCGCTTTTCTGGCAGGACTCCTGACGGGGATTGGGGCATCACGTGTCGCGTCGGCTGGTCAACGTCACCCTCGACAACCTCGATGACCTGCCGCGCCGGTGCCGGCGGTGCGTGTTCTGGGAGCTCGACCCCGTGAGCGGCGAGCGCGCCGTCGAGGCGGGAGACCCCGGTCTGGAGAAGGAGGCGTGGATCTCGGCGACTCTCCTCGAGTGGGGGAGCTGCGGGAAGATCGCCTACGTCGACGGCGTGGCGGCCGGGTTCGTGCTCTACGCCCCGCCGTTGTACGTCCCGCGGTCGGTGGCGTTCCCCACGTCCCCGGTCAGCTCGGACGCGGTGCTGCTGATGACCGCGCACATCGTGCCGGAGTTCACCGGCGGCGGGCTGGGCCGGATGCTCGTGCAGGGCGTCGCCAAGGACCTGACCCGCCGCGGCGTACGCGCGATCGAGGCGTTCGGCGACCTGAAGTGGGAGCAGCCGGGCGGCTGCGTGCTGCCCGCCGACTACCTGCTGTCGGTCGGGTTCAAGACCGTGCGCCCGCATCTGCGCTTCCCTCGCCTCCGGCTGGAGCTCAAGACGGCCGTGTCGTGGCGCGAGGACGTCGAGGTGGCACTGGAGCGCCTGCTGGGTTCGATGTCCCCGGAGAGGGCCCTGCGGCCCGTCTGAGGGGACCACAGGGCCCGCTGTGACTCCCGATGCGGCCCCTGTCGCGTGACCCCGATCACACAGAAGCCCTCCGCGCCGGGCGCGGAGGGCTCTGGTTTCGGATGGTGCCGCCGTGTGAACGGCGGTGGTGCCGCCGGGACCGGCGTCAGATGACGCCGTCGAGCTCGCGCAGCAGCATGGCCTTCGGCTTGGCGCCGATGATCTGCTTGACGACCTCGCCACCCTTGTAGACGTTCATCGTCGGGATCTGCAGCACGCCGTAGTCGCGCGGCGTGACCGGGTTCTCGTCGATGTTCAGCTTGACGATCGTCAGCTTGTCGGCGTGCTCGGTGGCGATTTCCTCGAGGATCGGTCCGACCTGACGGCACGGACCGCACCACTCGGCCCAGAAGTCGACCAGGACCGGCTTGTCGCTCTTGAGGACCTCGGCCTCGAAGCTCGCGTCCGTCACGCTCTTGATCGCGCCCACGGTATCTCTCTCCTTGCGTGAGTGGTGTGGCGGTGCAGACAACCGCGGGGAGCCTCCCCGCATTCCCGGGATGCCGGGCTCAGGCGTTCAGTGTCAGCCAGCGCTCGGCGTCCAGGGCCGCCGCGCAGCCCGTTCCGGCCGCCGTGATCGCCTGGCGGTAGGTGTGGTCGACCACGTCGCCGGCCGCGAACACCCCGTCGATGTTCGTCCGCGTCGACGGCGAGTCCACCGTGATGTACCCCTGATCGTCCAGATCGACCTGCCCCTTGAGCAGGTCGGTGCGCGGCTCGTGCCCGATCGCGATGAACACGCCGCCCACCGGCAGGTCGGACTCCTCGCCGGTCTTGAGGTTGCGCACCCGCACCCCGTTGACCCGGTCCTCGCCCAGCACGTCGGCGACCTCGCTGTCCCACACGAAGCGGATCTTGTCGTTCGCGAAGGCGCGGTCTTGCATGATCTTGCTGGCACGCAGCGAGTCACGGCGGTGGATCACCGTGACCGACTTCGCGAACCGGGTCAGGAAGATCGCCTCCTCCATCGCCGTGTCACCGCCGCCGACCACCACGATGTCCTGGTCGCGGAAGAAGAACCCGTCACAGGTGGCGCACCACGACACCCCACGTCCCGACAGGCGCTTCTCGTTCTCCAGCCCGAGCTCGCGGTAACGCGACCCGGTGGCCAGGATCACCGCCTTGGCGTAGTAGGTGTCGGTGTAGGTCTTGACGACCTTCGGGTCGGCCTGCAGGTCCACCTCGATCACGTCGTCGGCGACCAGCTCGGCGCCGAAGCGCTCGGCCTGCTTGCGGAAGTTGTCCATCAGGTCCGGGCCCATGATCCCGTCGGGGAACCCGGGGAAGTTCTCCACATCGGTGGTGTTCATCAACGCCCCACCCGCGGTGACCGACCCCTCGAAGACGAGAGGCTTGAGGTCCGCGCGTGCGGTGTAGACGGCCGACGTGTAGCCGGCCGGCCCCGACCCGATGATGATCACGTTACGAACGTCGCTCAACGGACCCGCCTTCTTCGTCCCGGTGATGTGCAGTGGCGTCAACAGATCCTAGGCCCCGGCGATTCCCGGGCCGACCCCCGATACGGCGAAGCCCCCCGGAGGTCGCGGGGGGCTTCGTCACTGCTGATGGTACGGCTCGCGCCGCGTGATCACTTCCAGGAGGCCAGGACCTCGGGCCGCAGCTTGTGGCACCGGGAGTCCACCACGACCACCCGCACGGCGTTGCTGCTCTTGTCCTCCCAGAACGCCATGACCGTGGCCTCGTTGCCGTTGTAGAGCGCCTTGTCCACGCCGATCGGTGTGCGGTCGAGCTCGGTCGAGAACCGCTTGACGCAGGTGTCGAGGTCCTCGTCGTCGTTGGTGCCCAAGCCGGGCGCCACACCGAAGTACCCCAGCAGCGGCCCGCGCAGCTCCCGGCTGGTGTAGTTGTGGCCGCTGGCGTAGGTCGAGTAGGTCAGCGCCTCGACCTTGGCTGGGCTCTGGCCGGGATCGCCCTGGCTCACCACCTGCCGGGACGGCGAGTCGCCGAACGAGAGCAGGCCGGTGGCGAGGCCGCCGCTCCCGATCACGACGGCCGCCGCCGCGGCGACCGCGGCCGGCAACGCCCATGCGCGCCGCCTGGACGCCTTCCTGCCCGCCGTACGCGTTCCGGAACGGCGCCTGGCCGGCACGATCGTCCCGTCGTCGGCGACGACGCCCAAAGGAGCGGCCGTCGCGGCGACCGGCGCGGCCTCGCGCTCCGGCTCCACGTGTGTCTCCACAGCGGTTTCCGCGGTGGTGTCCACCGGGGGTGCGACCAGAGGCTCGACCGTCTCCCACGGCGCGGTCTCCCACGGGCCGATCTCCTGTGGAGCGCTGTCCCATGGGGCGTCCCGCATGATGCGGTCCCAGTCCGGAGTCTCGGCGGCCAGCGCCCGGTCGATGCGTCGTGCGACGCCCAAAGGCATCGCAGGCACCGGCATCGCCGCGAGGACCTCGCGGACGGCGGCCAGGTCGGCAAGGCTCTCCCCGCAGGGATCGCAGACCGCGAGATGCTCGCGGACCCGCCGGGCCGTCGTGTCGTCGAGGAGACCCTCCGCCAGCTCGGCGAGAACCTCCAGGTCGTAGTGCGTGTCACCCGTCACGAAGTTCTGCTCCCTTCCCGGATGAGACGCGAGTGAGGTCGGATCGGTTCCGTAGATGCGAAAGAATCGGGGCGAGTTTGGCACGACCACGGGCGCAGCGGCTCTTCACGGTGCCCGACGGGACGCCCAGCACCGTCGCCGCGTCGTCCACGGCGTACCCCATCATGTCCACCAGCACGAGGGCCGCCCTCTGGTCGGGCGGCAGCAGCTTGAGCGCCGCCGTGACCTCCAGGGAGACCTCGCGCTCGCCCGCATGGTCGGTGGCCGGCACCTCCCGCTCGACGGCCTCGATGAGCTCGTCGTCGGCGATCGGGCGTACCGACTTGCGGCGCATGCGGTCGAGGCAGGCGTTGACCACGATGCGGTGGAGCCACGTCGTGACCGCCGCCTCGCCGCGAAAGCTGCCCGCCTTGCGGTACGCCGAGACGAACGCGTCCTGAACCGCGTCGGCGGCCTCGTCGGGATCGCCGAGCGTACGCAGGGCGACCGCCCACATCCGGTCGCGGTGCCGCCTGACGATCTCGCTGAACGCGTGAGGGTCACCGCCGAGGTGGCGGTTCAGCAGATCGGCATCGGTCATCGCGCGACGCGCGTGCTCAGCCGTCGGGGGATTGTCTGGTGGGGAATTCACAAGTCCCTGCTATGCCGATCCGGGGGAATGCACCGTTACTTCGTAGATGGTGCCACGATACTGCCCGTTGTAGGGGGGAAGACGGGTGAACCAGATCAAAACGTACTGACCTGTGGTGGCCTTTCCCGGGGTGAGCGTCACCGAGCCCGAGGCGTTCTTCTTCTCCGCCGCCGTCTTCAGCGAGGACAGCTCCGCGGCGTCGCCCACCTTGAGCTGCACGGTCGCGCCGGAGGAACCGCCCAGGGAGACGACCACGTCGGCGATGGGCACCGGCTTGCCCATGTCGAGGATGAGCCCGACGCCGTCCTTGAGCCGTCCCAGGTCGGCGCTGATGTAACTGTCGGTGTGCCACTCGGTGGACGGCTTGCCGTCGATGGCGAGATTGCTGTACTCCGGATTCTCCGCGCGGTCGTCGCCCAGCGGGTCGAACCCGGTCGCGCTCACCGGCTTGACGGCCACCGGCTTGCGTGTGGGGGACGGGGACGTGACGGCGTCCGACTGGGCCACGCCCCTCGGGGTGTTGCCGAGGTTCTTGCCCACGGTCCAGGCGCCCACGCCGACGGCGGCCATCACGAGCAGGACGATGACGGTCAGCAGGACCTTGCTCGCGGTGCCGGTCTGCGGGCGCGGTGGCGGAGGGGCCATCGTCATCTGGTGCGCCGGATGAGACGGCATGCGGGGCGGCATGGCGGACATGCCCAGCCCGTCCGGCGCCTCGCTGCGCAGGTTCAGCGCGGGCGGCGCGGTGGTGACGGGGGCCGGCGCGGGACGGGGCACCTCGGCCAGCGCCTCGGCCACGTCGGCCGGGGTGGCCAGCGGCGGCTGTCCCCGCCGCGACTCCTGCAGCAGCGCGCGGCAGGTGATGGCGTCCAGATAACCGGGCACTCCGGCGGTGACCTGCCGGGGTGTGCAGAACTTGCCGTCGTCCAGGGGTGCGGCGGGCAGCCCGCAGTCGGACTCGCCGGGCCAGTGGCCGGTCAGCGCCGCGTAGAGCAGCCGGCCCAGCCCCTCGGCGTCCTCCCTGGCGGGCTCGTCGCTGCTCAGCTCGAGGATCGCGGCGTCGACGGCGAGCCCGAGGAGCTTGACCGTGCCGCCGCTCGTCCAGACCAGGCGGCCGGGGGTCAGGTGCAGGTGGGTGAGGCCGGCCGCGTGCGCGTGCGCCAGTGCCTCGGCGGCCTCGGCGACCAGGGCGGCGCCGCGTTCGGGCTCGATCGGCCCGCTCTCCAGCAGGTCGAGGAGCGAGTCTCCGCTGACCCACTCGCTCACGACGTACGCCGTGCCGTCCTCGTCGGCCGCGTCGAAGACCTGGGTGAGGCGAGGGTCGGTCAGGCGGCTCGCCAGGCGGGCGGCGGTGACGACCTCCTCGACCCGGGGGAAATCGGGTGCGAACGTGTGGACCGCGACCGGGCGGGCGAGGATCTCGTCGAGGGCCTTCCACAAAGTCGCGCCGCCGGACTCGTGCACCCGGTCCTCGAGGCGGAAGCGATCCGCCAGCCGGGTCCCCGGTTCGACCGTGGACATGCTCATGCGGCCGCTCCGCTCCGCGGCTCGTCGGCATGCATCAGCCGATGCCGGGTGGTTCCGCCCACGCCTTCCCGCTTCCGCTCGCCGGTCCGAAACTCCAGATCGCGCCCCTAAGACCTCCTGCCTGCCGCGGTCGCCGAGCGGAGCACGCCGGTCGGCGAGACCCCGGAGACGAGCATCCGCGGGCCGGAATCGGTCCGCGCGGCGCCGCCGCCCGGTCCTCCTCCGCCTCGCGGTCGCCCGCCCGGCCGAATCCATCGGTGGGGCAAGGTCTGCGGGACGTTCCCTGGTCGTGTCTCAACACTCCCTGGCGCACCATGCTAGTGCCGTGCCGCTTGTGCCCGCCTTCCCGATCGAAGACGTCCGAATCGGACTTTCGGGTTACCTTCCAGTTGCCGGTCGTTCTTGAGGACTCTTACCGTCCTACCCGGCTTGCGACAAGTCCAATGATGGAACGGACCTCGGGCACCCGCAGCCGGTGCGCGGCCAGCATGTACAGCAGCAGCCCGGCGCCGCCGCCCACCACGAGCACCACGGCCGAACTCGCCGCGGTGATCGGGGTGATCTCCCTGGCCAGCCACAGGATCGCCAGCGCCAGCGCGGCGGCCGGGATCGCCGCCGCGTACATCCGGCCCAGGCCGGCGACGATCTCCCGGCCACCGAGCCCGCCGATCTTCCGGCTGGCCAGCACCCACGCGACGCCGCAGAGCACGACATAGGTGATCAGGTAGGCGAACGCCAGTCCGATGACGACGTACCGGTCGGGGAGCGTGAAGTAGGCGACGAGACTGAGCGACGCGTTGACGACCACGTTCACCCCCGCCATGATCGCGGGGGTACGGGTGTCGCCGAAGCTGTAGAAGACCCGCAGCAGCAGCTGGAAGACCGAGAACGGCATGAGCGCGACGCCGAACACCTGCAGAACGTGGCCGATGTAGATCGCGTCGGTCGTCGTCATGTGTCCCCACGAGAAGATCAACGTGGTGACCGCCGGGCCGAGCACCATCAGCAGCAGCCCCGCGGGGACGATGACGGAGGAGACCAGCCGCACCCCGGAGGAGAACTCCTCGCGGGCCGTGGCGAGGTCCCCGTCCGCCACGAGCCTGCTCATCCTGGGCAGCATCGCCGTGATCACCGACACCGCGATGATCCCGTACGGGAGCTGGAAGAGCTGGAACGCGTACGCCCAGGCGCTGTTGCCCGCGCCCGGCGCCCGGGCGCCCGCGCCGGTCGAGAGCTTGGTGGTGATCAGGAGCGCGATCTGGTTGATGCCGACGAAGGCGAACGTCCACACGGCCGCCCTGGCCGCCTCGCCGAGCCCGGTGTTGCGCACCCCGAACCGCGGGCGGAACCGGAACCCGGCCCGGTGCAGCGCGACGATCAGCACCAGCGCCTGGGCCACGATGCCCGCGGTGGTGCCGAGGCCGAGCAGTGTGAGGTCGCGCTCGGTCACCTTCTCGATGTCGGACGTCCCGACGGCGTAGTAGGCGGCCAGGACGCCCATGACCACGATGTTGTTGAGCACCGGCGCCCACATGGGCGCGGCGAACCTGTCCCGCGTGTTCAGGATCGCCCCGGCCAGCGAGCCGACCCCGAAGAACGCGATCTGCGGGAGCAGGTACTGGGCCAGCGTGGTGGCCACCGCCACCTTGTGCTCCGACCAGTTCGAAGCGGTGTAGAGCTCCATGATCGGCCGGGCCAGCAGCACGCCGATCACCGCGACGGCCGACAGCACCACCACGCCCAGCGTCATCAGCCGCTGCTCGAACGCCTGGCCCCCGTCGGGGTCCCGCTTCTGCGCCCGTACGATCACCGGCACGACCACGGCGCTGAGGATGCCCTGGAGCAGCAGGTCGAGCAGGATGTAGGGGATCTGGTAGGCCGCGTTGTAGGCGTCGCCGAGGGCGAGGGTGCCGATGGCCGCGGCGAGCATCGCCGTGCGGACGAAGCCGGTGAGCCGCGAGACCATCGTCCCGGCCGCCATGATCGCGCTGGCCCGCAGCATCCTGCTCATGGTTGTCCTTCGGTTCACGGCGGCCCGAATCGCGCGGCCGCCTCACTCGGGGTCTCGGGGTGGTCCAGACTCTACGGCGACCCAGACTAGGGCGACTGGGTGCGCTCGGCCGGGACGGCTCCCGGCCGGCCGGCGGGCGGGCCCTCCTCGTCCTCCGGCCCGTCGAACGGGAACGCCTTGCGCGACCTGCGGCGCAGGATGCGCATCACCACGGCGGCCAGCATGATGACCACGGCCGCCCCCACGATGACGAGGGCGATGCCGGTGTAACCGGTCGCGCGCACGACGACCCGCACCGCCTTGCCGTACTTCTCGTCGCCGTCGGTGAGGAGCTGTACGGAGATGCTCGCTTCGCCGCCCTCGTTGCGGACGATCACCGGCACGTTCACGAGCTGGCTGCGCCCCGCGAGGATCCTGGTGGTGGGGGTCACGTAGACCCCTCCGTCGGCGTCGATGGCGAGCCGCGACTTGCTGGCCGAGGTGACCCGGACCTTGATCTGGATGTCCTTGTCCAGGTTGTTGGCCACGCTGACCGGGACCTGGCCGTTGCTTCCGGCGACGGCGCGCGGGGTGTCGAGCACGGACACGTGGTCGATGCGGTCGTCGATCGCCTTCTGCACCTGGCCGGCGAAGGAGCCCGCCCGCTTGCCGTCGCCTCGCCAGGAGGCGGAGGTCAGCCGGAGTATGGCCGTGTGGAAGACGTCCGTGTGCTCCTCGGTGACGGTGGCCACGGCGTCGGCCTTGCGCGCCAGCTTGCGCACGGTCGTGAGGTAGGAGCGGCTCAGCTCGGCCTGGCGGTCGCGCTCGGTGTACGTCAGGTCGCCGCGCGGCACGCCGGTCCGGCCGGGCTTGACCGATTCGAGCGAGGTCATGCGCAGCCAGGGGGCGCCGGCGGCGGCCTGGAGGAGGCTGGAGACGAACGCCGGGTCGGGGGTCCACAGGTGCGAATCGGGCGCCGCGATGACCGTGCGCGCGGCCGCCGTCGCCGTCTCGCCCTGCCCCGTCTGGCCGGTCTGGCCGGTCTGCTGGGCCTGCTGCTCAAAGGCGATCATCGCGGTCTCGGCGAGGAACCGCTGCCGCGCGAGCATGGCGGCGCCGGGAGCGGACACGTTCCCGCCGAGGACCTTGCTGAGCGTGGGATCGGTGAGCAGCGCGGTGAGCGGGGCCTCCGCCACGGTGTCGAGCCTGGCCGCACCGTCGGGAGTGGCCTGCGCGGGGAGCGGGACGGGCTGTCCGCTCTGCGTCGCGTCCTGCGCCGTGTCCTGTCCCGCGGCCCGCGGCGGCAGCGCGTCCCCGGACAGCAGCACGGATTTCACGCCCGACATCGCCAGTTCGTCCACCGCGTCACGGTCGATCTTGCCGCCGGCCGGCCACGCGGTGGTGCCGCGGATCTCCCGGCCGAGCAGTTCGCTCGCGAGCGCGGCCCCGCGCTGGACGGACGCCGCGGCCTGTTTGTCGAGACCGTGGTGGACCAGCGCGGCCACGTCCGGGTCGGCGTACGGCGTGGCGACGACCGTCTTGTCCGTCAGCGCGCTGCGCAGGCCGTTCAGCCACTGGCCGGCCGCAGGGTCGGCGTTCTTGCGTGTGCCGCGCACGTCGCGGGTCCCCGAGGACAGGACACGGACGTCGTCGAGCAGGGCGGGGTCCACGAACCAGGTCACGCCGTCGCCGGTGTCCTGCGCGGTCTGGAGCAGGGAGGCCAGGCGGCCGGAGGCGAGCGACTCGGACAGGTCGTCGTCCATGAACGTCGCGTCGTCGGCGCGGTGGGGCCGGTCCACGATCGGCAGGGCGACCGCGAGCTTCACCTTGGGGATCTGCTCGCCCTTGGGGGCGTACGTCAGGAATGTCCGCTCGATCCCGAGGCGCTGCCCGGTCGCCGCGTCGGTCACCTCGATCTCGAAGGGGTAGACGCCGGGCCGGGGCATGCCCAGCTCCTCGGGCGCCACCGTGAAGCGGAAGGGCAGCTTGCCCGATTGGTCGAGCGGCGTGGCCTGGACTCTGGTGCTCCAGTTGGTGGTGCCGTACCCCTGCTCGGACAGGTAGGCCGCCATCTCCGAACGGGACGCGAACGGCCGCCCCCGGGAGTATCGGACGGCGACCCGCACGGAGGACCCGGGCGTGCCGGAGAAGGTCCCCGCGACCGTTATGGGCGTGGCGGCCGCACGCACGACCTCCGGGGTGATCTCGCTCACGAGGAGCGGATCGGCGGGAGCCGCAACTGCGGCACGACCCGGAGGAGGTGCCGCGACAGCCGTACCGGCCATGCCCGCGGGGGAGGCGAGCAGGGCGGTCAGCAATGTCAGCAGCGCGGCCTTACGGATCATGTGCCGGCCGGCGGTGAGGTACGGCGCACGCCCAGAATGCTATTGGCTATGCGGTCCGCATAGGACTCACCAGGCTTGCGAGACCTCTCCTGTGGCCGGTGCTCAGGTCGACGGGCTTGGCCGCCACCAGGTCGAACAGGTGGATGGCGCGCAATCGCAAGGCGGTGCGGCGCTCGCCGGTCGCGGTGTGGACGAAGTCGTCGGGATCGATGCGCTCCAACAGGCGCTGGTCCACCAGGACGGTCAGGTCGTCGGGCAGCAGCAGCGGGCAGACCAGGCCGTGCGCGTAGTCGGTCGCGGAGTTGACGGCGAAGGCGGACGCGGGGGTCACCCTGTGGGCGCGCAGGACGTCGCCCACCGCCGCCGGCCCGGGACAGGAGCCCACCGCGCTCACCACGGCCACCTCGTGGGTCCCTCCACGCGCCGACACCTCGAACAGCGATACGCACACGCAGGTCCCGGGAGTGACCCCCAGCACCTCGGGAAGCTCGTCCGAGCATGTCAACGGGCGCGGAAGACGTACGATCTCATGGTGGATCTGGTGGGCGAGGAGCCAGCGGTGAATCGCGAGAGCGTCTTTCATCTCGTGTGCTCCTTGCGTCGTCCAGCGCCCCCGAACCGTTCGTGGCCTGGTGATCGCTAGGTGTGTCTCCCCTGGGTGACACCCGAACACCTGGGCCATCGGGGGAGAGTTTCTGTTCCGTGACCGAAGGACCTACCCAGCCTTGTCCGTTTCAAATCTGAGCGACAGCCAGCAGCGCGCCGTGAACGAACTGTTCCGCCGGATCGCCCCGGTCGCCGACGAGCTCGGCGAGCTGTTCTCGGCCCGGGGGCACGAGCTGGCCCTGGTCGGCGGTTCCGTCCGCGACGTCCTCCTCGGCCGTGCGAGCAAGGACCTCGACCTGACCACGGACGCCCGTCCCGAGCGGGTGCTGGAGATCGTCAAGGACTGGGCCGACGCCGTCTGGACGATCGGGATCGACTTCGGCACGGTCGGCGTCCGCAAGGGCGGCTGGCTGCTGGAGATCACCACCTATCGCAGCGAGTCGTACGATCCCGCCTCGCGCAAGCCCGAGGTGATGTACGGCGACTCGCTCGACGGCGACCTCGCCCGGCGCGACTTCGCGGTCAACGCGATGGCCGTCCGGCTGCCGCACCACGAGTTCGCCGACCCGTACGGCGGGCTGCAGGACCTCGCCGCGAGGAGCCTGCGGACGCCGGGCCGCCCCGAGCAGTCGTTCGAGGACGACCCGCTGCGGATGCTGCGGGCGGCCAGGTTCGCCGGCCAGCTCGGGTTCACGGTCGCGCCCGAGGTCGTCGAGGCCATGACGGCGATGTCCGGCCGCATCGAGATCGTCTCGGCCGAGCGGATCCGCGACGAGCTCGACAAACTGATCCTCGGCGCGCACCCGAGGGCCGGGCTGGCGCTGCTGGTGGAGACCGGGCTCGCCGCCCACGTCCTGCCCGAGCTGCCCAAGCTGCGGCTGGAGATCGACGAGCACCACCGGCACAAGGACGTCTACGAGCACACGCTGATCGTGCTGGAGCAGGCCATCGGGCTGGAGACGGCCGGTCCCGACCGGGTGCTGAGGTGGGCGGCCCTGCTGCACGACATCGGCAAGCCGAAGACCCGGCGCAACGAGCCCGGCGGCCGGGTGTCGTTCCACCACCACGAGGTGGTCGGCGCGCAGATGACCAAGAAGCGGCTGACCGAGCTCAAGTTTCCCAAGGACGTGGTGTCCGACGTGTCCAGGCTCGTGGAGCTGCACCTGCGCTTCCACGGCTACGGGACGGGGGAGTGGACCGACAGCGCCGTGCGCCGCTACGTCCGCGACGCGGGACACCTCCTCGAACGGCTGCACAAGCTGACCAGGGCCGACTGCACCACCCGCAACAAGCGCAAGGCGCAGGCCCTGTCGCGCACCTACGACCAGCTGGAGGAGCGCATCGCCCGGCTGGCCGAGGAGGAGGAGCTGTCCAAGATCCGGCCTGAGCTGGACGGCAACGAGATCCAGGAGATCCTCGGCGTGCCGCCCGGCCCGGTCGTCGGCAGGGCCTACAAGCACATGCTGGAGATCCGCATGGACCAGGGCCTGATCGGCAAGGAGGCCGCGAAGGACGCCCTGCTCGCCTGGGCGCACGACAACGGGCTTCTGTAAATGGACGCCGGGGAGGTGCTCCGGCTGGACCGGGAGCACGTCTGGCACCCGTACGCGGCCGTGCCGCCGGGGGTGCCCGTGCACGTCGTCCGCCGGGCGGACGGTGTGCGGATCACCCTCGACGACGGTCGTGAGCTGGTCGACGGCATGGCCTCCTGGTGGGCGGCCATCCACGGCTACAACCACCCCCGGCTGAACCGGGCCGTGCGCGACCAGGCCGGCGACATGGCGCACGTCATGTTCGGCGGTCTCACCCACGAGCCCGCCGTACGGCTCGCGCACCGGCTGAGCGAGATGACCGGGCTCGACCGCGTCTTCCTGGCGGACTCGGGTTCCGTGGCGGTCGAGGTCGCGATCAAGATGGCGGTCCAGCACAGCGGCCGGTCGGCGCTGCTGACCGTGCGCGGTGGCTATCACGGCGACACCTTCGGCGCGATGTCGGTCTGCGATCCGGTCAACGGCATGCACCACCTGTTCACCGGGATGCTCCCGGCCCACGTCTTCGCGCCGGCGCCGCCCGGCGACTACGGCCGCCGCCCTGGGCCGCCGGTCGAGCCGGGACCCGACGAGGCGTATCTGGCGGAGCTGACCGCGGCCGTCGCGGCGCACGCCGACCGGCTCGCCGCGATCATCGTGGAACCGGTCGTGCAGGGCGCCGGCGGCATGCGGTTCTATCACCCGGCCTACCTGAGGCGGCTGCGCGATCTGGCCGACGAGCACGGCGTCCTGCTGATCGCCGACGAGATCGCCACCGGCCTCGGCCGTACGGGGGAGATGTTCGGCTGCGACCATGCCGGGATCAGACCGGACATCATGTGCGTGGGCAAGGCGCTGACCGGCGGCTACATGACGCTCGCCGCCACGCTGTGCACCGCGCGGGTGGCCGAACGCGTCGGCGTGCTGATGCACGGCCCGACCTTCATGGGCAACCCGCTCGCCTGCGCGGTGGCCGGCGTCTCGCTCGACCTGCTCGCGGAGCGGCCCTGGCGAGAGGAGGTCGCCCGCATCGAGGCGGCCCTGCTGGACGGTCTGGCCCCCGCCGCGCACGCGCCCGGCGTACGGGACGTACGGGTGCTGGGGGCGATCGGAGTGATCGAGACCGACGAGCCCGTCGATGTCGCGAAAATTCAGGACATCGTGATGGAGTACGGCGTCTGGCTGCGGCCCTTCGGCCGCCTGATCTACACGATGCCGCCCTACGCCTGCACGCCGGACGACATCGCGACGATCACCAGGGCGATGACGGCCGCCACCGCGGCCCTCTGAGCGCACCCGGCAGTCGCCGGCCGCTCACGCCGCTGAAGGCCGCGCTCGAACGTCGTCACTACCCCGAGGGCCGCGAGCACGCGGAGTCCGACCGGCGTCCGGCCTGGGCATCCTGCAGAACTCTGGCGATCCGGCCGACGTCCAGATCCTCCGGATCCACGTCGCTCATCAACGCGCCCCGGAGGCAGGTGCGGAACGTCTCACTGAAGGAGGCGTAGTGGGACGAGACCGGCCGCTGCACTGCCTTGGTCACGGCATCGTGGACCTTTGCCGCGAAGTTCTTCAGCTGAGGAGAGGTCAATTCCGAGCCGGGCTCCGCGACGATGTCCCGGCCATCCTGCCGCTGCAGGCCGCTGCAGGTGTGCCGATCGTCGACCGCCTGGAAGAATTCATAGGCCTTCTCGACGACCGGTGGGTAACCGCCGCACGCGAACAGCATCTCCTGCGAGTCCGCTCGGGTGAGAAACTCGATGAGGCGCCGGGCGTCTTCGATCTTGTCTTCGGAGATGTCCGCGCTGAGGGCGAGGGTGGAGCCGCCGAGGATCCCACCGCGCGGCAGGGGCGCCACGTCGAAGCGGAGGGCTCCACCCGGGCCGCGCATCACCGGGTCGAGAGCCAGCCGGGGAATCGCGAACGGCCAGTTCCGCATGTACCCCACCCCGCTGTCGCGGAACGCCCGGATCCCGCTCTCCTCGGTGAATCCCCACAGGCAGCCACGGGCGAGGTCGTCCTGGCACTGGCCCGCGTTCTGCGGTGATCCCCCTGGAGTGCCGGAGTCTCCGTCGTGTCTCGGAGGGCTCAGTAACCCCTTCCACATCTTGAGCGCCTGCTTGGTCTCGGTGGGGTAGCGGTCCAGCACGATACGCTCACCATCAGAGATCTTCGCGCCGCCGGAGAGGATCACCTCCATGAGGTTCACGGTGCCGCCCTCGTAGTCGCCGAACTGCCCCGCGTAGCCGTGCTTCTCGGCATCTCGCAGGAGATCCGGCCAGTCCTTGAAGGTCAGCCGGTCAGTCTTGCCGAACAGAAGCGGCGCGTCGGAGGCGAACGGCACGGCATACCGCTTGCCGTCCACCTCGGTGGCCTTCAGCACGTTGGGGATGAATTGATGCCAGTAGTCCTGGCTGAAACCGTTCGGATCTTGGGCGTCGCCGACAGGGCCAATCTCCCGGATGTAGCCGTTTCTGGCGAACTCGGTCACATACGCGACGTCGAGGATGAGGATGTCGTAGGCACACCGGTGCGACTGGGCGGCCGCCGCCATCTCAGCCCGGGCTTCGTCGGCGGAGTCGGATATCTCGACGAACCTGGCGACGCGCGACAGTGAAGTCCTGTTCCAGTCCTGGATCAGGTTCCTGCGGAAGCTTCCCGCGCTGACGTCGTTCCCGGTCGCGATGGTTATTTCGCCGCTGCCGGAGCAGGTCTTCTCGCGGTCGACGGCCGGGGAAGCGGAGGGGGACAGGACGGTCCACAGGCTGCCGGGGAGAAGCTGACTCGTCCCGAGGAGGAGACCCGCCGTGAACCCGGCCACCCCGAGCCACTTCCGGTAGACCGGAAGCGGAGACCACCACCGCTTCAGACGCCCCGGCATCAGGACCACTCCCGCACCGTGGAAATCATTTCGATCAGTGCGTTCTCCACGTCCCCTGCCTGCAAGGACGATGAGGAGCCGCTCTCGACCTCGGCGCAGACCAGGTGCTTGGACCGTCTCCCCGGGTGTTCCGGCGCCGGGACCATGCCGCCGCATTTGTCCCGCTTCAGCACGAGTAGGTAAAGGTCCCTGATCGACGGGCTTTGCTCCAGAGCCTGCGCGATGGCGTGTTCGGCCCCCCGAGGGTCCTTCTCGAGCCGGAAGGGACCTCCGTCGGTGATGATCACCAGGGAGCGGGCCGGCTTTTTGACCAGCGGCCCCAGCTTTCTGATCGTTGCTGATATCGGCGCGTCCGCACCATTACTGGTCACCTTCGCCACTTCTGTGATGAATTCGTGTAGATCGTCGACTCCCTGTTTCGGAGAAGGCTGGGCGACGTTTACGCCTTCGTGCAGGTAGAACGTGCTGAGCGACAGTCGATCGGATTCGGTGAGCGTCTGCCAGATGCCGGGAATCGCCTGACGAGTGAGCAGGAGCGCGGAAGGTGATCCGGACATCGACCCGGAGATGTCGAGCAGGAGCTGTATATCGACGGGGGGCAGCCGATCCTTGATCTGCTTCTCCGCCGCGCGCAGCGCCGCCGAAGACACCGTCGAGGCCCTGCCGGGCGCGGGGCGGTCGAAGAGCTTGTGGCCGGCGAGCCAGGCACCGAACCCGTCGATGGCGTCGCTGCGCCCCTGGTCCTCCTCGGGCCAGTGGATGTGGACGAAGGGGTAGTCCAGGGCGGGCAGGCCGGTCACCTCCGCCTCGGTGAGCGCCCCCGCGTTGTTACCGTTCGTGCCGGTGCAGCCCTCGCCCGTGTTCTTCCGGCCCGGATAGTCCTGCACGCTGTGGGATGGGACGAACAGCGCGATGTCCTTCTTCTTGCCTCCCAGCCCCTCGAATCGGCACAGGAGTGCGTTGACGCTGTTGTCGAAGGCCACACTCTCGGCGGTTTCCTTGGAATCTTCGTGGTTCACGAGTTGCGCGGCCGCGATGAGACCGGCCGAGGAGAGCCCTGGCTGAGGGTAGAGAAGGCGCATGTCCAGTTCCCGGCGAATCGCCCTCACCACACCGGCCAGGCCCTTCTGCGGGGGCAGCCCTTTCAGGTCCGGGACGCGTTCGCCGAGCATCGCGATGGCCAGATGGTCGTTCGCCACACTCGATCGCTTCTCCAATCGCACCGGGTCCTCATCGCCGCACTCCTTCTCCCCGGCGCCCTGAGGGCGTCCCACCTCACAGCGGACGAAATCCACCTCCTCCGAGCTGGTCGCGATCCAGGCGTCGGGCCGCGGTCCGAACAGGCGCCGGAACGGCTCGTTCGACTGAGCGGCGTCGTCGCGACGCCAGCCGTCGTCGAATCCGTGGATCATTCCTTTGATCGACGGAGCGGGAAACACCGAGATCCGGTAGGCGGCGCAGTCGTCCACCCGTGTCTCGGCGATGAAAGCGGAGACCTTTCCGCGCAGTGCGTCGACGTTTTCCGGCGCCGTCATAACGGAGAGTTCTCGCGGCTCGGCGCAGGACGGTGGCAGGGCCAGCCGGTACAGAGTTGGCGTGACCTTCACAATCCCGACCACGATCAGGGCAACGACCAGCCCGAGGGTCACTGACAGATAGCTGATGGCGAGCGGCGGCCAGACGCGGCGAAGACATTCGCGTATCCGCCCGACCTGACGGCGGCGTGGAGGGACGTCTTCGGGCCGAGGACTGATCGCCGAGACGGACGGCCTGCTCCGGCGCATGAGCCAGGCGCGAACGCGGGCGGGTCCCGGGAGCTGCAGGAGGACGCCTCCGATCAGACCGATCGTGAGCATCGTGACGAACCACCCGAACAGCCCCTGGTCCGTCAGGGTGATGAACTTGTTCAGCACGCCGGTCGTCAGGATCGTCAGGGCCGTGCTGATCACCGTCTGCCGCGCCAGCGTCACCTCGGGCTGACGGTTCGGGGACTTCGCGTCGTCCTTGTTATCCGGAGCTTCTCCTGAGTTCGAGGGGGAGGGGGACATGAGGGCGGCCTGTTCGCTGGAGGGCGGACCACATGAAAACGGCGAATCGTTTCGGGAAGGATGTTAACTCTTCAACGAGCAGTCAAGGCTTCTGCGCCCTTGTGTTCAGATCCAATTTGCCGATCACGCACGGCCGATTTCGAATTGCCCGGACAACCGCCGATTGGCGGGACGCGGCCCCCGGGGTCAGTCGGCGGCGGGGACCGGCGGCCTGCGTACGGTCGTGGGCAGCATCAGCCGGTACACCACCGCGCCGATCACGTAGCCGACGCCGATCACGGCGAGCGCGAGATAGGACCTGCCGTCGCGCGGCAGCAGCGCCGCCGCCAGCACCGCGCCGAGGACGGTCATGCCGTTGAACAGCATGTCGTACACGGAGAAGGCGCGGCCGAGATAGGCGTCCTCGACGTCGCGCTGCACGACGGTGTCCGCGCAGATCTTCACGCTCTGCCCGGCGACGCCGATCACGAGTCCGGCGGCCACGAACGCCCACTGCTGGAACGTCGCGCACAGCGCGAACTCGAGGACTCCGCAGGTCACCAGCATGACCGGGACCCAGGTCTCGATCCGGAACCGCTTGGTGGCCCACGGCGTGACCACCACCGCGGCGAAGCTCCCCGCGCCGACCGCGCCCAGCACGAGCGCGATTCCCTTCAGCGCGTCGTCGACGTTCGTGGTGAAGCTGTAGCGGTAGAGCATCATCACCGCGGCCGTCGAGATGCCGAACATGAGGCGGTGCGTCGCGATGCCGCCGAGGGCCGCCGCGGCCGAACGCCGGTGCGCGATGTGCCGCGCCCCGTCGACCAGGCCGGTGAGCACGTGCCGTACGGCCTCGCGGGCCTGCGGGCGGTCCGGGTCGTACGCGGGGCCGAGCAGGGAGCGCTCCATCATCCGCGCGATCAGCGCGCTCAGCCCGAAGACGAGGCCGGAGGAGACCAGCAGAACCGCCACCCCGCCGTCACCCGATCCGGCGACCATGCGGAGCACGATGCCGGCGCCCGCCCCGACGAACGTCATCACCGTGCCCGACGTGGGCGTCACCGCGTTGGCCATCATCAGCTGGTCGGACGGCACGACGTGGGGCAGCGCCGCACTGAGGGCCGAAAGGAAGAAACGGTTGACCGCGAGCACGCCGAGCGCAGCCACGTAGAAGACGGCGTCCGGCGCTCCCGCGGCGACGAGGCCGGCGGCCACGATCAGCAGCGCACCGCGCACGACCGGCGCGATGACGAGGATCTGCCGCCGCGACCAGCGGTCGATGAACACCCCGACGAAGGGCCCGAGGACGCTGTACGGCAGCAGCAGCACGGCGAGGCCCGCCGCGATGTCGGCCGCGTTGGTCTGCCGTTCCGGGCTGAAGAACGCGTACCCGCCGACGGCGAGCTGGAAGATCCCGTCTGAGAACTGCGAGACGAGCCTCGTGGCGAAAAGACGCCGGAAGTTGCGGCCCCTCAGGACCACCCGCAGATCGGAGACGTACGACACGGCGACAGCCTACGCGGACGATCACAGTCGAGCATCAGGATCAACCCTGATAAAGCCCCCTACGTCTCACTCGCATCAAGGTGATCACGTACTCTCGCAGAGTGACCTCACAGGAACATGTCGTCCTGGTCGACGGCGAGGGTAACCCGGTCGGCACCGCTCCCAAATCGACCGTCCACGGCGCCGACACTCCGTTGCATCTGGCGTTCTCCAGCTATGTCTTCGACGACCGTGGCCGCGTGCTGCTGTCGCGGCGGGCGGGCACGAAGCTGACCTGGCCCGACGCATGGACCAACAGCTGCTGCGGGCATCCGCTGCCGGGTGAGCCGCTGTCGTCGGCGGTGATCCGCCGCCTCCGCTTCGAGCTGGGCCTGGCCGTCGAGTCCGTCGACCTGATCCTGCCGGGCTTCTCCTACCGGGCCGTGATGGACAACGGGACGGTGGAGAACGAGCTGTGCCCGGTCTACCGGGCCGTGGTGAAGGGAGAGGCCACGCCCAACGCCGAGGAGGTGGGCGAGGTCCGGTGGGAGCCCTGGACGCGCTTCGCCGCCGAGGTGATGAGCGGTGAGCTGGACATCTCGCCCTGGGCCCGGCTGCAGGTGCCCCAGCTCGTCGCGCTCGGTCCTGACCCGCTGGCCTGGCCGGTGGCCGACGCCGCGGCCCTGCCGCCCGCCGCGCGCCCGCTCACCTCGAACCGCTGAGACCCGCCGCCAGGGGCGAGCTCCTGAGACGCGCTGAAATCACCGAGACGCGCTGAGACGTGCGACCGCCCCGGTCCGCAAGGCGGAACCGGGGCGGGACACGCCGTGAGCGACGGACGTCAGCGCTCGACCTCGCCGCGGATGAACTTCTCCACGGCCTCGCGGGCGGCGTCGTCGGAGTACTGCTCCGGCGGCGACTTCATGAAGTAGGACGAGGGCGAAAGCAGCGGGCCGCCGATGCCCCGGTCGAGGGCGATCTTGGCCGCGCGGACGGCGTCGATGATGATGCCGGCCGAGTTGGGCGAGTCCCAGACCTCGAGCTTGTACTCCAGGTTGAGCGGGGTGTCTCCGAACGACTTGCCCTCGAGGCGGACGTAGGCCCACTTGCGGTCGTCCAGCCACGGCACGTGGTCGGACGGGCCGATGTGGACGTCGGCCTTGGCCATCTCGTGCGGGATCTGCGACGTGACCGACTGCGTCTTGGAGATCTTCTTGGACTGGAGGCGGGTGCGCTCCAGCATGTTCATGAAGTCCATGTTGCCGCCGAAGTTGAGCTGGTAGGTGCGCAGCAGCTCCACTCCGCGGTCCTCGAACAGCTTGGCCAGCACGCGGTGCGTGATCGTGGCGCCGACCTGCGACTTGATGTCGTCGCCCACGATCGGGACGCCGGCCTCGGTGAACTTCGCGGCCCACTCGGGGTCGGAGGCGATGAAGACCGGCAGCGCGTTGACGAAGGCCACCTTGGCGTCGATCGCGCACTGCGCGTAGAAGCGGTCGGCCTCCTCCGAGCCCACGGGGAGGTAGGACACCAGGACGTCGACCCGGGCGTCCTTCAGCGCCTGGACGACGTCGACCGGCTGCTCGTCCGACTCCTCGATGATCTCCCGGTAGTACGTGCCCAGCCCGTCGAAGGTCGGGCCGCGCTGCACGGTCACGCCGACCGGCGGCACGTCGCAGATCTTGATCGTGTTGTTCTCGGAGGCCACGATGGCCTCGGACAGGTCGCGGCCGACCTTCTTGGCGTCCACGTCGAAGGCCGCCACGAACTCGACGTCGCCGACGTGGTAATCACCGAACCGCACGTGCATGAGGCCCGGTACACGGCTGCCCGGATCCGCGTCCTTGTAGTAGTGGACGCCCTGTACCAGCGATGCGGCGCAGTTGCCCACACCGACGATGGCTACGCGCACCGAACCCATAGCACTCGCTCCTTCACCTATCTGCCTCGGGCGTGTCCGCCCTCTGGGTCTCTTCCTGTACGGCTTGCGCGGGATCCGGGGGGTGATCCCCCTCGCCGGGAGCCGAGTGGCTCCGCCGTTCCGAGTCGATCAGCTCGTTCAGCCATCGGACTTCGCGCTCGACCGACTCCAGCCCGTGCCGCTGGAGCTCCAGCGTGTAGCTGTCCAACCGCTCCCTCGTACGGGCGAGAGCCTCACGGACGCGGTCGAGGCGTTCCTCCAGGCGGCTGCGGCGGCCTTCCAGGATGCGCAGCCGCACCTCCGCCTCCGTATGGCGGAAGAAGGCGAAGTGAATGCCGAAGCTCTCGTCCTCCCAGGAGGACGGCCCCGACTGGCTGAGCAGCTCCTGCAACCGCTCCTTGCCCTCCGCCGTGATCTTGTACACGATCTTCGACCTGCGGCCGAGAACCGTGTCCTCAGGGGGCTCCTCCTCGGCGATGAGCCCCTCGTTCAGCAGACCCCTGAGGCAGGGATACAGCGAGCCGTAGGAGAACGCACGGAACATGCCGAGCAGCGTGTTGAGCCGTTTGCGCAGCTCGTATCCGTGCAAGGGCGTTTCGTGCAGCGATCCCAGGACGGCGAGCTCCAGTACACCTCCACGAGAGCCCGTCACTGGAACCACCCCCTGTGTCCGACCGATGTATCGACTCGATACATCCGCAGGATACGTCGGAGCGTCATATATGGCAATGAGTCAACGGTTGGGCAAGATTCCGCAAAGGGCCGTAATCTGGCCGTATGTGGTCACAGCGGTCGGTCGTGGACTACGGCCTCGCGAAGCGGGCGGCCGTGCAGTCCGTCCGCGCCGGCCGCATGCGGGCGCGGGACGTGTGCGACGCCCATCCTTACCTGCTGCGCGCGGCTCGTTGTCACGGAGAGCCGTCCAGTCGCATCTGCCCCATATGTGAACGACGGAACGTGACCAACGTCACATACGTATATGGGGATGAACTAGGACGAGTGGCCGGCCAGGCGAAAGGGGCGGCCGAGCTCACCGCGATGGCCCGGGAATACCGCGAATTCCGGGTCTACGTGGTGGAGGTCTGCCAAGGTTGTTCCTGGAACCACCTGGCGGTGTCGTTCGTCCTCGGAACAGCCGATCCCCCGGGCCCCTCTCTGTAGGGCGACCTCCACTTCCAGGAGGACAGCCCGCCGGCCTGCCGGCCGACGCCGATTCAAACTCCCCGAAACATCTGACGAGGACGCGTGACTAACAGCAACTATGGACCGGAGCCGACCGGCCGCCCCGAGGACGCCTCGGGCTCCGGTGGACCATCCCGCCCTGGGCGCCGTCGTCGCTCGCCCCGGGAATCCGACGAGTACGGCGAGTACGGCGAGCCAGGTCCGCCGCGGCAACCTGGCAGGGGCCCGGCCCCGCAGCCACCCCGCGGCGCCCGGCCCGGAGGACCGGAGCAGCGCCGCAGGGAGGCGGCCTTCGAGGACACGGCGGCCATGAACGCCGTGCCCCCGAGGCCGGCACAGGGACCGGCACAGAGCTCCCCGCAGGGCTCCCCTCAGGGCCACCCGCAGAGACCCGCACAGGGACATCAGCAGGGACACCAGCAGGGACCCCGCGGACCTGTGGGCGGCGGACGCCCGCCGGCCGGCCGCGACCCGCGTTACGCCGCCGGTCCGGGTGGTCCGGGTGGTCCCGGCCGGCCCGGCGTCCCCGGCGCCGACGAGCGCACGCAGGCTCTGGGCATGCCGAGCGGCGGCTTCCGCGGTGACGCCCCCCGTGATGTACGCGGGGACGCGGACGGGCAGAGCACCGAGGCGCTCCAGGCGGGTGGCCGCCGCCGCAGGCCCGCGGGCCGGGGCGGCCGTGGCCCGGGGGGACCCGGCGGTCCCGGCGGCCCCGGCGGCCCGGGGGGTCCGGAAGGTCCCGGCGGTCGCGGTCCCCGGGATCCGCGCGACTTCGACGACTTCGACGAGGACGACGAGAAGCCGCGCCGCACGGGCTGGAAGCGCTTCCTGCCGAGCTGGAAGATCCTCGTGGCGGCCTTCACCGTGCTGGCCGTCGGCACCTTCGGAATGATCGCGGTGGCCTACGCCAACACCCCGCTGCCGAAGGCGACCCAGGCGGACGCCGTCTCCGAGGGCAGCGCCATCTACTACAACGACGGCAAGACGCTGATCGCCAAGGTCGGCACCCCGCGCGTCATCGTGGACGACATCAACAAGGTGCCGCGGCACGTCCAGGACGCCGTCATCGCCATCGAGAACAGGACGTTCCGCGAGGACTCCGGCATCTCCATCCCCGGCATGGTCCGGTCGGTCTGGATGACCGCGACCGGACAGCAGCTCCAGGGCGCCTCGACCATCACCCAGCAGATGGCCCGCAACTACTACGACGGCCTCAGCCAGGAAGTGTCGATCAAGCGAAAGTTCAAGGAGATCTTCGTCGCGGTCAAGCTCGACCAGGAGATGCCCAAGAACCAGATCCTGCTGACGTACCTCAACACGGTGAACTTCGGGCGCGCCTACGGCATCGAGGCGGCCGCGATGGCGTACTTCAAGAAGCACGTCGGTCAGCTCACGCCGGAGCAGGGCGCCTATCTCGCCGCGCGCATCCAGACGCCGGCCCTCGACGCCGACTCCCCGCAGTTGCAGAGCCGGTTCAAGGACGTCGTCAACGCCATGGCGACCCTCGACCCCGGCAGGTACGGCAAGCTGCCGGGCACCGCCAAGTTCCCCAAGACCGTCAAGCAGGGCAACACCAACGAGCTGGGCGGTCTGAAGGGCTACATGGTCGTCCAGGTGCTGCAGGAGCTGAAGACGCGGATGAACCTGCCGCCCGACCAGGTCAGGAGCGGCGGCTACAAGATCATCTCGACCTTCGACAAGAGGCTCATGCAGGCCGCGAGGAAGGCGGTCATCGGCACCACCAACGCCCTGCCGAAGGAGATCCACGCCGGTCTGGCCGCGGTGGAGCCCAAGACGGGCCGGGTGCTCGCCTTCTACGGCGGTGAGGACTTCACCAAGGACAACTGGAACGAACCGTTCGACTCCTACAAGCAGGCCGCCTCGGCGTTCAAGCCGTACGTGCTGGCCGCGTGGCTGGACGCCGGATACAGCCTGAACAGCTTCGTGCCCGGCAACAAGACGGTGCCGGAGGAACTTCCGGGCACCAAGCCCATCGGCAACAGCCACAACGTAGGGTCGGCGATCAACGTCACCACGGCGACCGCGGACTCGGTCAACACGGCCTTCGCGTCCATGGCGTACAAGCTGGACCTGGACAACGGCACGGTCGGGGAGCTCAGCGCGGTGAAGCAGATCGCGGAGGAGGCCGGGCTCGGCAAGCAGCGCATGGAGGACGACGTCAAGGCGCACAAGTACGCGTTCTCCATCGGCAGCGCCCTGGTCACCCCGGTCGAGCAGGCCGCCGGCTACTCGATCTTCGCCAACGAGGGCAAGCACACCGACTACCACGTGGTCAAGGAGGTCCGCAAGGACAAGGAGGTCGTCATCGCCGAGCGGCGGGACGAGAAGCAGGTGATCACGCCCGAGGCGGCGGCCGACTCCGTGGCGGCCATGGAGGAGGTCCTCAAGTCGGGTACGGCGCGGGGCAAGGGCATCGGCCGCCCGGCGGCCGGCAAGACCGGCACGAACAACGACAACAAGGAAGCGTGGTTCGTCGGCTTCACGCCGCAGATCTCCACCGCCGTCGGCATGTATCGCGAGCAGTGCGTGACCAAGACGGGCAAGATCGTCGATCCGATCAACGCGAACTGCCCGGAGACCCCCGGAGGGAAGAAGAGCAAGAAGTACGGCCCGAACAACCGGTATTCACAAGGCCGTGAGATATCGCTCGGCAGTGGCATCGAGGGCGCGACCTACCCGACCACGATCTGGCGGAACTTCATGATGGAGGCGCTCGCGGGCAAGCCGGTCGAGCAGTTCCCGCCGAAGGCCGGGCTGGGCACTCCGGAGAACATCGTGCCGAGCCCGACGCCCTCGCCGTCGCCGACCCCGGACGACGCCGGGTTCCCGACCGACTTCCCGACCGACTTCCCCGACGACGGCGGCTGCTACGACGGCGGCCCGGGATGCGACAGCGGAGACGGCCTCGGCGACGACCAGGACACCGGCGGTCAGGACGGCGGCCCGGGAGGCGACGACGTTCCGTTGAACATCAACCAGGCCCCGGCCGCCCTGCCGACGGATTCCGGCAACGGCAGGAGCGGCGGCAGAGGCGGCGCCTGATCCGCCTTCTGATGGTCCGCAAGGGGCCCGCGGCGACTCCCGCCGCGGGCCCCTTCCATGCGCCGATCCATGCGCGGAGTCGCCAAGCCGAGGCGTTGGATGGTGCAATACCGAGCATGACGACCCGGACCACGAACGACTCCGCCCCGCTGCCCGGGGTCGCCGCGCGGGCGGTGCCGTACCTGCCTCTCGGGCTTCTCGCGGGCCTCGGCGCGATCCTCGCCTACCTGTGGAAGTATCCCTGCCGCTTCGGCGGGGCCTGGAACGGCGGTGTCGGGCAGTTCACGAACTTCTGCTACACCGACATCTATCCGCTGTTCTGGGCGGAGCACCTCAACGAGGGCAAGGTCCCGTACGTCGACTATCCCGTCGAATATCCGGTCGGCATCGGCGGAATCATGGAGTTCGCCCGCCGGCTCGCGGGCGGCGACGGGATCGTGTTCTACGACGTCACCGTGGTCCTGATGGGCGTCGCGCTGGTCGTGGGCGTGCTGCTGACGGCCGCGCTGGCCGGCCCGGCCCGCCGCTGGGACGCCCTCTGGTACGCCGTCGGCCCGGCCGTCATCCTCACCGCGTACATCAACTGGGACCTGGCCGCGGGGGCACTCGCGCTCGGCGGGCTGCTGGCCTGGGCCAAGGACCGGCCGTGGCTCGCGGGCGCGCTGCTGGCGCTGGCCGTGGCCACGAAGTTCTACCCTCTGATGTTCTTCGGCGCGTTGTTCCTGCTCACGGCCCGTACGGCGAAGTGGGTGCCGTTCCTGAAGACCGCGGGCGCGGCGGCGATCACGTGGCTGCTGGTGAACGTGCCGATCATGCTGGTCAACTTCGAGGGCTGGAAGCGGTTCTACGCGTTCAGCAGCGAGCGCGGCGCCGACTGGGGCGGGCTGTGGTTCTTCTTCCAGAAGACGCAGTGGTTCGGCATGGAAAGGCCTGGTTTCCTGGCCTTTCTCGGCGATCCCGAGAAGCTGAACACCATGGCCATGGCCCTGCTGGCGGTGCTGCTGCTGGGGGTCGCCGTGCTGGCGCTGGCCGCGCCGCGCCGGCCGCGCCTGATGCAGCTGTGCTTCCTCGCCCTGGCCGCCTTCATGATCACCAACAAGGTCTGGTCGCCGCAGTACGTCCTGTGGCTGGTGCCGTTCGCGGTGCTGGCCAGGCCCAGGTGGGGGGCCCTGGCCGCCTGGCAGGTCGCCGAGTGCTGGTACTTCTTCTCGATCTGGCTCTACCTGGTCACCCAGACGGGCGAGCCCGCCCTCGGCATCGGCGACAACCCGTACTTCCTGTCGGTCTGGGCCCGGGCGCTGACCATCGTCGTCCTCATGGCGCTGGTCGTCCGCGACATCCTGCGGCCCGAGCACGACGTCGTACGCCAGGGGGAGGCCGACGACCCGTCGGGCGGGGTGTTCGACCACGCCGAGGACCGTCTCGTGCTGCGCCGTTCCCTGCTCTCGCGGGGCGTCCGGCAGCAGCCGGATACGGCGTGAGCTCATGAAACTTACATCGGATTTCGCGCCCGCCACGGCGCGGCAGGGAACGGCCCGAGCGGAGGCATCGCGTAGCGTCGCGTGAGAGTGTGCGTGACGGAACGGGGGAGACGCGATGCGCCGGAGGCCACCATGGCTCCTGCTGCTGATGTGGACGGTGACCCGGGTGGCGCTCCTCCTGGTCGCGACCCAGACCGTCCCGACAGGGCACGGCGAGGCGTTCAGGAACGACGTCACCCTCTACCGCGGCTGGTCCGACGTCCTGCTGGAGGGGGAGTTCCCCGCAAGCGACGAGAAGTGGCAGTACCCGCCGTTCGCGGCGCTGCCGATTCTCGCCCCCCGTCTGCTGCCGCTGGACTACCACGTCGCCTTCTCCCTGGTGGCGGTGCTGTGCGACCTCGCGATCCTGCTCCTGCTGTGGCGGTTCTCGACCTCCCGCCGCGGTGGCGGCCGTACGGGCCCGTGGGCGTGGACCCTGGGCGCGGCCCTGCTCGGCCCGGTGCTCGTCTCGCGGTACGACCTCATGGTCACGCTCGTGGCGGTCCTCGCGCTGACGGCGTCGGCCAATCCGGTGGTGCGCGGGTCGCTCATCGGCGTCGGACTCCTCGTGAAGGTGTGGCCGGTGGCACTTCTCGCCGGCCTGCGAAGGTGGCGCGACCTGCTGACCGCGTCGGGAACCACGCTCGTCGTCGCGCTCGCGGGGTGCGGCGCGGCCGTCCTGACCCTGCCGCACGCGCTGGACTTCCTGACCGCGCAGGAGAAGCGGGGACTGCAGATCGAGTCGCTGGCCGCCACGCCGTTCGCGCTCGCCCGCGCCCTCGGCTGGTGGGACGGGTACACCACCTACAAGCACGGCGCGATGGAGGCCGTGGGCGACGGCGTGGGCGTCGCGACGGTGCTGAGCCTGGCCGCCACGCCCCTGGCGCTGGCGCTGATCGGCGTGTGGTGGCTGCGCGCGGCCCCGAGCCCGCGGTCGTACTTCGACGCCGCGCTCACCACCGTGCTCTTCCTGGTCGCCACCAGCCGGGTCCTGTCGCCGCAGTATCTCGTGTGGGTGGTCGGCGTGGCCGCCGTCATCCTGTCGGTGCGGCGCGACCGGCCAGGCCCGGCGCAGCGGCCGGCCGCCCTGCTCGTCATGACCGCCGCCCTGCTGACGGGGATCATGTACCCCTGGATCGAACTGGACTACAGCTGGACGGGCGCCCTGCCGGGGACGCTCGTGCTGGTCCTGCGCAACCTGGTCGTCCTGGCCGCGGCGGTCACGTCGTACGTGCAGTTGTGGCGCGCCACGCGCAGGCCCCGGCGGGTGAAGGGCGAGCGGGGCATTCAGGAGGCGGTACCCGCTTCCTGAGGTTCTCAATCCGCAGAGTTATCCACAGGGTGTGGACAGATGTCTACAGGTGCTTGCGCAGGAACGCGATGTCGTCGGCCTGGCCCTCGAACGGCGTCTCCACCACGATCGGCGCCCCGGCCGCCCGGCAGACCTCCAGGATCAAATCGGGGTCGATCTGCCCGGTGCCGAGGTTGGCGTGGCGGTCGGCCCCCGAGTCGAACGCGTCCCGCGAGTTGTTGCAGTGGACGAGGTCGATGCGGCCGGTGATCGCCCTGACCCGCTCCACGAGCCCGGCGAGCTCCTCGCCGCCCGCGTGGAAGTGGCAGGTGTCCAGGCAGAAACCGACGACCGAGGGGTCGGGGGCGCCCGCCGTGACGGCATCCCACAGCCGGGCGATCCGCTCCAGCTTGCGTGCCATCGCGTTGCCGCCGCCGGCCGTGTTCTCGATCAGCACGGGGATCGGGCACTCGGTGCGTTCGAAGACCTTGCGCCAGTTGTCGAAGCCGGTCTGCGGGTCGTCGCCCGCGTTGACGTGCCCGCCGTGGACGATCAGGCCCTTGGCGCCGACGGCCGCCGCCGCCTTGAGGTGCGCGTCGAGCAGCTTGCGGCTCGGGATGCGGATGCGGTTGTTCGCCGTGGCCACGTTGATGACGTACGGCGCGTGCACGTAGACGTCCACGTCCGACGCGCGCAGGGCGTCGGCGGTGGCGGGCGTCGCCGGGCCCTTCCAGCCCTGCGGGTCGCCGAGGAAGAACTGCACCACGTCGGCGTTGCGGGCGGCCGCGTGCGCGAGTGGGTCGTCCTGGTCGACGTGGGCCCCGATCCGCGGGCGGCCGCTGCGGCTGTCCATGCGTTCCTCCACCATCGCTTGCCTGCTTATGGGGCTGCCGGACGCGGAGGGCGAACTTTAGGCGCTGTCCAAGAACGTTTCAAGGGGACGCGCCGTTTCAAAGCCACAAACCAGGGCAGTCGCGATGCACGCGCCCCGAGACCCGCGCGCGATACTACTTCGTCGTCAAGGAGACGAGCATGAGATATCGCTTAGGCAGCTTCATCCTTCTCATCTACATCCTCGTCGGTCTCTACGTGGCCTGGGTCCACAACTACATCACCCCCACCCTCCTCAAGCAGGTCGCCCAGGCCCTGATCGCGGTCTTCCTGTGGTTCCTCGTGCTGCTCGGAGTGGACCTGCACATCGGCGGCTGAGCAGCCGCTCCTCAGCCGCGCAACGAGAACCCGCGGGGGAAGAAGCCGCCGTGCGCGATCCCCAGCGCGGCGCCCACGAACGAGCCCACGACCCCCACGATGATCAGCGAACGCTGCCTGGTCGTCGATGAGATGAACTGGGCGTACAGGCCGCCCCAGAACCCGATCGCGCCCACCCACGACGCGATCATGTGGGCCGTCACGATGAAGCCCGTGACGAACGCCACCAGGCCGCACACCAGCGTCGCGATCGTCATCATGTTCTCCCGCGGGTGCGGCCTGCCGTCCGTGTTCAGCGTGAGATGGACGGGGTGCTTCCTCTTTCGGCCGATGGCGTTTCGCATCGCGCCTACCCCCTCTCCGACCTCCAGTTTCACTCTCGGGGCGGGGTACGGCCAAGTGGCTGGTAGCCTTGTTCGACTGCGTCTGATAAGGGCCGGGGGCATGGCCGCCCGGCGCGAGGCGCAGGGTCCTCCTGTCACGGCAAGGCGTCGTGACCGCAAGAGTCCAGAGGAGGTTGGATCACTCATGCGTCGCTACGAGATGATGGTCATTCTCGACCCGTCCCTCGACGAGCGCACCGTGCAGCCGTCGCTCGACCAGTTCCTCACCGTCGTCCGCAACGACGGCGGCACCGTGGAGAAGGTCGACGTCTGGGGCCGTCGCCGCCTGTCCTACGACATCGCCAAGAAGTCCGAGGGCATCTACGCCGTGGTCGACCTGACCGCCGAGCCCGCCACCGTGAAGGAGCTGGACCGTCAGCTCAACCTGAACGAGGGCATCCTCCGCACCAAGGTCATCCGCCCCGAGCTCCACTGAGCTCCACTGGCAGGACCCGAAGCCCGGCGGTTTGTCGGGCCCGGGCCGTACTCTGAGCCCTTAACGGCTCAGCTGACGGGATAGGAAGGCGAAAGCGACCGATGGCAGCAGGCGACACCCAGATCACGATCGTCGGCAATCTTGTCGACGACCCGGAGCTGCGCTTCACCCCCACGGGGCAGGCCGTGGCCCGGTTCCGCATCGCGTCCACTCCGCGGTTCCTCGATAAGCAGACCAACGAGTGGAAAGACGGCGAGGGCTTGTTCCTCACCTGCAACGTCTGGCGGCAGGCGGCGGAGAACGTCGCCGAGAGCCTCCAGCGCGGCATGCGGGTGATCGTGCAGGGACGGCTGCGCCAACGGTCGTACGAGACCAAGGAAGGCGAGAAGCGCACGGTCTACGAGGTCGAGGTCGACGAGGTCGGCCCCTCGCTGCGCAACGCCACGGCGAAGGTCAACAAGACCACGCGCCAGGGCGGTGGCGGCGGCGGCTTCGGCGGCGGCCCGGCCAACGACCCGTGGGCGACCGCGGCGCCCGCCCCCCAGGGGGGCTTCGGCGGCGGCGGTGGCGGCGGTTTCGGCGGCGGCCCCCAGGGCGGTGGCGGCTTCGGCGGCGACTTCAGCGACGAGCCGCCCTTCTGAGGCCGGGCCCTTCCGGTCCCACCAACCGTAAACACAACCGAGCGACCATTCCCGCGACATGCGGGGCTCTGAGAGGAGCACCACGATGGCGAAGCCGGCAATTCGCAAGCCGAAGAAAAAGGTTTGCCTTTTCTGCCACGACAAGATTTCCTACGTCGACTACAAGGACACGGGGCTGCTGCGGAAGTTCATTTCCGACCGCGGCAAGATCCGTGCCCGCCGGGTGACGGGCAACTGCACCCAGCACCAGCGCGACGTGGCGACCGCTATCAAGAACGCCCGTGAGATGGCCCTGCTGCCGTACACGAGCACCGCGCGCTGAGAAGGGAGACTCAGGACAAATGAAACTCATCATCACCTCTGAGGTCTCCGGCCTCGGCGCTCCGGGCGACATCGTCGAGGTCAAGGACGGCTACGGCCGCAACTACCTCATTCCCCGTGGCTTCGCCATCCGCTGGACCCGCGGTGCCGAGTCGCAGATCGCCTCGCTGAAGAAGGCGCGCGCCGCCCGCGAGATCCGCGACCTGGGCTCCGCCAAGGAGGTCGCCGGCCAGCTCGGCGCCCTCAAGGTGCGGCTCAAGACCCGCGCGGGCGAGTCGGGCCGGCTGTTCGGCTCGGTCACGACCGGCGACATCGCCGAGGCCGTCAAGGCCGCCGGCGGTCCGCAGCTCGACCGCCGCCGCATCGAGATCGGCAACGCGATCAAGAGCGTCGGCACCCACAAGGTGAGCGTCCGGCTGCACCCGGAGGTCGCCGCCACCATCGACGTCGAGGTGGTCGCGGGCTGACACCCGTCGCAGTCCGTCAAGGGCCCTTCTCCATTCCCGGAGAGGGGCCCTTCGCGCTTCTCCGAGTCGCCCGGCGACGGGGTGATTCCCCTCAGGTGAAGAAGGGTTATACGGAACGCTAGTATCTTGCCGTCCGATTTAGCGGATTTCGTGGAAAGACCCCCTGATGGAGGCTGTGATGCGCCGTCCCCCACTCCTGCTGGCGTCCGGCGCCCTCGTGCTGGCGGCCGCCGCCTGCGCTCCGGCGAACGACACCTCCACCACCGCGACCGGCGCCGCGAGCCCGGCCGGTTCTGCCGCCGCGAACGTGTGCGCGAAGGAAAGCCTGAAGCTCACCACCCCCGGCAAGCTCACGATCGGCACCGACAAGCCGGCGTACGAGCCGTGGTTCAAGGATGACGACCCCTCCAACGGTCAGGGCTTCGAGAGCGCCGTCGCCTACGCGGTGGCAGGCAAGATGGGCTTCACCAAGGACGAGGTCGCCTGGGCGGTCGTGCCGTTCGACTCGTCGTTCGCCCCCGGGCCCAAGCAGTTCGACTTCGACATCAACCAGATCTCCGCCACCCCCGAACGGGCCAAGGCCGTCGACTTCAGTCAGGGCTACTACACGGTCAAGCAGGGCGTGGTGACCCTCGGCGGCACGAAGTTCGCCTCCGCCACGAGTCTCGCCGAGCTGAAGGACGCCAAGATCGGCGTCCAGGCGGGCACGACCGCGCTGGAGGCGGTGCGGTCGGTCATCCAGCCCGCGAAGGACCCGAGCGTGTTCAACCAGCAGGTCGACGCGGTCAACGCGCTGAAGAACAAGCAGGTCGACGCCATCGTCGTCGACCTGCCGACGGCCTTCTACGTCACCGCCGCCCAGGTGGAGGGCTCGAAGATCGTCGGCCAGTTCGCCGCGAACGGCGGGCAGCCCGAGGAGTTCGGCCTGCTGTTCCAGAAGGGCAGCCCGCTGGTGAGCTGCGTCGACAAGGCGCTCGGCGACCTCAAGTCGTCCGGTGAGCTGGCGAAGATCGAGAATCAGTGGCTGACCGCCGCCGCGGGCGCGCCGGAGCTGAAGTGACCGACGGGCAATCCGCCGCGGCGGCTCCCGAGGACACGGAATCGCCCGTCTGGGTGAAGAGCGAGCGGCAGCTCCGCCGGGAGGCGGAGCTGCGCGCCCGCGGGCGGCGGTCGGTCTCGGTCGCCACCGCGTCCACGATCGTCGTGGTGGTGGCCCTGATCGTCGCGATCACCTCGTCGCCGGGGTGGCCGCGTGTCCGGGAGACGTTTCTCAGCCCCGAGGCGTTCGTCGCCGCGCTGCCCGACGTGCTGCGCGGGTTCCTGCTGAACATCGAGATCTTCCTCGTCGCCGAGGCGTTCATCCTGGTGGTGGGGCTCCTCGTCGCGCTGGTGCGGGGCCTGCGCTCGCCGGTGTTCTTCCCCCTGCGCGCGCTCGCCGTGCTGTACACCGACGTCTTCCGCGGCATCCCGACCATTCTGCTGCTCTACCTGGTCGGATTCGGCGTCCCGGCGCTGCAGTTGCAGGGCGCGCCGAGCGACCCGGTGACGCTCGGGATCATCGCGCTCGTGCTGTCGTACGGCGCGTACGTCGCGGAGGTGTTCCGCGCGGGCATCGAGTCGGTGCACCCGAGCCAGCGGGCGGCGGCGCGGTCGCTGGCCCTGAGCCACGGCCAGACCATGCGTTACGTGGTGCTGCCTCAGGCCGTGCGCCGGGTGGTCCCGCCGCTGCTCAACGACTTCGTGTCCCTGCAGAAGGACAGCGCGCTCGTCGCCATGCTCGGCCCGCTGGAGACGTTGCGGCAGGCGTCGATCCACGCCTCCTCCACCTTCAACTACACCCCCTATCTGGCCGCCGCGCTGTTGTTCATCCTGCTGACGGTGCCGATGGCGCGGTTCACCGACCATCTCGCCGCGCGGGTCGCCCGGCGCCGTACGGGAGGCGGCACGGCATGAGCCTGCTCACGATCGAAGGCGTCTGGAAGCACTATCACGGGCTGAGCGTGCTGCGCGGCATCGACCTGGAGGTCGCCCCGCACGAGGTCGTCTGCCTGATCGGCGCGTCCGGCTCGGGCAAGTCGACGCTGCTGCGCTGCGTCAACCTGCTGGAGACGATCGACGACGGCGCCATCCACCTCGACGGTGTCGAGATCACCGACGTGCGAGCCGACGCGGACGACGTGCGCCGCCGCATCGGCATCGTGTTCCAGGCCTACAACCTGTTCCCGCACATGACCGTGCTCGACAACATCACGCTCGCGCCGCGCAAGGTGCACGGCGTGCGGGCCGAGGAGGCCGAGGCGCGGGCGCGTGAGCTGCTCGACCGGTTCGGGCTGGCCGACAAGGCGGGGGAGTACCCCGACCGCCTGTCCGGCGGCCAGCAGCAGCGGGTCGCCGTCATCCGCGCGGTCGCGACCAACCCCCGCCTGCTCCTGCTCGACGAGGTCACCTCCGCGCTCGACCCCACGCTGGTCACCGAGGTGCTCGGGGTGATCCGCGAGCTCAAGGAGACCGGGATGACGATGATCCTGGCCACCCACGAGATGGGCTTCGCCCGCGACATCGCCGACACCGTCTGTTTCCTCGACGGCGGCGTGCTGCTGGAGAGCGGGCCGCCCGAGCAGATCTTCACGGCGCCCGAGCATCCCCGTACACAGGCGTTCCTCCAGCGCGTCCTGGAGGCGCGCCGCATGTGAGTCAGGCGGCCGTCCGAGAGGCGCCCGTGACCAGCCAGGCGCTGCCGTACGCGCGGAGGGCGAGCGTGACGAGCCGGGCGGCCATCCAGACGCCGAGCGCGATCCACAGGGCGACCAGGGTGCCCGCGACGGCGGCGAACGGCAGGTAGGCCAGCGTCGTCCACAGGCCGGCCCAGGCGAGGTAGCGCTGGTCTCCGGCTCCGATGAGCACCCCGTCGAGCACGAACACGACGCCCGCGATCGGCTGCAGGAGCGCGACCGGCCACAGGACGGCGAGCAGCTCGGCCGCCGCCTCGCCGTGCGCGTCGAACAGGGCCGGGACCAGCGGGCGCGTCAGCAGGACGGCCGCGCAGAACACGACGCCGCATCCGATGCCCCACATGACCATGCGCCGGGTCGCCGCGCGGGTGCCCGTGATGTCGCCCGCGCCCAGCGCGCGGCCGGTGATGGCCTGCCCCGCGATCGCGATGGCGTCGAGGGCGAAGGCGAGGAACGTCCAGATCCGGGCGGCGATCGTGTGCGCGCCGATCTGGTCGTCGCCCATGCGGGTGGCGATCGAGGTGGCGACGAGCAGCACGGCCTGCAGGCATGCCGTACGGACGACCAGGGCGAACCCGGCGGCGCCCGCGGCGCGCACTCCGGCGAGATCGGGCAGCAGCGATGCGCCGTGCGCGCGGGCGGTCCGCACGACTAGCGCGAGGTAGGCCGCGGCGGCGAGGGACTGCGCGATGACCGTGCCCCAGGCGGATCCGGCGATCCCCCACCCGAGGCCGAGCACGAACCAGATGTTGAGCAGCCCGTTCAGTGCGAACGACGCGACGGACACGGCCAGCGGCGTGCGGGTGTCCTGCAGCCCGCGCAGGACGCCGGTGCCGGCGAGGACCAGCAGCACCGCGGGGGTGCCGAGGAGGCTGATGCGCAGATAGGTGACGGCCTGCGCGGCGAGCTCGCCCGTCGCTCCGAACAGGTGTACGATAAATGGAGCAAGAGGCCAGCACGCCACACTGACGGCCAGGCCGATGATCGCGGCCAGCCACAGGCCGTCCATCCCCTGGCGCATCGCCTGCCTGACGTCCCCCGCCCCCAGCCTCCGCGCGACCGCGGCCGTGGTGGCGTACGCGAGGAACACGCACAGCCCGACGAGTGCCGACAGGGCCGCGCTGGCCACGCCGAGGGCGCCGAGCGCCGGATCGGGGAGGTGGCCGACGATGACCGAGTCGGTGAGCAGGAAGAGTGGCTCGGCCACCAGGGCCCCGAATGCCGGGATGGCGAGCCTGAGGATCTCCCTGTCGCGGGCACGGCCGTGTCCCGTTCCGGAGGTAAGTGGCATAAGCCTATTTTGCGGCTTACGGAGCCATGCTCGATCGGTATCGCGAATCCCCGGTGACTTTCTTCCTTCCACAGGCCGTGGATATCGAAATCCCAGGTGGGAGAGGACTTCCATGATGCCGTCACATCGTTGTCCACAGGGTCGTCCCCAGTGTTTTCACATGTCCGGGGAGCGGACTGCACAAGTTGTCCACAGGGTTGTCCACTGGTCAAGTTGCCGCCGGGCCCTGTGGTTGGGGAGACTTGCGCACCGGGTTGGGGATGCCGTGACCACCGGGCAGGGGGTGTGAGGTGAGCGTGCTCGACTTTCCGGGGGGCCCGGGAGGCTCCGAGTCGATGTTCGAGCGGACGCCGCCGCACAACATCGAAGCCGAGCAGTCGGTGCTGGGCGGCATGCTGTTGTCCAAGGATGCCATCGCCGACGTCATCGAGGTGCTGCGCGCCGACGACTTCTACCGGCCGGCCCACCAGATCGTCTTCGAGGTGATCACCGACCTGTACGGCCGGGGCGAGCCCGCCGACTCGGTCACCGTCTTCGACGAGTTGCAAAAGCGCGGCGAGGTCGCCCGCGTCGGCGGCGGCGCCTACCTGCACACGCTGACCGCGATCGTGCCCACCGCCGCGAACGCCGGCTACTACGCGAAGATCGTCCGGGAGCAGGCGGTGCTGCGCCGCCTCATCGAGGCCGGCACCCGCATCGTCTCCTACGGTTACGGCGGCGGGGGCGAGGAGGTCGACGACCTGGTCGACCGCGCGCAGGCCGAGATCTACAAGGTCACCGAGCGCCGCACGTCCGAGGACTACCTCCCGCTGGCGGAGATCATGCCGTCGGCGCTGGACGAGATCGAGGCCATCGGCAGCCGCGGCGGCCAGATGGTCGGCGTCCCCACCGGTTTCCAGGACCTCGACGCCCTGACCAACGGCCTCCACCCGGGCCAGATGATCGTCGTGGCCGCTCGTCCCGCGATCGGGAAAAGTACCCTTGGTCTGGATTTCGCCCGTTCTGCTGCGATCAAGCATCAGATGACCACGGTCATCTTCTCGCTGGAGATGTCGCGCAACGAGATCACCATGCGTCTGCTCTCGGCGGAGGCGCGGGTGGCGCTGCACACGATGCGCTCGGGCATGATGAGCGACGACGACTGGACGCGGATGGCCCGCCGCATGGGTGAGGTCGCCGAGGCGCCCCTGTTCATCGACGACTCTCCGAACATGTCGATGATGGAGATCCGGGCCAAGTGCCGCCGCCTCAAGCAGCGCCACGACCTGCGCTTCGTGATCGTCGACTATCTCCAGCTCATGAGCTCGCCCAAGAAGACCGAGAGCCGCCAGCAGGAGGTCTCGGAGCTGTCCCGTGCCCTGAAGCTGCTGGCCAAGGAGCTGGAGGTGCCGGTGATCGCGATCTCGCAGCTCAACCGTGGTCCCGAGCAGCGTACGGACAAGCGTCCACAAGTGTCGGACCTACGTGAATCGGGCTCCATCGAGCAGGACGCCGACATGGTCATCCTGCTGCACCGGGAGGACGCGTACGAGCGGGAGTCGCCACGCGCGGGCGAGGCGGACCTGATCGTGGCCAAGCACCGAAACGGCCCCACGGCCACGGTCACGGTCGCCTTCCAGGGCCACTACAGCCGCTTCGTGGACATGGCCACGCACTGACGGCCGCACAGGTCAGTCGACCTGCGGCCAGTCCCAGCCGAGCTGGAGGAACAGGCCCAGGCGGTCGCTCACCGCGCGCATCTCGGAGATCTTCCCGTCCCGCAGGGTGAGGATGAAGATCGCCTCGACCGTGAACGAACGATGGGTGGGCTCCGGCATCCGGGGGTGAGAACCGGAGTTCACTCCCGACATCGTCAGCCGCACGGCCACCCGGTCGCCCTCGCCGATCATCTCCTCGACCTTCAGGTGAAACGGGTCGAACGCGTCGAGCTGCCGGGCGATGGCGTCGAACGCCGCGCCCGGCTCGTCCGGCTCCCCGTGGATCACCTTGTTGTGGTCGATCACGTCGTCGGTCATGTAGCGGCGCAGGTCGTCCAGCCGCCGGTCGTTGATGGCGTCGAACAGCCCCTGGGCGACGGTCTTCGCGGTGGTGCTCATGGTTGCCCTCCTTTGTCTCTTACGACGTAAGAGACGCTAGTCTTACGGCGTAAGAAACGTCAAGTGGAGGATCGATGCCGAGAGCGGGACTGTCCCGGGAGAAGGTGCTCGCCGCCGCGCTGGCCCTGGTCGACAGGGAGGGCATCGCGGCGCTGTCGATGCGCAAGCTCGGCGCCGAGCTGGGAGTGGAGGCGATGACGCTCTACTACTACGTGCCGAACAAGGGCGCCGTACTGGACGGGCTGATCGACATGGCGGTCTCGCGGGTCACGGTCGAGCCGGTGGGCCCGTGGCGGGAGTGGCTTCGCGCCTTCGCGGTCGCGATCCGGCGCGAGCTGCTCGCGCATCCCGCCCTGCTGCCGCTGGTCGCCACCCGGCCGGTGATGGCGCCCGGCGGCCTCGCGACCGTGGAGCGGATGGCGGCCGCGCTGCGGGCCGAGGGGTTCGGCGCGTTGGAGGGGCTGCAGCTCGTCAACGCGGTGGCGACGTTCGTCGTGGGGCACACCCTGGCCGAGGCCGGACGTACGCCGGGGCACGACGACCCGGACGTCGCCGACGTGATGGAGGGCCTGGACCCGGGGGAGTACCCCGTCCTGGTGGAGGCGCTGCGCGCCGGGCTCGGCACCCCCGAGGATCACCAGGAGCGCTTCGACCGCGCGCTCGACGCCCTGCTCCGGGGGTTGGCTCCCCGCACGCCCCTCTAGTCACGCGTACGGACGACGGCTGTGGTTTTCCCCACCCCTGAACGGCCACACGCCTCATGGTGGCCGTACCCTGATCGTTCCTAGTCTCGGGCGCATGACGGAATGGCTGATTCATCTGATGGAGTTGCTCGGCGCGCCGGGGGCCGGGATCGCGATCGCGCTGGAGAACCTCTTCCCGCCCCTCCCCAGTGAGGTGATCCTGCCGCTGGCCGGTTTCACCGCCTCCCGGGGAGAGATGGACCTGCTCGCCGTCCTGCTGTGGACCACGGCCGGCTCGGTGGCCGGGGCGCTGGCGCTGTACTGGGTCGGCGCGCTGCTCGGCCGCGAGCGCACGCTGGCCCTGGCCGCACGGATCCCGTTGCTGAAGGTCTCCGACATCGCCAAGACCGAGGCCTGGTTCCTCGAGCACGGGCGCAAGACGGTGTTCTTCGGCCGGATGATCCCGATCTTCCGCAGCCTGATCTCCGTTCCCGCAGGGGTGGAACGCATGCCGCTGGGCGTCTTCACGCTTCTGACCACGGCAGGGAGCCTGCTCTGGAACACCATTTTCGTCCTGGCCGGCTGGACGCTCGGCGAGAACTGGTCGCTGGTGGAGAAGTACGTCAACGTGGGCACGAACGCGGTCATCGCCCTGGTCGCGCTGGCCGTGCTGGTCTTCGCCGGCGTACGGCTCAGTGAGCGGCGCAAGGGGCGGCATGCACTGGACGGTTAGAGCACTGCTGCTCGTCGGGGCGGTGGCCGCAGGTGCGGTCACCGCCCTTCCCGGGCTGGTCTTCGTCCTGGTGGCGGTGCCGTTCGCCGGTCGTCCCGGGGTGCGCGCGACGGCCGCACGGCTGACCGGGCTTGAGCTGCGGCGGCTGCGCCTCGACCTGCCGGGCCGCACCGAGGAGGGTGAGCTGCGCTTCCTGGCCGCCCGGGCGCCCGTGGGCCTCCTGGGCGGCCTGGTGGTGCTGCTGCTGGTGGCCGGCATCGGTTACGCGGGGAGGCTGGCGTGGTCCTGGGGGCGCGGGGAGGCGTTCGACGGCATGCTGCCCACCCCGCCGCTGCTGGCCTACTTCTTCCTCGCGGGCGTCGTCCTGCTCTTCCTGGACGTGTCCGGCCTGGTGGGGGTGGACGCGCTGGAGCGGCGGCTGGCCGTACGCCTGCTCGCTCCCGACCCGGCCGAGGCGCTCCGGCGGCGGATCACCGAACTGACCGAGAGCCGTGCCGGGGTGGTCGCGGCGGTCGACGCCGAACGGCGGCGGATCGAGCGCGATCTTCACGACGGGGTGCAGCAGCGGCTTGTGGCGCTGTCCATGCTCGCGGGACGCGCCCGCCGGGGCCGCCCCGAGCTGCTGGGACAACTGCACGAGCAGGCCCAGCAGGCGCTGGTCGAGCTGCGCGAGGTGGCCTGGCGGGTCTATCCGTCGGGGCTGGACGCGCACGGGCTGGGGGAGGCGCTGGCCGGGGTGGCCGAGCGGGCCTCGGTGGCGGTCACGGTGACCTGCGAACTGCCGCAGCGGCCCCCGTCGGTGGTGGAGGCCGCCGCCTACTTCGTCGCGAGTGAGGCCGTGACGAACGCCGCCAAGCACTCGGGGGCCACCCTGGTCGTCATCGACGTACGCCGGGAGCGCACCATGGTCGTCGTGCGGGTGGAGGACGACGGCGTGGGCGGAGCCGACGCCGCCGGTGGCGGGCTGACCGGGCTGGCGCGGCGGGTGGCCGCACTGGACGGCCGGTTCACGGTGACCAGCCCGCCCGGCGGGCCCACTGTGATCGAAGCGGAGTTGCCGTGCGTGTGATGCTGGCCGAGGACTCGGCGCTGCTGCGTGAGGGCCTGGTGCGGCTGCTGAAGGAGGAGGGGCACGACGTCCTGGCCGCGGTGGGGGACGCCGAGGCGCTCCTGGAGGCGGTGGACGGCGACAGGCCCGACGCCGTGGTGGTCGACGTGCGGATGCCGCCCACCCACACCGACGAGGGCCTGCGCGCCGCCCTGGAGATCCGGCGGCGCCGGCCGGAGGTCAAGGTGCTGGTGTTGTCGCAGTACGTCGAGAAGAAGTACGCCACCGAACTGATGAGCGGCAGCATCGACGGCGTCGGCTACCTGCTCAAGGACCGCGTGGCCCAGGTCGGCGACTTCCTGGACGCGCTGGACCGGGTGGGCGCGGGCGGGACGGCCTTCGACCCGGAGGTGGTGCGCCAGCTGCTCGCGCGCACCAGCCACGCCGATCCGCTGGCCCGGCTCACCGCCCGCGAGCGCGAGGTGCTGGAGCTCATGGCCCAGGGCCTGACCAACGCCTCGATCGCCCACTCCCTGCACGTGTCGCAGAGCGCCGTGGAAAAGCACGTCAACGCGCTGTTCGACAAGCTCGCGCTGTCGCACATCACCGGCTACAGCCGCCGGGTTCTGGCGGTGCTGCGCTACCTCGGCTCCTGAGCCGCCGTCCCCCGGACGGTGTCACTCGGCCCCGGCCTGCTCGGCTTTCTCGTGTTCGAGCGCGGCGACCCGCCCCGCCGCCCACTCGGCCCAGTCGCGCTGGGCGGCGGTCAGACGCAGGCCCCACTCCAGCGCGATGTCGCCGTACAACCGCAGCGCGTCGTCGCCCTGGCCGATGACGAACTCGCGGATGCCGAGGAGCTGGTCGTGCTCGTGGACGGCACGCTCGGCCAGCCGCTCCAGGTAGCCGCGGGCGGCGTCGGTGCCGACCTGGTCGAGGAAGAAGACGCGCAGCAGCATGTCGCTGCGCCGGGTCAGGGTGGGCGGCACCTCGACCAGCCAGTGGCGCAGCTCGGTCCGGCCCTCTTCGGTGATCTCGTATTCCTTGCGCCCGCGCGGGCCCTCGGCCGCGACTCGCACCAGCCCTTCCTTGGCCAGCCGGCCGAGCTCGGCGTAGAGCTGGCTCTGGGTCGCGGGCCAGACGTTCTCCAGCGACAGTTCGAAGGTCTTCAGCAGGTCGTAGCCGCTGGCGGGCCCGGCCGACAGGAGGCCGAGCATGGCATGACGAAGGCTCATGGGTCCGATCGTACATTCCTGGGTTGACATGTCGCGAGTGAAGGTTCTACTTTCGACATGTCACTCATGGAACGTCGAATCCGAAGGAACCCCCCCGTGCTCCGTTACGTCCTCACCTTCCTCCCCTGGATCGCCTTCGCCGTCCTCAGCACGAACGGTGAGGCCAGGTTCGGAGCCGCGGCCGCGCTCCTCGTCTCGATCGTGTTGCTCGCCGTCGACCGCAGGGCGGGGCGCGGCTGGGACGAGCTGGTCATCGAGCTCAGCTCGGGGGTGTTCTTCGCCGGTCTGACGCTCGCCGCGTTCACGGTCACGCCGGCGCCCTTCGGCGAGTACGGCCCGGCCGTCTCGGTGGCCTGGCTGGCCCTCACCGCCTGGGGGTCGCTGGCCGTGCGCAAGCCGTTCACGCTGGGCATCGCCCGCAGGACGACCGCGCCCGAGGTGCACGCGACCCCGCTGTTCTACCGCGTCAACGCCGTCATCACCGCCGTGTGGGCGGTGGGCTTCACCCTCAACGCCGCCGGCCTCGCCCTGCTGCTCGCGTTCGCCCCGCACGCCACCGCCGCGATCATCGCGGTGAAGGTCTGCGGCTTCGCGCTCCCCGCCCTGTTCACCATCCGCTACCCCCAGATCGTCCGCGCCCGCTACGCCGCCTGATCGGAGTCACCCACCATGACCGCAGAGATGACCACCTCCTACCTGTCCGGCCGCCTCGCCCCCGTGCCCGACGAGATCGACGCGATCGATCTGCCCGTCGAGGGCACGCTGCCGCCCGAGCTCACCGGCCGCTACTTCCGCAACGGCCCCAACCCCCGCCCGGGGGAGGACCCGGGGCACTGGTTCGTCGGACACGGCATGATCCACGGCATCCGGCTGCGCGACGGGCGGGCCGAGTGGTACCGCAACCGCTGGATCCGCACCACCCGCTTCGCGGGTGCGCCCTACCTGCACGAGCGCGGCGTGGATCTCGCGGCCGTCCCCGCCAACACCCACGTGATCCGGCACGCCGACAAGATCCTCGCGCTCGTGGAGAACGGCCTGCCGTACGAGATGACGCCGCAGCTCGACACGGTCGGCCCCTGCGACTTCGGAGGGCGGCTGGCCACGGCGATGACCGCGCACCCCAAGGAGGACCCGATCACCGGGGAGCTGCACTTCTTCGGATACGGCTGGGCCGCGCCCTACCTCACCTACCACCGCCTGTCCGCGCGAGGCGAGCTGGTGGAGAGCCGGCCGGTGGACGTGCCTGGGCCCACCATGGCGCACGACTTCGCGATCACCGAGCACCACGTGGTGTGGCTCGACCTGCCGGTCGTCTTCGACTTGGCCCTGGTGGGGCGCGGCATGCCGTACCGGTGGGACGACGGGTACGGCGCGCGGCTGGGCGTGATGAGCCGCGCGACCGGCGACGTGCGGTGGTTCGACATCGACCCCTGCTACGTCTTCCATGTGGGCAACGCGAGTGATGACGGGCACGGGCGCGTCGTCGTCGACGCGGTGCGCTACTCGCCGGGGGCGTTCTGCGGCTTCTGGCCGACCATCGGCGGTGCGGCCAACCCGGCCGCCCACACCGGGGGCGCGGCCCTGCACCGCTGGACGCTCGACCCCGCCACCGGCATCGCCGCGGACGAGCAGCTCGACGACCTGGATGTCGAGTTCCCCACGATCAACGAGACGCGCACCGGTCTGACCAGCCGTTACATCTACGCGGTCAGCAAGGGCGCGATCCTGAAGTACGACACCGCGACCGGCACGAGCGCGGCGCACCAGACCGGCGAGCGCTCGCCGGGGGAGGCCGTGTTCGTCCCCGCCTCGGGCGCGAAGGCCGAGGACGAGGGCTGGCTGATGTCGATCGCCGGCACCGAGCACGGCGCCGAGCTGCTGGTGCTCGACGCGTCGGACCTGACCAGGGTGGCGTCCGTACGGCTGCCGCGCCGGGTGCCGGCCGGGTTCCACGGCTCGTGGATCCCGGACGCGTGAGCCGCGGCAGAGACCACCTGGCTAGGGCACGGGCCGGAAGTGCGTGGTGATCCGGCCGTCGTCGAGCACGTGCAGGGCGATGGCCGGCGGCAGGTCGTAGTCGACCGGAGGCTGTGCCGAGGTCTCCGACGGCAGCAGCGCGGTGCTGACCACCCCCGGCGCGACCAGCAGCGGCAGCCCGGCGAACGTCGTCGCCGCCGCCGTGTGGGCGTGCCCGGCCAGCACCGCGATGGCGTGCGGGTGACGGCCGAGGACCTCCGCCAGCCCCTCCGGGCGCCCGAGCCTGATCTCGTCGACGTACGGGATGCCGAGCGGTACGGCGGGGTGGTGCATGCCGACGAAGGCCGGCACGCCGGGCGTGGCCGACAGGACCGAGTCGAGCCACGCGAGGGTGTCGTCGCTCAGCTCGCCGTCGGGGCGGCCGGGAATGCTGGAGTCGCACAGCGCGATCGTCGCCTGGTCGAGGTTGAGCGCCTGGTTGACCGGATGGTCGCCGTCCTGCTCCAGCAGGACCTTGCGGAAGTCGCCTCGCGCGTCGTGGTTCCCGGGGCACAGCACGACGGGCACGTCGTCGGCCGAGACCAGCTCGCGGACGATTTCGTACTCCTCCATCGCGCCGTGGTCGGCGAGGTCGCCGGTCAGCACGATCGCGTCGGGCCGCAGTGACCGGGCGTGGTCGAGCGCGCGGGCCGCGCGCGAGGTGTTCCGCTCGCTTCCGTCGATGTGGATGTCGCTGACGTGCGCCAGCACGAGCATGTGGTACCTCCGGGCGGATGGTGGGGACCCCAGCTTCTCACGCGAGACAGCGGCGGTCAGGGCGGCGAACCGTCACGAACCGTTCGTCGACCGCCGGGACAACCGTTCGGCGAGGATCCGGCCCCGGGCGAGCTGGACCTTGCGCGCCTGGCCCGCCGCGAACCCCATCACGAGCCACGGCGCGCTCAGGTCCAGCCGGTCGTCCACCCGCGTGCCGCCGGCCTCCGGGGACAGGTCGAACCGGTAGCCCATCCGGACGCCGCCGGGGCTGCGTACCTGTCCCCGTACGGACAGTCCTCCGGCCGTACGCTCGGTCAGCAGCGTGACGGCGATGGGGTTGTCGTACTTCAGGCCGAGGAAGCGGAACCGCTCGATGGAGGTGTAACGCACCACCTCCGGCTCGGACCGGTCGACGTCCCGCACGGCGACCACGAGCGGCGACAGGCCGATGTAACTCTCTGGCGTCGTGAGGTGGTCGAAAACCTCCTCCGGCGCGGCGTCCACGTGGAACGTGTTGGTAAGCACCCGTACGGGCACCCCGGCCTCCCCTGGTCACTGTTGAGGGGATTGTGGCAGGGCAGGGTCGCCGTGCGGACGCCGGATGATCTCCGGACGATCACGAAGAGGCGCCGCGCAGGAGGGCGGCCGTCGCGGGATCGGCGGGGTAGAACGACTCGATGGCGAGCTCGGAGACGGTGATGTCGAGCGGGGTGCCGAAGGTCGCCACGATGCTGAAGAACGACAGCTCCCGCCCGGCCCGCCGCACCCGCAGCGGCACGAGGATGTCCCCGGGGCCGGGCAGCTCCACCTCGGGCTCGGGCTGGTCGCAGGGGTAGCCGCGCAGCTCGGCGTACAGCTCCGTGAGTCCGGGGTCGGCGGTGAGCGTGATCTGCCGGCGCAGCCGTCCGAGCAGGTGCGCCCGCCACTCGCCCAGGTTGAGGATGTGCGGGGCGAGCCCTTCCGGGTGCAGGCTCGCCCGCAGCACGTTGCTCAGCAGGTCGGGGTCGATTCCCTCCGCCAGCAGCCCGATGCCGTCGTTGGCGTCGACGAGGTTCCAGGTGCGGTCCACCACCACCGCCGGGTAGGGGTCGTGCGCCGACAGCAGCCGCCGGACCGCGTCGTACACCGCGGCCATCCGCGGCGAGGCGAGCGGTGACTCGCTGTAGACGGGGGCGTATCCGGCGGCCAGCAGCAGGTGGTTGCGCTCGCGGAGCGGAAGGTCGAGCTGCTCGGAGAGGTGGAGCACCATGTCGCGGCTGGGGGTGGCCCGGCCGGTCTCCAGGAAGCTGATGTGCCGGGTGGAGATCTCGGCCTGGTTGGACAGTTCGAGCTGGCTCATCCGCCGGTGCTCGCGCCACTGGCGCAGGAGCTCGCCGAACGGCCGCTGATGAAGGGTGGCGACGGTCACGTCCCCGACGCTATCCGCTCGCCGATCGGCCCGGCGATTACCCCTGAGATAGGCGCGGGGCCGAGGGCGGCTACTCCCAGCGGAACAGCCGGGCCGCGGCGAGACCGGCGGCCAGCGCCCAGCCCGCCAGTACGGCGAGGTGGAGCGGCTGGGGTGCGTGCCCTCCCAGGGCGTCCATCAGCCCCTGGCCGAAGGCGCCCGTGGGCGTGAAGTCGCTGATCCGGCGCAGGAGTTCGGGCATGAGCGGCCGGGGCAGCCACATCCCCGCGAGGAACAGCAGGGGGAACATGAGAGCCGAGCCCACTCCCTGCACGATCCGGGCGTTCGGCGCCACGGCGGCCAGCAGCAGGCCGATGGCGAGCATCGTGAGCGAGCCGAGGACGAAGACCGCGGCGAACGTCAAGGGCGAGCCGGGGAACGGCACCCCGAGGACCAGGTGACCCAGCACCAGCGTCAGCGCGGTGGCGACGACGGACACGACCACGTTGAGCAGCAACTGGGCCGCCAGCAGCGCGGTCGGACGCACCGGCGTGGTGGACAGCCGCCGCAGCACGCCGCGTTCCCGGTAGATCACCAGGCTGCCCGGCAGCACGCTGAGCCCGAGCGTCACGACCGACAGCAGCACCATCATCGCCGTGAAGGGCGCGTCAACGAGCCGCTGCCCGCCCAGCGACGGGTCGGCGTCGCGGAAGCCGGGGATCGTCGTGCCGAGCCCCAGGAGCAGTCCCACCGGCAGCACGATCGCGAAGAACACCGCCATCGGCTCGCGGAGGAACAGGCGGGCCTCCACCGCGGCGAGTTTTCCGAAAGCCGTCGTCATGACTCCTCCTGGCCGGTGAGAACGAGAAACGCGTCGTCGAGGGTGGTGCGCTCCATGCGCAGGTCCCGCATGCGGGCGGGGGGCAGCACGGCGGTGACCGCGCTCAGCAGGTCACCGGTGCCGGTGACCGTGACCTCCGCGCCGTTCCCGGTGACGGACGCCACCTCGGGCAGCGCCAGAAGGCCGTCGACGGGCTCGTCGGTGTGGAAGACCAGGCGCTGTTCGCCGCCGGTGCGGGCGACCAGCCCGGCAGGGGTGTCCACCGCCCGCACACGCCCCTGGAAGATGACCGCGACCCGGTCGCACAGGCGCTCCACCTCCTCCATGAAATGGGTCACGAGCAGGACCGTCACGCCGCGTTCCCTGATCCGCGAGACCAGGTCCCACGTGTCGCGGCGGGCCTGCGGATCGAGGCCGGTGGTGAGCTCGTCGAGTATCGCGACGCGCGGGCTTCCGACCAGCGCGAGCGCGACCGACAGCCGCTGGCGCTGGCCACCCGACAGCTTGCCGAAGGGCGCGCGGAGGTCGAGCCCGGCCTCCACGGCCAGGGCCCGCCAGTCGGCCGGACGGGAGTAGAACGAGGCGTAGAGCGCCAGTGCCTCCCCGACCCGGATCTTGTCGGGCAGCGAGCACTCCTGGAGCTGCACGCCGACCTGTTCCTTCAGGTCCGCGTCCACGGTGACGGTGCCGGCGGTGGGGGTGCGCAGCCCGGCGACGCACTCGACCGTCGTCGTCTTGCCCGCCCCGTTGCGGCCCACGATGCCGAAGACCTCGCCCTCCTTCACGGAGAACGACACGTCCTCGACCGCCACCCGCGTGCCGTACGTCTTGCGGAGGTGGTCCACGGTGATGATTGCCATGCCGACGACGCTAGAAATCGGGCGGGCGGCCCGGAATGCGTCTGCGGACCCGGCGGGGGTGCACTTTTCCCCACCCCCATCGGGCGGCTCGGGCCACTGTGCCGGCCCGGCGGATGCCCGCAGACTGAGTGCATGACCTCGGCTCGTCCGACCCTCGTCGCCCTCGGCAGGGGCGCCGCCCTCGCCGGCCTCGCCCTGCTGGGCCTGGCCGCCGGCCTGGTGATGCTGGCCGCCGTGCTGCTCACCTTCCTCGTCGGCCTGGTGGTCGTCTTCCCGTCGGCTGTACGGCTCGCGCGGGCCGTGACCCGCGTGCAACGCGGGCTGGCCGCGCGATGGTCGGGCGTTTCGATCGACGAGCCCTATCTGCCCGCGCCGCCCCCACCGGTCCCGCAGGCCGACGGCTGGTACCGGGACGGCCGCACCCTGTACAAGAGGCCCACGGTCCCGGCCTTCAACAAGCGGTGGAACTGGATGACCAAAGATCCGGCCACCTGGCGCGACTTCGCCTTCCTGCTCTCCGCGCCGGTGGCCGGCGGGTTCGTGGCCGCCGCTCCGCTGCTCGCGGCCGCGTACGGCGTGGTCTGGGCTGCCGGAGGCAACCCGGTGATGGGCGCGGCATGGATCCTGCTCGCGGTGAGCACCGCGTACTGGTACGCCCCGTGGGCCGTGCGCATGCACGGCCGGATCGCCGCCGCGCTGCTCGGGCCCACCGAGAAGGCCAGGCTGGCCCATCGGGTCAGCCGCCTGGACGCGGCGCGCACCGAGGTCGTCGACTCCCAGGCCGCCGAACTGCGCCGGATCGAGCGCGACCTGCACGACGGCGCGCAGGCCCGCCTCGTCGCGATCGGCATGACGATCGGCGCGGCCGAGCAGTTGCTCGAAAGCGACCCGCAGGCCGCCAGGGCGCTGCTCGGCAAGGCGCGTGAGGCCTCCGCGACCGCGCTGCAGGAGATCCGGCGGCTGGTGCGCGGCATCCATCCCCCGGTGCTGGCCGAGCGCGGTCTCGGCGACGCCGTACGCGCTCTCGCCCTGGACAGCCCGCTGCGCACCCATGTCACGGTCGACCTGCCCGAGCGCGCCTCCGCGCCGCTGGAGTCCGCGGCCTACTTCGCGGTCAGCGAGCTGCTGGCCAATGCCGCCCGGCACGGCGACGCGACCGAAGCGTGGGTGGACGTGAGCGCGCAGGGTCCGGCGCTGCGCGTGACGGTGACCGACGACGGCCACGGCGGCGCGGACCCCGAGCGCGGCACCGGCCTGCACGGCATCGAGCGCAGGCTCGGGGCGTTCGACGGCGTCCTCGCGGTGAACAGCCCCGCGGGCGGCCCGACCACAGCCGTCATCGAGCTGCCCCGGGCGTTCCTGGCGCGGCCGGCGCCGCTGACCCCGTGGCGCTACCTCGGCCGGCTCTGCTGGGCGCTGTGGCCGATCCCGCTGTTCCCGCAGGGGCTGGTCGCGATGGTGCTGAAGCTCGTGGGATCGCCGGTGAAGTCCTGGTTCCTGGCCCTGCACATGCCCCAGCCCTTCCAGTGGCCGGTCATCGTCGGCATGATTGCGCTCGGCGGCGGCCTGCTGGCCGTCGCGCTGGCGTCGACGGTGCGGACCAGGGAAAAGGAGGGCGGCGCGTGCGCGTAGTGCTGGCCGAAGACCTGCACCTGCTGCGGGAGGGCCTGGTCGCTCTGCTGCGCGCGCACGGCTTCGAGGTGGTCGCGGCGGTCGAGTCCGGCCCCGAGCTGCTCGCCGCCCTGGTCGGCGAGCGTCCCGACGTGGCCGTCGTTGACGTGCGGCTCCCGCCGACCTTCACCGACGAGGGGCTGCAGGCCGCGCTGACCGCACGGCGGCAGGTGCCCGGCCTGCCGGTCCTCGTGCTCTCCCAGCACGTCGAGCAGCTGTACGCCAGGGAGCTGCTGGCCGACGGGTCCGGTGCCGTCGGCTACCTGCTGAAGGACCGGGTGTTCAACGGCGAGCAGTTCGTCGACGCCGTGCGCAGGGTCGCGGCCGGCGGGACGGCGATGGACCCCGAGGTGATCGCCCGGCTCCTGGCGAGCAACGCGCGCAACGAACCGCTCGGCCGGCTCACCCCGCGAGAGCGCGAAGTGCTGGAACTGATGGCCGAGGGCAGGTCCAACGCCGCGATCGGGCAGCGGCTGTTCCTCAGCGACAGCGCGGTGGGCAAGCACACGGCGAACATCTTCGCCAAACTCGGCCTGGCGCCCTCGGACGACGACAACCGCCGCGTCCTCGCCGTGCTCGCCTTCCTCAACAGCAAGTAGGACCGGCCGGATTGTCGGTGCCGGGCGCTACTTTTGCGTAGCGCTGCTTTTGAGGTCGAGTCGTGGCGCAGGCAGGAGGTCGGCATGAAATTCCAGGTGAACCGCGACGTTCTGGCCGACGCGGTGGCGTGGGCGGCCCGGGTGCTGCCCGCCAGGCCCGCCGTGCCCGTTCTCGCGGGCCTGCTGCTGGAGGCGGGAGACGACCTGCGGGTGTCGGCCTTCGACTACGACGTGTCGGCCCGTGCCGACGTCGAGGCCGACGTCGCGGAGCCGGGGCGGGTGCTGATTCCGGGCAAGGTCCTGGCGGAGATCACCCGGAGCCTGCCCGCCCGGCCCGTGGAGATCGCCACGAGCGGTTCCGAGGCGGTGCTCACCTGCGGCAGCGCGGAGTTCGGCCTGATCACGATGCCGGACGAGGACTTCCCCGCGATGCCGCCGATGCCGCCGAAGGTCGGCGCCGTGGGCGGCGGCGCGTTCGCCGACACGATCAGGCAGGTCGCGGCCGCCGCGAGCCGCGACGACACGCTGCCCATGCTCACCGGCATCCGCGTGGACATCGAGGGCGTGCGGGTCTCGATGGCCGCCACCGACCGCTACCGCATCGCGGCCGGCGAGTTCCTGTGGCATCCGGAGCGGGAGGACGCACGACACGGCGTGGTCGTGCCGGCGCGGGTGCTGGTCGAGGTGGCCCGGTCGCTGCGCGGCGGCGAGGTGGCGATCGGCCTGGGCGACAACGTGGCGGGCTTCGAGAGCCAGGGACGCACGACCACCGTGCGCCTGCTGGACGACCAGTTCATCGACTACCGGTCCCGGCTGACCGGTCAGTGGGGCATCCACGCAGACGTGGCGGTGGCGCCGTTCGTGGAGGCGGTCAAGCGGGTCGTGCTGGTCGCCGAGCGCAACACGGCGGTCCGGTTGTCGTTCTCCCAGGGGCAGGTGCAGATCCGGGCCGGGGGCGGCGACATCGGCAGGGGCTTGGAAGCGGTAGACGCCGAGCTGGAGGGGCCGGACATCGAGATCGCCTTCCAGCCCCACTTCCTGCTCGACGGGCTCGAAGGCGTCGGAACCGAGCGGGCGCGGATCTCCATGGAATCGCCGACCCGTCCCGCGCTGATCACCGACGAGGGCGACGACTCCGGCTTCCGTTACCTCGTCATGTCCCTGCGGCTCGGCTGAGCCGTTGCCCGCCTGACTGTGCCCGCCTGACTGTGCTCGCCTGACTGTGCTCGCCTGATTGGGCCCCGCGGGCGCCGTTCGGAACGGCCCCGCCGGGCGGAGGGGCTCAGGAGGCGCGGTCTTCAGGCGGCACGGCTCAGGACGTGAGGGTGGCGGAGTCGGTGAGGGCGATGAGGATGTGCTCCATGCACGCGTGGCCGGCCCGCTCGGCCGCTGTGGCGTCGCCGGCGACGATCGCGCGCACGATCGCGTCGTGGGGAATGTAGTTCTGCTCCAGGGAGCCGCCGGCCGCCGCGATGCTCGCGCGCAGAGCGGCGGAGAAGTCGACGTAGAGGTCGATCAGCACCCTGTTGTGCGTGGCCTCGACAACCGCCACGTGGAAGGCGAGGTCGGCCTCGACGAACGCTTCGGGGTCACCGCCCGACCACGCCTTCTCCCGCGCGGCCAGCGCGGCTTCGATCGACGCGACGTCGCCGTCGGACCGCCGCGTCGCCGCGAGCCTGGCCGCCTCGACCTCCAGCGCGCGCCGGACCTCCAGAATCTCCAGCTGCTCGGCCGCGCGCAGCCGCCGGGCCATCGCGCCCGACAGCTCGCTGGTGGCCCGCACGTACGTGCCGTCGCCTTGGCGGCACTCCAGCAGCCCGGCGTGAGTCAGCGCGCGGACCGCCTCACGGACCGTGTTCCTGCCGACTCCGAGATGCTCGGCGAGCACCGTCTCGGTGGGAATCTTGGCATTCATCTGCCAGGACCCGGAGGTGATCTGCTCCTTGAGCTGGTCAATCACCTGGTCCACGAGAGACGCCCGCTGCGCCGTCCGCAGGCTCACGTCAGCCTCCTTTGGGTTGCCAATCATCCGATGATGGAATGAGTGGTAGACCCTCATTATTCCAGAGCCCCCGAAACGTGTCCGGAGCCCCGGGAGGCTATCGAGTGAGCACCGTCGTGGTCATGGAGCCCGGGATGTTCACGCGGATTCCAACCGCTTCCAGGGCTCTACGATATGCCCCCGACTGCCGGTCGAGGGCACCGGCCTTGCCCCACAGGTCACCGAGCATGCGCCAGGCCCGGGCGGTCTCCCGGTCGGACACCTCGCCGTCCAGCAGGTCGTACGCCCGGTTGAGCGCCGGTACTGGATCTTGGGACCGTGCCAACGCGATCTCGGCCATGACCATGTTCGCGGTGGCCGCGGTGGTCCCCTTGGCGCCGTCCAACAGAAGCAGTGCCCGATCGGCGAGTTCGGCTGCGGATTCCGTGTCTCCGGTCCGGAATCGTACGAAACTCAGCACCACGAGGCTCCGTGCGTGCTCCTGCCGTTCGGCCGGGAACTCCGCGAAGACGTCCACCGCGGACTTCGCCAGAGCGTTGGCTCGGTCCAAATCCGCGCCTTCGGAATCCGCCGCGGCGATGCGAGCCCGGTACATCGCGATGCGGGCGCGGCGCACGGCCATCCGGGCCGGGCGCCCCGCCGCGAGCGCGTCCTCGGCGAGCTGCACGGCCAACGCCGAGTCCTCGCCGTCGGCCGCCGTCACGCTGGCCTGCCACAGGGCGAGGACCTCCGCGCTGCGGTCGCCCGCGCACCCCGGGTCCGGCGTCGACAGCACGCGCTCGACGTACGGCAGGCCGGTTTCGGTCTTCACCAGCGCCAACGCGAGCTCGACGGCCAGTTCGCCCTCGGTCACGCCGAGCCGGTCGACCTGGCCGAGCGCGTGGGCGCCGAGGTCCCGGGCCCGCAACCGGTCGCCGGCCTGCTGGTAGCAGCGGCACAGCGCGACGGTCAGCGGCAGGTCGGCGAGACGCTCGGGGTGCGCGGCGGCCTCGCGGCGCAGCCGCTCGTACGCTTCGACGGCCCGCCCGACGCGGCCCTGGGCCTCCAGGGCCCGCGCCATGCCGAGCCGCGCGTGCGCGGCCAGCATCGCGTTGTCCTCGCCTGCCGCCTTGGCGATCTCGCCGAAGCGGTCGGCCGCCACGGCGGGATCGCCGTGATACAGCTCGAGCTCGGCATGTCGGAGGCCGAGCTCGGTGTCGATGCGTTGCCGGGGTTCTATGCCGTGGAGCAGGAACTCGGTGGTGCAACCGAGTCGCTCGGCGAGCAGCCGGGCAACGACTGGTGTAGGCGTCCGCTTTCCGGACTCAATGAGTGAGACGTAACTGTCGGACAGGTCGGGTCCGGCCAACTGGGCCTGCGACATGCGCCTGCTCAACCGCAATCCACGGACGCGGTCACCGATGGTTCCCTGACTCGGCATCTGATCTCTCAGGGCGGGGGAAGGGTCAATAGTGTCGCCATAATGGCACGAAGCAGCCGAATCGTGTAACCCTCCGTCAAGAATCACGACGGTGAAGGTTAGATCACGGTGTCGAGATATCGGACGGATGGCCGTCGGTCAGTCGTCGTCCCCGTCCTTGCTGGGGAAGATCATCTGACAGACCTCGAGGTACAGGGTCTCCGGATAGGGGATGTGGGGGACGGTGCGCAGGGCCTGATCCTGGCCGGCCGACTCCATCACGAACTCGCCGTAGCCGAGCATGCGGCCGAGGAGCGAGCGCTGGAAGCTCATGTCGGTGACCTTGCTCAGGGGCATCATCGCGACCTTGCGCGTGATGAGGCCCGTGGTGAGAAGCATGCGCTGGGAGGTGACGACGAAGTAGTCGACCGACCACTCCGCGACCTTCCATACGAAACGAACCAGCAGGAGGAGCCAGGCCCACCAGACGAGGGCGAGGGCCTGGCTCGCGCCGTTGTCGCTCAGGAACTTGCTGATGATCCCGGCGAGGATGAGCCCGCCGAAGATCTCGGCGACCGGACGCAGGAGCACGGCGGGGTGACGCCGGACCATGATGACTTGGTGTTCGTGGGGGAGGAGGTAACGGTTGACCGACGACGGGGCGGAGTCCCCGTGGGTCACAAGTCTCATGTCAGGGTGGCGAAGAACTGCGCCATCGAGTCGGCCGCGCTGACGATTCCGTTGAAGGCTCCGTGGACTGTGTGGGCCGCGTCAGTCGGTCGTGTGAGCAGGTAGAACCCTGCCGACACGATGAGCGTCCACTTGATGACTTTCTTCGCTTGCACCGCCGTCACCACTCCCATGACCAATACATTACCCAGACACCCCGTTTGGTAAAGCGGCTAACCGCGAACGGGTTCGGTGATCGACGGCGTCAGCCCCGCTCCGCGGCGGCGGTGGCCAGGACCCGCAGGTGTTTGCGGGCGATGCGCTCGACCAGTGCGGGGTGCGCGTGTCCGGTGACCTCGATGGCGCCGTGGTGGGCGGCCTGAACGCACCGGGTCACCGTCGCGGGAGGATGCACCCCCGCGAACTCGTCCCTGAGCAGGGCCTCGAGCTGTTCGTAGCGCTCGTCGGCCGGATGCTGGATCATCGCTCTCCCTGGTGGCGCGTCGCTCGCGAGAGCGCGGAGTGACGTCGTCATCACAGTGAGTACCCTATCGGGCGCGCAGTGTAACCAGAGGTGGGATGCCGATGGAGCACGCGGGAAGGAAAGGGAAATCAGACCACGCCGTACAGGCGGTCTCCGGCGTCGCCGAGCCCGGGCACGATGTAGCCGTTCTCGTTCAGCCGCTCGTCGAGAGCGGCCGTGACCACTCGGATCGGCCTGTCGCCGCCCCGGAACGCCTCGTCCAGGTACGCGATCCCCTCGGGGGCGGCCAGCAGGCAGATCGCGGTGACGTCCCGTGCGCCCCGGTCGAACAGGAACTGGATCGACGCGGCGAGGGTCCCGCCCGTCGCGAGCATCGGGTCGAGCAGGTAGCACTGGCGGCCGGACAGGTCCTCCGGCAGTCGCGTGGCGTACGTCTGGGCCTTGAGGGTGGACTCGTCGCGGATCATCCCGAGGAAGCCCACCTCGGCGGTCGGCAGGAGCCGGGTCATCCCGTCGAGCATCCCCAGCCCGGCGCGCAGGATCGGCACCACGAGCGGCGCGGGACGCGCGAGCCGTACGCCGCCGGCGCGGGCGAGCGGCGTGTCGACCCTCACCTCGGTGACCCGCACGTCCCTGGTGGCCTCGTAGGCGAGCAGCGTGACCAGCTCGTCGGCCAGGCGGCGGAACGTCGGCGAGTCGGTCCGCACGTCGCGGAGAGTGGTGAGCTTGTGGGCGACGAGCGGATGGTCGACGACGAGAGTCTCCATGGTAAGAGAAATTACCCCTTCCTGGGAGAACCCTCCACGCGGGCTGACTCTTTGATCACGATTTGGAGCGACAGCCATACGCTACGACCCTGATTCTGCGACCATTGCCTGCGTGAAGAGCGTGCGGTGGGGAAGACGATGACAGACGTGGACACTCTTGACTTCGCCATCGTTGTCTATCGCGAGGAGGACCGCTGGGAGGCGGAGATGCTCCCGGTGGCGCTGACCTCCGACCTGGACGGCCTCATTCACGCACTCCGGCAGACCCCCAGCATGGGGACCACGATTGGCATGGTCGCCGTAGGGGATGACTTCTTCGTGGTGTTGCGGGTCTTCGGCGAGCAGGTGGACGTCTTCCTCTCGGACATCACGGCCGCCTGGGAGTGGCCGCTGGCGCAGCAGGCCCTCGAATACCTGGACGTGCCCGTGCCGGAGGAGGAGGAGCTCGACAGCGTGCTTCCCGCCGGAGACCTGTCCATCTTCGCCGACCTCGGGCTCGACGAGATGGAGCTGGGCGCGTTGTCCGGCGACCTCGACCTGCTGCCAGACGAGGTCCTGTCCAGCATCGCCGCGCGGCTGGGCTTCTCCCAGCCATTCGAACGCGCCGTCGACGCCGCCGTCGGCTGACCTGGGGAGACGGCAATGCCCTCCAGATCCAACCTCTTCTCCGCCGGCTTCGCCCGCATCGACGGCCGCTGGGCCGGCGCCGAGGTCGATCTCGGCGAGGCCGAGATCGCCGACGACCTGAGCGACGCCCTGCAGGAGGCCCTCGGACTCAGCGGCGACGAGCTCGCCCTGCTCTGCGTCGAGGTCGAGGACGAGTGGTTCGCGATCATTCGTTACGAGGACGACCTCGACCCCCGCGTGTTCATCTCCGACGCGCACGCCGTGCAGAACGACTCCCTCGGCGAGATCTTCGCCGAGCTCGCCGGCGTCGTCGTGGACAAGGACGCGCCCGACCTCGGCATCCGCCCGGTCGGCGATCTGGAGCTGCTCGGCGACTTCTCGCTGAGCGCGGAGGAGCTCGTGGAGCTCAGCATGGAGGAGGGCGTGCTGCCCGCCGACATCCTCTCCCTGATCGCCGAACGGCTCGGCTTCGCCGACGAGCTCGACCGCCTGCGGTGACCGGATCGCCGCCGCCGGACGCGTACGAGGCCGCGATGCGACTGGCGCTGGCGGAGGCCGTACGGGCGGGCGGGCGCGGGGAGGTGCCGGTCGGCGCCGTCGTGCTCGGCCCGCCGCGGCCCGGCTCGCGGGCCCCCGGGCGGATTCTGGCGGCGGCGGGCAACGACCGCGAGGCGAGCGGAGACCCCACCGCCCACGCCGAGGTGCTCGCTTTGCGCGCGGCGGCGGCGAAGACCGGCGACTGGCGGCTGACGGGGTGCACCCTCGTCGTCACGCTGGAACCCTGCACGATGTGCGCCGGCGCCGCGGTTCTCGCCCGGGTGGACCGCGTGGTGTACGGCGCGGTGGACGAGAAGGGCGGGGCCGCCGGATCGCTGTGGGACGTCCTGCGCGACCGCCGGCTCAATCACCGGCCCGAAGTCGTCATGGGCGTGCTGGCCGACGAGTGCGCGGCCGTGCTGACCGAGTTCTTCTCCGGCCGCCGCGCCTGACTCGGCGGAACGGACGGAAACGGATGCACGCGCAGTGGTGTTCGTCCGGTAAGCTGCTGCGCGGTGGAGTCGCCTAGTGGCCGAGGGCGCACGCCTCGAAAGCGTGTGTAGGGCAACCTACCGTGGGTTCAAATCCCACCTCCACCGCTCGATGAAAGAGCCGCCGACCTGGTTTCCACAGGTCGGCGGCTCTTCTCGTATGCGTGGGTCGCATCCGCTGGGGCGGCTCAGTCCCGCAGCTCCAGCACGCGGGCGTGCAGCACCGAACGCTGGTGCAACGCGGCGCGCAGGGCCCGGTGCAGACCGTCCTCCAGGTACAGCTCGCCCTTCCACTGCACCACGTGCGGGAACAGGTCGCCGTAGAAGGTCGAGTCCTTGGCGAGCAACGAGTGCAGATCCAGCACGGCCTTCGTGGTGATCAGCGTGTCGAGCCGGATCTGCCGTGGCGGGATCTGCGCCCACTCCCGGGACGACAGTCCGTGCTCGGGATAGGGCCGTCCGTCACCGACCAACTTAAAGATCACGGTAGGTAGTTTAGGAGACGACGCAAAGGCTTGCGCCCGAGGCTTTGCCGGAGGGATCAGACGCTTCCCGAGAAGGTGTCGCAGCGCGCCGGGTCGCCCGACGAGTAGCCGTTAGTGAACCACTTCGTCCGCTGGGCCGAGGTGCCGTGTGTGAAGGCGTCCGGGTTGACCCTGCCCTGGGCCTGTTCCTGGATGTGGTCGTCGCCGACCGCCGCGGCCGCGTCGAGCGCCTCCTGGATGTCGGCGTCGGTGAACGGCTTGGCGTAGAAGCCGGTGTCCACCGCGTTCTTGGCCCACACGCCGGCGTAGCAGTCGGCCTGGAGTTCGAGCCGTACGGAGCCGCTCTCCGCGCCCTGGTCCTGGCCGACCCGGTTCATCGTGCCGAGCAGGTCCTGCGCGTGGTGGCCGTACTCGTGGGCGATCACGTACGCCTGCGCGAACGGGCCGCCCTTGGCCCCGAACCGCGACTGCAACTCGTCGAAGAACGACAGGTCGAGATAGACGTGCTTGTCACGAGGGCAGTAGAAGGGGCCGACGGAGGAGTCCGCGGCGCCGCAGCCGGTCTGCACCCCGCCAGAGAACAGCGTGGTCTTCGCGCCGGTGTATCCCTGGATCTGCTCACCCCAGTACTTCTGGATGCTGTTGACGACGCCCACGACCCGGCACTTCTCCGACTGGTCGGCGTCGGCGCCGGTCTTGCACTGCGCGCTCAGGTCGCTGCCCGGCTGCAGGCCGGCGGGCTCGTCGCCGCCCGTGATGTTGCCTGGGTTGATACCGAAGATCAGGGCCACGATGAGGGCGATGATGCCGGCGGCCCCGCCGCCGACGGCCAGGCCGCCGCCGCGGAACCCGCCCCCTCCGCCGCCGACGTCCTCGACCTGCGAGGCGTCGAGTTGCGCTCGGTCATCGAAATCCATCTGCGACGCTCCCGATGGAGTTGCCGGACACTGTCTCCCGCTGCTCGCCGGGCCTACTGCCCAAGACAGTGGTGATCATGCCTGAAGCGCTGCCATGCCGGATCTGTCTCGCCCTGATCTTCGTAATTTGCCGGGTTAGGATTCGCGGATGGTTCGGAGCGCCTTACCCCGGCTGGTGCCGCCGATGCCGGGCGGGCGGGGGTGGCTCGGCCCGCTGGCCGTGGCCGCTCTCGGGGGGTTCCTCCGGTTCGACCGTCTCGACGTGCCGCACGCGCTCGTCTTCGACGAGCTCTACTACGCCAAGGACGCCTACTCGCTGATCAGGTACGGCGTCGAGCGGCAGTTCGCCGACGGCGCCGACCAGGTGTTCGCGCGCGGTGGCACGGACGTCTTCAAGGCGTGTGGAGCGGTCGAGGAATGCGCCGCCTACGTCGCTCACCCGCCCCTCGGCAAGTGGCTGATCGGCGCGGGAGAGTGGCTGTTCGGCGTCACGCCCTTCGGGTGGCGGTGCGCCGCCGCGCTCGTGGGCACGCTCAGCGTGCTGGTGCTGGCGCGGACCGCCCGCCGGATGACCCGCTCGACCCTCCTCGGCTGTCTCGCCGGTCTGCTGCTGGCGCTGGACGGCCTGCATCTCGTGCTGTCACGCTCGGCGCTGCTCGACGTCTTCCTCGCGTTCTGGGTGCTCGCGGGCTTCGCCTGCCTGGTCGCCGACCGCGACGCGGCCCGCGCCCGCCTGACCGAGTGGTATCGCGACTCCGCCCTGGACGGGCCCGCTCCCCGGCTCGGCCCGCGGCCCTGGCGGCTGGCGGCCGGGTTGTGCCTGGGCGCGGCGACCGCGACCAAGTGGACCGGTCTGCTGTTCGTCGTGGCGTTCGCGATCATGACGCTCGTCTGGGACTGCGGTGCCAGGCGCGCCGTCGGCCTGCGCGGGCCGTACCGGCAGGCGGTCCGGCTCGACTGGCCGCTGGGCCTCGCCTGGCTCGGGGTCGTGCCGCCCGTCGTTTACGTCGCGTCGTTCGCCGGGTGGTTCGCCTCGGCCGGCGGCTACGGGCGCAACTGGGACCGCGCGGCCTCCAACGGCTGGGCCTACTTCGTCTTCGACTCGGTGCGCTCGCTGGTGGACTACCAGAGTCAGGTGTTCGGCTTCCACCAGGGTCTGAGCACGCACCACGACTACCAGTCGGACCCCTGGGGATGGCCCCTGCTGCTGCGGCCGGTCCTGTTCTTCTACGAGTCGCCCCGCGGCACGTGCGGCGCGCCGTCCTGCTCGCAGGCGATCCTCGGGACCGGCATCCCGGTGATCTGGTACGGCGGGCTGCTCGCGCTGCTCGCGATGCTGGTTTGGTATGCGGCGACCCGCGACTGGCGGGCGGGCGCCGTCCTGCTCGCCTACGCCGCGGGCTGGCTGCCCTGGTTCTACTTCGCGCTGGCCGACGACCGCACGATGTACCTGTTCTATCTGCTCCCCGCGGTGCCGTTCATGATCCTCGGGATCGTGCTGGTGTGCGGGCTCGTCCTCGGGCCGCCGGGCGCGTCCCCGGCGCGGCGCTCCACGGGAGCGGCGGTGGCGGGTGCGTTCACGCTGCTGGCGCTGGTGAACTTCTGGTGGCTGTCGCCGGTGCTCACCGCCGTGCCCGTGCCGTACGACGTCTGGCTGAGCCGCATGCTGCTGCGCAGCTGGATCTGATCGCTCGTGCTGACAGAGTCGGCAGCCCCCGGCACGGCTGTGGCCGCGTTTGATGACGCTGTCTACGACTCGGCGTCATGAGCATCGGCGGGCCCACCGGAGGCGGGACAACACGAAGGCCCCGGCTGGATAGGTCCGGGGCCTTCGTGTTCTTGCTGCTCAACCAAGCGCGGAGGATAGGAGATTCGAACTCCTGAGGGGTTGCCCCCAACACGCTTTCCAAGCGTGCGCCCTAGGCCAACTAGGCGAATCCTCCGTCGGACAGCTTAGCTCACTTTCCTGTGTGGTTTCGACGTGTGTTTCTACGTCCCGCGCACACCCGTCGAGTGGCTAGACTGTCCAGCGGACCCCTCGCGCGGCGTCATCCTGTGAACCTCCCCAGGGCCGGAAGGCAGCAAGGATAAGCGGGCTCTGGCGGGTGTGCGAGGGGTTCCTCAGTTAGCGGGTACGCCGGCCGGGTCGACCCTCCAAGGAGGCGGCATGAGTCTTGCGCTGTACCGCAAGTACAGGCCCGGGACGTTCGCCGAGGTCAAGGGGCAGGAGCACGTCACCGACCCGTTGCGCCAGGCGTTGCGCAGTGGCCGGATCCACCACGCCTATCTCTTCAGCGGCCCGCGCGGCTGCGGCAAGACCTCCAGCGCCCGCATCCTCGCCCGGTCGCTGAACTGCGAGAAGGGCCCGACGCCCGACCCGTGCGGGGAGTGCGAGTCCTGCGTCGCGCTGGCCCCCACCGGGCCCGGCCACCTCGACGTCATCGAGATCGACGCGGCGTCGCACGGCGGCGTGGACGACGCCCGCGACCTGCGCGAGCGGGCCTTCTTCGCCCCCGTCTCGGCGCGCTACAAGATCTACATCATCGACGAGGCCCACATGGTCACCCGTGAGGGCTTCAACGCGCTGCTGAAGCTGGTGGAGGAGCCGCCGCCGCACCTCAAGTTCGTCTTCGCCACGACCGAGCCGGAGAAGGTCATCGGGACGATCAAGTCCCGCACCCACCATTACCCCTTCCGGCTGATGCCGCCGGCCACGCTCAAGCGGCTGATGGAGGAGATCCTCGACTCCGAGTCGGTGCCGTACGAGCCGGCCGCGTTACCACTGGTCGTACGGGCGGGCGCGGGATCGGCCCGGGACACGCTGTCGATCCTCGACCAGCTCCTCGCGGGCGCCGACGAGTCCGGCATCACCTACCAGCGGGCGGTGTCCCTGCTCGGCTACACCGACGGCGACCTGCTGGACGAGGTGGTCGACGCGTTCGCCAAGCGGGACGGCGCGGCGGTGTTCCAGGCCGTGCACCGGGTGATCGAGGGCGGCCACGACCCCCGTCGCTTCGCCACGGACCTGCTCGAACGCTTCCGCGACCTGGTGATCCTGTCCAACGTCCCCGAGGCCGCCGGCAGCGGCCTGCTCGACCGGCCCGCCGACGAGCTGGAGCGCCTGCAGGCGCAGGCGGCGTCGATGGGTCCCGCCGAGCTGACCCGGGCGGCCGAGGTGTTCAACGCCGGGCTGACGGAGATGCGCGGCGCGACCTCCCCCCGCCTGCTGCTGGAACTGATGTGCGCTCGCGTGCTGCTGCCCGGGGCCGACCAGGGCGAGGCCGCGCTGCTGACCCGGCTCGAACGGCTGGAGCGCGGGGTCGCGGCCGGGATGTACACCGCCGCCGCGCCGCAGGCTCCCCCGGCTCACTCGGCTTCCCCGGCTCACTCGGTTCCCCCGGCTCCCCAGGCGGCGCCGTCCCCGGTGCCCGCCGCCGCCCCGGCCCCGCAGGTACAGGCCCCTTCCGCCGTGCCTTCCGTCGGGCCTGCCCCCACGCGCGGCGCCGACGACTGGCCCACCCCCGTACGGCCCGGCTCCGGGGCGGCTGCCGCACCGCCTTCGCAGGCGCCGCAGGCCCAGGCGCCAGCGGCGGGCGGAGGGCCGGTGCAGCAGGCCTGGCCGCAGGTGCTCGAAGCGATCAAGAACCGCCAGCGGGTGGCCTGGATGATCCTCAACGCCCAGGGCAGGCTGCTCGGCGTCGAGGGCAACGTCGTGACCGTCGGCTTCGAGAAGCCGGGCGACGTGCAGGGCTTCCTCAAGGGCAAGCGCGACGAGGTGGTGGCCGCCGCGCTCGGCGACGTGCTCGGCGGCACCTGGCGCGTCGATGTGGTGGTCGGCGGCTCGGGTCCCGGCCCGGCCGGTCCCGCCACTCGCGGCCCTTCGGGCTCGCAGACGCCCACGCCGCCCCCGGCGGCTCCGCCCGCCGCGTCCTCTCCGCCGGCGGCGCCGGCCCCGTCGGTCACGCCGCCCGCGGGGGCGACGCCCGCCCCGGCCCCGGCCGCTCCCCAGGCCGCCCCGGCCGCGGAGCGGAAGGCCGCCGCCCCCGCAGCGCCCGCCGCGACGCCGACGGGGACGACCGACGAGACATGGCCGGACGCGCCGTCCGACGACTACGACGGGCCGTCGTCGTCCTCGGCCTCGGCCCCGGCGCCGCGGGCCACGGCGAGCCCCGGGCTGGCCGCGGCGCGTTCGGCGGCCAGGGCCGCCGCCCAGACCGGCCCCCGGCAGGCCTGGCCCGAGACGGTGCCCGGCCGTACGGGCGCCGCCTCCCGTCCGGACGACGACGTGGACCCGCTCAACGACGACGACGCGGACGTCAGCGAGCTGTCCGGCATGGCCCTGATCCAGCGCGAGCTGGGCGGCCGGATCATCGAGGAAATCGATCACTCCTGAGCGCCTTCCCCGCCGGGGGGACGGCGGCCGCATGGACGGAGACTGGTGGGGTAACCGGTGTCCGTCCACCCGTGACCCGCCCGGCACCCGCGCGGAACACGCACGCCGCGCCGGTGCGGAAACCGGGGCGGACGCCGTAGGCTCGTCGCGACGAACATGTCGCTGGACGCTGAGGAGCGCAACCATCGTGAATCCAGGGGATGTCAACCTCCAGCAGTTGCTGGAGCAGGCTCAGCTGATGCAGCAGCAGCTCGTCACCGCGCAGCAGGAGCTCAGCGACGCCGAGGTGGAGGGCAGTGCGGGAGGCGGCCTGGTCGTCGCCACCGTGAACGGCAGCGGCGAGCTTCTCGAGCTCGAGATCAGCCCGTTGGCCATCGACGCGAGCGACCCGGAGGAGACCGCGCAGACGATCGCGGACCTCGTGCTCGCCGCCGTGCGGGACGCCGTGCGCGCCGCGGGGGAGCTGCAGCAGGAGAAGCTGGGCCCGCTCGCGCAGGGACTGGGGGGCGGCCTCGGCGGTCAGCTGCCGGGGTTCTAGAGCATGTACGAAGGGGTCGTCCAGAACCTGATCGACGAGCTCGGGCTCTTGCCCGGCGTCGGTCCCAAGAGCGCGCAGCGGATCGCGTTCCACCTCCTCGCGGCCGACCCGGCCGACGTCAAGCGGCTGGCGCACGCGCTGCTCGAGGTGAAGGAGAAGGTGCGCTTCTGCCGCGTGTGCGGAAACGTGGCCGAAGAGGACCAGTGCCGCATCTGCCGGGACCAGCGGCGCGATCCGCACGTGATCTGCGTGGTCGAGGAGTCGAAGGACGTGGTGGCGATCGAGCGGACCCGTGAGTTCCGCGGCCGCTACCACGTGCTCGGCGGGGCGATCAGCCCCATCGACGGCGTCGGCCCGGACGACCTGAAGATTCGCGAGCTGATGACCCGGCTGGCCGACGGCCAGGTGACCGAGCTGATCCTCGCGACCGACCCGAACCTCGAGGGCGAGGCGACGGCCACCTATCTGGCCAGGCTCGTCAAGCCCCTGGGATTGAAAGTGACCCGACTGGCCAGCGGTCTGCCTGTGGGCGGTGATCTCGAGTACGCGGACGAGGTCACTTTGGGCCGCGCTTTCGAAGGACGGAGGCTGCTGGATGTCTGACGAGTGGAACGACCTGGCCGCACGCGTCGCCGGACACGCGCAGAATTTCATCGACGGCCTCACCCGCCTGGCCGGCGGTGAGGGCGGCGACGCGACTCTGCCGCTGCTCCTGGTGGAGGTGGCCCAGGTCAGCCTCGCGGGCACCCAGCTCGGGGCCGCGCAGGACGTGATCCTGCAGGGGAATGTGGAGCCCGCGCTGAGCGAGGACCCCGACATCGACCCCCTCCGTACGGCTCTCGCCGCCCGGCTCGGCCCGGTGGACGACTACGCCGAGGTGTTCGACCCCTACAAGGACACCGTGGTCACCCCCTACCGGCTGTCGGACGACCTCACGGCGGTGGCGGCCGACCTCATCCACGGGCTGCGGCACTACCAGGCGGGCCGCCCGCTCGAGGCGCTGTGGTGGTGGCAGTACTCCTACTTCAACACCTGGGGCAACCACGCCGGCGCGGCGCTGCGGGCCCTTCAGGCACTGGTCGCCCACACCCGGCTGGACGTCGTGGAAGAGGGCACGACGGTCTGATCCGGCGCCGGCCGTCCACATGCTGGTCGCGTCCGGTCTCGGTTTGGGACGTCCAAGTACACTGTGAGCTCCACGTCCTGATTCGTTGGAGATTCCAGTGGCGCTCGTTGTGCAAAAGTACGGTGGTTCCTCCGTAGCCGACGCGTCCTGCATCAAGCGGGTCGCCCAACGGATCGTCGCGACGAAAAAAGCGGGCAACGACGTCGTGGTGGTGGTCTCCGCGATGGGCGACACCACCGACGAGCTGCTCGACCTGGCCCAGCAGGTGTCGCCGCTGCCACCCGGCCGCGAGCTCGACATGCTGCTGACCTCGGGTGAGCGGATCTCGATGGCGCTGCTCGCGATGGCGATCGCCAACCTCGGTCACGAGGCGCGCAGCTTCACCGGCTCGCAGGCCGGCGTCATCACCGACTCGACGCACGGCAAGGCGCGCATCATCGACGTGACGCCCAGCCGCATCCAGGAGGCCGTCGACGCCGGTCAGATCGCGATCGTGGCCGGGTTCCAGGGCGTCTCCCAGGACAGCAAGGACATCACGACGCTGGGCCGGGGTGGTTCGGACACCACGGCCGTCGCTCTCGCGGCGGCGCTCGGCGCGGACGTCTGTGAGATCTACACCGACGTGGACGGCATCTACACCGCCGACCCCCGCATCGTCCGTACGGCGCGGCAGATCCCGCGGATCTCCTACGACGAGGCCATGGAGATGGCGGCGTGCGGGGCGAAGATCCTGCACCTGCGCTGCGTGGAGTACGCCCGCAGGTTCGACCTGCCGATTCACGTCAGAAGCTCGTTCAGCACGAGGGAAGGCACCTGGGTCGTCTCCGACCCCTACAGCGAAGGAACCGAAGTGGAGCAGCCCATCATCTCCGGGGTCGCGCACGACCGGAGCGAGGCCAAGATCACTGTGGTCGGGGTGCCCGACAAGGTCGGCGAGGCCGCCGCCATCTTCCGCACGCTGGCGGACGCCGAGATCAACATCGACATGATCGTGCAGAACGTGTCGGCCGCGGCGACCGGTCGCACCGACATCTCGTTCACGCTCCCGGCCAGCGACAGCCAGACGGCCCTCACGGCGCTGAAGAAGATCCAGAACCAGGTCGCCTTCGAGTCGCTGCTGTACGACGACCAGATCGGCAAGGTCTCGCTGATCGGTGCGGGCATGCGCTCGCACCCGGGCGTCACCGCCAAGTTCTTCGGCGCGCTGGCCGACGCCGGGGTGAACATCGAGATGATCTCGACCTCGGAGATCCGCATCTCCGTCGTCGTGGGACAGAACGAGGTGGACACCGCGGTCGCCGCCGCCCACCGCGCGTTCGACCTCGACGCCGACCAGGTCGAGGCCGTTGTGTACGGAGGTACCGGACGATGAGCCGCAAGCCCACCCTCGCCGTCGTCGGCGCGACCGGTGCCGTCGGCACCGTCATGCTCGACATCCTGACCAGCCGACGCGATCTGTCCGACGCGTACGGCGAGATCCGGCTGATCGCCTCGCCGCGCTCGGCCGGCAAGGTGCTCAGCGTGCGCGGCGAGGACGTCGTCGTCCAGGCGTTGTCGCCGGAGGCGTTCGACGGCGTCGACATCGCGATGTTCGACGTGCCGGACGAGGTCTCCGCCGAGTGGGCGCCGATCGCCGCCTCGCGCGGCGCGGTGGCCGTGGACAACTCCGGCGCCTTCCGGATGGACCCGGACGTGCCGCTCGTGGTGCCCGAGTGCAACCCCGAGCAGGCCCGCAACCGGCCCAAGGGGATCATCTCGAATCCCAACTGCACCACGCTGTCGATGATGGCCGCCATGGGCGCGCTGCACCGCGAGTACGGCCTGCGCGAGCTGGTCGTGGCCTCCTACCAGGCGGTGTCGGGCGCCGGGGTGGCCGGCCCCGAGCGGCTGTACGACGAGATCCAGGCCGTCGCGGGCGACCGGGCGATGGGCACCGTGGCGGGCGACGTGCGCAAGGCCGTGCCCGACCTGGCCGACTCGCCGTTCCCGGCCCCGCTGGTGCTCAACGTGGTGCCGCTCGCGGGCTCGCTCAAGGACGGCGGCTGGACCTCCGAGGAGCTCAAGGTCCGCAACGAGTCGCGCAAGATCCTCGGCATCCCGGACCTGAAGGTCTCGGCGACCTGCGTCCGCGTCCCGGTGGTGACCACCCACTCGCTGGCCGTCCACGCGACGTTCGAGCGGGAGGTCACGGTCGAGGGCGCCCGGGCGATCCTGGACGCCGCGCCGACCGTCGTGGTGCTCGACGACCCCGCGAACGGCGTGTTCCCCACGCCGGCGGACGTCGTGGGCACCGACCCGACCTACGTCGGCCGGATCCGCCAGGCGCTCGACTTCCCGAACACGCTCGACCTGTTCCTGTGCGGCGACAACCTGCGCAAGGGCGCGGCGCTCAACACCGCCGAGATCGCCGCGCTGGTCGCCACCGAGTTCTGAGTCACCTGTAGAGCACGTCCCAGTGGGTGGACTCGTCCGCCCACACGTCGTCATCCGGCGCGTCGGACCCGGTTCGCGGGTCCGGCGTCGGCGGCGTCGGCGGGCGATACAACGCGACTCCGTCCCCGCGCGTGCGCCAGTAGCGGTAGGTGCGGGTGACGTACGCGTCGAGGCACCGGTTGTGGGCGAGGTCCACCTTGTAGCCGTTGCCGTGGCTGTAGCGGCCGCCGGCGTGGCCGGCCTCGGTGCCGCCGGTGACCGTCACCGGGCAGCCGCTGTCCCGTCGCAGATCGACGGTGCGCATCAGCGTGCCGTACCTGATCGCCTCCAGGGACGTGCAGTACGGGTGGCGGCGGTCGGCGCAGTCCCCGCTCGACGTCCAGCGCACCCCGGCCTCCTGCAGCAGGCCCGCCGCCTCGTCCTGACGGACGCGGGTGTCCGCCGCCGAGGTGTCCCAGGTCTTCACCGTGGCGACGAACGTGCCGGCCGGCAGTGGTGGGAGGGACGCCGTCCCGCTCACGCCGGCGGCCGTCACGGGCGGCGGCGAGGGCGGTGGGACGGGCTCCCCGCGGTTGTGTGCGGGGTGATTCTGCTGCGGCAGGGAGATCAGGACGGCGGCGCCGATGCCGGCCAGCCCCCGCCAGGACGAGCGGACGTACAAGAGCCTCGTATCCTCGGTCGACGACGGGGGCTGAGGTCTTCAATGCCACAGGTGGCGCCCGATGGGCCCGCTGCCACGAGGCGGTTTGCCGCGACGCGTGGATCATCTTGTCGGTTCATGACCGGAAGTGGGCCTGAGCCGTACAGTGACGAGCGTGGCCGAGAGTACACGGGAGCTGATCGTCGAGACGGCCCTCCGGTTGTTCAGAGATCGGGGGTACGAAGCGACCACGATGCGTGCCATCGCCGCCGAGGCCGGCGTGTCGGTGGGTAACGCCTACTACTACTTCAGGTCGAAAGAGCAGCTGATCCAGGCGTACTACGACCGGGCGCAGGAGACGCACGAAGCGGCCTGCCGTGAGGTGTTCGCCACCGAGCGGTCGTTCGCCGGACGGCTCGGGGCGGTGCTGCGGGAGTGGGTGCGCATCTCGGAGCCGTACCACGAGTTCGCGGTGAAGTTCTTCAAGCACGCGGCCGAGCCCAGCAACCCCCTGAGTCCGTTCAGCGCCGAGTCCGCGCCCGCCCGTGAGTCGGCCATCGCGCTTTACCGGGAGGTGGTGGAGGGGTCGGCCGGGCGGATGGACGACGAACTGCGTGAGGAGCTTCCCGAGCTGCTGTGGCTGCTGTGGATGGGCGTCGTGTTGTTCTGGGTGCACGACAGCTCGCCCGGCTGCGCGCGCACCTATCGGCTGATCGACCGGGTCGTCCCGCTCGTCGACCGGCTGGTGGGCCTGTCGCATCTGCCCGGCATCAGGGGCGTGGCGAGGGAGGTCATCGAGGTGGTCCACGAACTACGGGCGTGACCGCGACACCATACCGTCCGGTTGGTATGGTCGGGTCGAGACCTTGAGAGGGGTGGCCGTGGACCGCTGGGGCATGACGATTCCGTTCTTCGGGCAGACGCCGGTCGAGTCGAAGGAGCTCGTCGCCGAGCTGCCCTCGCTGGGCTATACCGACGCGTGGTCGGCCGAGGTGGGCGGCACCGACGGGTTCGTCCCGCTGGCGCTGGCGGCCGAGTGGGCGCCGTCCCTGCGCCTGGGCACCGCGATCGTCCCCGTCTACACGCGCGGGCCCGCCCTGCTCGCCATGTCGGCGGCGACGCTGGCGGACGTCGCTCCGGGCAGGTTCGTGCTGGGCATCGGCGCGTCGTCCCCGGTCATCGTCGGCAACTGGAACGCCGGCGAGTTCGACAAGCCGTACGCGCGGGTCCGCGACACCCTGCGCTTCCTGCGGGCGGCGCTGGCCGGGGAGAAGGTCACGGAAAGCTACGAGACCTTCGCCGTGAAGGGCTTCCGGCTGGAGAAAGCCCCCGCGACGCCGCCGAGGATCGTGCTCGCCGCGCTGCGGCCGGGCATGCTCCGGCTGGCCGCCCGCGAGGCCGACGGCGCGATCACCAACTGGCTGTCGCCCGGGGACGTACGGAAGGTCCGGGCCGAGCTGGGGCCGGACACGGAGCTGACCGCGCGGCTGTTCGTCGTGGTGACCGAGGACGCCGCCAGGGCCCGCGAGATCGGCCGCCGGCTGCTGGCCGCCTACCTGACCGTGCCGGTGTACGCGGCGTTCCACGAGTGGCTGGGCCGGGGGGAGCTGCTGCGGCCCATGCGGGAGGCGTGGGCGGCCGGAGACAGGAAGGCCGCGCTGAAGGCGATTCCCGACGAGGTGGTGGACGATCTCGTCGTGCACGGCGACCCGGCGACCTGCCGGGCCCGGGTGCGGGAATACGTGGCCGCAGGGCTGGACACGCCCGTGCTGGCCCCGTTGCCGGGCGGCGACCTGCCGCTCGCCGAGGCCGTGCGCGCGCTCGCGCCCGGCGCCTGACGGAACCAGGTGAGCGCCGCCGTACGTTATCCGGAGGGCAAAGCGGGCAGAGGGATTCCCCTGGAGGTGTCCTCATGGTGAAGGCAGGACGTGCGGCGGCCACCTGGCGCGCCTACCGCGAGGTCTCCAAGCCGGGCTCGCCGAAGTTCGGGGCCCGGCTGCGGGCGGTGCCCCGGATGCTCCGCGCCGCCGTGAAGGGCGACTACCCCGGCATGACCAAGGGCAAGCTCGCCATGCTCGGCATGGCTGTGGCGTACATCGTGTCGCCCATCGACGTGGTCCCCGACTTCCTCCTCGGCATCGGGGTGGTCGACGACTTCGGTGTGTTCCTGTGGCTGGCGACCGCGCTGCTCGGGGAGAGCGGCCAGTTCGTCGAGTGGGAGAGGACCGAGAGGCGTTAGAGCTGCTCCTGCCGCAGCCAGGCCCGCGAGGGCAGCGGGTGGCCGAACAGGCGGGCGGCGTTGCCGTAGGAGACCCTCGCGATGTCGGCGGGGGGCAGGCTGCCGAGGTTGCGTGCCACCGCGCGCTGGGTGTCGGGCCAGGTGGACTCCGCGCGCGGATAACCGGTCTCCAGCAGCACGCGCTCCATGCCGACGGCGAGCCGGACCGAGCTCAGCGCGCTGTCGTCGAGCGTGCCGAAGAAGAAGTTGCGCCGCAGCACCTCGCTGGGCTTCAGGCCGCCCTCCCAGCTCGGCTCGCCGGCGACCGGGTGATCGAGCGCGTAGTCGGCCCGCTCGGCCAGCATCGGCAGCCACCCGACGCCGCCCTCCACGATGAGGATGCGCAGCTTGGGGAAGCGCAGCGCGACCCCCGACCACAGCCAGTCGGCGCAGGCGAACATCGCGCTGGCCGGGATCAGCGTGGTGATCGCCTCGACCGGGGTGTCGGGCGAGGGCACCGGCGCCCAGGAGGACGCGCCGGTGTGCAGGCACACGACCGTGCCGGTCTCCTCGCAGGCGGCGAAGAACGGGTCCCAGTGGCGGCTGTGGATGGAAGGCAGCCGCAGCCGGGTGGGGAACTCGGGGAACACGACGGCCTTGAAGCCGCGTGACGCGTTGGCCCTGATCTCCTTCGCCGCGACCTCCGGGTCGGGGAGCCAGGGAAGCTGCAGCGCGATCATGCGCTCGGGGTAGGTGCCGGCCCACACGTCGACGTGCCAGTCGTTCCAGGCGCGTACGAGCGCGAGCCCGAGGTCCTGGTCACGGGTGCGGCCGAACGCCACCCCCGCCTGGTTCGCGAGCATGCCGGGGAAGCACAGGGCCGCCCAGATCCCGGCCCGGTCCATGTCGCCGATCCGGGCCTCGATGTCGTAGCAGCCCGGCCGCATGTCCTCGAAACGGACGGGATCGAGCGTCCACTGCTCCTTGGGCAGGCCCGCGCCCACGTCGAGCCCCGCACAGGGATAGGTGGCGCCGCCGTACCGCCACACCTGGTGGCCGGAGTCGGTCTCCACGACCTTGGGCGCGAGGTCCTTGTACTTCTCGGGGAGGCGGTCCTCGAAGAGGTCGGCCGGCTCGATCAGGTGATCATCGACCGAAATGATCACGAAGTCCCGCCGCCTCGGCTCTGGGTCGGGAAGCAGCGGCGTCGTCACGGTAGTAAACGGTAGGGCCAAGGGATAACGCCGTACAAGCTGCGAGGTCTCCGGTTGGTATCCGTTCGCTCACCTTGCGGCGCGTACGGTCACGCCCTGTGACGTCTGTTCCGTCCGGAGGTCGCGGGCCTCCCGGCGCAGCAGCAGCACCCAGCCGCCCACCGCGATGCCGATGAACAGCCACCACTGCACGGCGTACGCCAGGTTGAGCCCGCCTCCGGCGCCCACGTCGGGCGGCGGGAGAAGCTGCGGGGCCTCGGCCGTCTTGGGCGTCTGCTCGGTCAGCTCGACGAACCCGCCGAAGACCGCGTACGGCAGGCCCTTGGCGACGGCGGGCGTGTCGATCAGCAGGATCTGCCCGGACGGCAGTCCTGACCTGTTCCTGATGCCGGTGTTGTCCCGCGTCTCGGCCGGGCGGAGCCGTCCGGTGACGGTCACCTCCCCCGCGGGCGCCGCGGGCACCTGCGGCGGCGCGTCCGCGGTGGCCCCGGCCGCGACCCAGCCGCGGTTCACCAGTACGGCGCCTTGCGGCGTGACGAGCGGGGTGACCACGTAGAACCCGACCCGGGTGTTGAGGGTGCGCCGGCGCACCACGAGCTCGTGGGCGGGGTCGTACCGGCCGGTGGCGGTGACGAGGCGATACCTGTCCCTCTCCGGCACGGGCACGCCCGGCCGGTCCAGCCGGTCGAGAGGCACGGGCGCGGCGGCGAGGTTGGCGGTGATCCTGGCGCTGTCGGCCGACCGCTCCTCGAACCGCCCCCACTGCCATCTCCCCAGGAAGAAGAAGGCGGGGATCAGCGCGAGCACGAGCAGGTGCAGGCCGACCCAGCGGCGCGTGAGGAGGAACCGGTACACGTCACCAGCCTAGGCAGGGGCACGACCGGTCCGCCCCCCGGGCGGAGCCCGGAAAACGAACGAGGTCAGGCCGGGGTGCTGAGGCGGGCGCCGGGGCCGGGCCGGGCGGTGACCTCGCGCGGGCCGCCGACCTCGTGGCCCTCCTCGCAGACCAGGTGCAGCGCGACGGGCGCGCCGCAGTCGCGGTGGGTCACCGCGACGGGCGGGCCCGCCGGGTCGGCCAGGTAGCGGTCTCCCCAGTGCATGAGCGCGATCATGATCGGGTAGAGGTCGAGGCCCTTCTGGGTGAGCCGGTACTCGTCGCGCTGACGCTGGCCGGGCTCCTGGTAGGGCGCCTTGCGGAGCAGGCCCTCGTCGACGAGCCGGGTCAGCCGCGCGCTCAGCACCTGCCGGGGCGCGCCCGTTCGTGTCTGGAAGTCGGCGAACCGCCGGACGCCGTTGAACGCCTCCCGCAGGACCAGGAACGTCCACTTCTCGCCGAGCACGGCGAGGGTTCGCTCGATGGAGCAGTTGTCCACCCGATAACGCCGCATGTCGCGCATCGTAACCACAACCTCCGTCCCGCATCTAAGTCTAGTTGACAGACTCAGGCGGCCCGCGAGAGGCTGAGTCCATGCTTGGAACTCAGGTGAGGCCCGCTCTGGAGATTCGCGCGGCACGCCCCGAGGACGACGAGGAGCGGGTCGGGCTCTTCCTGCGGGGCCTGTCGCGGGAGACCCTCGCCCAGCGCTTCTTCGTCGGGCTGGGTGTGCCGGGCGCGGGCCTGGTGCGCGCGATGGTCGCCCGCGACGAGCGACGCGACGCGCTGCTCGCGCTGCACGGCGACGTGGTGATCGGCCATGCCATGAGCCACCTCTCCGACGGCATGTCGGGAGTCGAGGCGGAGATCGCGGTCGTGGTGGACGACCGGTGGCAGGGCCTCGGCGTCGGCTCGCTGCTCGTCCGCACCCTGCTGCGGCGGGCGTCCGTACGCGGCGCGGTGGTCGTCGGCATGGACGTCCTGGCCGGCAACCGGAGGGTGCTGGCGATGGTGCGGAGGGCGTGGCCTTCTGCCACAATTACCGCAACAGGCACATCCGTTGAGATCAAAGCACCCCTGGCGTTTGCAGAACAAGGTTCTGTTGGTTCACCATTGACTATGTGAAGAACGCGAAGAGCGGGCGGGACGGCAGGGCCAGGATCATCGAGGGCGCCCTGCGCAGGTTCAGCCAGAGCGGGGTGTCGGCCACCACGCTGGCCAGCCTGCGGCAGGAGAGCGGCGTCAGCGTCGGCAGCTTCTATCACCACTTCACGAGCAAGGAACACGTCTTCGGCGTGCTGTACGCCGAGATCCTGGACATGTACCAGGACGCGTTCGTCAGCGAGCTGACCCGTCACGAGGACGCCCGCGCCGGCATCGAGGCCATCGTCGCGATGCACATGGCGTGGTGCGGCGAGCATCCGGAGCGTGCCCGCCTGCTGATCAGCGAGCGCCCGCCCCGGCGCAACGAGCCCGGCGGGCCTGAGGTCGCCGAGTCGAGGCGTGAGTTCTTCCGCCAGGTCGCCGACTGGTGGCGGCCGCACATGAAGGACGGCGTGCTCCGGCCGGTCCCCGCGACCATGTGCTACGTGCTGTGGCTCGGCCCCGCGCAGGAGATGTGCCGCCTGTGGTTCAGCGGCGCCCACCAGCCCAGCGAGGAGGAGATCCGCGAGCTGGGCGAGGCCGCCTGGAACAGCCTGAAGATGCCGTAGATTCGATCTGTGGACGCCCCTTCTGACCTGGTCCGGCGACTTCGCGGCAGATTCGTGGAAGCCGGATACACGATCGACGGCGTGCGCGAGCGGCTGGGCGACATGGCCGCCTCCGCCCTGGCCCGTGAGGAGATCGTGCCCGCGCTGCGCGCCACCAGGGACGCCGACCCCCTCGCCGCGCTGATCCGCCTGTGGTGGCTGGGCGCCCCGGTCAGCATGGCCGCCGCCGACCTCCCGCTGCAGGACCTCATCGAAGCGGGGCTGCTGGTGCGCCTGGGCGACTCCGTGCAGGCCACCGTGCACCTCCAGCCGTGGGACACGGGGACGGGCGACCCGGCGTACGTCGTCTCCGACCGGAAGGTGCGGCCCGGCGACCCCTCCCTGCGACCCGACCACGTGGTGGGCGCGGGCGGAGCCTCGGCGAACCTCGCGCAGCTCGGCTGGGCCGCGCCGGTCGGGCGGGCGCTCGACCTCGGCACCGGCTGCGGTGTGCAGGTGCTGCACCTCGCGCCCAGGGCGGAGCACGTCGTCGCGACCGACGTGAACCGCAGGGCGCTGCGGCTGGCCCGCCTCAGCTGGGGCCTGTCCGGCGTGACCGGCGTCGAGGCGCGCGAGGGCTCGATGTACGACCCGGTGGACGGCGAGCGGTTCGACCTCGTGGTCTCGAACCCGCCGTTCGTCATCGCGCCCGAGGCCAGGTACACCTACCGGGAGACCGGGCGGCGCGGCGACGAGTTCTGCCGCGACCTCGTACGCCGCACCCCCCGGCACCTCGCCCACGGCGGGCAGGCGCGCTTCCTCGCCAACTGGCTGCACGTCAAGGGCGAGGACTGGCAGGACAGGGTCGGCGGCTGGCTCGCGGAGACCGGCTGCGACGGCTGGGCCGTGCAGCGCGACGTGCAGGACCCGGCCGAGTACGTCGAGCTGTGGCTGCGGGACTCCGCGGAACACGGCACGTCGGCCTACCGCGAGCGCTACGACGAGTGGCTCGGCTGGTTCGAGTCGATGGACGTGACCGGCGTCGGATTCGGCTGGATCGCCCTGCACGACTCCGGCTCGCTGAGCCCGCTCGTGCGGGTGGAGGAGATGACGCAGCCGGTCGAGCCTCCGGCCGGCGCGCTGGTCGAGGAGGTGCTGCGCGCGGCGCGCACCGCCCATGGGCTGTCCGACGAGGCCCTGCTCGACGCGCGGCTGAAGGTCGCCGAGGGGGTCGTGGAGGAACGCGTCGGCCTGCCCGGCGCCGACGACCCCTCCCGCATCGCCCTGCGGCAGACCCGGGGCGCGCGCCGTACGGCCACGGTGGGGACGGTGGAGGCGGCCCTGGCGGGGGTGTGCGACGGCGACCTGCCCACGCGCCCGCTGCTCGCCGCGATCGCCGAGCTGACCGGCGAGGACGTCGGCACCGTGATCCGCGACGCTCCCGCGGCGCTGCGCTCCCTGATCGCCGAGGGCTTCCTGGACGTTGCAAGCCCGCGTTGATCGAAGTTTGAACGGCACGGGCGACAGTGGTCTCTGCGCGGGCTTCGAGGGGGTTCGGAGCCCGCGCACTGGGGAGTGTCCTGCAGATCTCGCCGTAGCGAGGCGCCGCCTGGGCGACCGCAGTAGGCGAAAGATCCAAGGGACACGACCTGCCCGGCCGGTCGTCGACGTGAGGCGGCGAGTCGCCACGGGGCGCACCGGAAGGATCCGGGCCCCTGCGCGCCCCAGAGGCGACGGACGGCCGGCCGGGCGTTCACGCCCTCCGCTGAGCGAGAAATCGGTGATCACTGTGATCAACCATGTCCGGATGAGCCGGCTCGACGAAGACCTGCGTCTCGACCTACGTCTCGACCTGTTCGCGCAGGAGCGCACGGATGTCGTCGGCCTCGGGCGAGCCGAGCCGGGTGAAGATGTCGAGGGCCTTGGCCAGGGCGTCCCTGCCCCTGCCGGTCTCCCCGAGGCCCGCGAGGGCCTTGCCGAGGGCGGCCAGTGACTGCGCCTCGCCGTACGGATGGGTGATCTCGCGGCTCACGGTCAGCGCCTGCTCCGCGTGCCGGGCGGCCTCGGCGAACCGCCCGGCGGCGATGAAGGTGGCGGCGAGCCGGTAGCAGACCCTTTGCTCCCAGACCCGCTGGTCGCTCGCCCGGAAGAAGGCCAGGCACTCGGCGTGGTGGACGACGGCCTCGTTGAGCCGCCCGACATGCGACAGCACGTTGCCGAGGTGGTATCGCGCGCGGGCCATCCCCGCGCCGCTGCCGATCTCGGTGAAGACCGCCAGCCCGCGCTCGGCCGCGGCGATGGCCTCGCCGGGCCGCCCGAGGCCGAGGTGGTCGCGGGCCGAGTAGCACGACGCCAGCGCCTCGCCCGCGGGGTTGCCCACCTCTCGATGGACCGCCGTCGCCCGGTCGAACCATTCGAGCGCCTCGGTGTGGCGGCGCCGCCGGCCGGCGACGACCGCCAGCGCGTTGCACGTCTCGCCCAGCACGATGTGGTCGCCGGTCTCTTCGGCCAGCGCCCGCGCGGCGAGGAAATGGCCCTCGGCCTCGGCCAGCCGGTTCGCGCCGAACAGCACCCGGCCGAGGACGTAGCGGCAGCGCAGCTCGCCGCGCAGCTCTTCGGGTCGCTCTCCGTGCCGCTCGCCTGCCCGGCGTGTCGCCGTCAGCAGGGCCGAGGTGCGCTGCTCGAAATCCCGCTGGTTGGTGCCCGACTCCAGCAGCGGTTCCATCGCCAGCAGCAGGTCGGCCGCCGCGAGCAGGTCCTCGCCGGACACGTCCTGGTCCGCCGCCGTCCTGGCGACCGCTCCGAACATGTCCTCGGCCTCGGCCGACAACCAGGACACGGCCTCGTCGGCGCTGGCGAAGGAATGGCCGAGCACGCCCAGGTCGGTGAGGTTCCCGGCGATCGCGCTGCCCTCGTACGCCAGCCGGTGGGCCGCGCCCGCCGACGCCAGGTAGAAGCCCAGCAGCCGCCGCAGGGCGAGCACGCGGGCTCCGGGCTCCTCGGCGTCCTCCGCCTGCCGCCGCGCGAACAGCTTGAGCAGGTCGTGGAAGCGGTAGCGGCCCGGCGCGGGCGCCTCCAGCAGGCTGGCGTCGACCAGTGACTCGATCACGTCCTCGGCCTCGGCCGGGGTGAGGCCGAGCACGGCCGCCGCCGCGAAGACCGAGATGCCCGAGCCCGCCGGCAGCGACAGCAGCCGGAACGCCCGTGCCTGCCGGGCGTCGAGCTGGCCGTATCCAAGGGCGAACGTGGCCGAGACGGCCAGATTGCCGATCTTCATCTCGTCCAGGCGGCGGCGCTCGTCCGCGAGCCGGGGGACGAGCGAGGCCACCGTCCACGACGGCCGGGAGGCGAGCCTCGCGGCGACGATCCGCACGGCCAGCGGCAGGAAGCCGCAGGCGGCGACCACGTCCATGGCGGCAGCGCGTTCCGCCGCCACTCTCTCGGGTCCCGCTACCGCCGCGAACAGCGACAGCGCCTCCTCGGGCTCCAGCACGTCGAGGTCGATGAGCCGGGCCGCGGGAAGGTCGGCCAGCTTGCCCCGGCCGGTGATGATCGCCGCGCAGCCGGCCGACCCGGGCAGCAGGTGCTCGACCTGCTCGGCGTCACGGGCGTTGTCGAGCAGCACCAGCATCCTGCGGTCGGCGAGCAGCGAACGGAACAGCGCGGAACGCTCGGCCAGGCCGTCGGGGATCACGTCCATCGGGATGCCGAGGGCGCGCAGGAACGCGACCAGCGCCGTCTCGGGCGCGGTGGGCTCGGCGCCGTATCCCCGCAGATCGGCGTAGAGCTGGCCGTCGGGGAACAGGTCTCCGGCGAGATGGGCCACATGGACGGCGAGGGTGGTCTTGCCCACGCCGCCGATGCCCGACATCGCCGCGATCGGCACGCCCTCTCCCGCCCCTTCTCCGCCGAGCAGCGCGAGCAGCCGGCGCACCAGGCCGGCGCGTCCGGTGAAGTCGGCGACGGCCGCCGGGAGCTGTGCGGGTCTCGGCATCTCGATCGCGGGTCCGGCCTCGGCCGACGCGGCGTCATCGTGGACATCCTGCGGCGAGAGCCGTACGGGAGGGGGTGTGGGGGTGAGAGAGGGGTCGGCGGCGAGAATCCTGCGGTGCAGGTCGGCCAGCTCGGCGCCGGGCTCGATGCCGAGCTCCTCCACCAGCGCCTGCCGGGTCTCGGTGAAGACCGACAGCGCCTCGGCCTGCCTGCCACAGCGGTAGTAGGCGAGCATGAGCTGGGCCCGCAAACGCTCGCGCAGCGGGTGTTCCGCGGCGAGCGCGACCAACTCGGAGACGATCTCCGCGTGCCGGCCCAGCTCCAGGTCGAGCTCCATCAGCGTTTCGACCGCGCTCATCCGGCGCTCGGCCAGCCGGTCGCGCTGGTGCTCGGCGTACGGGCCGACGGCGCCGGCCAGGGGCTCGCCCGACCACAGGCGCAGGGCCCCGCGCAGCCGCCGGGCGGCCTCCCCGGCCCGGCCCGTACGGCGGTCGGACTCGGCGGCGGCGCACTCGCGCTCGAAGACGGCGAGGTCGAACCGGGCGGGACCGGAGTGAGCGGAGTCGAGCCGCAGCGCGTACCCCCGGCCCACGGAGGTCAGCAGCCGCGGCGGGGTCCTCGGCGAGCGGTCCGGCTCCAGGACGGTGCGCAGGCGGGAGACATAGGTGCGCAGTGCGCCGAGCGCGCGCGGTGGCGCGTCCCCGCCCCACACGCCGTCGATCATCTCGTCCGGCGTGACCGCCTGCCCCTCGCGCAGCAGGAGCATCGCGAGGATGGAGCGTTGCAAGGGCGTGCCGAGGTCGAGTTCGACGCCGTCACGCCAGGCCAGGACGGGTCCGAGTACGGCGAAGCGCAGGCCGTCCGCGGCGGCGTGATCAGGCATGTGCCTTGTCTCCCAATGGCAAGATTTCCGACCAAATGATAGATCGTGACGCGCGACGGCAATAGGACCGTGCACGTCGGTTCAGTGTGCGTTCAGGTGCTTGAAAGTGGCCTGCAAACCACGATGTGACCGCTGAAAGCGGGTTGCAGGCGGGCGGGCCTATCACTGTGGTGCAACCCCGACAGCACCCCGCATCGGGGGATCGTCCTCGAACAGGAGAACCGAAATGCGACGCACCATCACCCTCGGCCTCGCCGCAGCCGCCGCCGTCACCGCCCTCGGGCTGCCGGCCCTCGCGACCTCCGCGAACGCCGCCCCCGCTTCCACCGCCTCCGCCTCCGCCCCGCACCACGACGACTGGGACTACGACGGCTGGTGGGGCACCTACTGGTCGTCCAACCACCTCGCCAAGGCCAAGGGCTACGTCGACGTGAACTACGACCACGAGGAGTCGAACCGGGTCCACATCACCGGCAAGCTGTACGACAACGACAACCGCACCTACCGTCAGGGCGGCAAGTGCGCGTTCATCCAGTTCCGCGTGTCGTCCTGGGACGACGACGAGGACGACTGGTCCTCCAGCTACAAGTCGTACAAGCAGTGCGGCGCCGGCGGCTACAAGCAGATCAACTTCTGGCGCTACGACGTCGCCCAGGTCCAGGCGAAGGTCTGCCAGATCGGCCAGTACAGCAACTACCCGACCAAGTGCGGCTTCTGGCGCGACATCTACAACGCCTACGACGACGAGTACGGCTACGAGGCCTGACCGTCCCCGCACGACGCGGCCCGTCCCTTCCGGGACGGGCCGCTTTCCTCTCTAGGGGCTGATCACGCTGCTTCCGACGCCGTTTCCAGGAGGCCCAGCCTGACGCGGAGACGTTCGCGTACGGCGGGCCACTCAGGACTCAGGATCGAGTAGTACGCGGTATCTCGGACCGTGTCGTCGGCGCCTCGGCTGTCCGCTCGTCGCACACCGTCGAGGTGCGCGCCGAGGGCCTCGATGGCGGCCCGGGATCGGGAGTTGCGTACGTCTGCCTTGAGGGTGATCCGGTGTACCTGCCAGGTCTCGAAGGCCAGGGAGAGCAACAGGTACTTGCTCTCCCGGTTGACACCGGTGCCCTGGGCCGACGCGGCGAGCCAGGTGTACCCGATGTCCGCGACGGACGGGACCTCGCCCACCGCGCCCTTCGTGCCCGGCGGCCAGGGCATCGGGCCCTGCCAGTACTCCAGGTTCATCAGACGGGTGGCACCGACCACGCGGTCGGTGTGCAGCCACCGGATGGCGAAGGGCATCGTGCGGCCCTCCGCCTGCTCAGCCAGAGCGGCCTCCACGTAGGAGACCATCTCATCCCGGCCAGCGGGAACGCGAGTGAAGGCGTACGTCGAACGGTCTTCACTCGCCGCGGCGACGAGGTCGTCGAGCACCGCGAGGCTGAGCGGTTCCAGGCGCACGGAGCGCCCGGACAGGGTGACAAAAGCGGGCATGAGCACATGATGGGGGCTGCCAGCCACGGCTGATACCAAATGACACGAGACATCTTGGCGGGGGCTCGGTTAAGGGGGGTGGTGGGCGAAGAAACCGCAGGTCAGAGCGATGAAGCGGGGGCTCTGTGGCGGGCGCTCAGAGTAAAGATTTCGCCAAAGATCGACTCGGTCCGACGGGCGGGTTCAGCGGGCGGTCGTGGGGGCGTCCGCGGGCTGCCCGAACCAGGTCTCCAGAGCCCGCTCGAGCCCTTCAATATCGAGGCCGTCGGGTCCCTGTGCCCGGTTGTCCTGTGCCTGACTGTCCTGTGCCCGGTTGTCCTGTGCCCGGTTGTCCTGTGCCCAGGCGACGAAGCCGTCCGGGCGTACGAGAAGCGCGCCGGGAGCGTGCCGATCGCGTATCGCCGTCGTGACGGTGACGATCCGGTCTCCGTAGCCGTCCACAGCCGGGCCGTGATCGTCCGGCGCCGTGCCGCCGGGGAGGACGAACAGGCCGCGTCCCGTATGGAGATGATCGGCGAGCCGTGAGCCGTCCTCGAACTCGTAGTCGGGCGCGCTGCGTCCCACCAGCGGGTGCCCGCCGGCGCCGGGCATGTCGTACTGGTGCCATACGCCTGAGATCTTCTTGACGAAGTAGGTGGTGCCGGTGACCGTCTCGATCAGGTCGGCGACCACGGCCCGGGCCGCCCGCGCGTGAGCGTCGGGACGCATCAGGGCGATCTGGGCGCGCGTCCAGTCCAGGACCCAGGCGCCGATCGGATGCCGCTCCCGGGTGTAGGTGTCGAGCAGCTCTTCCGTCGCCTGTCCTCGTACGACCGCCGCGAGCTTCCAGCCGAGGTTCACCGCGTCGCCAAGCCCCAGGTTCAACCCCTGGCCGCCGAAGGGCGAGTGGACGTGGGCGGCGTCACCGGCCAGCAGCACCCGGCCGAGCCGGTAGGTCGCCGCCTGCCGGGCGTTGTCCGTGAACCGGGTGACCGTCTTGATCTCCTTCACGACCACGTCGGCACCCGTGACGTGCCTGACGGCGTCCTGGAGCTCTTCGGCGGTCACCGGGGTGGTCCTGTCGGCTCTGCTGGGCGGGGCGCCGTCGAAGCGTGCGACCAAAACGCGCCCGGGCACCGGCCCGTGGGAGTAGACCCCGGTAGGGGTGGCCCGCCAGCCGACGGCCAGGCGTTCGGTGCCCTCCATCTCGGCGACGGCCTGGTAGGCGGTGATCTCCGGGGCCGTCCCCGGGAACTGGAAGCCGGCCAGCCTGCGTACCGTGCTCCTGCCGCCGTCGCAGCCCACCAGCCAGCGGCCGTGCACCGGGCCGCCGGTCGTGGTGACGGTGATCCGCTCACCGTCGTCGGTGAAGCCGGTCACCTCCACGCCGCGCCGCACCTCGACTCCCAGTTCGGCCGCGCGTACGGCGAGGATGTGTTCGAGCTGCTGCTGCGACACCAAGCCGATCTCGGCGGCCGGTCCCCGGCTCGACAGGTCCGGATCGTCGGCGTCCAGCCGCTCGGCGCTCAGCATCATCCCCGCGAAGTGGCCGGCGAACCTGGGCGGAATCCGCGGCGTGGTTCGGGGCGTGGTTCGGGGCGTGGTTCGGGGCTGCCCTTCCGGGGAGGCCGGCCCGCGTTCGTCAGCGGCCGGTCCGCGTCCTTCGGAGGCCCGCTCGCGTCCTTCGGGGGCTCGTCCACGCATGAAGGCGGTCATCAGTTCCAGCGTCCGATCATGGGCTTTTTTCACCGCCGGCAGAAGGCCGCGCCGATAGAGCGCCTCCACGCTGGGCGTGTTCAGTGCTCCCGCCTTGATCGTCTGGTCGATCTCGGTGAGCCTTTCGAGCACCACGACCGAGGCTCCGCCCAGCCGTAGCTCACAGGCCAGCATCAGGCCGACGGGTCCCCCACCGACCACCACGACGTCGTACATACGTCCTCCCCATGTTGCTGTCGCTATAAACTTACTGTCGCTAAAAGTTTCTAGCAACTAGAGTGAGGCGGGTGGCGGAAACGTTGGGACTGCGGGAGCGGAAGAAGCGGCAGACCCGGTCGCTCATCTCGGACGTGGCCTCGGGCCTGTTCATCCAACGCGGGTTCGACAACGTCACGGTCGCCGAGGTCGCCGAGGCGGCCGGAGTCTCGGCCAAGACCGTCTTCAACTACTTCCCGCGCAAGGAGGACCTCTTCCTCGATCGCTTCCCGGAGGCGGTCGAGCTGGTCACCCGGGCCGTACGGGAACGCGGTGAGGGGGAGGGCCCCCTCGCCGCGCTGCGCCGCTTGTTCCTCCGCATGCTCAAAGAAGGCCATCCCCTCGGCGGCATCGCCCCGGAATATCAGGTGTTCTGGCAGGTGATCCTGGACTCGCCCGCACTCAGGGCCCGAGCGAGGGAAATGCTCGAGGAGTTCGAGGGCATGCTCGCCGGCCTGATCGCCGAGGCGGCCGGAACCGACCCCGCCGAGCCTGCCCCGAGGCTCGCGGCCGCTTTGGTGGTCGCCGCCTACCGCACTGTGTACGTCACCAGCGTCGGCAGGATCCGCGCCGGAGACCCGGGAGAGGAGGTGCTCGCCGCCCACGTCGCCCTGCTTGACCAAGCCCTCCAAGCCGTCGAGCGCGCCGTCTCCGATTCTGAGCACTCGCCGGCTTTGAGCACTCGCCGGCTTTGAGCACTGGCCGGCTTTGAGCCGGTGATCCTGCCCCGGTTGTTCACGAGCCCGTGGAAGTGGCACCCCGACGGCTTGTCCTGCGAGTAGGGCGGCGTGCCGTTCGTGCCGACAGCACGTCCCGGCGCACATCGCTACCTACCTATACGCGCTCCTACTGGCGAATCGGGGCGATGTCCCGTACGAGGCCCGGTCTGGGTCTCCGTTCCGGTCGGTGCTCCCTTTGCTCCGGTGGCTCGCTGCCGAAAACGGTTCAGGGAGCAGCGCGCCGAGACGCCGTCGGTGCTATCGCCCCTTCTCGGGCTGACCTGCTGCTCCAACTATTCGCCTCCAGCGGTTGCTCTGCGTGATGAGGCGATGGAAGAATTAATACAGGTTTTCGAATTCGTTGAGGGGGTGTGATGGATCTGTTCGGCTCCGATCCTGAGCACTCTCGTCGTTCGAATACGACCGACGGCGACTGGTGGGACCGGTTGACCGCCGATTCCCCTTTGTGGTCGTCCGAAGGCTCCCTTGCCCGCGACGACTCCTTCAGCGGCTGGTTACCAATTGTCGAATCGGAAATACGGCGGTCCGGCAGCCCACTCGACGGCCCGCCCGATGACGCCCCAGCCGACGACAGCGCGGTCAACGACAGCGCGGTTAACGACAGCGCGGTCAACGACAGCGCGGCCGATGTGGCGAACGACCCGGCCGGTGACCGCGCCCCTGGTAGCGGTCTGAACGGTGCCGCCACCGCAAGCGCCGCCGGTAGCGGTGGTGCCGGGGCTGGTTCTGCTGGTGCCGGGGATGCCGGTGGTGGTGCTGGCCGGGGCCGGTCGTCGGGGGTCCGTTCGTCGTGGGTGTTGGTGGCCTCGTTGCGGGAGTCGGCGCAGGCGTTGGCGCTGGCGCCGGTTCCCGACGATGCCGGTGTCTGCCTGGCCGAGGC
>NZ_JBFBIP010000002.1:0-529912 GCF_040685655.1 Microbispora sp. NPDC088329
CTCCCGCCGCCGCGGCATCCTCATCGGAACCCGGCCCGGCCTGAACCAGATCGCCGCGCGCCACGCGCCCCCCCGGAACAAAACGCTCGCCCCGCAGCACCGCCACCGCGCCCGGCCCCCCCCCCCGCCGCTCCAGGTTCACCCGGTCCTGATCGCGTGCCGTGTCGACATTCACCCGGTTGGGTGTACGCCTTCACCGCGAACGTCACCGGGACCGGACCCGTGTCACCGTCAGCGCTGCAGGGTCAGCAGACCCGGACGGTAGGGCAGGAGGCCGTAGTCGACGCCATCGGAGCTGGGGCTGCGGCCCTGGTAGAGCAGCTGCAGGTTGCAGGGGTCGACGGTCTTGGTCTGGTCGGGGTTGTTGCGGACCAGGTCACCGTGGCTGATGTCGTTGGTCCAGGTGGCGCCGCTGTTGGCCTTGCCGGCGAAGGGGTTGCTCTCGGTCGCGGCGTTCGGGGTCCACGAGCCGCTCAGGCTGTCGGCGGTGAACGAGCGGAAGTAGCGGCCCCGCGAACCGATCGCCTCGACGAGCATGAGGTACTTGTTCTGGCCCTGGAGCTTGTAGACCTCGACCGCCTCGAAGAGGTTGTTGGTCGAGTCGCTCATGATCTGCGTGTAGTTGGAGCCGAAGCTGCTGGGGAAGTTGCCGATGGGCATGCTCTGCCGGTAGATCTTGCCGTTGTCGCCGGCGAAGAACAGGTACATGTTCTGGCCGTCACCGATCAGCGTCTGGTCGATCGGCCCGGTGCCCGAGCCGGAGATGCTCGCGGTGGACAGCGTCTGCTGCGCCGACCAGCCATTGGGGTTGGTGGGGTCGCTGGAGGTGCGGTAGGAGAAGGCGGTCCCGCCCCACTGGTAGGCCAGCACCCAGATGTTCTTGGGGGCGAAGTAGAACAGCGTGGGCGCGACGGTGCCCGAGTTCATCTTGGTCTGGGTGGCCGAGGCCATGTCGGACCAGTTGGTGAACGTGCTGAAGCCCATCGAGCCCCAGCCCGATCCATTGTCGTGCGTCGTCGCGTAGACCAGGTGCTTGCCGTTGTAGACGACGTTGGTGAAGTCCTTGAGCGAGACCCAGCCCGACTTCGGGTTCGCGAGTGCGCCGGTCGACGTCCAGCGGTACGACGACGGGAGAGCGCACGTGCCGGTCGGCGTCGCCGACGGAGACGGGGACGGGGACGGGGACGTGTTCGGGGACGGGGAGGTGTTCGGGGACTGCGCCGGTGAGGGGCTGGGCGAGCCCGGGCTGCCGGTGCAGGCCACCCCGTTCAGGGAGAACGAGGTGGGCACCGAAGCGGAGCCGTTCGAGGACCCGTTGAACCCGAAGTTCGTGCTGCCGCCGCTGGGGATGCTGCCGTTGTAGGAGACGTTGGTGGCGGTCACCGACGAACCGGACTGGGTCTGCGTGGCGTTCCAGATCTGGGAGATCTGCTCGCCGGCGCCGAAGGACCAGGTCAGGCGCCAGCCGTTGACCGCGTCGCCGAGGTTGTTGATGGTGACGCTGGCGTTGAAGCCGCCCGGCCAGCTCGAACTGATGGTGTAGTCGACCCGGCAGGCGACCGCGGCCTGGGCGGGCTGTGTGGCCAGCAGGGTGCCGGCGCCGGCCAGCAGGACCGGGATGGAGCCGATCACGAGGGCGCGGCGCGAGGCCCGCCGGGGCGGCGCCGCGATCGTGCCGGCGGAGGGGCGCGGTGAGCGCGCTCGCCAGGGCAGACGCATCTGTATCTCCTCATCGTCATGTCCGGCCGCCGTCGAAGGCTCGTGCGGGTAACGGCCGGGATGGCCGCGGTGCGCCGCGGTGCCGTTCGCGGTGCACCCGAAGGTCGTGGAGCCGCCGACGGCGATGGAGCCGTTGCAGGAAAAGCGGACACGCGGGGGTCGTCCCGCGCGATCGACGCCGCGTCCCGTGATCGGAGAACGCACACCATCAGGGCGTCGCGAAGGGCGGTCCTCGCCGCGCACCACCACATGGGCAGGAGAAGCCGCCTCGGGGACAAAGTGTGGAAACCATACTTAAATGTGTCAAGCCCTCTAAGAAAGTTTCAGAGCGACGCTCTCCCCGGCAGGGGCGTCGGCCCCCGATAACGCCTGATGAGCCGCACGCCCGTCCGCCGCCCCTCCGTGAGCGCGTGGCGCCGTCCTTGACATCGCCTCTTCGTCTTGTATTGGCTCCGACCTGCCACCACACACAAGGATCCGGCAGAGAAGGAACCACGACGAGGAAGAATTGTTAACGCTAACAGCCCACCTGTGGCCACCGTCGCGGCGGCCCTGGTGCGGGGCGGCCCGGCGGGCAGACACCACGTCCCTGGAGCCGCCCTCCCGAAGAGTCACCGATGAGGAGGTTCACGACGGCGAAGACGGACGTCGCGCACGGTCGCCTTCGCCGCGTCATGTCGTCACCGGTGCCGTGTCGGCATCGGCACTACCGCGGACCGTGCGATGCCCGCACGGACACGTCACGTGATCGATGCTCCGGACCCATGCCCGCGGTTCTCTTCGTGCGAGGCCTCGTGTCGTGCGGCCGGCGCCAGGATCTGCTCGCCGTTCTTGTCACGCGTCATCCAGAGATAGACCAGCGCGCCGGCGAACAGCACGATCGAGGTCCACTGGTTGATCCGCAGCCCCAGGAGCGTCACCGCGTGGTCCACTCCGCCCACCGGGTCGATCCGCAGCCCCTCGATCCAGAACCGCCCGAACGTGTAGCCGGCGACGTAGAGGGCGAACAGGCGGCCGTGGCGTAGCGCGAACCGCCTGCCGGCCAGGATCAGACCGAAACCGAGCGCCGCGTCCCACAGCGACTCGTACAGGAACGTCGGGTGGTAGAGCACGCCCGGCTCGCCGCCGTGCGCCTGGTCGATCTCCAGGCCCCACGGCAACGTGGTCGGACCGCCGTACAGCTCCTGGTTGAACCAGTTGCCCCAACGGGCGATCGCCTGCCCGAACGCGATGCCGGGCGCGACCGTGTCGGCCACGGCGCCCAGGGACAGTCCCCGGCGGCGGCAGGCCAGCCACACACCCACGCCTCCCAGGGCGACCGCGCCCCAGATGCTGAGCCCGCCTTCCCAGACGAACAGCGCCTGGTAGGGCTCCTTGACCGCGCGCGGGCCGAAGTAGGTCTGCCAGTCGGTGATGACGTGGTAGAGGCGAGCCCCGATCAGACCGAAGATCACCCCGGGGACCGCGATGTCGCCGATCACGCCCTTCTCGCCGCCGCGGGCGCGCCAGCGGCGCTCGCTGAGCCAGGTGGCGAAGAGGATCGCGACGATGAAGCACAATGCGTAGGCCCGGATCGGAACGAATCCGAGATGCCAGACACCTTGGGCAGGGCTGGGAATCGAGGCAAGAGGCATGCCGGTGAGGCTAATCACCATGAGGCCGCCTCGCCGCCTTCGTGACCCGATCGCTAACCTTCCGCGACGTGACGCGCGTTGACGGACCGTGCAGCACTCGACCGCGGCCGTGATGCGGTCCTCGGCCATGCCGGTCGTCCAAGCTCAGGAAATTATCGGTGAAATAACGAAAGTATCAGCCGCCCCTCATTGATCGTGGCTCGGCTTCCTCGGGTCACATCCGAGGGCTCCACGTAACTTTCATGGCGCCTGGCGGCGCTCACACCGTCGGCGATCAGCGCGACCAGGACAAATCCATCGAAACGACTCTCCGGGCGGATCCGGCTTCACACGAGTTGTTGACAGTTTCGACGACTCGGCCTGACACTTTCGCCGTCTGTCCGATAGTTTCGCCCACACGAAGGGCCTCGGCCACTGTCGATCCGGGTCACGAACCGCGACATGGTCCTCAGGCCGGCGACCGCGTGCCGACCGGTCAACCCCCGCCGCGGTGTACGAGCCGGCGCGCGGTGGCCGCCACCCCGGCCGCCGGCATCACCTGACCCGGCCGCCGTCGGCCCGTTGAGGAGGAAGCACGTCCATGAATCACATTCCCGTCAGAAGCCGTGGGCGCGGTGGTGTGCGGCTGTTGATCGGCCGTGTCTGCGCCGTGGCGCTGGCCGCGGCCGTGGCGCTGCTGCCCGGCGTCGCCCACGCCGCCGTGACCACCAACCAGACCGGCACCAACAACGGCTACTTCTTCTCGTTCTGGACCGACAGCCAGGGCACCGTCTCCATGGACCTCGGCTCCGGCGGCAACTACAGCACCTCATGGCGCAACACCAACAACTTCGTCGCCGGCAAGGGCTGGAAACCCGGTACGCGCAGGACCATCACCTACTCAGGCAGCTTCAACCCCTCCGGCAACTCCTACCTGTCGGTGTACGGGTGGACGAGGAACCCGCTGGTGGAGTACTACATCGTCGACAGCTGGGGCTCCTGGCGGCCCACCGGCACCTACAAGGGCACCGTCACCAGTGACGGCGGCACCTACGACATCTACGAGACCACGCGCTACAACGCCCCGTCCATCGACGGCAACCAGACCTTCAACCAGTACTGGAGCGTCCGCCAGCAGAAGCGCGTCGGCGGCACCATCACCACCGGCAACCACTTCGACGCCTGGGCCCGCTACGGCATGAACCTGGGCAACCACGACTACCAGATCGTCGCCACCGAGGGCTACCAGAGCAGCGGTAACTCCAACATCACCATCGGCGGCACGACCGATCCCTCTCCCGCGGTCTCGCCCTCCTCCCGTCCCTCTCCCGCGGTCTCGCCCTCCTCGCCGGGAGGCACCGGCGCGTGCCGCGTGTCCTACTCGAAGAACGAGTGGAACAACGGCTTCACCGCCGACGTGACCGTCACCAACACCGGCAACGGCACGATCAACGGCTGGACGCTGGCCTGGTCCTTCTCCGGCGGCCAGCAGATCACCAACTCCTGGAACGCCACAGTGAGCCAGAGCGGCTCGTCGGTGACCGCGCGCAACGTGTCCTACAACGGCTCGCTGGCCCCCGGTGCCAGCACCTCGTTCGGCTTCCAGGGCACCTACTCCGGCGGCAACCCCAACCCCTCGGCCTTCAGCCTCAACGGCTCGGCCTGCACCACCGGCTGACCACCACCGGCGGCTGACCGGCACGACCGTGCGTCACGGCGCGGCGATGCGCGAACGGGGAGCGGGCGCCCTCGGGCCCCGCTCCCTCGCCACGCCGGCCCGCGTCCGCTCCCCTGCCCGTCGCGGGCGAACGGCGCCACCCGCCCGGCCGGGGTAAGCCCCGGCGGCGAGGCTTCGGCGGGGTCTGCCGCAAACGTTGGACATCCCCACCGCCTGAACGCGCCTCGGCGACGGCACCGAGGTCGAACCCCGAAGGCCTGGGGTCCGACGGGATGGTGGATCACCCTCCGGCGGGTCCGCGCGTCCTCGGTGCACCGGGCGCTTCCCCGGTGGTGAGCACCGGCGGAAGGGTCGGGTGGCCGGTGATGGCATCCTCGATCCGGTCCACGGCGATGATGGCGCCATAGGCCAGCAGTCGCACCAGGTCGGCGTCGGTGCCGTGGACCGCGATGCGCCATGCGGTGACCTCCGTGTCGGTGACGTCGTGGGGTGCGAGGGCGGCGAGGAGGGCGAGTCGGGCGGCGGGCCGGTCGGCGGCGGGAAGGCTCGCCAGCCGTTGGGCGAGCCACGCGCCGGGTGACGGCGGGTGGGTGGGGTCCCACTCGGCCACGGCGGTCCGCAGGACGTTCCGGCCCGGTTCGCCCAGCAGCGCGCCGCCGGCGACCGCGGCGCCGCGCAGTGCGGCGAACGCGGTCGCGATCGGTGTGCCGGCCGCCCAGGCGGGTGCGTGCCCCGACGGTATTCCGGCCAGCAGGGCCAGGCTGTCGCCTCGGGTGAGCTCGCGGTGAACGGTGCGGGTGTACGCCATGGCGCCGACGCGGCGTACCGACCGCGATCGTTGCAGGTTGCCGGGGAGGAGTTGTTCGTCGGTGAGCGCGGAGTACATGCGGTTGTTGAAGTGCGTGGACAGGGCGGTGCCGATGTACTCGGCGGCGAGTTCGGCCGGGAACGGCGGCGACGGCTGCGCCGCGCCGGGCACTCCGGTGGCTTTCGCCCAGGCGACGAGCTTGGCGTGGTCGGCTCGCGCCGGGGTCCGGTCGTGGAGCAGGTCCTCGGCGAGCCGATGCTCGCCGAGGGCGTGGACCAGGATGCTGTGCGCGTCGATGCAGAAGCGGCACCGGTTGGCGTGCGATACGGCGACGGCGACGACCTCCTTGCCGAGGCGGGGCGCGGAGCCCGCCACCTCTGACTCGCGCAGGAAGGCCCAGGCTGCGGCGTGCAGATCGGGTGCGGGCGACAGCATCATGAACGCGGCCTGGCCGAAGTCGGCCACGGACTGGGCGTAGACCTCGGCGACTCGGCCGGACGCCGCTTTCCTGGGCACGGGCGTGATGTGGCGGATCGACATGCGGGACTCCATACGAGGTTGTGGTTCCGCTGCTGGGTTGCCGGCGTCGTGGTCGTACGGCGGTTCGCCGGCGCCTGACGATGAGGGGTCGTGACCGGCCCTACCGCGTCGACTCGACGAAGCCGTTGACGATCGCGGCGAGCCGGGGGCCCTGGTCTTCCTGGACGAAGTGACCCGCGCCGGTGATGGTGGTGTGCGGTTGGCCTTGGGCGCCCGGAATGCGCTCGCGCAACCACTGGTCGGGATAGGGGACGGCGTAGCCCGGGTCGTCGGTGTAGGCCGCCCCAGTCGTGACACACCATGGTCACGTCGCGCAGGCCGAGCCGGTCGAACAGCGCTTCGCGCAGCCAGTCCACGTGACGCTGGTAGGTGTACGCGAAACGGGACGCGGGCTTGTCGGAGCGGCCGAAGCCGACCAGGTCGGGGGCGACGCAGCGATGCCCGGCGGCCACGAGCGGGGGGATCACGTGCCGGTACAGGTAACTCCACGACGGTTGCCCGTGAAGAAGCAGGATCGTCTGCCCGGACGGCTTCACCGCGCCGGCCGGCCGCTCGTCGACGTAATGCATCCGCAGCCGGCCACCGGTGCCGTCGCCGGCGTCGACGTGGACGTAGTGCGGCTCGAACGGGTAGTCGGCCAGGTCCCGGAATCGGTATTCGGGCGTACGCAACACCTTCGTGTGAGGGGCCGGTGCCGATCGCGGCAGCCCGTCATGCGCCGGGGGCGGGAGTCGGAGCAGGCCGGTCGCCGCGGCGGCGGTCCCGGCGCCGAGCATGTGGCGGCGGGTCAGGACGGCCGGCGCGGGTGCGTCGTCACGGTCGTCCGGGCGATCTGCGATCATCGTGTTCCTCTTGTCTTGGCCGATCCGCCGGCCGGGTGGGCCGGCCGCGCCGTACGCGGCCGGGATGCGTGCACGATCGATGCGATCGAGGCGCGGCCTCGGGCTTTCAGACGGTCAGACAGTGATGAAATCGGCCATCATCGCCATGTCCTCGTGTTCGAGGTTGTGGCAGTGCAGCAGGAACGCGCCCTGGTAGTCGGTGAACCGCGTGAGGATCTCCACCGCATCCGACGGGCGTACGTCGACGGTGTCCTTCCAGCCCGCGTCGTAGGGTCCCGGGGCGCCGCCGTTGCGGGACAGCACCTGGAAGTGGTCCAGGTGCAGATGCACGGGGTGGTGGAAGTCGGTGACGAAACGCCAGATCTCGACGGTGCCCAGCCTGGGTGTCGCCAGCGCACGGCCCGGCCGGTAGGCCAGATCGTTGATGGCCCAGGCGCCGCCGCGGCGCTGCCGGAACACGAACGTACGGGTGGCGACGGCGTGCTGCGGGGCGAGCGGGGCGACGCCCGCGCCCAGCCGGTCGGGTATCGCGGAATCGTCACCGCGGTCCCGCCCCGTGACGTCGAACCGCATCACCTCCGCGGTGCTGCCGGAACCCAGGCGGTTGACCAGCCGCACCTTGGTTCCCTGCCGGTATCGGGAGAAGTCGACGACGACGTCGAAGCGTTCGCCCGGGGCGAGTTCCAGAGCGTCATGGCCGACCGGCCGGGCCAGCAGCCCTCCGTCGCTGCCGATCTGCACCAGGGCGGAACCGCCGGCCGGCTGCGGATCGAGTTCCAGACGGTAGCGCCGCGCGTTGGAGGCGTTGAGCAGGCGCAGCCGGTAGCGGGCCGGGTCCGTCTGCGCGACCGGCCAGGGTGCGCCGTTGACCAGGATGACGTCGCCGAGGACCCCGTTCATGTACGCGTCCGCCACGCCGCCGGTGGCGGTGACCGGATACCGGAAGGATCCGTCCGCGGCGAAGGACCGGTCGACGATCATCAGCGGGATGTCGCGGTGACCTCGCGGCAGGAGCAGGGCGTCGGACTCGTCGTCGGCGACGAGGTGGAATCCGGCCAGGCCGCGCCACACGTTCAGGCCGGTGTGGCCCATGCGGTGGTCGTAGTACCACAGAGTCGCCGCCCGCTGGTTCATCGGATAGGCGTACGCCCGCTCCCCCGTGGCCACGTCGCCGGGCATGCCGGGCATGGCGTGGTCGGCGGGCATGGCTCCGGACGTGGGCAGGATGAGGTCGACGGGGTATCCGTCGCTGCCGGCGGGGGTGTGCCCACCGTGCAGGTGCACCACGACCGGCTGCGGCAGGTCGTTGCGGTGACGCACCACGGTGCGCCGGCCCGAGCGTGAGACGATCGTCGGCCCGGGGAAGGTGCCGCCGTAGGTCCATGCCGGGGTCGGCAGGCCCGGCAGGATGCGCAGCTCCGCGACCCGCTGGGTGATCTCGTAGTGGTCCGTGGTGGAGTCGGTGCGGACCGGGGCGAGCCGGGAAGGTACGGGCAGCGCGACCCGATAGGGCTCGGGCAGCGCCGTCCGGCTGCGCAGCAGCCGGCCGGGCTGTCCCGGGGCGAGCAGCGCGGCGGCCGACGGCCACCCCACGCCCACGGCGCCCACACCGGCCGCGGCCGCGCCGAGACGCAGCACCGCGCGCCGGTTCACGACAGCGCTCCGACCGGCCGGTCGTGCGCCGGGGCGGCCGCCTGGACCCGGGCAGGTAGCGGCGTACGCCACACCCACGCCGCGAGCCGCAGCAGGCCGACCACGGCGAGCACCCCGAGCGGGACGTGCAGGGTCAGCACCCGGCCCATCCCGAGCCCGGTCAGCCCGCCCAGGATCAGGGGAAACGCGAGGCCGAGCAACAGCACCGACCGGGGTCCGCCCGCCCTCCGCAGCACGACCACGCCGGCGGCTTGCACGACCGCGACGGCCACCATCACCATGGCCGTCGTCGCGTGCACCGTCACCGCGTCGTAATGCCCGCTGAGGAAGCTCCCTGCGGATACGGCTTGCGCCACCCCAAGCGCGCCCAGGCCCGCCGTCGTACCCCGGCACAGCAGGTACGGCCGGCGGCGGACGCGTCCGGAATCTCGCACACCATCTGTCACGACGACCCTCTTTCCGTTTCACAAGCATGGTGAGGCCGTGCGGGACGGCACCCCCGGCATGTCGACGGCGAGACCGATCAACCGTCAACTTGAACATCAATGTTCAGGTTACGACGCTACCACCAAATTGAACATCCGCGTCCGACTTAGCGTTCTCGCAGCGCGGTGACACCGGGAGGGCCCGGACTTCTCGTGGCGGTACGCGGCGGCAACGTGGACTAATCTGTTCGGGTTGCTCGACAACGCGGGCTCAGGGAGCGCAGGAGCGGAAATGGCAGCCACACCGCGCGACGCCGGTGACGGGTCGCGGTCCGCGCAGCGCCCCGGGGCGCAGGCCGGGCGGCGAGCCGACGCCCGGCGCAACATCAGATCCATCCTGGACGCGGCCCAGCTGTGCCTGGCCCGCGACGCCGACGCCAGCGTCGCCGACATCGCCAAGGCGGCGGGGGTCGGGCGGGTCACGCTCTACGGGCACTTCAAAACCCGGGCGGATCTCGTCAACGCCGTCCTGACACGCACGATGGAGCAGTCCGACGCCGCGCTCGACGCGACCGACACCACCGGTGACCCACGCCAGGCGCTGACCCGGCTCGTCGGCGCTTCATGGCAGATCGTCCACCAGTTGCACTCCGTGCTTCGGGCCGCCCAGCGCGAACTGCCGCCGGAGCGGATCCGGGCCGTCCACGACCGGACCCTGCACAGGGTCCGGGCGATCATCGCCCGCGGGCGGCACGATGGCGTCTTCCGCGACGATCTGCCCGAGAGGTGGCTCGTCACAACCGTGTTCACCCTGATGCACGCCGCGGCGGAGGACACCGCCGCCGGCAGGCTGGACGCCGACGATGCCGCGCGGGTCATCTCGGCGACGCTGCTCGCCGCCCTCACCGCGCCCGGCACGGCCGTGCCCACGCAGGCACCGTAACCGCCGACGTCACCGGCCGGTCCTGGTCGCGTACGCCGACGACGCGGCCACGCGGCTCCGCATCCGCTCCACCGGCGACCTGCTGCTCGGCCGCGCCTTCGGACGGGTCCGGCGGCTCCCGCCTGGCACCTGGTCGCGCCGGCCTCTCCCCTCTTTCGGCGACAGCACGCTGTGACTCATGTCACAACCCAACCCGAACAGCAATGTACGACTTAGGCGTTAGGGTAAAACTCGAACATAGTCGTTCGGGTTAATCGGGGGGCATGTCGCGCCCGTGATCGCCGTCGACGCACTCCCCCGCGATCACCCACCCATGTAGGGAGGTGAATGGCCATGACCTCGTTCGCCAAGGGCTGGTTCCCCAACTAGACAGGCATGACCCAAGAAGTTGATCTCAGTCCGATTTGGTCACGAGATCGTCGTACCGGGTCCGAGGGGGGCAGAACGCCCCGGCAGTCATGCCGCCCTTCGGACCCGGCGTCGGCGCCCGCGAATACCTGCTGTGACCGCTACGACAGGGAAAAGCGAATCTCCGCATGGCAGAACCCTCCTCAGCGGCCTCGCGAAGCCGAGCACGCGCCGACGCCGGATACGGCACCGTGTTCGCGGTCAGGGAATTCCGGGCGATATTCGCGGCCCATGTCCTTTCCATGCTGGGCAGCGTCTTCGCCGACGCCTCACTGGCCGTGCTGGTGTTCCGGCGGACCGGTTCGGCGCCGCTGACGGCGCTCGTCTTCGCCCTCGGCTTCCTGCCCTACGCTCTCAGCGGGATCCTGCTCTCCGGCGTCGCCGACCGATACCCCGCCCGCCGGGTGCTGGTCGCCTGCGACCTGCTCTCGGCCGGCTGCGTGGCGTTGATGGCCGTTCCGGTGACTCCGCTCGCGGTTGTGTTCGTCCTCCGCTTCGCCGTCTCGATGATGTCGCCGTTGTTCACCGGCACCCGGGCCGCGAGCCTGGCCGACATCCTGCCGGACGAGGCGTACGTCCTGGGTCGCTCGCTGGTGCGGATGGTCTCGCAGGGGTCCCAGATCATCGGCTACGGACTCGGCGGATTGGCCCTGGTATGGCTGTCACCCCGCACCGCGCTTCACGTGACCGCCGGCGCCTTTCTCGGTTCCGCGCTGCTCCTGCGTCTGGGCACCCGTGGCCGCCCGGCCCGGGCGTCGGGGGGCGAGGCGATGATGCGCGCGTCGATCGCCTCCACCCGGCTGCTGCTCGGCGCCCCCCGGGTCCGCGCGCTGCTGCTGATGTGGTGGATCCCGCCGATGTTCTTCATCGTCGCCGAGGGAACCGCCGCGCCTTTCGCGGACGCCGCGGGTGCGGGCTCGGCGGGGTTCGGGCTCCTCATGGCCGCGATGCCCGCAGGGACCGCGGTGGGCGAGGTGCTGGCCGGCGCCCTGCTCGGGGCGGCCGGCCGCGAGCGGATCGCATTGCCGCTGGCAGCGGGGTCGATGCTGCCGATGGCCGCGTTCGCCGTCCATCCGCCGTTGCCGCTCGCGGTCGCGCTCCTGCTGCTCACCGGACTGTGCGCCGCCTACACGCTCGGCATGGACCAGTGGTTCGTGCATGCGGTGCCCGAGACGGTGCGGGGCAGCGCCATGTCCCTGCTGGGCGCCGGGCTCATGACCCTCCAAGGGCTCGGCGTGACCGCCGGCGGCGCCGTCGCCGCGCTGGTTCCCCCGTACGTGGTGATCTGCGGAGCCGGAACGGCCGGGACGGCCTGCATGTTCGTCATCCTGCGATCGGTGCGCGCGACGGGGGCGACGGCGCCGGACGCGCAGACGTAGACGCGACCCCGCCGCGTCCGCGCGTCAGCTGACCTCACACATGGGGTCGCCGTTGGAGTTCTTGAAACAGGTCACGTACTGATCGGAGTGAATCCTCGTCCAGACGCCTTTTGTTCTCCATCCCAGGATGGTTCCGTCTATCTTGATCACGTAGTCGCGGTCGGCGAAAGTGACCGCGTCGACGTCGACGCCCCCTCCGCCCCTGCTCTGGCCAGGGGCCAGCGGCTTCTGTTCGCACGTGGTGTGCCACCAGGACGAGGTCATGCCGCCGCCCCCGTTCCATACGTCGCACCAATGTGGGCCGCCCGTGCCCAGCACCTCGGTCGTGTAGATGGTCCAGGGAGAGTTGTTCTTCGCCTCGCCACAGATCCACAGGGTGCACCCTCCGGCCTGAGCGGGCGAGGACGACGCGAAAACCGCACTGGATGCGAGCAGCGTGCCGATGATCGGCATCGCGAGTCGCCTGATCGTTTTGTTCACAACTTCCTCCTCGGCGATCCCATGCCGGCACAGACCCGATCGGCGCCGACGCTTGTCACGTGGGCGTCGTGGATCTCCGGCGCTCCGAGATTGCTGGGCCACATGACTCTGACGCAAGCTATGCGTGTCCCGGCTGACGCCTGGGATGCGACGATTGGTGCGACCTGCGCGGATTCGCCGGGCTGGGACGCGAGGATGCCCGACGGGTGGGGTGAGAAGGTGTCGGAACTGGCCGCGCTCTTGCACTCGCTGAAGGAACGCAGCGGCTGCAGCTACGCGGAGCTCGCCGGCCGCTGTGGCGTCAGCGCCTCCACATTGCACCGATACTGCCGGGGTCAGGTCCTGCCGGACAGCTACGGAATGGTGGAGCGGATAGCGCTGTCCTGCGGAGCGAACAAGGCGGAGTTGGCGGAGTTGTACCGCCTGTGGGCACAAGCCGACGCCGCCCGCCTCGAAGCCGGCCGCAAGCCCGTCGCTGACGATCTCTGGATTCCGGCGCCGGACCCGGCGCCGGCTGCTCCGTTGCTCGGCCGGGCCGCCGCGGACCCGGCGGTGGGTCTCGCAGCAGCGGTGCCGCGCCCGCGGGATCCGGCACCGGCATCCGCCGGGTACGGCCGGCGCCCTGCCCTCAGCGGCCGCAGGCCGATGCGTTTCACCGCCCTCGCCTGTGTGCTGGCCGCCGTGGTGATCATCGGTGCCACCGCTTCTTCTCCGGCCGGCCGGACGGCTGAGCGCCCGGCGCCGCAATGGATTTCCGGCCCGGCCTGGTCGCAGCCACCCACCCCGGTGGCCGCGAACTTCTACGGCGTTACGATCAACAGCAGCAGCGGGGCCATGCCGACCTTCCGGGTCGGCGGGATCCGATTATGGGACAGCGGAACCCTCTGGTCCCTGCTCGAACCGGCCCGCGACCGGTTCGACTGGACCACCCTGGACCGCCTCGTCGACTCCGCCCACGGTGCGAACCTCCCCGTGCTTTACACCTTCGGCGGCACGCCCCAGTGGGCGGCGCCGGACGCGCCACTCGGCCCCTACCCCGACGGGTCACGCACGGCGCCCCCCGATGATCTGAAGGACTGGGTCCGCTTCGTCAAGGCCGTCGCGACCCGATACGCGGGCCGGATCGACGCCTACGAACTGTGGGCGTTCGCGCCCTCACCGCACTTCTACACCGGCGACGCAGCGACGCTGGCCCGCATGACGCAGCAAGCCGCCGCGGTCATCCGCCGCGCCGATCCGGCCGCGACCCTCGTATGCCCCTCGATCGGGAATCTGTGGGAGCCGGCATCCCAGCAATTCCTGCGCGACTTCGCCGCGGCCGGCGGATACCAGGTGTGCGATGCCGCCGGGGTGAAACTCGCCCCGCAGCACGACGGCGACACCCCCGAGAGCCTCGTTCGTCTCGCGGCCGTCATCGAGCGCACGTTTCATGAGGCCGGAGTGCATCCGCGGCTGTGGAGCACCGGGACCGTCTACCGCATCCCCGAAGATCACAAACTGGACCAGGCACACGCCATCGCGTACGCGGTGCGCTTCTACCTGATTGGGATGTATGTGCGATACGACCGCATGTACTTCTACAACTGGGGCGGCACGAAGATCCCGCTCGTGCTCCAGGCCGTGGGCGGGCCACCGACCGCCGCGGCCCACGCGGTGGACACGCTCCAGCACTGGCTGACCGGCGCCCGCATCACCTCCTGTGGTCACAGCTCGCCCGACGGGCTGCCGGCACAGGTCTGGCAATGCCAGTTCGTGCTGGACAGCGCGGACGGCCGGGAACCTGTCCGGGCCGTCGTCCGCTGGACCGAATCGGGCACCGCCTCGATGCCGGCCGATCGCGGCGCCGACACCATCCGATTCTTGGACGGACACTCCATGCCCGCCCCGCACACCCTGCAGATCACCGAACAGCCGGTGCTGATCACGATCCAGCCCGGCCGCTGACGGCGCCCTGCGCGCGCCTGGTTCCGATCGGTACAGGTTTGCGCTGGGGCATCGGCGGTGATCCGCATGTAACCGGTTGCCGTCAGCGCCTGTGACATCCGCGTAACGGCTCATTCTTACGTTGTCGTCGTTGGATCCGCCCGCTGCGGCTGCGGCGCGCCCACTGCTCGGGGACGGCGTTCCGGCCCCATGGAAGAGAAGGGCCGATGACGGCGACAGGCTCGGACAACGCCAACGCTCAGGTGAAGACCGTCTGCTCCTACTGCGGGGTCGGCTGCGGGATCGTCCTCGATGTGGCGCGGGGCGCGGACGGGCGACGCCGGGTCGTCAAGGTCGGCGGCGACAAGGCCCATCCGGCCAACGCCGGCCGTCTGTGCACCAAGGGAGCCACCAGCGCCGACATGCTCGCAGCCCCCGGCCGGCTGGAGCGGGCGCTCACCAGGTCCGGCCGGGGCGCGGAGCCGCAGGAGACGAGCGTCGACCGGGCGATCACGGCGACCGCCCGGCGGCTGCGCGCGATCCTGGACGAGCACGGACCCGACGCCCTGGCGTTCTACGTGTCCGGGCAGATGACGCTCGAGGCGCAGTACCTGGCGAACAAGCTCGCCAAGGGCTTCGTCGGCACCAACCAGATCGAGTCGAACTCGCGGCTGTGCATGGCGAGCGCGGGCAGCGGCTACAAACTGTCGCTGGGCTCGGACGGACCACCCGGCTCGTACGAGGACTTCGACCGCGCCGAGGTGTTCTTCGTCATCGGCGCGAACATGGCCGACTGCCATCCCATCCTGTTCCTTCGCCTGATGGACCGGGTCAAGGCCGGGGCCAAGCTGATCGTGGTGGATCCGCGCCGCACCGCCACGGCCGACAAGGCCGACCTGTTCCTGCGGATCCGGCCGGGCACGGACCTGGCCCTGCTGAACGGCCTGCTGCACCTGCTGGTGGAGAACGAGCACGTCGACGAGAAGTTCATCGCCGAGCACACCCGCGGCTGGGAGGCCATGCCGGACTTCCTGCGCGACTACCCGCCGGCCGTGGTCGCCGAGATCACCGGCATCCCCGAGGCCGACCTGCGCCGGGCCGCCCAGTGGATCGGGGAGGCCGGCGAGTGGATGAGCTGCTGGACGATGGGACTCAACCAGAGCACCCACGGCACCTGGAACACCAACGCCCTGTGCAACCTGCACCTGGCCACGGGCGCGATCTGCCGTCCCGGCAGCGGGCCGTTCTCGCTGACCGGCCAGCCGAACGCGATGGGCGGCAGGGAGATGGGCTACATGGGCCCCGGTCTGCCCGGCCAGCGCTCGGTCCTGGTCGAGGAGGACCGCCGGTTCGTCGAGGACCTGTGGGGCCTCGCGCCCGGCACGCTGCGCACCGACGCCGGCCAGGGCACGATCGAGATGTTCTCCCGGATGGCCGAGGGCGAGATCAAGGCGTGCTGGATCATCTGCACCAACCCCGTGGCCAGCGTCGCCAACCGCAAGACCGTCATCGCCGGGCTGGAGGCCGCCGAGTTCGTCGTCACCCAGGACGTCTTCGCCGCCACCGAGACCAACGCCTACGCCGACGTGGTCCTGCCCGCCGCCCTGTGGGCCGAGACCGAAGGCGTGATGATCAACTCCGAGCGCAATCTCACCCTGCTCCGGCAGGCCGTCGACCCGGCCGGTGAGGCGCTGCCCGACTGGCTGATCATCGCCAGGGTCGCGTGCGAGATGGGATTCGAGGAGGCGTTCTCGTACGACAGCGCGGAGGAGATCTTCGAGGAGATCAAGCGGGCCTGGAACCCGGCCACCGGATACGACCTGCGCGGCGTCACCTACGACCGGCTGCGCCGCACACCCGTGCAGTGGCCCGCCGCGCCGGGCTCCGGCGAGCGCAATCCGATCCGCTACCTCGACGACGGCCGCAGCCGCACGCCGCTCACCGGCGATGACGACGGCGGCGCCCGATTGGCCTTCGCCACGCCGGACGGCCGGGCCGTCTTCTTCCCACGCCCGCACCTGCCCGCCGCCGAACTGCCCGACGACGACTTCCCGTACGTGCTCAACACCGGGCGGCTGCAGCACCAATGGCACACCCTGACCAAGACCGGCAAGGTCGCCAAGCTCAACAAGCTCAATCCCGGGCCGTTCGTCGAGATCAGCCCGCAGGACGCCGCCGAGCACGGAATCGGCGACGGCGACCTGGTGGCGGTCTCCTCCCGGCGTGGCCGGGCCGTCCTGCCCGCCGTCATCACGGACCGGGTCATGCCGGGCAACTGCTTCGCGCCGTTCCACTGGAACGACCTGTTCGGCGAGTACCTCAGCGTCAACGCCGTCACCAGCGACGCCGTCGACCCGATCTCGTTCCAGCCCGAGTTGAAGGTGTGCGCGGTCTCCCTCGCCAAGGTCCCCGCCGAAACGACGGCCACGAGACCCGCCCCGGCCCTCGCCGCGCATGGCGCGTCGCAGGCGCCCGGCTCCGCCCCGGGTGATCAGATTTCCGCCGGCGCGCAGGTCCTCGCCGCGCCGGACCGTGTGGCGACGGTGGCGGCGCTGTCCGCCCTGTTCGGGTTGCCCGAGCAGGCCCCGCCGGACCTCGGTGCGCGGGAGCGCCGTTACCTGTCCGGGTTCCTGTCCGGCCTCACGCTCTCACCGCTCACCGGCGCGGGCGTCCCCGTCCTGCCGGACCACGCCCCCATCGACCCCGACCACGCGCTGTGGATCAACGGAGCCCTCGCCGGCGCCTTCTCACGGTCCCCCGCCCCGGTGCCGGGACCGCCGCCCCGGGAACCCGTGCGCGAGATCGTCATCCTGTGGGCCTCGCAGACCGGCAACGCCGAGGAGTTCGCCTCGACCGGCGCCCACCGCCTCGCCGAGGCCGGCCACAGCCCCAGGCTGGTCAGCATGGCCGACTGCACACCGGCCGCGTTACCCGCGAACGCGGACGTGCTGGTCATCTCCAGCACATTCGGCGACGGGGAGGCGCCGGACAACGGCACCGCCTTCTGGGACGCCCTCTCCGACGCCGGCGCGCCCCGGCTGGACGGGATGCGCTACGCCGTGCTCGCCTTCGGCGACTCCAGCTACGACGACTTCTGCGGGCACGGGCGCCGGCTCGACCGGCGTCTGGCGGAGCTCGGCGCCACGCCTCTGGTGCCGCGGGTGGACTGCGAACCCGACGAGCACGTGCGTGCCCTGGGCTGGCTCGAACAGATCCTCGACGCCCTGTCCGGCGCCGCCGCGGCCGCCCCCGCGGCGCGCGAGCCCGGACCCGCCGCGGCCGAGCCCGCCGAGCCGTCCGCTCCCCCCGCGCCGAGCCGGTACGGCAAAGCCTCCCCTTTCATCGCGACGCTTTCCGGCAACCGGCTGCTCAGCCTGCCCGGCTCGGCCAAGGAAGTGCGCCGGTTCACCTTCGACACCGGCGGGGAACTGACCTACCGGGCCGGAGACGCCCTCGGCGTGGTGCCGGTCAACGGAGCCGATCTGGTCATGGAATGGCTGGCCGTGACCGGTCTCAGCCCCGTCGAGGACGTCGAACTCCCCGGGCTCGGCATCCAGCCCTTCGGCGAGGCCCTGCGTCGCCACCTCGACATCACCAGGATCGGCTCCGGCCTGCTGAAGTTCGTCGCCGAACGCAGCCACGACCGTGACCTGGCCCGCATCCTCCGCCCGGGCAACAAGGGCGAGCTGGACAAGTGGGCGTGGGGCCGCCAGGCCATCGACGTCGTCGCCGGTCTGCCGGTCCGCGCCACGGCGCAGGAATGGGCCGGCGTGCTCAAAAGGCTGCAGCCGCGGATGTACTCCATCTCCTCCAGCCCCTTGACCAGCCCGGAGCGGATACGCCTGACCGTCTCGGTGGTCCGCTTCGCCAACCCGCGCGGCGTCACACGGAGCGGCGCCTGCTCGGCGTACCTGGCCGACAGCCCGCAGGACGCCCCCGTCTCCGTCTACGTCCAGCCCACCACTCACTTCCGGCCTCCCTCGGACCCCGCCGCCCCGATGATCATGGTCGGTCCCGGCACCGGCGTCGCGCCCTTCCTCGGCTTCCTCGACGAGCGCCGCGCTCTGGGCCACCACGGCCGCAACTGGCTCTTCTTCGGAGAACAGCGCCGTGCCACCGACTTCTACTACCGTGACGAGCTGACCGCGTTCCGCGACGACGGGCTGCTCACCCGGCTCGACCTGGCCTTCTCCCGCGACCAGCGCACCAAGGTCTACGTCCAGGACCGCATGCGTGAACACGGCGGCCGGCTGTGGGCGTGGCTGCAGGAGGGCGCCCACGTGTACGTGTGCGGCGACGCCAGCCGGATGGCCAAGGACGTCGACCAGACGTTGCGCGACATCGCGACCCAGCACGGCGGCATGACCGCGGAGGACGCCGCCGCCTACGTCAAGCAACTCGCCGCCGCCAAACGCTACGTGCGCGACGTGTACTGATGCGGGCGATCGCGGCGATCACGTGGCGGTCGCCCGCCAGGAGCCCGCTCACGCCGGATAGGCGTGGGTCTCGGTGGCCTTGACCGAGGCCCAGATCCGCTGACCCGGGCTCAGGTCGAGGTCGGCCAGGGCGGCGGGGGTGATGTCGGCGAAGGCGGTGATCGGGCCGTCGAGGTGGACGCGGACGTTGTCGCCGTGCCTCTCGATGCCGTCGATCATGGCCTGCCAGAGGTTGCGGGGGCTGCCGTCGGGACGGGTCCGGTAGAGGGCCACGGCGGCGGGCGAGAAGGCCACGAACGCGGGCCCGTCGAGCCGTTCGGAGGTGTGCAGCGGCAGTTCGCCGACCTTGACCCGGGCCCCGTCGCCGAGCCCGCGGTAGAGGTTGAGCCCGACGAGGCGCGCGACGTAGTCGGTGCGCGGGCGGCGGGCGACCTCGGCGGGGGCGCCCTGCTGGACGATGCCGCCGGCCTCGATGACGATCAGCCGGTCGGCCAGCACCATCGCGTCCAGCGGGTCGTGGGTGACCAGCACGGTGGCGCCGTCGAAGTCGGCCAGATGACGGCGAAGCCGGGAGCGGATCTCCAGCCGGGTGTGCGCGTCCAGGGCCGCCAGCGGCTCGTCCAGCAGCATCAGCCGGGGTCGTACGGCCAGCGCCCGGGCGAGGGCGACGCGCTGCGCCTGACCGCCGGACAGCTGACGGGGTTTGGCCGCGGCCCGGTCGGCCAGGCCGACGCGTTCCAGCAGGGCCGCGGCGACGCGGCGTGCCTCGGCCTTGGGGACGCCGTGGCAGCGCGGCCCGAAGGCGACGTTGTCGAGCGCGGACAGGTGCGGGAACAGCAGGTAGTCCTGGAAGACCATGCCGACCGGGCGCTGCTCGGGGGCCAGGTGATGCAGCGGCCGGCCGTCCAGGGTGACGTGCCCGCCGGACATCGGGGTCAGCCCGGCCAGGGCGCGCAGCGCGGTGGTCTTGCCCGCGCCGTTCGGCCCGAGCAGCGCGACGACCTCGCCCGGTGCGACATCCAGCGTGATGTCCAGGGTGAAGGCGGATCGGCGGACGACCAGAGTGGCCCGCAGGCCGCCGGTGGTCATGGACTGTTCACCCACCGATCGCGCAGGCTGGCCAGGATGACCACGGAGACGGCCAGCAGGACCAGGCTGAGCACGATGGCCGCGTCCGGCTCGGTCTCCAGCGCCAGATAGACGGCCAGCGGCATCGTCCGGGTGGTGCCGGGGAAGTTGCCGGCGAAGGTGATGGTGGCGCCGAACTCGCCGAGCGCCCGCGCCCAGCACAGCACCGCCCCGGCAACGACGCCGGGCATGATGAGCGGCAGGGTGACCCGCCGGAAGACGGTCCAGCGGGAGGCGCCCAGCGTGGCGGCCGCCTCCTCGAACCGCCGGTCCGCGCCGCGCAGCGCCCCCTCCACGCTGATCACCAGGAACGGCATGGCCACGAACGCCTCGGCCACGATCACCCCGGGAGTGGTGAAGGGCAGCGTGATCCCGAAGGCGGACTCCAGCCACTGACCGATCAGCCCGCGCCGCCCGAGCACCAGCAGCAACGCCACACCGCCCACCACGGGCGGCAGCACCAGCGGCACGGTCACCAGCGCCCGCACCAGCCGCCGGCCCGGGAACTCCACCCGGGCCAGCAACCAGGCCAGCGGCACCCCGAACAGCACGCAGACGGCCGTGGCGGCGGTGGCGCACACCAGCGACAGCCGCAACGCCTCCAGCACCTGCGGCTCGGCCAGCCGCCGGAGCAGCGTCGGCCAGGGCGCCCGGATCAGCAGCCCGGCCAGCGGCAGCACCAGGAAGGCCAGCCCCGCCACGGCCGGGAGCACCAGCATCCACGGCAGACGAGCGGAGACCTCACGGCGTCCGGCCACGCCGCTGGGTGTGTCTGAACGGGTGGTCATGCGGATCAGGGCGACTCGAAGCCGGCCTTGGTCAGCACGTCCTTGCCCTGCTGCGACAGCACGACATCGACGAACTGCTTGGCGAGGTCACCGGCGGGGGCCTTCGACAGGGTCGCGATCGGGTAGTCGTTGATGGCTTTGTCCGCCTCGGGGAAGTCGATGCCCTGCACCTTGCCCGCCGCGGCGATCACGTCGGTCGTGTAGACGAGGGCGGCGTCCACCTCGCCCAGCTCGACCTTGGTCAGCGTGGCCTTGACGTCCTGCTCCAGCGTGACCGGCGTGACCTTCAGCCCGGCCGCGTCCAGCGCCTTGACGGCCGCCGCCCCGCACGGCACCTGCTCGGCGCACAGCGCCACCTTCACCGTGGGATCGGTCAGGTCCTTCAGCTCGTCGACCTTGGCCGGGTTGTCCTTCGGGACGGCGATCTCCAGCTTGTTGCGCACGAAGGTGGTCGGCGCGCTCGCCGGCGACGCGTCGGTGACGGTCTTCATCGTGGCCGGGCTGGCCGCGGCGAACACGTCGGCCGGAGCTCCCTGGACGATCTGCTGGGCCAGCGTCGCGCTGGAGCCGAAGTTGAACTTCACCGTCGTGCCCGGATGGGCCGCCTCGAAGGTCCTGCCGAGCTCGGTGAACGCCCCGGTCAGCGACGCGGCCGCGAAGACGTTCAGCTCCTTCGCCCCGGCGGCCGCCGCTGTCGAAGCCGAAGACGTGGCCGGTTCGCCCGAGCCGCAACCGGACAGCCCGGCGGTCACCAGCGCGACGGGCACGGCGACCGCCCACTGCGAAAGGCGCCTGAACACCAAGGGAGCTCCTCAGGGGGTAGCGGCCACGCGCTCGTGGCCGGGGATCTCGACGACGACGTTGGTGGACTTGATCACGGCGACCGCCACCACCCCTGCTTCCAGGCCCAGCTCGTCGGCGGCCTGCCGGCTCATCAGCGACACGACCCGGAACGGCCCGGCGGCGATCTCCACCTGAGCCATCACGGCGTCCCTGATGACCTCGGTGACGATCCCCCGGAAGCGGTTACGCGCCGAGGACCGCCTGCCGTCGCCGGTCGTCTCGACCTGCGACCGGGCGAAGGCGGCCAGGTCGACCCCGCTGACCTGCCGGTGGCCGTGCTCGTCCCGTACGGCGGCCAGCCGGCCCGCGTCCACCCATCGGCGGACGGTGTCGGAGCTGACCCCGAGCAACGCGGCCGCCTCGCTGATCCGGAAGGTCGTCACAGACCCTCACCTTACCTCTCGCATATTCCAGCCCGAATACCCCTCTCCCCGCGCAAGAGCGGCACGATCCCCGTTTCTCTTATGGCATCCACGAGATCGGAGAACATCTGCGCCATCCTCCACCGTCCGGCCGATGCCCCGATTGCGGTCGAAGACCTGGAACCTGCCGCATCACCAGGGGAGCACACCGGTGCGGTCGGTCACCGTGCCGGTGGGCGTGTCAGGCCCCAGGGTGGCGATGCGCACGGCCGCCTCGGCTCCCTCCTCGACGCTGTGCCCGATGTTGCCGGTGAACTCGGTCGCGGTCTGGCCGGGATCCACCGCGTTGAAGCGGACGTCGGTGATCGTCTTGGCGTACTGCATGGTCAGCATGGTGACCGCGCTCTTCGACGAGCCGTACGCGGCGAGGGGGTACTGGGACTCGACACGCTCCGGGTCATGGGTCAGCGTGAACGACCCGAGACCACTGGTGACATTGATGACGGAGGGGACGGTTGCCGCTCGCAGGAGCGGCAGGAACGCGTGCGTGACGCGTACGAGTCCGAAGACATTGGTTTCGTAGACGTGGCGGATCTGGTCGGCCGTCATGTCCTCGGGTGCGGTCACCTCGCCGAGGATCCCGGCGTTGTTGATGAGGACGTCCAGGTGGCCGGCCTGCGCGCGCAGCGTCTCGACCGCCGCATTGACCGACGCGTCGTCGGTCACGTCCAGCTGGACGAAGCCGGCACCGAGCCGGTCGGCGGCCTTACGGCCGTTCTCGGCGTCGCGGGCTCCGATCCAGACCGTCTGGCCTGCCTCGACGAGGCGGCGCGCCATCTCGTAACCGAGGCCCCTGTTGCCGCCGGTGATCAAGGTGGTCGTCATTGTTCTCTCTCCTGACATTTGGTCGGTGCAGGTGCCCTGCGGGACAAAGCACCCGGGGGCACCTGCGGCGTTCGCGGTCTTGCAGCTCGTCGTCGCCGGCTCACTACAAGGGCGTTCTGCTCTAGTGGGAGGGGCGGAAGGGGCGCAGCAAGCGGATGCCGTCCTCGATGGATCCTTCGATCAGTTCGAGCATCCGCGGGACGAGTTCCCGCATCCGGGGTGCGCCGAGGTGAGCGTCGAGATGGGCGCGTGTCTCCCAGCGTTCGTAGATGACGAACGAGCCGGGCCGGCCCTCGACTTCGTGCGCCTCGTAGTCGATGTTGCCCGCGTCGCCGCGGGAGGGGGTGACGGCTGCGGTGATGAATGCCTTGAGGTCGGCCTCCTTGCCCGCTTTCGCCTTCGTTTCCCAGATGACGGTCACATAGCCGTTGGGTGTCGCGGTCATGGTGACTCCTTTTCGTTGCGGGACAACTGGGAGCGGTCGGTGGCCACGCGCTTGCGGAACCCGTCGAAGACCTCGATCGGCAGCCCTCCCGGGTTGCATTCCGTCTGGATCGCGACGCCGTCGTCGGTGGCGCCGAAGGGCGTGGTGTGCTCCTCGTGGTCTCGCCCGAGCGCCGGGCGGATTCGATGTCCCCACGAGGATGCCTCGGTCACCCTGCCGACAGCCTCCGTCAGCTGACTGACATCCGGCCGGCGGGTTGCTTACGTCAGGGCCGGGGCGGCACAGTGACCCGGCCGGCATGCCTCACAACCGGTCGGCCCGAGGCTGGGGAGGCAGCGCCTCGAGAGCGTCGCGGAGCGCGGCACGTGACGTGATCCCCAGCTTCGGAAACACCCGGTAGAGATGTGACGACACGGTCCGCGGCGAAAGGAACAGACGCGAGGCGATCTGCGGGTTCGACAATCCCGCCGCTGCCAGCCTTGCGACCTCCAGCTCCTGAGGGGTGAGGATCGCGCCGGCCGTGCCCCGGGCACTCCGCGTCATGCCGGTGGCGCGGAGCTCCGCCGCCGCCCGGGCCTCCCACGAGCGGGCCCCGAGCTCTTGGAAGCGGCTCCGGGCAGTAGCCAGCTGCTCCCGGGCGTCACGGTTGAGTCCTTGACGGCGCAACCTCTCGCCGTACGCCAGATGAGCACGGCCGACCTCGAAGGGCCACTGCTCGATGCCCGGCAGCCCGAGCGCCTCCTCGAAGCACCGGGCCATCACCTCGGGAGCCGATGTCATCGCCGTGGCCGTGGCCGAGCTCAGTGCGAGTCGCGACGACAGGCGGCCGACACCGGCGTCACGCAACGCGTCCGCGTGCCGTCGTGCCTCCGCGTGCCGCCCGGAGCGTACGGCCGCCTCGACGAGGTCCGGCGCGGACCACACGGCCTCGGGGTTGAAGGGCGGCAGCACACCGGGTGCGCAGATCGCCGTGGCATGCCGGAAGGCCGTCTCGAAGTCGGCGGCACCGAGGGCCGCCCTGGCCGCCGCCTGGTGGGCGCAGTTCTCCAGCCGCCGCAGGCCTCTGGGCCCCGACCAGCCCCAGATGTCCTCGCAGTGGTCACGGCACACGTCGAGGTCGCCGCGCTGGGCCGCGGCCATCGCAGCGACGTAGTGCCCCACCTGGCCGAACAGGCGGTATCCCGTCTCCTCGCACAGCGCGATGAGCTCGGCCGCGGCGTCCGCCGACGACTGCCACCGGCCGACATACAGATCGTCCAGCGCGAGGAACATCAGGCCCGGCATGCTCGACCCCACCGCGCCGCCGTCGCGGATGACCCGGGACACGGCCTCACGGCAGCCCGGGAGCCGATCGAGGTACGAGGCGGCCAGGGCGGTGCGGATGACCACGTCGGCGTCGGTCTGGCTCCTCAGCCGCGAGATCTCCTCGTCCAGGCGTCGCAGCATGTCGTCGGTGACGGAGCCGAGGTCGTGGTGGATGCGCCCCAGCGACACCGCGGCGGCGGGCGACGCTTCGGGGAGCCGGGCGAGCACGTCGGCCAGAGGCCGCCAGTGCTCCTGCCGACCCGAATACTGGCTGGCGAGCGTAAGGGTGAAGAGCGCGGTCTCCAGCTCGCCGCGCGACAGTTCGGACGGAACCGGGGCCTGCTCGATCGCCTTGATCAAGAGCGCGTGGGCCGTGTCGGCGTCGCCCTCCGTGACAAGCACCAGAAAACCGGCAGCGGCAGCCGCCGAGAGCGATCGGGCCGCCGCGCCGCCCTGCACCTCGCGCATGATCTCGTGCGAGATCTCCAGATGGCCCGCGACCCAGGCGGCGACGTAGGCGGCCTGCGACAGGCGGCGCCTGCGGGCCGCCTGGTCGGGGCTCAGCTCGGCCGCGCGCCGCAGCCTCGCGGTCGCGCCGTCGGCATCGCCGCGCCGCAGGCCGCTCCAGGCCGCCGACTCGACGACGGCGGCGACCGCCTCGTCGGGCACCGTAGTGGCTTTCGCGAGGTGGTCGCCGCGACGTTCGGGCTGGTCGGCCAGCGCGGCGGCCAGCCGGCGGTGCGCACTGCGCCGCTGCTCACCGGTGGAACCGTCGACCACCGCGGACCTGACCAGCGGATGCCTGAAGCGCACGACGCGGCCGTTGTCCGCGACCTTGACCAGGTGGTCGCGCTCCGCGGGAGCGAGCCCCTCGATCCCACCCGGCCCGCCGGCCGCCTCGAGAACGCGCATGTCGCCGGAGCCCTCGAGGGCCGCGAGCAGCAGCAGGTCGCGCGTTCTGTGCGGTAGTCGTGCGACGCGTGCGCCGTACAGGGCACGGACATCTCGTCCCGGGCCGCTCGCCCATTCCGCCCTCTTGCCGTGCCGATCGCCGGACACGGTGGTGGAGCCGGCGAACTCGAGCAGGGCGAGGGGGTTTCCCTGTGCTTCTCGCGCCACTGTCAGGAGGACCCGTCGAGGGAGGTGAGCGAAGCGCCGAGACAGCAGCCGCAGCGCATTCGCGTCGTCGAGCGGCACAACCTCGAGCTCTGGCAGTCCAGTGGGCTGGAACGACCCGCTGGACTCCGCTCGCAGGGCTCCGAGCAGCCCGATGCGGCGACCGCCCAGTCTTCTGGCGACGAAACCCACCGCGGATCGGCTCGCATGGTCGACGACATGGAGGTCGTCGACCACGAGGAGCAACGGCTGCTCCCTCGCAGCCTCGCCGAACAGCGACAGTGCCGCGTTCAGGACGGCGATCCGGCTCGGCGCGGGGCCGGCGCCGAGACCGAGCGCGACCTCGACGGCCTCTCTCATGGGAGGCGGCAGACGACCGAGCTCGCGCGACAGCGGGATGACGAGCTGGTGGAGGCCGGCGAAGCCGATGTCCGTCTCGTACTCGACGCCGCTTCCGCGGATGACTCGGGTTCCCTTCGCGACCGCCAGCTCAGCGGTCGCGTCCAGGAGCGCCGTTTTCCCCACACCCGGATCACCCGTGAGCAGGATGGCGGCTCCGTCCGTCCCGGCCGTGTCCAGGAACGTCGCGAGCTCGGCGAGCTCGTGGTCTCGGCCGACCAGCCCGGTCAGGTCGAAGCCCCCGCCTGCCACTGCCTTCGCCCGCCTCGCATCCGTCGCGTCCCCCGTCCTGCCGCGCGGAGCAGCCGAACGACCGGCCACGCGCGTGAGCAGGAAGTATCTCACCGACGGACGGCGGGTGCGAAGCAGCACTCCCGCGAGCTGGTCCTGCGCCCAGCCCCACACGTCCGAGACCCGACGCCGCGCCGCCCTGTCGCGGCCGCCGCCGTACCACCGACCGGATCCTTCGCTCGCGGCTTGCGACCTCGTGTCGCCCCCTGTCACAGCGGGCGGCGCAGGCCGTCCAGCACGAGGGTGATGAGATCGTCGGCCTCGGCCCGCCAACCGGGACGGTTGTGGGCCGCACCGATGCCGTGCAGCGCCATCATCACGGCGCCGGCATCCACGTCGTCACGAACGGCACCGTCCCGCACGGCGGCGGCCACCAGGTCGGTGACAGCCTGCTCCAGCTCCCGGCTGCCCACGGCGAGGGCACCCGAGCGATCGGCCATGAGCGTGGCCAGCGTCCGGGCCAGGCCCTCGTGGGCATCTATGTGGGCGACCATCCCGCGCAGGAAGGTCGCCAAAGCCTCCGCCGCGGGCAGCGTGGCCTGTAGCCGGCGGGCGCGGGCGCACAGCGCGGCGACTTCACCGTGGTAGACCGCCTCGGCCAGCGCCTCCCGGGTAGGAAAGTGGCGGTACAGCGTGCCGGTGCCCACCCCCGCCAGGCGCGCGAAGTCGTCGAAGCGTAGGTCGAAGAAGTCGCCGGCGTCGAAGACCTCTCGCGCCTTGGCGATCAGGACATCGCGGTTGCGTTGGGCGTCGGCCCGCAGCGGCTTGTCGGCGGTCATGCGCTCCCTCGCGTTGACAAATGGAGATGATCTCCATATTTTTCAAAGTGGAGATTGTCTCCAGATCGATCGTACCCCATGAGGTGCAGCGTGAAGATCCTGATGTTCGGCCGAGGTGTGATCGCCACCATCTACGGCTGGGTCCTGCAACAGGCGGGGCATGACGTCGAGTTCTACGTCCGGCCGGGCCGGGCCGCGACGTACGGAGAAGCGGTGGACCTCGACCTGTTCGATACGCGGCGCCGGGTGTGGGGGCAGCGCGTCGTCGAGAGGTGGCCGGTGCGCTACCGCGAGGCGCTGGAGCCGGACCACGACTTCGACCTGATCGTGCTCAGCGTGCCGCATCACCGCCTCGCGGAGGCGACGGCCTTCCTGTCCCCGCGTGTCGGCCAGGCCACGGTGCTGATCTTCGGCAACATCTGGGCCGAGCCGCCGGCCGCGATCGGCGCACTTCCTGCCGACCGGATCGCCTGGGGATTTCCCCAGGCCGGTGGCGGTTTCGGCGCGGACGGCGTGCTCCGTGGGATGCTGCTGCCGTCGGTCGTCTTAGGCACTCTCGGCGGGCCCCCGACCGGCCGCGAGCGGGCCGTGCGCCAGACGTTTCGCGAGGCCGGGCTCCGGCTCAAGGAGCGGCCTGACTTCCGCGGCTGGCTGTGGGTCCATTTCGTGTCGGATGCCGGCCTGTTCTCGCAGGGCCTGCGGCTGGGTTCCCTGTCCGAATTGGCTGGAGCGACGCGCGACCTGCGCGAGGGGCTGCTGGCCGGCCGCGAGCTTCTGCCGCTCCTCGAGGCGCGCGGCGTCGACTTGCGACGTCACCGGGGCGCTGTGCTGCTGTTCCGTGCGCCCACCTGGCTGACGGCCCCCGCGCTCGCCTGGCTGACTGCTCATGTCGCGCCCCTGCGCGTGAGTTTCGCGGCGCACTCCGACCCCGAGGCCGAGGAGCCGCGTGAGGTCTGCCGGGACACCCTGGCCGAAGCACGACGGTTGGGCATCTCGGTACCGCGACTGGAAGCGGCGGAGCCGAACTTCGCACGTGAGGAGACGAGTCGAGGCTGAATTCGCCGATGTTGTCGGTCCCGGTGGTCCATTGCGGTTCCTTGGTCCGCCGCGCACTCACCGGCCACCCCGTACGCACTACACGCGGCCGGGATCGTCACTCAAGGGAAGGACACCGACACGATGACGCAGCCCGGCGACCACGGCCGGCCTGCACCCCCCGGCTCGACCACCAACGCGCCTTCCCCGTCCTGCACGCCCCATGGAACAAGGTGGGGCGCGTGTCTCCGTACGGATCGGAGCAACATCGCGGTCAGGGGAAGGATCCTTCCCCGGTCCGCAGCAGTGGCGGAATCAGGAGTGACGCCGGGCCACGTCGGTAGAGCGCCGCAGGACGCCCGATATCCGGAATGCGCCGCTCGCCGGTAGGTTTCAGGAAACCCTCCGTTCGCGTGACCTTCCGGCGGAAGTTGCTGGGGTCGAGCTTGAAGCCCCACACCGCTTCGTAGATGCGGCGCAGCTCGCCGACAGTGAAAGGCTCGGGGCAGAAGGCGGCAGCCACCGTTGTGTGCTCGAGTTGCGTCCTGGCTCTCTCCAGCCCGTCAGACAGGATCGCGGCGTGGTCGAACGCCAGCGGCATGCCCTCATCGAGGGCTACCGCGACGGGTGTCCAATGAGCCGCCGTCGCGTCCGTACCCGCGACGGGAAGAGGGAGATCCGGGCCGAGGGCCAGGTAGGCCGCGGTGATGACCCTGCCACGGGGGTCACGCGAGGGGTCACTGTAGGTGTGCAGCTGCTCCAGATGGAGCTTGCGGCCATCGAGTGCCGTCTCCTCGCTCACTAAAGGTCACCTTGACCCAAACAGGTCTACAACGACACCACACGCATGATCGCCCCCTCCTACCGCTTCGACCTGGTCTCCGTTGTTCACCAGGCGTGGAGGGCCTGGGCTCTGGAGACCATGCAACACGCGGGCGTGCTCACGGCGTTCGCCGTCGGTCTCCGCGTCAACCCGCCCGCCGTCGTCACCGTCATCTGCTGGCTGACCCTGTGGCACCAGGCTCGCGCACTGGCCAAAACCGCGTTGGCGGTGCTTCCCCTCCACGCGAAGGCGGCGGCGGACAGGTGGCTCCAGCGGACGAGATGGAGAAGCGAAGCGGACGAGCTGCGTCAGCAGACGCGCCTTCTCCGGCTCAACGGAGTCGGATGCGTCGTGCTCGCTCTGACGCCACCCCTGGTAGCCGGAATCTCTCATATTCCGTTCGACGAGCTCATCGATGCGGCCGCGCTGCTCGCCGTACCGATCATCGTCTTCGTGGCCGGGAGGGGGATGGCCGAGCAGTTGTGCCTCAATCACGTGTACGGAGTGCGCGAGGTTGACGGGCTGCGTCCCCGGCGACTGGGCCGCCGGCAGCAGACGATCGACGACCAGCAACGTCATCCCTATGTCGTCTACCGCAGGCCCTCGCCGCCCGAAGAGGAGAGCGACCGGGACGAGTTCTCCCTGAGGCCGCCCGACATCGACCTGATCGACGAGGGCGAGAGCCCGTTCGTCGGCAGCGGCGAGCTCGTCCACCGATGGCTTCCCCCGCTCACCGTCCAACTTCTGTGCCCGAACCCTGAGCCGGAGGCCGATCGGCACATGCCGATGCGTGATCGAGAGCGATCCGCCCCGTCTTTCGAGGCTCACGAGCTGGTCGAGCATCTGAGGGAGGCGATGCGGCCGCTGAGCGATGACCACGACCCGAAAGGACTGCGCGGCTTTTTCATGAACGACCGGCTGTACGTCGCCGAGGCCGACGTACAGCCGTTTTCCGAGTGGCTTCGCGAACCTCCCGACGAACACCACATCAACGGGGTCATAGACAACCCCTACGGCGACGTCCACCACTTTCTCGAAATCGGTGCCGGCGCCACCGGGGAACTGGTCACGACGGTCTTCCTCCGGGTGACCGTCAAGGGCCGGGCGCTCAGCCTCGACTTCGCCGCGTGCGCGCTGACCCGCACCCCCACCGAGTACCACCGGCTCGATGGGTACGGCGAGACCGGCGTGATCGCCGTGCTTCGCTCCACCCTGCGCAGATTCTGCAACATGCCGGCTGAAGTCGCCGGAATCGGGCGCCTGGCCGAAGCTCCTGTGCTGCTGGTGAATGCCGTACGCGCCCGCAAGAACCGCATGCTCAGGCCACGGCGCGGGATGGCGATCGGGGCCCGCCTGAGCGTTCGGGAACTCAAGTCGACCCCGTGGAAGTACGCACAGCTCGACAAGGTGATCATTCACGACCACGTGAAACTCATCGAACAACGCCTGTTGACGGCGGTCGAAGACTTCCTCGGCAAGCGCGGGATCGACACCTCCGCGTTCAAGAAGAAGGCACTGAGCATCATCAACACCGGCGTGCTCAACATGGGCGGCAGGACCGAGATCAACCAGTCGGCCGTCGGCACGAACTCCCAGGTCCGCGCGGATGTTCGCGACGATCCCGGCGGAGCCTCTCAGCAACCCCCAGCCTTGGATGGAGTCCAGTGATGCGCGACAACAGCGGCGTCGTGAACTACGGCGGAACCACCCAGATCAGCCAATCCGCCATCGGACACGGAGCGAGGGTCATGCTGTCGGCGGACCGTGGGAAGGGCCAGGAACAGGCCGGACGCGCCGACGTGGGCGTGATCACCGTCAAGGGAAACGAGGCCACAGCCGTCCACCGCGTGCTGGGCCTGCACCGGGCCCCGTCAGGCGGGCTCCCCTTCTGGGAAGGAGAAGTGGACGCCCGGGGCGACGTCATCCGGGTCGCCGCGATCCGCGCCCTGGCCCAGGGACAGCGGTCGACCGTCATGGCCTTCGACCATCTCCGGCGGCACTACAAGCCGGCGGTCGTCGTACTGACCGGGATCGCCGGTGCCATCGACCCCGAACTCCCGATCGGCGACGTCGTGGTGGCCACCCAGGTCGTCTACTACGACCTCCGCAAGGAAACACCCGACGGGCGGCGGCACAGAGGCGAGGAGAAGGAGGCGCCCGCCGCCGTCAGCCACGCCGTCAACTCCTACTTCACCGACCACGGCGAGCCTGCCCATCTCGTGAGCACCGGCGACGACGGCGCCGTTCATGACTACCGGGTGCACACCGGGCCGATCGGCTCGGGCGACGCGGTGATCGCCGATGCCGAATCGGAGATCATCAAATATCTGAAGGCGTTCAACGACAAGATCCTCGCCGTGGACATGGAGGCCGGCGGCCTCATGCAGGCGTTCCACGAGCAAGACGGGCCCGACGTCGTCAACGGCTGGGCCGTCATACGTGGGATCTCCGACGACGCCAGCCGACGGAAGGACGATGCCGAACAGGGTCACGCCGCATACCGTGCGGCAATGGTCCTGTGCAGCCTGCTCCCCTACCTGGCGGTCGACGGGCGCTGACACGCGCCTCCTCCCAACCGGCCATAAGGAGACGAACGTGGATGCGTTCACGCTGGGCGTGGTCAGTTCTCTGCCCGCGACCGCGATCACCGTCATCGGCGGATGGCTTTTTTCCGCGCGGTCCCGCCAGTGGCCGGTCATGCTCCTGTCCCGGCTCACGGGCCTCGGAGTCCGCCGTGTCTTTCCACACCAACGGCAAGCTTCTCGGGAACTGGCGGCCGAATTATCCCGCGCTCGCTGGGTACGCGTTCTCGCCGGGCGCGGAAACGAGCTGACACGAGATGGATTCGCCGCCCTGTGGCAGGCAGCGGGCAGTCGTTACGAAAGCATTCAGGTTCTCCTGCCCGACCCCGACCTCGGCCGCGACTCCTGGCTCTCTCGCAGGGAAGCCGAGATGCGCCGCGTGGACCTGGGCTTCTCCCCCGGAATACTCGCCGAGCAAGTACATATCAACGCCGCCTATGTCACGGAAGTAGCCAGGCATCGCGAACACGTCTCACTGCGGTTCTACGACCTGCCCAACCTGCACCGCGTCATCGTCACCGACAACGTCGCGTACCTCACTATCTACCAACAGTCCGAACACGGACGAAACTCTCCCTGCCTCCTCGCCCACCGGCCCGGACTCATATACGACTACGCGCTCCTCCTCTTCACGACCGCGTGGGAGCACAGCCGCCCAGCACCGTCGAAGCGATCCCCCTAGAACGAACCGGCCGAGACTGTGCGAGGACGGCCGGGATGGCGCTGTCGATCCAGTCGTCGCAGGCCGGGTCTACGCCCGGCTCGCGCGAAGATACCGGTTGAGCCGGCCGGGTGCGGTGCCCCACCGGGTTCCGGCCGGCTCGCTACGTGAAACGTCACGTCGTCGCGGCGGAGATGGCATACCTCGATGTGCTGGCGGTCCCTGCTTATCGTGACCCGTCCGACGCCGTTCCACTCGTCGCTCCGGCCGTCTGCGCCGGCCTGAGCAGGTGACGCGGCGAGCAACAGGCGGCCGGCAACCAGCTTCGCGTGAGACCTTTATCCAGCCCTCGCATAGCTTTCTTCAGTCCACTGGCAAAGTTTACTCATGTTAGCGCTATCTTTCACTGGGGCTGGAGGTTAGGGTCTGCACTCAAGACCCGGACACCTGCGACATATAGCCCCATCCCCCCAGTTAACGCCACCCCCCACATCTCACAGCGAGGTGAACCTTTGTCTGTGCTGCCCTCGACTCGTCGGAGCGCTCGACCAGGCCTGATCACACTGGGCCTCGCCGGCACGCTGACCACCCTTTCGGGCTTCGCCTCTCCCGCGCCTGCGGTCGGCCCCGCCTCGAACGAGGCCGTGCCCCACGTGTCCACAGCGACCGTATCAAGGAGGATCAATTGAGAGGGCGACAGCAAAGGTCGCGCCACAGGCTGAGTCGCAAGGGTAGAGGTGTCGCGGGCCTGGTGCTGGGTGCGCTTGTCTCGGTCTCGTTCGCGGCGACGCCCTCGCACGCTGCCGAGGACGAGCTCAACGAGGGTCTGGTGCACCACTTCGCCCTCGACGAGACCGGGGGGACGACGCTGGTCAACTCGGGTAGCGCGGGCTCGGCGGCGAACGCCACGCTCGTGCATCCGGAGAAGGCGACCTTGACCGGCGATGGAGTCAGGTTCAACCCCGACTCCTACGAGGGCGCCCTCGACGGTGCGTACGTGGCGCTGCCGAACAACATCACCGCCGGCATGTCGAACCTCACCGTCGACTATGACGTGTGGATCGACCCGGCGAACGTCGGCGACCACCAGATGTGGGGCTTCGGCGCGAAGTCGGGCTCGTGCGACGTCGACACCGGCGCCCAGGGCTCCATCTTCGCGTCGAACACCCAGCGGTTCCGCGTCGCGGTGGGTTCGGCGAACCTCCAGCAGAACCGCGTCCGGATGACCGAGGGAGCCTGGACGCACGTCACTTACACGCAGTCGCTGAACCCGAACGGCACGAGCTGGACCGGCACGCTTTACCTCGACGGCGTGCAGCACGCGACGGCAACGAACCTGACCACGCCGCCGTCGGTGAACGCCGCGGGGACCAACTGCAACTTCCTCGCTCGCTCGCAGACGTCGGGCAACTACTCATTCCGCGGAACGATTCGGGACTTCCGGGTCTACGACCGGGCGGTGAGCCTCGACGAGACACGCGCCCTGGCGAAAAAGACCGTCTCCAACGGCGTTCACGCCGACGCCGCCGCCATCGACCTCGGCCTGACCAGTGCGATCGTACGCGACATCGTTCTGCCCAAGGTGGGCTCCGTGGCGGGCTCGACCATCACGTGGACGAGTTCGGACCCGTCGGTCGTCGAGGTCTACACCCCGCCAGCCGTCGCCAGCGCACGCAAGGTCGCGGTGACCGGCAAGATCACCCGGCCCGCGCAGGGGCAGCCCGACGCGACAGCCACGCTCACGGCGACTGTCCGCAAGGGCGCCCAAGAGGTCACCACACGGGAGATCCCCATTGTGGTGAAGGCCCAGTTCGACGACGCGCAGGCGGTCGACCGTGACACGTTCGACCTGACCCTTTACGCCACCGACGACGTGCGCGGAAACATCAACCTTCCTGCCACCGGCGAATTCGGATCCACGATCACCTGGAAGTCGACCTCCGACCTCGTCACCCCGACGGGTAAGGTGACCCGCCCGGCCTTCGGCCGTGCGGATGTCGAGGCCGTCCTGACGGCGACCATCACCAAGGGCTCGGCCTCGAAGACGAAGTCGTTCCCGGTGACCATCACCGCCATGCCCCGTTCCGAGGAGTACGAGCGGTACTTCCTGGGGTATTTCAAGGGCGAGGGGATCGCCGACGGCGAGCAGATCATGTTCGCGACGTCCAACGGAAACACCGCTCTGGACTGGACCGGTCTGACCGGAGGCCGGCCCTCCCTCATCTCCCAGCTGGGCGACCAGGGCCTTCGTGACCCGCACATCGTCCGCTCCCCCGACGGCGACACGTTCTACATGATCGCCACCGACCTGAACTGGTATGACCAGGGCGGATACGCCATCAACGACACCCAGTACATCGAGGTGTTCGAGTCGCACGACCTCGTGCACTGGACTCCTCAGCGGCACGTGAAAGTCGCGCCCGACAACGCGGGCAACGCCTTCGCACCCGAATCGCTGTGGGTCGAGGAGATCGGCGCCTACGCCGTGTTCTGGGCACAGTCGCTGTGGAACGACCCCGTGAACCGCACCGGTCAGGGGAACGCGCAGATGTGGTACACCACGACGCGCGACTTCCAGACGTTCTCCGCTCCCAAGGTCTGGCAGAACCCGGCCCCTCTGTCGCGGATCGACACGACCGCGATCCGGGTCGGTGACCACTACTACCGCGTGACCAAGAACGAGGCCGGCAACCAGGGCTCCGACATCTTCTCGGAGAAGCACACCGACTTCCTGGACAGCAACATCAACAACTGGACGTTGGTCGCTCCGGCGCTGGGGCGCACGACGTGGGTCGCCAACCAGGGGTACGAAGGACCGATCATCTTCAAGGCCAACCCTCGTGACACCTCCTGCCCCGGCCAGTTCTACCTCTGGGGTGACCGGTACACCAACGGCGGTGGATACCAGGCCGCGTGCCACGACAACATCGAGGCTCCGACCTGGAACGCCAAGCCGCTCACGATGACCAACGCGGGCGTCGTCCGTCCGCGCCACGGCACCGTGATCCCGCTCACCCTCCGCGAGTGGAACGACATCCGCAAGATCCCGAACAGCGACGTCACGACCACCACGAAGGTGGCTGTCGAGCCGTACGCGAGCGGGGCCCAGACGACCACGGCCACCGCCACAGTCAAGGCGGCCGACGGGTTCGAGACCGGCGGTCAGGTGCGGTTCAGCATCGGCTCGTGGTCGAAGACCGCCTACCTGAAGGACGGCGCCGCCACGGTCACGCTGCCGGCGGGTCTGCCCGCGGGTGCCCAGACGCTCAAGGCCGAGTACCTCGGCGTCGACTACCTGAAGGCGTCGGAAGCTGCGGCGTCATTCACGGTGCCGGTCGCTCCGGAGCTCGCGCTGACCGTGACCGCCACCGCCCGCTGCGTGGGCACCACGGCGTACGTGGCCGTGACCGCGGTCAACAACGCCGCCGTGCCGGCGAACGTGACGCTGACCACCCCCTACGGTTCGAAGGCCGTGGCCGGCGTCGCCCAAGGCAAGCAGGCCTACCAGTCCTTCAACACCAGGGCCGGGCAGATCGCCACGGGCACGGCGACCGTGACGGCGACCGCGACGATCGATGGCCGGCAGGTCACCTCGACCTACAACCCCTCCTACACCGCCATCAACTGCGCCTAACCCGACCGGCCACGGCGCATTCCCGCTACTGAACCAGGGCCGGTCGCGTACCGGTCGGCCCCGTCCCCCTAGATCGATGTCGCATGAAGACCCGGTGACCGGAACAATCCACACCGATCACCGGGTCGCGACGATCCCCCATGGCGCGTCGCAGCAGAGCGGCGTCGCAGGCATCCGCAAAGCTCCCGATCATGCCGCGTCGCTGGAACTCGGACGTGGGTCGCCAACCAGGGGTACGAAGGGCCGATCATCTTCAAGGCCAACCCCGGTGACACCTCCTGGCCCGGCCAGTTCTACCTCTGGGGTGACCGGTACACCAACGGCGGTGGATACCAGGCCGCGTGCCACGACAACATCGAGGCTCCGACCTGGAACGCCAAGCCGCTCACGATGACCAACGCGGGCGTCGTCCGTCCGCGCCACGGCACCGTGATCCCGCTCACCCTCCGCGAGTGGAACGACATCCGCAAGATCCCGAACAGCGACGTCACGACCACCACGAAGGTGGCTGTCGAGCCGTACGCGAGCGGGGCCCAGACGACCACGGCCACCGCCGCAGTCAAGGCGGCCGACGGGTTCGAGACCCCGATCTGCAGCTCGGGGTCTACCCGGTCCACGTTGCCTACTCCGGCAACCCGACCTACCAGCCCCACGCCGCCGACTACCAGAAGTTGACGGTGCGGTAGCCGGCAGGTGGCGGGCCGGCGAGCTCACCCGACTCCCTCAGCAGACCCCGGCGACCCGCCGCTTCGGGGCGTTTCTACGGCACCGAAGGACTGCGAATGACCCAGCAGATTTACGCCGGGCGGCTCAAGACGTTAGCCGGCTGGGAGGAGCCGTCAGCAGCGGCTCACTGACTGCTCGGCCTCCTGACTGTGCGGCCCGGACGTCCCTCGGCGTCCGGGCCGTGGTCAGCCACAGGCCGGTGAACACGGCGCAGGCCAGCGTCGCGGCACCGGCCGCGAGGAAGGCGCTGTTGAGGCCGGATTCGAAGGAGGCGCCGCCGGACTCCCGCGCGTGCACGATCGCCCCGAGGACCGCCACGCCGAGCACCGCGCCGATCTGCCGGGTGGTGCTGCTGACGCCCGAGGCGAGGCCGCCCTCCTGCGGACCGACCGCCTGGATGGCGGCCCCGGTCAGCGGCGACATGGTGAGAGCGAACCCGATGCCGACGACCGCCAGCCGCCACCACACGTTGCCGTAGCCGGTATCGGCGTGGACGAAGCCCAGCGCCAGCAGCCCCAGCCCGGCCAGGGCCAGGCCGATGCCGACGACGGCGCGGAAGCCGTACCTGGCCGCGTACCGGCCCGCGTACGGGCTGACGATCACCATGGCCAGCGAGACGGGCAGGGTCCGTAGCCCGGCGACCAGGATCGAAGTGCCCTGAACGTAGACGAAGAACTGGGAGAAGAAGAACGACGAACCCATCAGCGCGAACCCGACCACGACCATCGCCGTGTTGGACACCGTGAACAGCCGCTGACGAAACAGCCGCAGCGGCAGCATCGGCGTCGGCACACGACCCTCGACCACGACGAACGCGGACAGGAACACCAGCCCGGCGGCGAAGCTGCCCAGGATCACCGGCGAGGTCCACCCTCGGGACCCGCCCTCGATCAGGCCGTAGGTGACAGCGCCCACGCCCGCGACGGACAGGACTGTGCCGGGGACGTCGATCGGCGGTGCGCCAGGGTTGCGGGACTCTCCCAGCACGCGCAGCCCGGCCAGTAGCAGGACCGCCCCGATGGGCACGTTGACCAGGAAAATGGCGGGCCAGCCGAAGGACTCCACCAGGATCCCGCCCGCCAGCGGTCCGGCGGCCAGGCCGATGCCGCTGAACCCGGCCCACAACCCGATCGCTCTGACGCGCTCCCTCGGAGCGGGGTACGCGGCGGCGAGCAGTGCCAGTGAGGCGGGGCTCAGCGCCGCGGCCCCGACGCCCTGCAGCACCCGCCCGGCGATCAGCCAGCCGATCGAGGGCGCGAGCGAACACACCACCGACGCGGCCGTGAACACCACCACCCCGGCCAGGAACACCCGCCTGCGGCCGAACCGGTCGGCGAAGACGCCGCCCGACAGCAGCAGCATGGCCACCAGCAGCACGTAGGCGTCGACGATCCACTGCAGGCCGGTCAGCCCGGTGTGAAGCCGCTCCTGCATGTCGGGCAGGGCGGCGCCGACGATCGTGTTGTCGAGCAGCACCATGAACTGACCTGCGCAGGTCAGGGTGAGCAACGCTTTCACATACATCCTCTCTAAAAGCAGTTGGCAACTGCGTTTAGAGAGACTCTAACGCAAGTCTCGACTGCGTTAAGGTGAGAGCATGGATGAGCAGGGGCGAGCCAGGCGGCCCGGCGGGCGCAGCGCCCGGGTCCGCGCGGCAGTGCACCAGGCCGTTACCGATCTGGTCAGCGAGCGCGGCTACGGAAACTTCACCATCGGCGACATCGCGGCCCGTGCGGGCGTGGCCGACACCAGCCTCTACCGCCGCTGGGGCAACCTCCAGGCCCTGCTCGGCGATGTGCTGCTGACCCGGCTCAACGCACAGGCGCCGATGCCCGACACCGGCAGCCTGGCCGGCGACCTGCGCACCTACGCCGCCATCGTGGCCCGCGAGGTCACCGGACCCGACGGCCTGGCGTTGGTGCGGCTGACCGTCTCGCTGACAGGCGAGGGTCAGCAGGGCCTTCAGGCGCGCGACGAACTCCTGGCCGAGCGCACCAGGCAGTTGCAGGCCATGCTCGCCCGCGCCCGCGCCCGCGGCGAGGACCCGCCTGAGGCACTGGAGGTGCTGGACCATCTCCTGGCGCCGATATACATGCGGGTCCTGTTCGGCGCGGTTCCGCTCACCCCTGACTACCTCGACGGGCTGGTCGATCGGTTGCTCGCCTGATCGAGCCCGGCTCAGCCCCTCGCCCACGCCCACCTCGTGGTAGGTGGAGGTAAGTGCCGGTGGACACTTTCAGACACACTCAGAGCGGCTCGTTGAACGAGATGTTCAAAACGGCGGCGACGACCCCCGTCATGGTGGCCTTCCACGAACGGCTGGCCGCCGGGCGCCCGCCCGCCGCCGCCCTCGCCGAGGCCCAGCGGGCCGTTCGGGGCGACGACCCCCGGACGGCCGCCGCAGCGGCCGGCTTCGTGTGCATCGGCGCAGTACGTTGCCCCGACGGCGACGCGCGGCGTGGATGGAACTGAGATGGGGGTCGTCGAGTCGCAGATCGACGGCACGCCCGCGGCCAGGCAAGCGGCGTCCGGGGCCCACAGGAAGCACCGTCCCCGCGAGCTGTGACGGGTGAATGACGACTAGGCGGGAATCTGCCGCTGACATGCTCACGCCGTTTCCTCGGGGTCGGCGGCAATGTCCATGGTGCGCCGTGCGGAGGCACTTCGCCGGCCTTCCAATCGGTTTGGTCGTCGCTGAAGAGAGTTTCACAGGTGAGCTCGTCGCGCGGCAGGTGTGCGCGGGTCGGGCGGACGGTTATCCGGCAAGAGTGGGCACACTACCTGCCACAGGTTGCCAACCAGGGCATCTGCGCCCACCGACCGCTCGGCGCGCCGAATCCACCGGCGTACCGGCAGTAGGCGACATCCAGCCGCTCATCCGCCACTTCCACCAGAAGGCGCTCGACCGAATTGCGACTGGCGACGGGGGCGAGCTCCGTATTGGCCAAGTGAACCAGCGACAGGTACCGCCGCATATGCCTCCGGCGGGGGCCTCCGGCTCCGGCATGATCGCCCACGCGCGGTCGGGACCGTAGGCGCGACTGATCGGCCCGCTCCCCTTACGGTTGGAAGCCCCGAATACGTGTGTTTTGACTGTGCTGTTACGGTAGGCGCGGTGCGCCGGGAAGTCTGGTCGGCAACGTTCTTCAGCGTTGCACTTGGCGGAGGTTCTCGGTGGTATCGAAGACGGCCTGTGGGCACCACAGCGAGGCGGGCGGCCGATGAGCGCGATGCTGCCGGCGTTCGCCGGTGTCCTGCTGCTGGCCGTACTGCTGTCCAGCCTGGCCAACCGTACGATCCTGTCCACCGCGGCGTTGTTCCTGGTCGCCGGGTTCGTCCTGGGTGACGGCATGCTCGGCGTGATGCCGATCGCTGCGGACGACGAGATCGTCGGCACGCTGGCGGAGCTCGCGCTGTTCGCGGTGCTGTTCACCGACGGCATGCGGGTCGGCTGGAGCGAGTTGCGCGAGGCGTGGAAACTGCCCGGGCGGGCGCTCGGCTGGGGCCTGCCGCTCACGCTGCTGGTGACCGCGGTGGGCGCGCATTATCTGGTCGGGTTGGGCTGGATCGAGTCGCTGCTGATCGGCGCGATCCTCTCGCCCACCGACCCGGTGTTCGCCGCCGCGCTGGTCGGCAACGAGAAGGTGCCGCCCCGGTTGCGCCGGCTGCTGAACGTCGAGTCGGGTGTCAACGACGGCCTGGCGCTGCCGTTCGTGATGGTGTTCCTCGCCGTCGCCACAGGCTCGCACAACCTGCATTTGGGCGAGCTCGCCCTGGAGTTGGGGGTGGGCGTTCTCATCGGGGTGGCCGTCCCGTGGCTGGCGATCACGCTGGAGCGCACCCGCTGGTTCTCCGCCTCCACCGCCTACGAGCCGCTGAACGCGCTGGCGATCGGCCTGCTGGTGCTGGCGCTGGGCAAGGCCACGCACGGCAATCTGTTCCTGGCCGCCTTCTGCGCCGGCATCACGGTGGCGACCTTCGGCGAGCGGCAGCGTGAGTCGTTCGAGCACTTCGGCGAGCTGATCGCCGAGCTGTTCAAACTGGGCGCCCTGCTGGTGTTCGGCGCGCTGATCAGCCCGGCGCTGCTGGGCTCGGTCGGCTGGGTGGGCTGGGTGTTCGCGATTTTGGCGCTGGTGGTGGCCCGGCCGGTGGCCATCTGGGTGTCCTTCCTCGGCTCGGGGTTGGGTGTGCGTGAGCAGGCCGCGACGGCCTGGTTCGGGCCCAAGGGCTTCGCCTCGGTCGTCTATGGGCTCATCGTGCTGGGCTCCGGCATCGTCGCCGCCCAGCAGGTCTTCCAGCTCGTCGCGGTCACCATCGTGACGTCTATCCTGCTGCACTCTTCCACCGACATCCTTGTGGCCCGCTGGTTCGACGAGGAGCGCGAGGTCCCCGCCTGGTATGGCGCCGCCCGTCGCCTGCGCGGACGCGTACGCCGCAATCACGAGGCATGATGTGGGCCGGGGGTGTGCTGGGGCGGTTCCGGCATCCGGCGCAGGTCGTCACGACCGGATTCGGGGCGGCGGTCCTCCTGGGGACCGCCCTGCTGTCCACCCCGCTCGCCACGACCTCGGGGAAGCCCGCGGACTGGATCACGGCCCTGTTCACCGCGACGTCAGCGGTGTGCGTGACCGGGCTGACCGTCGTCGACACGGCCGCGCACTGGTCGGCGTTCGGCGAGGTGGTCATCGCCGTCCTGATCCAGGTGGGCGGTCTCGGCATCATGACCCTCGCGACCGTCTTCACTCTGCTGATCTCCCGTAGGCTGAGCCTGCGCGCCCGATTATCCGCCCAAGCGGAGACCAAAGCGCTCAGTGCGAGTGACCTGCGGCGCGTGGTGGCCAAGGTCGTGCTGTTCAGCTTGGCGTCTGAAGCGGTGACGGCCTCCGTGCTCACGCTCAGGTTCATGACGGGATATGCGGAACCCGTCGGTCATGCCGCCTACCTCGGCGTCTTCCACGCGGTCTCGGCGTTCAACAACGCCGGTTTCGCGTTGTGGCCCGACAGTCTGATCCGCTTCGCCGGTGATCCGTGGATCTGCCTGACCATCGCGGCGGCGGTGATCGTGGGCGGGCTCGGCTTCCCGGTGCTGTTCGAGCTGCGCCGCTCCTGGCGCCGTCCCAGCCGGTGGTCGCTGCTGACCCGCGTCACGCTCGCGGTGACCGCGGTTCTGCTGGCCGGCGGCACGCTGATCTTCCTCGCCACAGAGTGGGCCAATCCCCGCACTCTGGGGCAGTTCGACGGGCCGGGCAAGCTGCTGGCGGCGTTCTTCACCGCCGTCATGCCGCGTACGGCCGGGTTCAACAGCCTCGACCTCGCCAAGATGCATCCGTCCAGCTGGCTGGTCACCGACCTGCTGATGTTCGTGGGCGGTGGCAGCGCGGGCACCGCCGGCGGCATCAAGGTCACCACCCTCGGCCTGTTGGCGTTCATCGTCTGGACCGAGATGCGCGGCGAGAGCCGGGTGAACATCGGCCACCGCCGCCTGCCCGAGGCGGCGCAGCGGCAGGCGGTCTCCCTGACCGTGCTCAGCGTGGGCCTGGTCGCGTGCTCGACCTACATCCTGCTGGTGCTCACCCCGCACGGTCTGGACCGGGTGCTGTTCGAGGTCGTCTCCGCCTTCGGCACGGCGGGTCTGTCAACGGGCATCACCGCCTCCATCCCGCCGGCCGGGCACCTGCTGCTCGTCGCCCTGATGTTCGTCGGCCGGATCGGCCCGCTCACGCTGGGCTCGGCGCTCGCCCTTAAGGAGCGCACCCGGCGGTACGAACTCCCGGAGGAAGGAATGATCGTCGGCTGACGGTCACGACCGTGACGATGAGCCCGTGTTTGGTGAACTGCCAGAAGCTGATCGGAGTGCCCTTGCGCGCGGCGATGCCCAGGACGACGACGTTGGCGGCGGCGCCGACGGCGGTCGCGTTGCCGCCCAGGTCGGCCCTGAAGGCCAGCGCCCACCACAGCACCTGGGCCGGCCCGCCGCCAGCGCCCGCCTGGACGAGGTCGGCGACGATCGGGCTCATCGTGGCCACACAGGGGATGTTGTCCACGATCGCCGACAGTCCCGCCGAAGCGCCGAGCAGGCCCATGGTGGTCAGCTCCGGACGCCCCGAGGTCGCCTCCACGGCGATATGGGACAGCCGCTCGATGACGCCCATCTCCACCAGGCCGCCCACCATGACGAACAGCCCGGCGTGCAGAGCGGGTCCGTGCCCGTCGCCTCGTCGGTGCGCCCCTTCAGCCGGCGTCGCCGCCTGACGACTTCGATGTTCTCCCGAACGGTCAGTTCGGGGTAGGACAGAGCAGTTTCATCACCGGTTCGCACCTGTACGTCGACGGCGGCCTGAACCTTGTCCGAGTCCCATGGCCGCTTCTGCGGCGAGGACGGCGACACCTGGCCGGCCGGGCTCGCCCAGGCGGGCGAGCCCGGCATCCTCGCCAACGCCGCCGCCGTGGTGGAGATCTGCCACATCTTCCTGCCCCAGCTCGCCGGCGTGTGGCGAACTGATGCGGACAAGCGGATTGACGAAGTCGATAGTAGCTGTCAAATTATAGTTTGTGTCAGAATATGCGAGGCGTCGGCCACATCTCGCCGCTCGCCTCATCCCTGACCATCTGATCACGATGGTCGGGGGTCGGGTAGTCGTTCCCGACGGCGAGCGCCTACCGCGCCCGCGGTTCCGTCGCTTCGCCGGGCGCCCGGTCTGCAGTCTCCACCTGCGCCCTGTAGCCAGCCTCCTTGCTGAGATCACCGCCGCCAGAATCGCCGACGGCGCCGTTTTCGCTTTCCGCGCGGAGGAACCGTCCCCCCACGCACCGCTGCAGTTCCCGCTCACCGCCGCCCCCGATCGGCGTCTCTACCGCCACTGCGGCGTCGAGCCCTCACCATCATGGGCGCGCGCGAACCCACGCACGCGTCAGGCGGCCCTGCGCGAACCGCGGTCGACCGGGCCGGCTCGGCTACGGCCGGGCGCGCAGGTGCTCAGGCGGTCAGGCGACTTCCTCATCGCGCCGGACGGGACCGTCCTGGCCGTCCATCCCGGTCGCCACGCCGACGACCAGTGGAGCATGGACGACCTCCTCGCCCTCGCGGCCGCCCCCGCCGAATCGGAGCGAGAAGGATGAACTGGTACGCGGCCACGGTCACCGCCGCCATCACACTCCTCGCCGCCATCGTCGGCAACCTGCTCATCCCCACATCGGCGTTGACCTGGTTCCGCAGTCTGCCCTGGCCGCGCTGGCTGGTGCCATTCCGGGTCTTCATCGCAGTCGGCCTCATCTACTACGCGCTCATCGCGAGCGTCCTGTACCGAGCCCTGGATCGACAGGATCTGCCCGCGATCATCTGGGCCGTCGTGGTCATCGTCGCCAATGAGGCGTGGAACGCCGCCTTCTTCGGCCTGCGCAGCACCTTGGCCGGGTTCACCGGCATGCTGGCCTTCACCGCCCCGCTGTCCGCCCTGATCGTCGCGGCACGACACGACTTCATATCCCTGACACTGCTGCTCGTCTACGCTCTGTGGGTCGTCTACGACATCGCGTGGACCGCCGCGCTCTGGAGAACGTCACGATCGGCATCGCGAGATATCGAGCAGTGATGCGAACCGCGGCGGTCAACCACCGCCGCGGCCAGGCGGGCGGGACCTTGGCAGCGGCGACTGGTCCTTTACGGAGGTTAGGCCACTGCGGCGAAGCAGCGACCTGCCATGGGGACCACTCGCCGCCGCTTCGTCCCAGGCCCTCACAGAATCATGGTCACGCTTCCGGGGCGAGGTCGGCTGTCGTCAGCCAGGGACGATGAGGCCGCGCTGGTAGGCACGTACCAGTCGGCGGGGCACCAAAAGTTCGCGTCCGTTCACGGTGATCGGCACCAAGTCGGGTGGAGTCGCCTTCCACTGGCTACGGCGATGGCGGGTTTTGCTGCGCGAGGTTCTGCGCTTGGGAACGGCCACGATCACCAGCTCGCTTTCGTCACGCCCGGCAGCTCGCCCCGATGAGCCATCTGACGGAACCGGATCCGGGACAGCCCGAACATGCCGAGGTACCCCCGCGGGCGGCCGTCGACGGAGTCGCGGTTGCGCACGCGGGTCGTGCTGGCGTCACGCGGCCGGCGCGCCAGCTCGCGTACGGCCGACGCCCGCTCTTCCGGAGTGCCGGTGCGTACGACCTTCTTCAGCTCCGCACGCCGTTGGGCGTAGCGGGCGACCACGGCTTTGCGCCTCTCATTGGCGGCGATCTTGCTCTTCTTGGCCATCAGATCTTCTCTCCCCGGGCGCGGATCCGGGTGACGGCGGCCTCGATGCCGATCTTGTCGACGGTCCTGATCGCCCGGGCGCTGAGCGTGAGCCGGACGTAGCGGTTCTCACTGGGCAGCCAGTAGCGGCGGTGCTGGATATTGGGGTTCCATCGCCGGCGGGTGCGCCGGTGGGAGTGGGAGACGCGGTTGCCGAAGACAGGGGCGGCGCCCGTGAGCTGGCAGTGCGCGGACATCAGGCCCTCCCATAGCGCTGGTTGAACCGCTCGACCCGGCCGGCGGTGTCGAGCACCCGGCTGCGCCCCGTGTAGAAGGGGTGGCTCGCCGAGGAGACGTCGACGTCCACCACGGGATAGGTGTTGCCGTCCTCCCACACGATCGTCTTGTCGCTGGTGATGGTCGAGCGGGTGAGGAAGGCGAACCCGGCGCCCGGGTCGCGGAACACGACCGGGTGGTAGCCGGGGTGAATGCCCTTTTTCATCGTTCCTCCCGGAAGGCGACGTGCCTGCGGATGATCGGGTCGTACTTGCGGAGCGTGAGCCTGTCGGGGTCGTTACGGCGGTTCTTGCGGGTCACGTAGGTGTAGCCGGTCCCCGCGCTCGATCGCAGCTTGATCACGGGGCGTAGCTCGTTTCTGGCCATGGGGTGGCTCCTCTCTTGCCATCAGCCTGTGTAATGATAACGATAATCATTTCCATTTCTGCAACTCGGAGGCCCTCGTGTCCACCCCTGTCGTCCTGGTAACGGGCCTGCACGCCTCTGCTCGCACGCGCGTCGTCGATCGCCTCCTGCGCGACCACCCCGGCTCCCTCGCCGTCCACCACGACCTGCGGGAGGTGACCGCCGGCCGGGTGCAGCGCGTGGTCCGCGACGCCTCCACCGTGCTCGACCTGGCCGGCGTACGGCTCGCGCACGGCTGTGTCACCTGCACCGTCCGCGAGGACCTTCTCCCCCAGCTGGTGCGGCACGCCGCCACCGTGTCGCTGCTCGTGGTCGACCTGTGGGACTCGGTCGAGCCGCGCTCGGTCGCCGAGGCTCTCGATTGCGAGGAGGCCCACGACATCCTGCGGCTGACCTGCGTGCTGACCGCGCTGCACGCCGAGCACATGCCCGTCGACATCACCCGCGGCGACCGCCTCAGCGAGACCGGCCAGATCGCCGCGGCCGGCGACCAGCGCTATTTCGCCGAAGTCCTGACCCGGCAGATCGAGTACGCGACCGCCCTGACCCTGCACGGCGGCGATGAAGAGGACGCGGAGCTCTCCCGCGCCGTGCTCGCCCACCTCACGCCCTGCACCCCGGTCTTCACCAGGTCGCTGCCGGGCGTGACCGGCGCCCGGCTGTGCGCGCGGGAACTGGCCGAACGGGTCGACCCCGCCACCGCCCAGTTGCCCTGCGACGCGCAGACCGACGAGATCACCACGGTCGTCTGGCGCCGGCTGCGCCCCCTGCACCCCGCCCGCCTGTTCGAGGCCGTGGACGAGCTGGTCACCCAATCGGTACGCTCCCGCGGGCGGTTCTGGCTGGCCAGCCGGCCCGATCGGCTGCTCGCCTGGGACGCGGTCGCGGGCATCGTGTCGGTCGAGGACGCCGGGCCCTGGCTGGCCGCGCTGCCGGAGGCCGCCTGGGACATGGTCTCCCCCGCCCGCCGCATGGCCGCCGACCTCGACTGGGACCACATCACCGGCGACCGCGTCCAGCACCTGGTGTTCACCGGGCCCGACCTCGACCGAGAGCGCCTCCACGCTCTGCTCGACTCCTGCCTGCTCACCGAGGAGGAGGCCCTGGCGGGCTCCCACGTGTGGGCCTGCTACGACGACCCCTTCGCCCACATCCTCGACCTCAAGGAGATCGCATGAAGCCCCGCCGCACCCTCCTCCGCGAGAAGGGCAACCCGCTGCAGGGGGTGACCTACATCGACTACAAGGACACCGACCTGCTACGGAAGTTCGTCTCCGACCGCGGCAAGATCCGCAGCCGCCGCGTCACCGGCGTCACGGTGCAGCAACAACGCCAGATCGCCCGCGCCATCAAGAACGCCCGCGAGATGGCGCTGCTTCCTTACGCCTCCCGGCCGCGTTCATGACCGACACAGCGGACGGCACCGTCGGACGTCGGCCGGGGCTCGGCGACATCCTCTGACCGGTGGACCGTCGGCCCGTTCGAATCCGCGGCCGCAAATCGACAAGGTGCTGCGGCCGCGGATCGGAGCCCTCGACGGCCATGCGGTGACCTTCTGCGCCTCCTGCCCCATTGCGGCCGATCCGGATGGCGATGCTAGGTTTGCAAATGAAAACCGTTGTCATTGCCGACAAGGATCGACATGAACACCTCCCCCCTGCGTCGTCCCTCCCTGCTCGTCCTCGCGGGCCTGGCTTCTGTGCTGCTGACCGCCTGCGGCGGCTCGTCTTCTCCCGCGACATCTCCCGAGCCGGCCGTGAGCGCGTCCACCGGCCCGGGCGCGGTCGCCGTGGTGACCTCCACCAACGTGTACGGCGACATCGTCCGGCAGATCGGCGGCGACAAGGTCGCGGTGACCTCGTTCATCGCCGGCCCCGACCAGGACCCGCACTCCTTCGAGGCAAATCCGCAGAACCAGCTGGCGCTGTCCAAGGCCAAGGTGATCATCGAGAACGGCGGCGGCTACGACGACTTCATGGACACGATGCGCGACGCCGCCGGCAACACCTCGGCCCAGGTGCTGAACGCGGTCGAGATCTCCGGGAAGACCGCGGCGGACGGAGAGGAGCTCAACGAGCACGTCTGGTACGACTTCCCGTCCGTCGCGCGGCTGGCCGACTCGATCGCCGCCGCGCTGGGCAAGGCCGACCCCTCCGCAGCCGCCGCCTTCACCGCCGGAGCCGAGACCTTCAAGCAGAAGCTCAAGCCGCTGGAGGAGCGGGAGGCGGTCATCGCACGGACCGCGAAGGGCACCGCCGTGGCGATCACCGAACCGGTCCCGCTGTACATGATCGAGGCGTGCGGTCTGACCAACACCGCCCCCGAGGAGTTCAGCGAGGCCATCGAGGAAGGAAACGACGTCTCCCCCCGCGTCCTGCGGGACACCCTCGCCCTGTTCACCGGCAAGAAGGTGCAGGCCCTCGTCTACAACTCCCAGACCGCCGGCCCGGAGACCGAGAAGGTCCGCGAGGCGGCGGCCGGCAACGGCATCCCCGTCGTCCCGGTCACCGAGACCCTGCCCTCCGGTGAGGACTACATCGGCTGGATGGCCGCCAACCTCGACGCGCTCGGCAAGGCCCTGGGGCGATGACCGAACAGTCGGGCACCATCGCACCGCAGGCCGCCTCCGTCGGCGGAACACCCGTCGTCCTCAGCCTGACCGATGCGGAACTGCGCCGTGGCGAGCGCGTCCTGTGGTCCGGTCTGGACCTGGAGCTGCGCCGCGGCGAGTTCATCGCCATATTGGGCCCCAACGGATCGGGCAAGACCAGCCTGCTGCACGCCATCCTGGGCCGGTTGCCTCTCTCCGCCGGGGCCCTGCTGATCAACGGTCACCCGCCCCGGCGGGGCAGCGATCTGATCGGCTACATCCCCCAGCAGCGGGCCGTCGCCCCGCACACGCCGCTGCGCGCCCGCGACCTCGTGCGGCTCGGCGTCGACGGCCACCGCTGGGGCCTGCCCCTCGGCAGCAGAGGGCTGCGGCGTCGCATCGACGAGCTGCTGACCGAGGTGGGCGCGCAGGCCTACGCGGACATGCCCCTCGGCCTGCTGTCCGGCGGCGAGCAGCAGCGGGTGCGCGTCGCGCAGGCCCTGGCCACCGATCCCGCGCTTCTGCTGTGCGACGAGCCTCTCCTCTCGCTCGACCCGCACCACCAGCACGCGATCGTCGACCTGCTCGACCGGCGGCGGCGCGCTCATGGCACCGCCGTGCTCTTCGTCACCCACGAGCTCAATCCGGTCCTGCCACTGGTCGACCGGGTGCTGTACCTGACCGGGGGCCGATTCCGCGCCGGCACGCCCGACGAGGTGATGACGTCTTCCGTTCTGTCCGACCTTTACGGCGGCCCGGTCGAGGTGGTCCGGGCCCACGGCCGCTACCTGATCGCCGGCGCCCCCGTCCCGCACCACCCCGACCACACTGAAGGCGTTCAGTCATGAGCACCGACATCTGGCACCAGATCTTCAACTACGACGACTACGGACAACTGCTGGCCCTCGTCGCCAACTCGGTCATCGCCGCGGCCGTGCTCGGTGTGGTCGGCGGCCTGATCAGCACCTTCGTGATGATGCGGGATCTCGCCTTCGCCGTGCACGGGATCGCCGAGCTGTCCTTCGCAGGCGCGGCGGCCGCGCTCCTGCTCGGGGCGAACGTGGTGGCAGGATCCCTGGCCGGATCGGTCCTGGCCGCCGCGGTCATCGGTGCCATGGGGGTGCGCGTCCGGGACCGTAACTCCGCCATCGGCGTCCTGATGCCCTTCGGACTGGGACTCGGCGTGCTGTTCCTGTCGCTGTACAAAGGCCGCGCCGCCAACAAGTTCGGGCTGCTCACCGGTCAGATCGTGGCCGTGGACGCCCCGCAGACCGCCTGGCTGATCGGCGTGTCGGTCGTCGTCCTGCTCGTCCTCGCGGTCATCTGGCGTCCGCTGACCTTCGCCAGCCTCGATCCCGACGTCGCCGCCGCCCGCGGCGTGCCCGTCCGGGCTCTGTCCCCCGTCTTCACCCTGGTGCTGGGTCTCGCCGTGGCCACGACCATCCAGATCGTCGGCGCTCTGCTGGTGCTCGCCCTGGTGGTCACCCCTGCGGCCGCCGCCACCCGGGTGACGGCCTCCCCTCGCCTGATCCCTCTGCTCAGCGTCCTGTTCGCCGTGACGTCCGTGGTCGGCGGCATCCTCATCGCGTTGGGCAGCAGCATTCCGATCAGCCCGTACGTCACCACCATCGCCTTCGTCATCTACCTGGCCTGCCGCGCTGCGGGCGCCGTACGCACCCGTAGCGGCTGGGCGCGCAGACCCCCGGCCGTGGTCGCCGGCTGAGGCGACGGTGAGCTCCGTTCCTCCCCGCCCGGTTCGCGGGACTGCCATACGGGACTATGACGGGGTCGCGTAGTGCCGATCCCAGGATCACCGATGAGGAGTTCTGCCAGGATGAGGCGCATGCCGGACCGGGTCGTGGTGGAGTCTTCGACAGAGATACCACCCCCGGAATGGGGCCGTAGATCGGCCGTACCTCCGGCGACGCCCTGGCTGTTCGCGCTCCTCGCCGCGCTTCTCGTCATCGGCCGCCTGGTGCTGACACCCCTGCTCACGGCCCCGGCGCTGCAGACCTGGGCGACCGTTTTCGTGGCGATCTGCGTTCAGGCGTTGCCCTTCCTCGTCTTCGGCGTACTGCTGTCGGCGGCCATCGCGGCCTTCGTCCCGCCGTCGTTCTGGACGAAGGCACTGCCCCGCAACCCCTACGCCGCGGTCCCCGTAGCGGGGGCGGCCGGAGCGGTGTTGCCGGGCTGCGAGTGCGCCTCGGTCCCGGTGGCCTCGGGCCTGATGTCGCGCGGGGTCACCCCGGCGGCCGCGCTGGCGTTCCTGCTGTCGTCGCCCGCCGTCAACCCCGTGGTCGTCGTCGCCACGGCCGTGGCGTTCCCCGGACAGCCGATGATGGCCGTGGCCCGGTTCGCCGCCTCGCTCCTGGTGGCGGTCGCGGCCGGTTGGCTGTGGCTGCGCTTCGGCCGGTCGTCGTGGCTGCGGGTACCGTCCCGTACGGCCCCCAGGGGTTCGAAGTGGGCAGAGTTCCGCGACGCCATGCGACACGACCTCCTCCACGCGGGCGGATTCCTGGTGATCGGCGGGATGACCGCGGCCACACTGAACGTGGTGGTGCCCCGCACGTGGCTGACCTCGGTGGCGGACGTCCCGGTGCTGTCGGCGGTCGTGCTCGCGCTTCTCGCGGTCGTCCTGTCGATTTGCTCGGAGGCCGACGCGTTCGTCGCGGCCTCACTCACCGCGTTCTCCCCCACGGCGAAGCTGGCGTTCCTGGTCGTCGGGCCGATGGTCGACCTGAAGCTCATCGCCCTTCAGGCGGGGACCTTCGGCCGGGCCTTCGCCATACGGTTCGTTCCGCTGACGTTCCTGCTCGCGGTCGTGGTCAGCTCGGCGATCGGAGGAGTCCTCCTGTGAGTCGCATGTCCCGAAGTCTCGTGCTGACCCTGCTCGGCGGCGTCGTGCTCTGGATAACCGTCCTGACGACGTCATACCTCAACTATGTGAAACCCGGTTTCCGCCCCTTCCTGCTCACGGCAGGGGTGGTCGTCCTCACCCTCGGGGTCATCGGCCTCGTCCAGGAGTGGCGGCGTCCGTTCGCGAACGCTCACGACGAACACGTTCACGAAGGGCCGGGGAAGCAGGCCGAGGGTCACGACCATTCACGGGCGCCGAAGGTGGGCTGGCTGCTGTCCCTGCCCGTCTTCGCGATCGTCCTGATCGCGCCCCCCGCGTTGGGCGCCTTCGCCGCTCGTAGCGAGGACGCGCCCATCCGGCCGCCGGCGAAGACCGGCTCCTACGTACCGCTATCCACGGACAAGATCACCCCGATGGCCGTGGGCGAGTTCATCGGCCGGGCCTGGGACTTCCGCAAGCGCACGCTCACCGGCAGAGAGGTCCGGCTGACCGGCTTCGTCGTACGGTCGAAGAAGAAAGACCGCTGGTACGTCACCCGCATGCAGATGAGCTGCTGTGCGGCCGACGCCATCGCCCTCAAGGTGGCCGTGCTCGGCGCCGCTCCGCCGCCCGACGACACCTGGGTCGAGGTGACCGGCACCTGGGTCCCGCCCAGGTCCCGCAAGATCCCGAACGGAACCGTGCCACCGGAGATGACCGCCATCCAGGTGACGGAAATCCCGGAACCGAGCGAGCCGTACGAGTAAGCCGACACGACGCCCATGAGCCTGGATGTCACCGTCCCGTATGGCGACTGTGGCCGGTTCGTGGCCGGAGCGGTCGGACCGCGAGGCCCGCGGCCGCCACGGGAGGGTCAGCCGATGCCGGCGGGACGCAGGACGACCTTGGTCCAGCCGGAATCCCTCCGGTCGAAGTGCTCGTAGCCGCCGGGCGCGTCGTCCAGGCCCAGCTCGTGTGAGACGACCCACGACGGCCGGGCCTTCCGCCCACAGACCCGATCTCCTCGGCCTTGGCCAGCCGGTCCGGGTGGCGGTCCACGACCATCTCCATGCCCGCGCTCTTGAACGTCGCGGAGTAGGCGGCTATCAGGCCGACCGGTCCCGCTCCGTAGATCACGACCGAGTCGCCGGCCTGCACACAGGCGAGCTGGGTCGCGTGCCGGCCGGTGGGCCAGATGCCGGCCGGCATGACGTAGTCGCTCTGCCTCTCCCGCGCGTCCTCGGGCAGGACCAGGCAGTTGAAGTCGCCGAACGGAACGCGCAGCAACTCGGCCTGGCCGCCGTTGTACGGGCCCATGTCCGCGAAGCCGTAAGCGGCCCCGTCCACCCCCGGCTCCGGGTCGGTGGTGAGGCACAAGGCGGTCAGGCCCTTCTCGCAGTTGGCGCAGAAGCCGCACGATGACGCCCTCGCCGACGTCGAGGACGCTGGCGTCGAACGTGCCCCCGCCCAGGTCGAACACGAGAACGGTCTCGTTGCCCTTCTTGTCCAGGCCGTATGCCAGGGCCGCCGCGGTCGGCTCGTTGATGATCCGCAGGACCTCCAGGCCGGCGATCTTGCCGGCGTCCTTCGCCGAGGGCCCGATAGTAGGCGCCGAGTTCGCCCCGGACGTCACCATGGCAGGTGACCACGGTGGGAGCCGTACGCGCCGACGCGGCGGCCGCCACACCTTTCCGAGCCCAATTAGCGTACTGGTTTCGCAGGTCAGAAGGTTATGGGGCCGTACTGACGGGCAAAAAATGACGCATGCCGACCTTTCGTGGACGGCGGCACCGGGCGGTGCGGAGCAGCGGCACTGGTTCATGGATTCGGCTGCGTAAGGCGCTGGTGGTGCCGACTGTCCTGCTCGCCGGCGTGATTGTCGTCTGGCGGCTGCTGCGTCGGGTCGGCGGGATCTCCGACGACCTCGCCCGGATCAACATCAAAGACGAGTACGACCAGATCACCCAGCATCGAGACCCGACGCAGATGACCCAGCTGGTCGGCAACATCAACGTGAGCTTGGACATGCTGGACCGCGAGCGGCAGTTCGCCTCCACCGTCGCCCACGAGATCCGCTCCCCGCTGGCCGGCATACGTGTCAGTGTGGAAGAGGCGATCGCCGATCCTGATCACGCCGACTACCCCGGCGCGTTCAGGGAGGTGCTGCGGGAAGTGGATCGGCTGGAGGCGCTCGCGACCGACCTCCTGCTGATCGCCCGGGGTCGTATCGCCCAGAGAAAGGAAAGGATCGATCTGTGCGAGCTGGTCAGGCAGGAAGTCGCTGCCCGAGCCGACCCGATACCCGTCGAGGTGCGTTCTACTTCCAGTGGTCAGGTCGAAGCCATGCGTACGCAGATGTGCGAGATCCTGACCAACCTGCTGGACAACGCCCAGCGCCACGCCAGGCACAGCGTGCGGGTCGACGTCGGATGCGGCGACCGCTTCGCACGGCTGGCGGTGTCCGATGACGGCCCCGGCATTCCCCCGCACGAGCGGGAGCGCGTCTTCGATCGCTTGTACCAGCTCACGAGCGAGTCTCTGCGTGGCGACACCGGCGCGGGCCTCGGGCTGAGCATCGTCCGGGAGATCGTCAAGACCCACAACGGATCCGTGTGGGTCGAACCCTCTCCCAGCGGCGGGGCCTGCTTCGTCGTTCAGCTCCCCCTCGCTCCCTCCCCGGCGTCGACGGCCTGACCCACCCGGCCCCGCCCACAGCCGGCTCGGCCTGTGCCCCTGGAGGACGGCGCGGCGTACGACCTCGTCAGCCCCTCCAGCTGCCGGGCGAGCGTCGCGCGGCCGCGGTCCCCGCCGTGCCCAGCGCCCTGGGCGCGGAGACCCGGCGGATGCCGGGTGCGGAGTCGATGAGCAGATCCTCGGCCGGTCCCTGAATTGGTCCTCAATTGGCCTACAAGATCGGACCTTATCAAGGGTACCGATTCCTGCCAGGCTCAATGGCATGACAACGACAGCGACCCGCTTCGACGGTCAGGTACTCACGCCTGGCGACGCCGGCTACGACACCGCCCGTACCGTCTGGAACGCCATGATCGACCGGCGTCCACGCATGATCGTCCGCGCGGCGGGCGTCGCCGACGTGGTTGCCGCCGTGCGGCTGGCCCGCGAACTCGACCTCGAGATCGGCGTGCGCTGCGGTGGCCACAATGCCGCCGGCTTCGCCGTGCCTGACGGCGGTCTCATGATCGACCTGACGCCCATGGGCGGCGTGCGGGTCGACCCGGCCCGTCGCCGGGCCTGGGTGCAGGGCGGCGCGCTGCTCGGCGCACTGGACCGGGCGTCCCAGGCGTACGGCCTGGCCACCACCGCCGGCAACGTCTCACACACCGGCGTCGGCGGGCTCACGCTCGGCGGAGGCATGGGCTGGCTGGCTCGCCAGTACGGCCTGGCCTGCGACAACGTCGTCTCTTACACGGTGGTCACCGCCGAGGGCGACGTGGTGACCGCGAGCCGTACCGACAACCCCGACCTGTTCTGGGGCCTGCGCGGCGGTGGCGGCAACTTCGGCATCGTGACCGAATTCGAGTTCCAGTTGCATCACACCGGCACGCGGACGCTGGTCGCCGAGTTCGACTTCCGCGCCGAGGACGCCGTCCCGGTCATCGAGGGCTGGCGTGACCTGAACGCCGTCACGCCCCGGCAGGCGACGTTCACCGCCAGCGTCGGCAGCACTCCCGCCGGCCCGATCGCCACGCTGGGGTTCGTGTGGGTCGGCGACCCGGCCGAGGGCCGCCGGCTGCTGCCCGCGATGCGGGCGCTCGGGCGTCCCGTTGCCTCCCGCGTCACCACACCGTCCTACCTCGAACTTCAGCAACGCGAGGACTCCACCGGGGGCCACGCGTACCGCCGCTATGCCAAGGGGCATTACCTGCGGAGCTTTCCCACCGCGGCGATCGAGGCGTTCTTGCTGCGCGGTGGCTCCGACCTGAGCGCGAGCCCGGACCTGCCGGGCGTCGGCCTGCAGGCGCACGGCGGCGCGATCGCCGATGTCCCGGAAGAAGACGCGGCGTTCAGCCATCGCGGCACGATGTTCGAGTTCGGTGCCGGCTCCCGCTGGACCGACCCGGCCGAGGACGACGCCAGGATGAGTGCCGCCCGCGCCGCCGGCGCCTCGCTCGAGCCGTACGCCAGCGGGATCTACGTCAACTCGTTGACGGCCGACGAACTGGCCGATGGGCAGCGCGGCGTGCGGCGGGCGTACTCGGTCGCGAAGCTGGCCCGGCTGACCGCGGTGAAGACCGCCTACGACCCGGCGAACGTGTTCCACCTGAACCAGAACATCCGTCCGGCCCAGGACGATCGTCCGGCACTGTGACCGGCCGCGTCAGGATCCCCGTACCTCCCGGATGGCCGTCGCCAGCAGCGCGACTCCCTCGGCGATGGCGCTCTCGCTGAGGATGGCGTAGCCGAAGATCAGGCCACCGGGCCCGGCGCCGGCGATCCGGAACGGCCCGACGCCCTGGACGCCGAGCCCGTGCCGGGCGGCTGCCTCCACCACCGCCGCCTCGTCGAGGTCGGGCGGGAGCCAGGCGACCACGTGCTGCCCGGCGGCGATCCCGGCCGGTCGCAGCTCCGGCACATGGGTGCGCAGCGCGTCCAGCAGCGCGTCGCGGCGGCGCCGGTACACCGGACGCATCCGGCGCAGGTGACGGTCGAACTCGCCGCGGCCGAGAAAGTCGGCGAACGTCAGCTGGTCGATGACCGACGAACCGCGGTCGGCGAGCAGCTTTGCCGCGGCGACGTCGGCGACCAGTTGGGGAGGCACCACCATCCAGCCCAGCCGCAACCCCGGCGCGAGCGTCTTGCTGGCCGTACCGCAGTAGACGACGTGATCGGGCGCCAGGCCCTGCATGGCGCCCACCGGAGAGCGGTCGTAGCGGTACTCCGCGTCGTAGTCGTCCTCGACTACGATCGCGCCGCGGCGCCTGGCCCAGCGGATCACCTCGGCCCTGGCCGCCGCCGACAGCACCCCTCCAGTCGGCCACTGGTGCGACGGCGTGAGGACCAGCGCGTCGGCGTCGGCCACGTCCAAAGCGTCGACCTGAACGCCGTCCGGACCCACCGGGATGCCGACCACCTCCAGTCCCGCGGCCCCGGCCAGCACGCGGGCGTCGTCGTCGGACGACGGGTCCTCCAGGGCGATCCGCCTGGCGCCGCGCCGCGCGAGCACCTGGATCAGCAGTGAGATGCCCTGTCCGTAGCCGTTGCAGATGACCACGTTGCCGGGGACGGCCAGCGTGCCGCGTACTCGGTTGAGGTAGTCGCACAGGGCCTGGCGCAGTTCCGGCACGCCCCGCCCGTCGAGGTAGGTGAACCGGTCGTTGGGTGTGGTGGTGAGCACCGTGCGAACCGAACGCAGCCAGGCGGCCCGCGGGAACCGCGACACGTCGGTGCGCCCGTACCCGAAGTCGACCCTGAAGCCGGCCCTGAAACCGGGACTGCTCGTGGCCGGCTGCGCCGTCGAAGCCGCGGAGCCCGCGCCGGCTGCGGTCGGCGGCATCGACGCGGCGACCTGGGTGTAACCGCCCGATCGGCTGGCAAGGTAGCCCTCGGCCACGAGCTGCTGGTATGCCTCCACGACCACCCCGCGCGAAACCCCGAGCCCGGCCGCGAGGGTGCGGCTGGGTGGCAGCGACGCCCCCGCTCGCAACCGACCGGCCCGGATGCTCGCGCGGATGGACGCCTCGATCTGCCGGTGCAGTGGCACCCCGGCGTCACGGTCCAGTTCGATGAGCAAGTCCTCGGCCGGCCCGGAATTGGTCCCCAAACGGTCCACAGAATCGACGTTACCGGCGTGCACCAATTCCGCCGAGCCGAGTGGCCTGCCGGGTTCCTCGGTGACGAACCATCATCAGGGGCGGTTCCCGCGACCGCATCGTGGCGCTCAGGGCGCCGTCCGGTTCTGGTTCAGGGAGGCCGAGCTGCCGCGGAACCGGGGCGGCAAGGTCCTCAAGACTCACCTGCGCAAGGAGACGCTCGGGCCGTACAGGCATTACCCAGCGCGTAATCGCCCCTCCTCAGGGGTCCGTGACACCGTTCACGTGTCGTCACCGAGACAACCCGAAGGAGCACGAAGATGACCGGCTACACCGCCCTGGCCGAACGTTACATCGCCGCCTGGAACGAGCGTGATCCCGAGGCCAGGGCGAAGGCGGTGGCCGCGCTGTGGACCGAGGACGGCGGCTACACCGACCCGCTGGCCACGGTGACCGGCCACGAGGGCGTCGCCGCGGTGATCGCCGGGGTGCAGGAGATGTTCCCCGGTTTCGTGTTCACCCTTGGCGGGCCGGTGGACGGCCACCACGACACGGCGCGCTTCACCTGGCACCTCGGCCCCGAGGGCGCGGCCGAGCCCGTCGTGATCGGTTTCGACGTCGTCGCGATCGCGGAGGACGGCCGGATCGGCAACGTGTACGGCTTCCTCGACAAGGTCCCCGCCTGACCGCTCTCTGCGGGCTCCCGGCCGCCCCTCGCGCCGAGAGCCCGCCCGGCCGGGCTGCCGGCCACCTGTCAGGCGGTGGTGAAATGATCTTGCGGTGGTGGCCGGCCTGGTCGGGGTCGGGGTCGGGGTCGGGGGCAGATTCGATCACGATTCGGTCGTTCACTCGTTGATCTATCCGCGATGGAACGGCGACGTTATGTCACCGCGTGGAGCGAGGTGGGCCGGTGGGACTATGGCGTCACTGTCTCTACTCCAGAGTCAGGGCGTGTCGGGTCCGGTCCCCGATCCAGGCCGCTTCGAGGATCGCGGTCAGACTGGCGGTGTCGGCAGGGCCTGGATGGTTCTGGATCAAGCGGGTGACGCCACTGGCCATCTCCGCGAAGCGCGGGAGGTCGGCGCGTGCCACGCCGATGTCCGCCAAGGTGCGAGGGATGCCGATGTCGGCGAGGAGCCCGTCGAGCCAGGTGAGGAACGCATCCGCGGCCTCGGCGTCCGAGGCGTCGGTCACGTCGAGCCCGCACACCCGGGCGAGGATGGCCAGCCGGTCGCTGATGGCATCCCTGGCCGCGTCCAGCGCGTAGGGCAGCAGCAGCCCGACGCCCAGGCCGTGCGGCGTGTGGGTGGCTGCGCCGATGGGGTATTGGAGGGCGTGCGGAGCCGCGGTGCCCGCGTGGGCAAACGCGAGCCCGGCCAGCATGGACCCATAGGACATGTCCGCGCGCGCGTCCTTGTCGCCCCCGTCCCTGACGGCACGGGGCAGGCTGCGGGCGATCCGCTCCGCGGCCAGGAGCGCGTAGTGATCGGTGATCGCGTTGCGGCCGAGGAAGACCTGCTCCACCGGGTCGCGCGGTCCGTGGGGCCGGGGTCGCGCGGTGTAGCTCTCCACCGCGTGACAGAACGCGTCGATGCCGGAGTGGGCGGTGACGGTCGCAGGGCAGGAGTAGGTGAGCTCGGGGTCGACGATGGCGAAGTCGGGCACGATGTGGACGCTGGAGACCCCCACCTTCAGCTCGCGGTCCGGGTCGGTCAACACCGCGACGGGCGTGAGCTCGGAGCCGGTGCCTGACGTCGTCGGGACCGCGACGAGAGGAAACGTCGGCCCCGGCACCTTCGACTCGCCGTAGAAGTCGCGCGGCGTCCCACCGTGGCGCCGGATCACGCCGACGATTTTGGCGAGGTCGATCACCGTGCCACCCCCGATGGCGAGGATCACGTCGGCGTCCACCTCCGCGGCGGCCGAGACGGCCAGGGCGACATCGGCGAGTGGCACATCCGGAGTCGCGTCGGCGAACACCCCGACGACTGCGACCTTCTCCCGCACGGCGGCCACGATCTCGGCCACACCTGGTTGCCCCAGAAGAAACCGGTCGGTCACGATGAGGACTCGCGAGCCACACTCGGCCACCACTCGTGGGATGTTCTGCGCGACCCCTTCGCCCACTATCAGCTGGCGTGGTCCGCGGACGGTCTCAAGCATGTCAGTGCCTCTCTGGAACGTCGGCGGTGATTTGCTGGGCGGACGTCCAGGTCACCTGCGAGACCGGGACGGCGTCGGCAAGGTTGGCCGCCGGGTGGCGCAGGCGCGCGCCGGGCTTCCGAACTCGGTGGTGCCCGGGCGCCCTCGGGTCCATAACGATGCGGGTCCCGCCCCACGGGTGGAGGCCGGTCAGGTCATGTGTGCACGGGGCGCGGCGGTCCTCGGCGGGCACCCTGAGCAGCAGGCCGGTCATGGCAGGTCGATCGCCGCGTAGGTGACGTCGAGGTACTCGAGGATGCCCTCGTGCGACCCCTCCTTGCCGATCCCGGACTGCTTCACGCCTCCGAACGGAGCAGACGGGTCAGAGATCAGACCACGGTTGATGCCGATCATCCCCGTCTCCAACCCCTCGGCGAACCGGAGCGCCCGCTGGAGGTCACGGGTGAAGACGTAGCCGGCCAGGCCGTGCTCGGTGTCGTTGGCCTTCGCGATCACCTCGTCGTCGGACGTGAACGAGATGATCGGCGCCACCGGGCCGAAGATCTCCTCCTGTAGGATCTGCGCGTCCTCGGGCACGTCGACGAGGACCGTGGGCGGGTAGAAGTGGCCCGGCCCATCCAGCCGCTCGCCGCCCACCAGGGCACGGGCGCCGCGACCGACCGCGTCGGTGACGAGCTCGTCGATCTTGGTCACCGAGGGCTCGTCGATCAACGCGCCGACGTTCACGCCGTCGTCGAGACCATGGCCCACCGAGAGCGCGCCCATCCGCTCGACGAAGCGCGCCGTGAACTCCTCGCGCACCGGCTCCTCGACGTAGATCCGGTTGGCCGCGATGCAGGACTCCCCGATGTTGCGCATCTTGGCCACCATGGCGCCGTCGACCGCGACGTCCAGGTCCGCGTCGGCACACACGATCAAGGCCGCGTTGCCGCCCAGTTCCATGGAGGTGCGCAGCACGTTGTCCGCCGCCTGCCGTAGCAGCACGCGCCCGACCTCGGTCGACCCGGTGAACGAGAGCTTGCGGGTCCGGCGGTCGGCCAGCAGTGCTGAGACCACCTCGCCGGAACGCTTGGTCGTCACGACGTTGACGACGCCCGGGGGAACGCCGACCTCCTCCATGATGCGGGCCAGGAACAGCATGGTGAGCGGCGTCTGGGCGGCCGGCTTGGTGATCGTCGTGCAGCCCGCCGCCAGCGCAGGAGCGATCTTGCGGGTACCCATGGCCAACGGAAAGTTCCAGGGCGTCACGAAGACGCACGGTCCGACCGGCTTCGGCACGGTGAGGACGCGATATCCGCCATTGGGAGCGGTGTTGTAACGCCCCTCGACGCGCACCGCCTCCTCGGCGAACCAGCGGAAGAACTCGGCGCCGTAGGCCACCTCTGCCCGAGCCTCGGCGAGCGGCTTGCCCATCTCGAGCGTTATCAGCCGGGCGACCTCCTCGGATCGCTCGGTCAGCGCCAGGTACGTCGCCCTCAACAACTCTGACCGTTGTCGTGGCGGGGTCGCCGCCCACTCCGCCATCGCCGTGCTCGCCGCGTCCAGAGCGGCGAGCCCGTCGACGACGCCGGCGTCCGCCACCTCGGCGATGGTCTTGCCGGTCGCCGGGTCCTCGACGGGAAAGGTGGCTCCACTGGCGGCGTCGCGCCAGGCGTCGCCGATCCGGAGCCGCCGGTGCTCGGGGGCCAGGACGTTCATCGGGTCACTCATTGCGTCGCCTCCTGAGATGTTCTTGGTGATGTCCGGCGTGACCTCGGCGATCGCGCCACGCGCGTCGACGAACGGGTCACACGACCTCGTCGGGGGCCGGGGTTGCCGAGCAGGCCGGACGTGGCCCTGGCGCCGGCGCAGGGCGACGCCCCGCGCCACCGATCGCCTTCTCGGGCCATGGCTGCGTCAGCGTCGTCAGGGCGTGCTCACCCGTGGCGCCGAGGCTCGATCGCCACGTGCGGGCGCAGTCGACCTCGCCGCCCCGCGCTGTTACCTCCCGGGCGGTTACCTCCCGGCGGTTACCTCCCGGCCTCGGACAGCGCCAGCCCGGTGTCCGCGTCGAACAGGTGCGCACGGTCCAGGTCGACCGTCACCTGCAGCCGCTCGCCCGGCGTACCGGTGAAGCTGGGTCGTGCCTTGACCTTGAGGATCTCCGTCCCCACCTGGACGTCGACCACCGTCCGGTCACCGAGCGGCTCAAGGCCGTAGAGCTCACCCGGCAACGACGCGTCCCCGCGCCGCTCGACGGACAGGTCCTCCGAGCGCAGGCCAAGCAGCAGCGGACGGCCGTTCTCAGCCGTGGTCCAGCGGGGCCGCGGCAGCGTCCAGCCTGCCGCGCCGACCAGACGATCTCCCTCGGCGTGGCAGGCGAGCAGACCGATCCGCGGGCTTCCGACGAATCCCGCGACCCACTGGTTGGCCGGACGCTCGTACACCTCGGTCGGCGTACCGACCTGTTGCACCTTCCCCTCCTTGAGGACCGCGACCTGGTCGGCCATGGACAAGGCCTCGACCTGGTCGTTGGTCACGTAGACGAAGGTCGTGCCGAGGCTCCGGTGGATGCGGGTGAGCTCGGTGCGCATCTCGACGCGGAGCTTGAGGTCGAGGTTCGTCAGCGGCTCGTCCATGAGGAACGCGCGCGGGCTACGGACCAGCGCCCGGGCCAGGGCGACACGCTGCATCTCACCGCCCGACATCTGCGCCGGACGACGCTGCAGCAGACGTTCGATGTGCAGCAGGTTCGACATCCGCTCGACCGCAGTGGCGATCTCGCTCGAAGAACGGCGGCGTGCCCGCAGCGGCGAAGCGATGTTCTCGTACGCCGTGAGTTTCGGGTAGAGGGCGTAGCTCTGGAAGACCATGGCCAGGTCGCGTGCGGCCGGGGGGTCGCCGGTCGCGTCCCTCCCGTCCAGGTACACCGACCCGGCGTCGAGCTTCTCAAGGCCGGCGATCGCTCGCAGGGTCGTCGTCTTGCCTGCCCCGGAGGGTCCCAGCACGACGAAGAACGAGCCGTCCGGCACGTCCAGCGTCACTCCGTCCAGGGCCTGGACCTTGTCGAAGGACTTGCACAGCCCGTGCGCTGCCAGGGTTCCCATCAGGCCACCAGCTCTTCCGTGCTCACGTCGTACACCGGCGGGGGCCCGCCGGTCTGCCGCAGCCCGACCGGTGCGTCAGCGGCGAAACGGACAGTCGGGGGCATCCGAACCCGCACGTCGCGCTGACCGCCGTGGTCGACCACGTAGATGATCTCGTCGCCCAGCCACTCCGCCGAGACCACGCGGGCCGGGACCGAATCTTCCGCCCCTGGTTCCGTGACTTCCAGCGCCTCCGGCCGGACGCCCGCGACCAGGCGACGGTCGCGCGGCAGGCCCGGCGGTGGCATGAGGACCAGTCCGCCCTGACCGCGCAGCTTCCCGTCGGCCACCTCCACCTCGATCAGGTTCATCGGCGGGGAGCCGATGAACGCGGCGCAGAAAAGACTCGCCGGGCGGTCGTAGACCTCCAGCGGCGTGCCGACCTGCTCGACGCGGCCCTTGTTGAGGATGGCGATTCTGTGCCCGAGCGACATCGCCTCGACCTGGTCGTGGGTGACGTAGACCATCGTCGCCCCCAGCTCCCCCTGCAGGTGCTTGATCTCCGTGCGCATGTCCTCCCTCAGCTCCGCGTCCAGGTTGGTGAGGGGTTCGTCCATGAGGAATGCGCGCGGTCGTCGCACCAGGGCGCGAGCAAGCGCGACGCGCTGCTGCTCCCCGCCGGACAGCCGGTGCGGTCGCCGGTCCAGGAGCGGACCGAGCCGCATCAGCCGGGCGGCCTCGTCGACCCGCTCGCGCACCTCCGCCTTGGGCAGTCCCTCGGCCCGCAAGGGGAACGCCAGGTTGTCGCGGGTCTTCAGATGCGGGTAGAGCGCGTAGAACTGGAACACCATGGCGATGTCGCGCTCGGCCGGCGGCAGGTCGTTGACCAGCGTGTCGCCGATGCGGATGTCGCCCGTCGTCTGCCTCTCCAGGCCGGCTATGGCCCGCAGCGTGGTCGTCTTGCCGCAACCCGAAGGGCCGAGCATCACGAACAGCTCGCCGTCGCCGATGGACAGGTCGACGTGTTCGACCGCGACAGTCCCGTCCGGGTAGCGCTTGTGCAGGGCGGTCACCTCGATGCCCGCCATCAGCGTCGCACCGCCCCGAGCGTCACACCGGCGACGAGGTGCTTGCGCACCAGGTAGGCGAAGACGAGCACCGGCAGGGCGAACACCACGGAGGCGGCGGCCACGAGACCCCAGTCCACCGTGGTTCCGCCGATGAGGCCGGCGATGGCGGGTGGGGCCGTCCGCACGTTGTCACTGGAGGTAAGGAAGATGGCGAACACGAACTCGTTCCACGAGAAGATCAGTGCGAAGACCGCCGTCGCGGCGATGCCGGGCAGGAGCAGGGGAAGGGTGAATTTCCAGAACGCCTGCAAGCGGGTGTAGCCGTCGAGCATGGCGGCGTCCTCGTACTCGGCGGGCACCTCGTCGACGAACCCCTTCATCATCCAGATCGTGAACGGGACGTTGAACGCGGCGTAGATGAGGATCAGGCCGAGCTTGCTGTCGATGAGTCCGACCTGGCGGTACATGAGGAAGATCGGGATCACGACCACCACGGGCGGCATGAAGCGGGTGGACAGGATGAAGAACAGTTGGTCCTTCTTGGCCTTCACGGAGAAGCGCGAGTAGGCCCAGGCCGCGGGGACCCCCAGCACGGTGGCCAGCGCCGTGGAGACCCCGGCGACCACGACGGAGTTGAGGAAGGAGACGGACAAGGCCGAGCGACCACTGCCGGAGGCGACGAACACGTCCTTGAAATGGTCCAGAGTGACCTTGAAGTCGAAGAACTTGGCCGGGATGGCGTAGACGTCCCGGTTCTCCTTGATGGACGTCTCGATCATCCATAGCACCGGGAAGAGCATCACGACGGCCAGCACGGCCAGCAGCGCGACCTCCAGCACGGCGCGGCCCCGGCCGCCGGAGCGACGCGCGGAGGGCTTGTTGTCCCGGGCAGGACCCGTGGACACGGCCTCGTCGACGGAGACGGCCATCAGCCCTCCTTGAGCTTGTTCAAGTAGCGCAGGTAGAGCTGCGTCAGGACGATGACGATGAGGACCATGAGGATCCCGTACGCCGAGGCGGTTCCGGTGTTGAAGCCCAGGAACCCGACCTTGTAGACGTGGAACGACAACGTCTCGGTGGAGACTCCGGGACCACCGTTGGTGAGGATGTAGACGAGGTCGAACAGCCGGAATGCCTCGATGGCCCTGAACAACACGGCGATGAGGAGCAGCGGCCACACCAGCGGAAGAGTGATGGTGCGGAACCGGAACCACTCGGACGCCCGGTCGATCGAGGCGGCCTCGTACAGGTACTTGGGAACCGCGGTGAGGCCGGCGAGTGCGATGAGCATGATGAACGGCGTCCACTGCCAGGTGTCGACCACGATCAGGGAGAGCAGTGCCGTCCGCTGCTGGGTGAGCCACTCCACCTGTCCCAGGCCGAGCGAGCCGAGCATGCTGTTGATCACGCCGAACTGCGCGTCGAGCATGAATCGCCAGAACAGCCCGACCACGACCGGCGACAGCATCATCGGGACCAGGAACAGAGTGGTCAGCACTCCTCGCCCGTGCGTGCGCCGCGCGATCAGGTAGGCGATGGAGAAACCCAGCACGGTCTGCAGGGCGACCGCGCCGACCACGTAGACCAACGTCGTCAAGGCCCTCAGGTGGACCTGCGCCGAAGTCAGGATGGCGATGTAGTTCTCGAGCCCGACGAAGTGGGCCGGCCCCCCGCGGGTGGCCGAGTAGTCGGTGAAGGACAGGTACAACGCCCACAGCAACGGGAACACCGACATTGCGAGCAACAGCAGCAGCGCCGGAGAGATGAAGGTTACGGCGAGCCCGCGGTCGCCGAAGCGGCGGCGGGCCCGGCCCGGTGCAGGCGGCGTCGCGGACGCCACCTGCCCGTGGTCGGTCGTCAGAGGGACGGGGTCACTCACAGTCCGCCGCCGCCCTTGCGGTTGCCGGAGTCGAGCACGCTCTGCTGCTGCTTGGCGATCTCGTCGAGCGCGTCCTTCGGATTCTTCGCGCCGTTGAGAGCCGCGTTCACGTTGGTGTTCTCGATGTCGACGAGGCGCGCGTACTCGGGCACGTTCCACATGTCCCGCATCCGCGCGACCGAGTCGGCGTACACCTTGTTGAACGGCCCGGCGTTGAGGAACTCGGGCGACTGCAGGGCGTCCGTACGCGCCGGCACGCCACCGGCGGCGGCCCACTTCTTCTGGATGTCAGCCTGCTCGAACCACTTCATGAAGTTCAGGGCCTCCGCCTGGTTCGCCGTGGGCGAGTAGGCCGACACGTGCATGCCCATGCCGCCGAGAGGCACCAGGTTCGTCTTCTGGCTCGGCAGGGGGGCGAAACCCAGCTTGTCGAGAATCTGCTCCCGCGTGGTGCCGAGCGTCGACTGCTTCGGGTCGAGCAGGCCGCCGCTCGCGGCGATCCAGTTGAACGCGATGCATGCCTTGCCCTGGGCGACCGCCGCGTTCACCTCGTCGATGAACCAGTTGCCGGAGCCCTTGGCGGTCAGCGGCTTCATCTTGTTGACCAGGACGTCCATCGCCTCCTGGCCCGCGGCGTCGTTGATGACGCCGTCGATCTTGCGCGTCTTGGCGTCCCAGAGGTTGCCGCCGTAGATGCCGTTGACCGTGTTGTAGGTGACGGCCGCGGCGTCGGAGCCGTTGGCCTGGTGGAAGGCCAGCCCGCTGACTCCGGGGTGGTCCGCCTGGCACTTCTGGGCGACCGAGATCATCTCGTCCCACGTCTGCGGTGGCTTGTCGCCGATCAGGTCCTTGCGGTAGATCATCGTCCAGGTGTCGCCGAGCAGCGGCAGTCCGTACAAGCTGGCGTTCTCGTCGCGCTTGCCGGTCTCCGCCTGGGGGTACTGGCCGTAGGCCGCCAGGAGGTACGGGTTGTAGGCCTTGACATCGATGTTCTTCTTGACGAAGTCGGTGATGTCGAGGATGTTGCCGTTCGTCACGGCCTCGCCGATGTGCTGCGAGTCCAGGATCGGGATATCGAAGTCGGTCTTGTGCGCTGCGAACTGGGTGAACATCGCGTCGTGCCAGTTCGCGTTCGGCACGGTGTTGACCTTGACGGTGACGTTCGGCCGCACCTTCTTGTACTCCGCGTTCGCGAAGTCCTCCAGCGCGTGGGCGGGCGGCCAGTCGAACCAGATGAACTTGAGGGTCAGCGGGTCCTTGGTGAGCTCGGGGATGGTCGCCGGCGCCTTAGGGGCGCCCGCCTGCGCGCCGTCGTCCTGGCCGCAAGCCGCCATGGTCGTGGCCACCAACATGGCCGCCGTGGCCAGTCGCACCGTTCGACCGGGAACGGACAGTCGTCCTATTCGCTTCGGATACCGCATCCTCTTGCCTGCTTTCTGGGGGTGGGGACGTCTGGAGCCCTGCTGCGTGCTTCGCCGGGCAGTCTGGGGGGTGTTCAGGCGTGTTGCCGGCTGTCGCAGGGGCTGACCCGCAGACCGGCGTCACGAGTACGCCGCGACGTAATCGGGCTTCAAGCAGTCGAGAGGTCCTTCGGTCCTCGTGCGGTCCAGTGACGGATCGAGTAGGACCGACGTCGACATGCTCATAGAAGCTCCAACTGATCGAAGCGGAGCGATGACGGGCGGTTTCGTAATGGGTGGAGGATGGCTGGCATCCGGCACCTTTCCTATACGATCCGCGTGGGGGCGTCAATATCCCGCAGCGTTGCGATTGACGTCAACAGGTTCCCGAAAACCCAAGAAAGGACCTCACGTCACGATGGACGACGAAGTGATGATCGCGCGGCGCCGTGGGGCCATGACGGACGGAACGCCCCCGCGAAGATCTCGCGGCCGGCTTGCCGACGAGGTGTACGACACGCTGCTCGGACAGCTGATGTCACTACGGATCGAGCCTGGCTCCCGCGTCACGATCGACGTCCTGGCGCGGGAGCTGGGGGTCTCGCAGACGCCGATCCGAGACGCTCTCAACCGCATGGAGGCCGAGGGCCTGGTCGTGCGTGTGCCCCATGCCGGCTATCGCATTCCCCCGCAAATCACCCGTCAACGATTTGAGGACATGCTTGAGCTCCGCCTGCTCCTCGAGCCGGCGGCGGCGCGCAGATGCGCCGAACGCGCATCCCCCCAGCAGGTGGCCGGTCTGCGACGAATGCTGGAGGAGATGGCGGAGCTGGAGGGGGGCAACGGGATCATGGCCTATGGCGCCTTCGGGCTACGCGACGCCGCTTTTCACGATCTCGTCGCCCTGAGCGCGGAGAACCAGGTCATCCGCGAAGCGCTCGCTCGCCTGCACACGCACGTGCACCTGTTCCGGCTTCTCCACGACACCCAGGTCACCCACTTGGCCATGGCCGAGCACGAAGAAGTCGTGGCCGCGATCGCCGCACGCGACCCCGACGCCGCCGCCTACGCTATGCGCCGGCACATCCTGCTGTCCGGCGAGCGGTTCCGACGCTTGTTCGACGAGGTCAAGGATACGGACGAATAGCGGTAAAGGCTTGACGGGCGGGCCGGGCCGAGGAATGCTAACCAAATCAGATCGGATCGGATCGGATCGGATCCACCTCACCCGCCTCAGATGCGAGGAGAAGCAGGTGCCCAGAGCACTGCTCCTTACCGGCGACGCCGCCGAGGAGCTCGACACCATGTATCCCTACTATCGCGTACAGGAGGGCGGCTGGGACGTCGACGTCTCGTCACGGACGTTGCGTGACGTTCAGCTGGTCATCCACGAGTTCGACCCCAACTCCGACGCCTACGTGGAGAAGAACGGCCGAAAGCTGCCGGTCGACGTGCCCTGGGCCGAGGTCGACGTCGAGCGCTATGACGCCCTCATCATCCCCGGAGGACGCGCCCCCGAGTGGATCCGGGTCGACCCCGACGTCAGGCGCATCACCGAGCACTTCTTCGCGCGCAACCTCCCGATCGCGCTGGTGTGCCACGGCGCGCAGGTGCCGGCTGTGTACGGGCTGCTGAAGGGTCGCAAGACGGCGTGCTTCCCCCCCATCACCGGTGACATGGAGAACGCGGGCGCGACGGTCATCGACGCTCCCGACGTCGTGGACGGAAACCTCGTCTCCTGCCGCGGCTGGCCCGACATGCCGCAGTTCGGCCGGGTGATGATGGAGGTCTTCTCGAAGTCCGTCAACTCCGCATCGGCATGAGCACCTGAGGTGTCTCGGTGACGACACTTCGGACCGTCACAGTCGACGGCTCCCCCGTCCACGTCATGGAGAGCGGCACCGGGCCCGCGGTGCTGATGCTGCACGGCTCCGGACCCGGTACGACCGGATCCGGAGCCTGGGCGGCGACGGCACAGGCGCTGGGCACGTCCTGGCGCCTGGTGGCTCCTGACCAGGCGGGGTTCGGCCGTACACCGATCCCGGCGGGCTCCAGGGGTGGGCTCCGGCTGTGGACGGAGCAGGCCGCGGGCCTGATGGACGCTCTCGGTGCCGAGCACTACGCCGTGGTGGGCCACTCCATGGGCGGTGCCGTGGCGCTGGCGTTGGCGGCCGCGCGTCCCCAGCAGGTCACCCGTGTCGTGGCGGTCTCGACGATGGGCGCCCCCGGGGCGCCGCTGTCCGCCGATCTCGACGCGCTCTGGGCCGCCCCCGCCGGCCCGGTCGGGGCACGAGACATGTTGAGCCGCCTCGTCCTCGACCAGGCGCTCGTGACCGAGTCGGCCGTCGCGGCCCGTGCGGCCGCAATGGAAGCGGGGGCGGCCGCATACGCGTCGTTGTTCCCGCCACCCAGGGCACGCTGGGCCGAGGATCTCACCCTCTCGGCGCAAACGCTGGCAGGGATCCGCGCGCCCGTGCTGCTCGTCCACGGCGCCGAGGACCGAGTCACCCCGCTCGGGACGGCAGCCCTGCCCCTGCTCGAACACCTGGCCGATGTCCGTCTGCACGTGCTCGGCCGATGCGGGCACGTGCCGGCGCTCGAGCACCCGCACGACTTCAGGCGACTCCTGTCGTGCTTCCTCGGCCGGGAACGAGATCACTGATTGCTGCGACAGGTCCCACCCGATCTGCTGCGTCACGGGCGTGGTATCCGCCACATCCGGAGTGCGGGACGCCCACTTCCGCCCGGGTGAGGCGAAAGTGGCCGTGCCGAGACGCCGGCCACCCCAGGGCTGGGTCCACCCCAGGGCTGGGTTGACCGCGGGCGATCGACGAGGATCGGACCACGGCCTGGCGCGGTCAGGCCGTGTCGCAGACGGCTCCGTTCAGGGTGAAGCCGGCCGGCTTGCCGTTGGTGCTGCCGGCAGTCGTGACGAGGAAGCCGAAGGCGGCGCTGCCGCCGGGGGCGATGCTCCCGTTCCGGCTCGCTTGTCGCGGTGGCCGTGCAACCGCTCTGTGAGAGGTCGGCGTTCCACCCTGGCTGATCTGCTGACCATTGGCGAACGTCCACTTGAGGTTCCACCCGTTCACCGCGCTGCTGCCGGTGTTGCGGATGGTCACGTCAGCCTGGGAACCGCCCGCGCACTCCCGCTGATCGTGCGCCGAGCGACGTCGCCTGATCTGCACACCGCCTCGGCGCACCTGTCACGCCTTCGGCCTGGAAGTGCGTGACGATGCCGGCCAGGTAGGTGGCCCCTTAACCGCAGGTAGCGGACCCGAGACAAGATTCGCGATGGTTGTCCACCGATTCCCGCTTTTGTAATCTTCACGAGTGAGCAATGTCGAGAGGACCGATGGGCGGTTGTGGGGCGTCAGCGACCTGCACGTCGCCTATCCCGACAACCGTGAGATCCTCGAAGGGGTCCGGCCGGCGTCCGACGCCGACTGGCTCCTGGTCGCCGGTGACGTCGGCGAGCTGACGCCCCACATCGAGTGGGCGCTCACCCGCCTCAAGGAACGTTTCGCCACCGTCGTCTGGGTGCCCGGCAACCACGAACTGTGGACGCTGGCCGACGACCCCGTGCAACTGCGTGGCGACCTGCGTTACAAGTACCTCGTCGACATGTGCCGGCGTATTGGTGTGCTCACGCCCGAGGACCCTTATCCCGTGTGGCACGGCCCGGGGGGCCCGGCCAGAATCGCCCCCCTGTTCCTGCTCTACGACTACTCGTTCCGACCGCCGGGGCTCTCCCAGCAGGCGGCGCTCGCATGGGCGGAGGAGGCCGGCATCGTCTGCACCGACGAGTTCTTCCTCCACCCGGATCCGTACCCGAGCAGGCAGGACTGGTGCGCGGCGCGCCTGGCCCTCACCGAGCAGCGCCTGTCGGCACACCAGGACGGTCTGCCGACCGTCCTGGTCAACCATTTCCCGCTGACCCGTGACCCGCTGAAAGTGCTGCACCACCAGGAGTTCGCCCAGTGGTGCGGCACCACACGCACTCACGACTGGCACCGCCGCTTCAACGCGTCGGTCGTCGTCTACGGCCACCTTCACATCCCGCGGACCACCTGGGCCGACGGGGTGCGCTTCGAAGAGGTCTCTCTCGGTTACCCGCGCGAGTGGAAACAGCGGCCGCGCCCGCTGCTGCAGAGCATCCTTCCCGCAGAGGAACCCTTAGGATCGAGCTGATCCTGCCTTCGCACATCGTGGCCGTCGACACCCGCGAGGAGCTCCTGGACGGCGCCTCGTTCGCCGAGGAGGAGGCCGTCATCTCCCGCTCGGTGGACAAGCGCCGCAGGGAGTTCACGACGGCCCGCGTGTGCGCCCGCGAGGCCCTGCGCATGCTGGGCCGTCCCGCCACGGCGATCCTTCCCGGCGTACGCGGCGAGCCGCTGTGGCCGGACGGGGCCATCGGAAGCATCACCCACTGCACCGGCTACCGGGGCGCGGTTCTGGGGACGAGGTCGGTGGTCGTCGCGATCGGCATCGACGCCGAGCAGAATCAGCCGCTGCCTGACGGCGTGCTGGCCGCCATCGGGGTGCCGGAGGAGCGGCGGCTCATTCGCGAGCTGCTGCGCGAGCATCCGTCGATCCGCTGGGACCGGTTGCTGTTCAGCGCCAAATAGTCGGTGTACAAGGCGTGGTTTCCGCTGATGAACAGGTGGCTGAGCTTCGAGGACGCGTCGATCGACATCAACCCACTCACAGCAGTCTTCTCCGCGCAGCTGCTGGTCACCGGGCCGCGCGTGAACGGGCAGCGCATGGACGTGTTCTCCGGACGCCGGCTGGTGCGCGACGGGCTCATCCTGACCGCGATCGTCATTCCCGCCGCCGCGCCCGCGGTATTGACCAGAGGCGGCCGCTCCGGTTACGCCGCGGTCTGAGCGCCCGCGGCAGTCGTTCCGAGACGAGCGAGCCCGGCCCCCTCGACGGACGGCCGGGCGGCACCGGGTCACACGTCCTTGATCTCACAGATGACGGTGCCGGACGTGACACTCTGCCCCACGGCCGAGACGAGCCCGGAGATCACCCCGGTTCTGTGGCCGACGAGCCGCTACTCCATCTTCATCGCCTCCAACACCACGATGGTCCGCCCAGGCGTTCAGTGACGCGGCCGCGAACGGCTTTCCCTCCCTCGCCACTCCGGCGGTGCTTCCGACTGGACCTCGGTCAGTCGATGCCTTCGACGATGCGGAAGTCGCGCTCGACGCCGTCGGAGAGGGCGGCCAGCGCCTCCTGGTAGGCCGCACTCTCGTACGCCGCGACGGCCTGCTCGAAGCTGTCGAACTCGACCAGGACGGTGCGCTCGGCGATTCCGGCGTCATGCGCCACGACCCGACCTCCACGAACGAGGGTCCGACCGCCCCCGGCCCGGACGGCCGGACCGGCCAGCTTGTTGTAAGCAGCCAGCTTCTCAGGGTCTGAAATGGTGCGGTAGACGCTGACCCAGTAGCCCTTGGGCATGGAACCTCCAGTGCTGGGATGAGTGCATCCGACTTACGGATTGGTCTCGGACGAGCGTCGGCGGGCGAGAGCGAGGCTTGTCAGCGTCGTGATCGCCATGGCGCCGATGCCGACCAGCGCCGCGGTGGTGTAGGCGCTGTCGTCGGGGAAGAGGTGGCCGGAGCCGGTGCCCGCGGCGAGGATCAGGCCGCCGATGGCGCTGCCCAGGGAGTATCCGACGCTGCGGACGACGTAGTTGAAGCTCATGGCGCTCGACGTCTCGCTCTTGGGGGTGACAGCCAGGATGACGCCGGGCATCGCGGCCGAGAAGCCGCCGACGCCGAAGCCGAGCACGCCCATCGCCGCGAACAGTTCGGCCAGGTCCGACCGGGCCGCCGCGAACAGGGCGAACCCGCCGCCGACCACGACGGCGCTGCCGGCCAGGAGCAGGGGGTCGGTGATCCGCGTCCGGACCCGCGGCGTGAGCTTGCCGGCGACGAACCCCAGCACCGAGAACGGGATGAGGACCAGCCCGGCGACGAAGGTCGTCAGCCCGAAGCCGTAGCCGGCGCCGTGCGGCGTCTGCGCGTACCGGGTGATGAGCGTGAGCAGGAGGTACATGCCGATCCCGCCGACGAACATGGCGAGGTTCGCCCCGGCGACCGCCGGGTGCCGCACCGCCCGCACATCGACCAGGGGCGTCGTGCTGCGCAGCTCGACGACGGCCCAGACGCAGAGCAGCACCACCGCGACGACCGCGAGGCCCGCCGCCACGGCGAGGTGCCGGCTCCACAGATTCCGTTCGCCGGCGAGGAACAGCACCAGGAGCAGCGCAGCGGCCAGGACGACCGTGCCTGCCACGTCCACGCGGGCGGAGCGGCCTTCGGGGGCTTCGGGCATGGAGCGCCACGCGGTCAGGAGGGCGGCGGCGGTGACGAGCAGGCCGAGGCCGTAGGCGGCCCGTACCCCGCCGAGCTCGGCGAGCAGTGCGGCCAGCGGGTAGCCGACGCCGGCCCCGATGATCGAGACCACCGAGATCAGGGCGATCACGGCCCCGCTGCGCTCCTCGGGGAGGTGGTCCCGGGCCACGCCCATCATCAGCGCCGTCAGCCCGAGCCCGACGCCCTGGGCCGCCCTGCCGGCCAGCAGCCACGCGAACGGCAGCGGCAGCACGGTGAGCGCGCTGCCGGCGACGACGACCGCCAGCGTGGCGAGGATCGTGGCCCGCCGGTGCGGGCCGGCTCCGAGCCGGCCCAGGACGGGCGTGGCGACGGCGCCGCTGAGCAGCGCGACGGTCAGTGTCCACTGCGCGCTGCCGAGCGAGACGTGGAACGAGGTCGCCACGCTGGTGATGAGCGGCGTCCCGAGGCTGGCGACCGCCGCCACGACCAGAGCGATGAAGATCAGGGCGGCGACCAGCAGCCGCGCTTCGGAACGCGCCACCGGGAACGCCTTCACCGCGACCCGCCGACCGGCTGCCCGGTCACTGCTTCGGCCCTTCGCGGTCCTGGCTTTCGAGCTCTGCCAGATGCTTCAGCGCCGGAAGGGCCGCCACCAGCGCCTCGACCTCGTCGCCGGTGAGTTCGCCGATCAACCGCTCGAACGCGTGGACGCCCGCCTGGTGCCGCGTCCGGACATAGGAGGCGCCGGCCTCGGTCAGGCACACCAGCGTGACCCGCTTGTCGGACGCGTCGCCCCGCCGCTCGACCAGGCCCGACTCCTCCATCACCCGGACCAGGGCGGTCATCGCGGGCTGGGTGACGCCCTCGACCGCGGCCAGATCGGTGATGCGCCGCGGGCCGGTCCGGTCCAAAGTGGCCAGGGTGGCGGCGGACGTCAGGCTCATGTCCCGGGGCAGGCGTCTCACGGCCCTGGTAGCCAGGCCGTAGAGGACTGCTCCGATGGCGGCGGACGCGCCAGGAGCGGTGTCTTGACGACTCATGCTCGAAGCATAACATTTTTATATTCACAGTTTATGGAAATCGACCGCTGGGAGGCGTCGGTGATCCGGTTGGCGGTCTTCTGGCCGGTGGTGAGCTTGCGGGCGCGGATGGCCTCCGGGGCTCACATCACCAGCTGGGAGTTACAGCACTCGAGGGACGTCACCTGGCGTCGTCTCGAGAGGTAGGCCTCAGCCCCAGAGATTCTGACAGCGGCCGCCGCTGTGAGGGCACCGCATCCAGGGTGGACAGCACATGCTTTCGCCACCCGGCCGCCACCACATAGCCACGATGAGCCATCGGTGCCGACAAGCTTGATCCGAGGAACCTTGCCCGCCAGGTCGCAACGCTCCGCCGGTTCCAACCAGCGTGATCCGGCTCACCGGGGTGAGGCGGGAGATCCCTCCACGGTGTGATCCGGATGATCGGCGGTCTCCCTAGACTGGCCGGATGGCTTCTCCCCCCGCCCAGCGGGCGCGGCTGCGGCCAGTCGCCCGGCTGGGCCGCGCGCTCACCGCGGCCGTGTGGACCGGCAGGGCCGGTCCGCCGCCCCCCCGCCCCCGGCGGCTGGCCCCCCGCGTGCCGGGGTTTCTGAGTCTGCTGCCGTTCCGCACGATCGACCTGGTCCTCGTCGCCGATCTCGTGCTGGCCTTCATCCTGTTCCGCGCCGTGCAGGCGCTCATGAGGGACGAGTCGCTGTATATGGCGACGCCTCTGGACGAGGGAGAGATCGCGTTCATCGCCGTGACCTCCTCGCTGCCGCTGGCGCTGCGCGACCGCTGGCCGCTGACGGCCTGGCGGCTCGCGGTGGTGCTGATTCCCTGGGGGATCGCCACCCGCGGCCAGGACCTGGAGGCGGCGTTCTCCGCCGACGCCGTGATCATGTACCTGCTGGTGGTCTACGCGGTCGCGGTCCGCTGCGAGCGGCACGTCATCATCGGCGTATGGACGGTCTCGGCTGCCGCCCTGTGGATCCTCGGCATCCAATCCGGCCCCAACCTGCCCGGCGTGATGCTCATCGGCATCGCCATGGTGACCGTCACCGTCCTGTTCGGCTACAACGTCCAGGCCAGGAGGACGGCCGCCGGGCGGCTGGCCGAGGAGGAACGGCGCAGCGAGCAGGCGCTGGCCGGGCAGGCCGTGCTGGAGGAGCGGGCCAGGGTCGCCCGGGAGCTGCACGATGTGGTGGCGCACCACATGTCGGTGATCGCCATCCAGGCGGAGGCCGTACCGCTGAAGGCGCGGGGGGACGCGCGGATGCTGGAGGAGGGGCTCGGCGAGATCCGCGCGCTCTCGCTGGCCGCCATGACCGAGATGCGCCGCGTGCTGGGCGTGCTGCGCGACGGGGACGGGCGTACGGACACCGCGCCGCAGCCGAGCCTGGGCCGCCTGGACGAACTCGCCGCCACCGCGCGCTCCGCCGGGCTCGCCGTGGAACTCAAGCTGGGCGGCGACCTGCTCGAACTGCCCACCGCGGTGGATCTGTCCGCCTACCGGATCGTGCAGGAGTCGCTCAGCAACGCCATGCGGCACGCGCCCGGCTCGGCCGTCACGGTGAAGATCTCCCGATCCGGCGACGAGCTGAACGTCCACGTGGCGGACAACGGCGGGGACCGCGCCGCCGCGGAGGCGGCGAAGGCGGGGCGCGAGAAGCACACGGGACACGGCCTGATCGGGATGCGGGAACGGGCCGCCATGCTCGGCGGGAGCATGTGGGCGGGGCCGGCGGGAAAGGGCTTCGTGGTCACCGCGATACTTCCGATCACTGAGGAAGCATGACGATCCAGGCGATCACGGAGGACGCGTGACGATCAGGGTGCTCATCGCCGACGACCAGGGCATGGTCAGAACCGGCTTCACCGTGTTCCTGGACGCCCAGCCCGACATCGAGGTCGTGGGCGAGGCGGTGAACGGGCGGGAGGCGATCGAGCGCATCGCCGAGCTGCGGCCGGACGTTGTCCTGATGGACGTGCGCATGCCGGTCATGGACGGGCTGGCCGCGACCCGGGAGATCCTCTCCCCCGGCCCGCGCGAGGAGCGCGGGGAGCGGACCGGTTCCGGCGAGGACGACGGGCGCCCGCCGAAGATCCTGATCCTGACCACGTTCGATCTCGACGACTACGTCTACGAGGCGCTGCGGGCCGGGGCCAGCGGGTTCCTGCTCAAGGACGCCTCCGCGCAGCAGCTGGCCGAGGCCGTACGGGTGGTCGCCGCCGGGGAGGCGCTGCTGGCGCCCTCGGTGACCAGGCGGCTCATCGCGGAGTTCGCCCGCGTCGGGCCGCAGCGCCCGCGCGTCCGCCTGGACGGCATCACCGAACGCGAAACCGAGGTGCTCGTCCTCATCGCCAAGGGCCGCTCCAACCAGGAGATCGCCGAGGAGCTCGTACTCTCGGAGCAGACGGTCAAGACCCACATCGGCCGGATCCTGGCCAAGCTGAACCTGCGCGACCGGGCCCAGGCGATCGTGTACGCCTACGAGTCCGGGCTGGTCCGCCCCGGAGAGTGAGGTCCCCAGGGGACCGTCCCACGCCCCGCTCCCCGTGATGGCGCCGCCTCCCTCCGGGGGGTGACGTGAAGGTGAGCACCGCGGTGTGACGCGAGTTACCGATCTTGATTCGTAGCGTCCTGTCTCGTTCCCCCGAACCGGACAGGAGGCCCCCGTGCTCCGCTCCTCGCTCGCCGTCGCCACCGCCGCGGCGCTCACCTACCTGGTCGTCCCCTCACCGCAGGGTGACCGGATCATCCGGGTCTATGGCGATCTCAGTACTGCGGAGCACGTGGCCGTCATCGTCCCCGGCGCCGACACCACGTCCGCCACCTTCGACGGCGGGCGGGCCAAGCCGTACAGCACCCCCGGAGGCGGAGCGCGGGCGGTGCTCGCCCAGGCGCGGGAACTGGATCCGGCAGCCCGGCTGGCCGTGGTCGCCTGGCTCGGGTACGACAGCCCGGCGACCGTCAGCCTGGGGTCCGCCACCGGCTGGGCCGCGGAGAAGGGCGCCCCGGCGTTGCGGCGCTACGTGAACGAGACGCTCCGCGGCAAGCGGGTCAGTCTGCTGTGCCACAGCTACGGGTCGGTGGTGTGCGCCAAGGCCGCGCCGGGGATCCGGGCGGACAACCTGGCCGTGTTCGGCAGCCCCGGGCTCGGCGTCTCCTCGGCGGCCGAGCTGGGCGGGGTCCCGCTCTGGGCGGGCAGCGGCACGGAGGACTGGGCGCGCGACATCCCCAAGATCAAGATCGGCCCGCTGGGCTTCGGCCGCGATCCCGCCGAGCCCGGCTACGGTTCCCGGGTGTTCGCGGCCGGCGCCGCCGGGCACAGCGACTACCTCGCCCCCGGCGGCGAGTCCCTGCGCAACCTCACCCTGATCGCCCTTGGGCGGACCGCCGAGGTCTCCCATGCGTGACCCGGCCGGGCGCGGTACGGCGGCGCGGGTCGAGGCGATGACGCCGCCGGGGCGGGACCGGGGGGTGGACGCGCTGCGGGCGCTGGCGATCGCCGGGGTGGTGCTGGGGCACTGGCTCGTCACGGCGTGGGTGCCCGGGCCCCGGGGGACGGTCGCCGTCTCCAGCCCGCTCGCGTTCATGCCGGAGCTCGCGCCGCTGTCGTGGGTGCTGCAGACGCTGGCGGTGTTCTTCTTCGTGGGCGGGTACGCCGCGGCACGGAGCCTGCGGACTGCGGATGATCGGGCGCGAGCGGAGACGGCGGGTCCGGCGCGGGCGAGAACGGACGGTCCGGCGCGGGCGGCGGCGGGTCCGGCATGGGTGCGGGCCAGGATGGGGCGGCTGCTGCGGCCGGTGGTCCCGCTCCTGCTGGTCTGGGCGGGGATCGCGGCGGGGCTGGCGCTGCACGGTGCGCCGTACGCGACGGTCAGGGCGCTGGCGCTCCCGGCGCTCGGGCCGATCTGGTTCCTGGCGGTCTTCGCGGCGCTCACCGCCGCCGCTCCCCTGCTGCTGAAACTGCGGCCGGGCGTCACCGCCGCCTCGGCGGCCGCGGTGGTGCTCGCGGTGGACGCGGTCAGGTTCGGCCTGGGCGGACCGGCCTGGCTGGGGTGGGTGAACCTCGCGGCCGGGTGGCTGGTGCCGTACATGCTGGGGGTGGGCTGGGCGGGCGGCGGGCTCGCCTCCCGGCGGACGGCGGTGGCGCTGCTGGCCGGAGGGGCGGCCGGGGCGGCGGTCCTGGTGGCCGGGTTCGGCTATTCCGCGAGCATGGTGGGCGTGCCGGGGGCGGGGGTCTCGAACCTCAGCCCGCCCACGCTCGCCGCCGTCGCCTTCGGGCTCGCCCAGGTGGGGCTGGCGCTGCTGGCGCACGGGCCGCTGGGGCGGCTGATGCGCCGGCCCCGGCTCTGGGCCGCGGTGGCGCTGCTCAACCTGTCCGCTATGACGATCTTCCTCTGGCACCTGACAGTGGCTGCCGTGACCGCCCTGGCCGCACTCCGCTTCGGCGCCGTCCCGGGACTGCTCACCCCGCCCGCCCACCTCTCCTGGCTGCCGGAGCGCCTGGGCTGGCTGCCGGTGTTCGGAGGGCTGCTCGCCCTTGGCGGGGGTCTGTCCAATCAACGGGTCTGTCCCATAGTCGGTGGTGGCGCTCAGTGATCTTCAGTGCAGCGGGATGCGGTGGCGCAGGAGGTCGAACCCTGCCCGGCCGTGCATCTGCCGCATGATTCTCTTCGTTCGCGTGTTGACGCCTTCGGTCCGGCCGTTGTGGTGCGGCAGGATGATGCCGGCGTTCACGGCCTCGCGGTCGAGTTCGAGGCCGTTGGCGAAACCATGCAGGTGGGGCAGGTTGGCGGCCCGGGCGTCGGTGAGCCAGGCGGTGAGCTTGGCGTCGTTCCCCGCGGCCGGGGACAGGAGCTCAGCGAAGGAACGGATCAGGGTGGCGAGCTCGGCCAGCTCAGGGCACGCACCCACGAGTTCCTGCAGCAACGCGGTGTCGGCCTCGCGCAGCCTGCCGGGGCGGGTGAGCAGGAGCCGAGCCAGACGGCGAAGGAACCGGCGGGCCAGGCGGCCGACCGGGAATCGAAGCAAGCCGACGATTGACGCAGCCGGCGCCGGTCAAAGGCGGGACGACCTCGCGGCTACACCGGAAGGGCGGTGCGCGACCCGAACAGGCGAGTCATCGCCTGCGCCGACCGGAGCGCACGGAATGATGCGGCGTACCCCGGGATGGCATTCCGCCTTGCCGCCCGATCGCGGCACAGAGGCAGGAAACGCCTATCAGAGACGTCGACAGATGTCAGCCGGCCAGGATGGACACAGGCGGCCCACGTCGGTGGATCGCCGAGACGATCTCCCGCCTGCCGCCGTGCGCCCGCGCACACGCGATCGGCGAGACCTGCTTCACGGGCGTCGTCACCGGCGTGGCGCCGCCGAGCAGCCAGCGCAGAACCGTGACCGAACCCATGGCCAGCAGGCACAGCAGGAGCCAGATCGCGACCTCGCCGCGGTAGAGCCACCAGCCGGAAATCGTCCCGATCACGAGATGCACCAGCGCCATGCCGATGCCGAGATGCCCGTGGTCGGTGTGCGCGCCGTGGGCGAGCTGTTCCGCGCTTGACTGTCGCCGTCCGGGCGAACAGCTCGTGAAGAAGTGCCTGAGTGCCGATACTCGCTGTGAGCAGGACCTCGATCCGGGGCTCACGTCCGCTGAGCGCGTACGCGAGCACCATGGCCACCAGGGCCCCGGCGCCCAGGATCCCCGGCGGCACGGAGCCGCCACCGGCGAAGGCATGGCCGCCCGCGGAGATGACGACGCACAACCGTCGCGAAGACGAGGGCTCGCAGCACGCGCAGCACCGGATGCCGGGGGGACGCGAACATCACCTGTCAGCCTGACGCCCCGCCGAGAAGACCCTCGGCATCGGCGTGGTGAACATCGCCTGTGGACGTACGGACGCATTGAGCCTCGCGGCCCCGTCGCACCGTAGGTTTCCCGGATATCGGCAGGTGGCCGGGGAGCGACCGGAGAGCCGGTCGTTCCCCGGCGAACGGTGCTACCAGGCGACCGGCAGACAGTCGAGACCGTAGACGATGGAGATCTCGCGGAACGCCAGCTGCTCGAACGGCACGGCCAGCCGCAGACCGGGAAAACGCCGTAGCAGCGCGGGGAAGGCGATCCGCATCTCCATCTGTGCCAAAGGAGCCCCGATGCATCTGTGGATGCCGTGTCCGAAGGCGACGTGAGGGCTCACCTTGCGCCCCGGGACGGCCCGGTCCATGTCTGGGCCGAGGGCGGGATCGCGATTGGCGGCGGTCAGCGAGCACAGCACCATCTGCCCCTTGGCGATGGGCTGCCCGGCCACCACGAGATCCTCGCGGGCGAAGCGCGGGAAGGCGACCTGAACGACTGTGAGGTACCGCAGGAGCTCCTCCACGACTTTGTCGACGTGGTCGTCGGTTTCGCGGACCAGGGTGGCCTGCTCGGGATTGCCCAGCAGCCACAGCGTGCCGAGAGCGAGCATGCTGGTGCTGGTGTCGTGCCCGCCGGTCAGCAGGCCGTCGGCCAGACCGGCCAGCTCGCGATCGCTCACCTCGTCACCGTGCTCACGCAGCAGCGTGCCCAGCAGGCCGTCACCGGGGTTCGCGCGTTCCTTGGCGACCAGATCGGTCAGGTAGGTGATCGAGTCGTTGACCGCCTGGATGGACGCTTCGGGACCGGCGGACAGGTCGAACCTGTCTGCACTCATCCGGAGAAAATCGGACCGGTCGCCGTACGGCACACCCAGCAGTTCGCAGACGACGAGCGACGGGATGGGAAGGGCAAACGACCGGACCAGGTCTGCTTCACGCCCGCTCCGCTCCATCGCGTCCAGATAGTCGTTGACGATCTTCTGAATGCCGCCGTCCAGCCGCCGCAGCCGCCGCATGGTGAACTCGGGCGTCAGCAGGCGCCGCAGCCGCGTGTGCTCGGGCGGGTCGCGGAAGCCGAGACCGCCGGGGTCTTCCTGGTTCGCCCCGGCGGCGAGCACGTTCGCGAAGTCGTTGCTGAACCGGGTCGCGTCGCCCAGTACGGCCCGGACGTCGTCATATCGGGTCACCAGCCAGACAGTGGACCCGTCGGGCATCCGCATCGGGAAGACGGGCTGCTCGGATCGAATACGTCCGAGCTCCGCCACAGGATCGAAACCTTGGCGGAGGAACTGCATGAGGGGAAATCCGTCATCGGCCATCGAAGATGATCCTTCTACGAAAGGCGCGCCGGCTGTCACATCGGCCGGAGGCCGGCGCGGAGGATGGGAGGCCGGAGGAAGACGTCGCATCAGCGGCTGTCCGGTCCGGAAACTGGTCTTGGGCAAATGCCGGCGATCAGGAAGGTGTGTTCCCGCCGGCGGGTTTCCTTCTCCGCCGCATCAGCAGTGCCACGGCTCCGGCGAGTGCCAACCCGGCCATGACCGCCCATGTCCAGGCGGGGAGGCCGCCCTGCTCGTCCGTCTCGCCCGTCGCGCTCACGGGTGTGCGGGCCGGAACCGGGCTGGACATGGGGACGCCGGACACCGGGGTGCTGGACACGAGGGTGCTCGGCAGCGGAGCCGACGAGGAACCCACGGTGAAGGGGATCTCTCCTTCGAGGGGGCGGCCATCGGCGGAGACGACCCGCCAGACGACGGTGTAGCTGCCGTGGGGAAGCGGCTCGTCGACGTCCACGAGCACCTTGGCGCCGCGGGTTCGGGGTGTGCCGGAGGGGAAGCGCTGCCCGGCCGCGTCGTGCAGGAGCACGACGGGATAGCGCACGTTGTTGTTGAACTCCAGCTCGATGAGGTCGAGGCTGGAGACCACGGCGTTGCCGGCGGGTGTGCTCGATCGCAGGGTGTCGTGTGCCAGCGCCGGTGCGGCGAATGCTCCCAGGACGGCGCACAGAAGGCCGAGGAGGAGAATCGCTCTGGCTGTTTTCTTTGTCACTCGTGCTCACCGTTCTCGGAACCCGATGGGCGGTCCGCCACGGCGTCCGGGAGCGGCGGCGTCGACGGTTTGCCGCCCCGCGCCACCAGGACGGCGGCCGCTCCGAGAACCGCGACCGCGGCCACGACCGCCCAGATCCAGCCGGGTACGCCGGTCTCCTGATCCGGGCGGTCCGCCATCGCCACCGGGGCGGCGGGCGCCGTCCCTCCGGCCGATGCCGCCGACGAGGATCCGACGACGAACGGTATCTCCCCTTGGATGGGGTGGCCGTCGGAGGAGACGACCCGCCAGGCGATGGTGTAGCTGCCCTGGGGAAGCGGGCCTGCGACCGCTTCCACCACTGTGGAGTCGTCGACGCGTGGAGTTCCAGATTCGAAGCGGCGTCCGGCTGCGTCATGAAGGAGGACCGTGGGAAAACCGACATGCGCGCTGAATTGCAGCTCGATCTTTTCGAGGCCGGAGACGACGGCGTTCGCGGCGGGTGTGCTCTTCTTCAGGCTGTCGTGCGCGGACGCGGGTGCGGCGAACACCACCGCGAACAGGCACGAGATACCGAACAGGAAGACCGCTATGACCGAGGGATGCTTCACGACAGGCTCCAGGGATGCGGGGAGGTCGTGGCCCGGCGTGTGACGGCGGACGGCGGTGTCATCGGTAATCTCCAGTCGTCGTGTGCGGGTACCTGCGGGCGCGCGGGCCGTACGGACCGGCATGGAGGTCCGCGGGTCGTCGAGGCGAGCCGCTGCGGGCAGGCGTGACGTCCAGGCGGGCAGGCCGCGCGAAGAAACCTCAGAAGGGCTCAGAGGAGCTAAAAGAGGATCACAGGAACACGAGAACCGGCGGGCCGCGCCGTACGACGGCGTGTCGCAGGACAGCCTCACGCCGAGGTTCGCGGTCAAGGTTGTACGACGCGAGCCGGGGGCGGGGGCGTATGCGGGCAAGGAACCGGAACAGCGTGAGCAGCGCCCGGAGCCAGTGGATCGCGCCCGTGCCGATCCTGTGCAGGATCGACCACAGCGCCGCTTCGCCCCGCGACAGCCACCACCCCGTGATCAGCGCCGCGGTGAGATGCGCGGTGAGCATCCCGGTGCCCACCCCCAGCCGGTGCGTGTGCGCCACGGCCGTTGTCTCCGTCGAGAGCGCGAGTGACCCGAGGAGTTCGTGCAGGAAGACCTGTGCTGCCAGGAGCAGGCCGATGACGACCAATGGTGACCGCTCCCGGCCCGCCGTCGCCGCGGCGACGGTCATGACGCCTGCTCCGCCGATGAGAAGTGCCTGGGGAGTCGGGGCGGCCCCACCGGCGAACCAGTGCGCGCCCACGGCGAGGAGCACGCAGACGACCGAGAAGGCGGCCGACCGCGCGAGTCGCAGGGGTAAGGCGGCGCGCATGACGAAGACGACTATCGCACAGAGGCCGGTCGGCCCCAAGACCGCCGCCATCCGTTCGCTCGGTCGGGCTCGGTCGGTACACGAAGGGGAGAACCGGTGCCGGGCGACAGGGTGAGCGCCTTGGTTCCTTCGTCCTCATCGACCGCTCGCGCTCCTTCACGAGGCATTCGGCCCGGTTATCACGATTTGCGTCGCATGCACTGAGGGGCGGGGAGGCGGTGTGCGATGATTGCGGCGCCATGACAGCCACCATGCCCTTCCGCGCCGTACGAGCCGCCGCGTTCGCCGCGGTCTCGGTGGCGCTCGGCGTGGGGGCGCATGCTGTCGGCGGCGGGTCGGTCTCCGTGGTCGCCGTTCTCATGGCCCTGCTCATCGCCTTCCTGCCCGCGCACGCCCTCGCGCGGCGTGAGCGGACGCTGGCCGTGATCCTGCCGGCGCTGGTGGCCTCGCAGGCGGCGCTCCACCTGCTGTTCACGTTCGCGCACACCCTGGAACCGAGCGTCGCCGGCTCCGCGATGAGCGGCGGGCACGTCCATTCCGGGTTGGTGCCCGGCCTGGGCATGCTGGTCATGCACGGCTGGGCGGTCGCGCTGACGGCGGTCTGGCTGGCGCATGGTGAGGCGCTGCTTTGGGCCCTGCTGCGCCGGCTGGCCGTCCGGCTGCGGATCGTGTTCGCCGTCTTCCTGAACCCGGCGTACGGCGCGATCGTCGTCCCGGTGATCGAGCCCCGGGTGGTCGCGCGGTCGGTCCTGCTCGGCCATTCGATGGGTCGGCGCGGCCCTCCTGGCACCGTTCGCACTGTTCCCGCCTGACCGGAATCTGGTCGGCGGGCTCTTTCTGATGTGACCGGCACCCCGGTAGTGGCGGGGTGCGTCCGGTGTGCGCTCGCGCGCGCCGAATTCGTTCAGTGCAGCGGTACCAGTACCGGCTCTCAGCCGGGTGAAGGGATCTTCATGTTCTTCCGCGTCATGCTCGTCGTTCTCAGCCTGGGCGCAGTGACGGCCACGGCGGCCTGCGGCTCTGAGGAGGCGCCCTCCGTCTCAGCGACTGCTTCGCCCGTTGCGGTGGCGGCCTCCCCGTCGTCCACCTCTGCCGCGCTCAGCATCACCGACCCGTGGGTCAAGACCGCCAAGAAGGGGATGACCGCCGCTTTTGGCACCCTGGTCAACAACTCCGATTCGGATATCACCGTCATCGCCGGCAGCACTCCCGCGGCACCCATGGTGGAGTTGCACGAGGTCGTGGAGTCGAAGGGGAAGATGGTCATGCGGCCGAAGGAGGGCGGTTTCGTGGTCCCTGCCCACGGCTCCCACGTCCTGCAGCCCGGCGGCGACCACATCATGGTCATGGACGTGCCTTCCGAGATCAAGCCAGGGTCCGAAGTGCCGTTCACGCTGGAGCTTCAGGGGGGCGGCACCTACACTTTCACGGCTCTGGGCAAGGACTTCGCCGGAGCCAAGGAGAACTACCAGCCGGGCGCCGACATGGGCGGCATGAATGAGTGAGCGGCATGATGAAGCGGAGCGTCTCCCTCGCCCGCGTCTGAGCCGCAGGGCGCTGCTGTCCGGCGGCGCCATGGTGGCCGCCGCCGCAACGAGCGGGGCCGTCGTGGCGCGGGCGAGCGCCGACACCGACGACACGCGTACGGCCGGCCGTACCACCGGCTCGGACGTGAACTCGCCCCAGGCGACGGCGGTGGAGCCGTTCTACGGAGCCCACCAGGCCGGTGTCGCGACGCCGCCGCAGGCGCACGCCGCGTTCGTGGCGTTCGACCTGCGGGCGGGCTCGGACCGTGAGAGCGTGGCGCGGCTGATGCGCGTGCTCACCGACGACGCCCGGCGCATCACTCAGGGACAGCCCGCGCTCGCCGACACCGAGCCCCATCTGGCCGTCCTGCCCGCCCGATTGACCGTCACCTTCGGCTTCGGACCGGGTCTGTTCGCGGCCACCAAGACCTCCGATCAGCGGCCGGAGTTCATCGCTCCCCTCCCCGCGTTCGGCATCGACCGGCTGAAGAAGCGGTGGACGGGCGGCGACCTGCTCGTCCAGATCTGCGCGGACGACCCGCTCACCGTTACCCATGCGCTGCGGGTGCTCGTCAAGGACGCCCGGTCGTTCGCAAAGGTCCGCTGGACCCAGCGGGGCTTCCGGCGGGCCGCGCACTCTCAGCAGCCTCACACCACCCAGCGCAACGTGATGGGACAGCTCGACGGGACCGTCAACCCCGTCGCCGGCACACCCGACTTCGATCGGGCGGTCTGGTTTGCCGGGGCGCAGGAGTGGCTGCGCGGCGGGACCACCCTGGTCCTACGGCGCATCCGCGCGGAGATGGAGACCTGGGACGCCGCCGACACCGTGGCCAAGGAGTTCACGATCGGCCGCCGCCTCACCGACGGCGCTCCGCTCACCGGCGCCCGCGAGCACGACGAACCGGACTTCGCGCGGCTCACCCCCGCCGGGCTGCCGGTCATCTCCGAATACGCCCACATCCGGCGAGCACACGTGGCCGACCCCGGCACGCGTATCCTCCGTCGCGTCTACAACTACGACGAGGGCGTTTCGCCCGACGGCACCGCCGACACCGGGCTGCTGTTCGCCTCCTACCAGGCCGACATCGCCCGGCAGTTCATCCCGGTACAGGAGCGACTGGCCGAGGCGGACCTGCTGAACGAGTGGACCACACCGATCGGTTCCGCCGTGTTCGCCATCCCTCCCGGCTGCGACCCCAATGGGTGGATCGGAGAAACCTTGCTGTCATGACGCGGTGCCGGCCAAGGGTCCATCACGTCAGGCAGCGTGATCCCGAGTCCGCACGGACTTCGACCCGTGTCCAGTTCGCTCCTGTGATCCTCGGTACATCACAGACCTATGCCGTTCAAAGGGCTGCTGCGCTCGGCCTCTGTCAGCGGTCCATCAAAGGATCCTGGACCAACAACCGGTCCAACTATCGGATCGGCCAACTGTGCGCGCTCCGCCTGTTCCGGCGGAGATAGCGATCAAGCACGAAACCTGGACACCGTATCCCGAAGATCATTAACGAGGTGTAAAGACACGTCTCAGGCCAGGCTTGCGGTGTCGGGCCTGGTGGTGCCCGGTGCGGGAGGCACCGGGCACCACCGGGTGTCTTACTCCGTTCGGGCTTCACCGGCGCGCATCAGGCGTGGGTCAGGTACGAGCCTGCGGCCTGTGCCGACGGCCGGCCAGGGGCGGGTGCCGTCGCGTGGGGTGCCGGAGCCGGGTGCCGGGGCTCGGTGGTGATCAGCTGTACCACGTGTGCTGGACCACACCCCTGCTGGTGACGAACACGTCCATTCTTCCCAGTCCCCAGGAGAGGGCCGGATAGCCGTCGCCGGGGACGATCAGCCAGTTGGACCAGCTGCCGTTCTCGTACCTCTGGTGCCGGAGCCCGTAGCCGTAGGCCACCGCGACAACGTCCAGCCGGCCGGGTCCCGGGGAGGCGATGGACGGCTGGACGTTTTCCACAACCGGGGCGGTGACCCAGGCGGACCAGCTGCCGTTCTCGTACCACCGGCGGAGTATCGTGCGGCGGAGGCTCCCGGCGACGACGTCGATCCGGCCGGGCCCCCAGGAGACGGCCGCCGGCGGGGACCCCAGCACGCCGCCCAGGTTCTCCCAGGCCGACCATCCGCCGTTGTCGTAGACCCGGTGTCGCAGGGCGTCGTCGGAGCCGCGGATAAACAGGTCGAGGCGGCCGGGGCCCCAGGAGGAGACGGCGGGGGTGTCAAGCGATGACACTCCGCCCAGATCCTCCCAGGCCGACCAGCCGCCGCTGCTGTCGTACCACCGATGGATCAGGCGCCCCCCGGAGCTCACGGCGAAGATGTCGAGGCGGCCGACTCCCCAGGAGACGGCGGCCGGCGAGGACCATAGGTTGCCGCCCAGATTCTCCCAGTCGTGCCGGCGGCCGTTGTCGTACCACCTGTGCTGCAGGGTGCCGTCGGAGCTGCGGGTGAAGAGGTCGAGGCGGCCCGGCTCCTAGGAGGCGGTGGCTGGGGTGTCCCGCAAGTCCTCGCCTCCCAGGTTCTCGTAGCCGGACCAGCAGCTGGTCGCCACCGTGGCGTCGGTGGCCGACTTGAGGCCGGCGGGCTGTGCGGCCTGCGCCGTGGGCGCGATGAGCGTGGCGGTGAGTAACGCGGAGAGGGTGGCGAGGGTGACGGACAGTGGGTGTCTCAGCATGGTGCTCTTCCTTGGATCTGCGGACATTGTCCGCCATCGGGCACGTCGATGGGTCATACAAGTAACCGGCAGTCGTCCGGTAGGCCGACGACTTCCGCAAGCACTGATGCGCGGACCGCGATCTCCCGTTCGCCGGCCTGCTGGAGTGGCCGCTGCTGCGCGACCGAGGCCCAGCAAGCTGGACGATCTCGAGTTGCTCTGAGGCATGTCCGCAGGAGTCTGGGAGACGGCTCAGGTGCGGGCCTGAGGCATGCGCGAGCGGCGTGGGAGTCGGCGTTGTCGTCTCCTGATCGGGTACTCCAGGCCAGGCTCATGATCGCCGGTCCGGAGAAGAGGCATATCGGTCAGTAGGTGGTCCAGTCGCGGTTGAACCAGCGGCGGATGCGGCTGGAGCCGAAGACGGACTTGTCCGCCGCGGACGTCGCGGACGGGTGGTCGAATCGGCCGTGGGGGCGTTCGCCCGTCTTGAAGGTCACTTCGACGCGGGCCACCTGGCCGTGACCGAACTCGATATAGCAGACACCCGTCCCGTTGTAGGCCGCGGCGGACTCGCCGCGGCGGTGCCGGGCGATGATCTGGTCGGCGACGACCGCGGCCTGGCCTTCGGCGAAGACACCGGCCTTGGGGGTGCCGACGCTGGTGACATCGCCGACCGCGTAGACATCGGGGTAGGCGGTCTCCAGGGTGAGGGGGTCTACGGGGATCCAGCCGTCGACGCACATCCCGGAGTTCAGGACGACGTCGGGCGCCCGATGGACGGGCACGCCGAGGAAGAGGTCGAAGGGGATCTCTCCACCGTCGGCGAGTACGGCCACCCGGCGTCGCGGATCGAGGGCGCGGACGAGGCGATCGGGATGCCAGGCGATACCACGTTCGGCGAACGCCGCCAGCAGCGCCTGCGACGCCGCCGGGGACGGCGGGATCGGCGCGCCCAGCGGCATGACCAACGCGATCTCGGAAGTGTCGCGCACGCCGCGTTCCACCAGGAAGTCGTGGACCATCAGCGCGGTCTCGCTCGGCGCGGGCGGGCACTTGAACGGGGTCGAGGTCACCCCCACGACGACCCGGCCGCCGGGGAAGCCGCGCAGGACGTCCCGGACCGCGAACGCGCCCTCCACGGTGTAGAACTCGTGGCCCGCCTCGACGAGTCCCGGCGTCGCCGCGGGATCGAGGGCGGCGCCGAGGGCGACGACCATCACGTCGGCCTCGAAGGGCCCCGCGTCGGTCTCGACGCGCCGCCGCTCGGGGTCGACGGCGCGGATGGTGGTCTGGACGAACCGCACGCCGGGCCGGACGACGTCCGCGTAGGGGTGCCGCACCGCGTCGGCGGTGGTGCGGCCGAACATCACATCGAGCTTGGAGAAGCCGAAAACGAACCCCTCGGACTTGTCGATCAGGACGATGTCGGCGTCGTCCCCCAGTTCCTCCGAGAGCCGGGCCGTCAGCTCCAAGCCACCGAAACCGGCGCCGAGCACGAGGATCCGCATGGTCTGCGCTACTTTCCTGAGATTTCCTCGAATCCGTCAGATCACTTCGGCTGAGGGACGATCCGAAGGTAGGGCTTGGGCTCGTCCCAGTCGCCGAAGAGGTCCTTGGCCTGGTCGTAGGAGACCGATCCCGCGATGACGACGTCCTGGCCCTGCGTCCAGTTCGCCGGCGTGGCCACTTTGTGTCTCGCGGTGAGCTGCAGGGAATCGATCACTCGCAGGATCTCGTCGAAGTTGCGGCCGGTCGTCATCGGATAGAGCAGGATCAACTTGATCTTCTTGTCCGGGCCGATCACGAAGACGCCGCGCACGGTCTGGTTGTCGGCGGCCGTACGGTCCGCCGGGTCCCCGCTGACGTCCGCGCCGAGCATCCCATAGGCCTTGGAGATGGCGAAGTCGGCGTCACCGACCATCGGGTAGTTCGGCGCGGTGCCCTGGGTCTCCTCGATGTCGGCGGCCCAGGCGGCGTGCTTGTCGACCGGGTCGACCGACAGCGCCATGATCTTCACGCCGCGGCGGTCGAACTCACCCTTGATCGCAGCCATGTAGCCGAGTTCGGTCGTGCAGATCGGGGTGAAGTCCTTGGGGTGCGAGAAGAGCACGGCCCAGGAGTCGCCGATCCAGTCGTGGAACCGGATCACGCCGTCCGTGGTGGCGGCGACGAAGTCGGGGGCGGTGTCACCAATGGTCAGGCCCATCGTCGATCTCCATTCGAGAGAAGCGTCCTGCTTCCGGGTGAAGCCGGACGCCCTGTCGTCGACGACACTAGGACGGCCGCGTTCCCTGAACGTTCCTTCGCTGGAGGCCGTCCCGCACGCTGTTCGCCTGAGCCGTCGCCCGGTCGGCCCAGAAGGAATGCCCGACCTCCGCGTAGAGCGCGGCCGCCGACTGGAACCGCTCGCGGGCCGCGTACGGGTCGCCGTCCGCGACCGCGGCGCTCGCCGCCGCAGACTCGGCCATCGCGCTCCAGGCCGAGCTCGCGAAGGAGCCGGCGAACTGGGCGGCCGCCGCGGCGTGGGCGTGCGCGCCCTCCCGATCGCCGACCAGGGCGCACGCCTGGGCGCCGACCGGGTGGAGTAGCGCGCTGCAGGTCGGGCAGTCGCCGTAGCGGGCCGCCGCGCTCTGGGTCGCGCGTACCGCCCGGAGCACCTCCTCCGGCCTGTCCCGCTCCAGGGCGGCGAAGGCCGCGGTCGCATGCAGCCGGGCCCACGCATGGCGCGCCATCGGGGTGACGGTCGCGATCGCCGCCGCGCGCTTCAGATAGATCGCCGCGTCGTCGTGCGCGCCCCCGCAGGTGGCCAGCTCCGCCCGCCGCAGCCACGGCAGCGCGACCGAACGGCTTCCCAGCGGCGCGTACAGCTCGCAGCTCCGTTCCAGGCACGCCTCCGCCTCGTCCCATTGGGCACGCAGCAGCAGCGACTCGCCCAGCAGGCACCAGGCGAACGCCTGCGCCGGGATCGCGTCGGCTCGCTCAGCGATGGCCAGCGTCTCGCGGGCGTACTCCTCGACGTCGCCGGCGAGCCCGTCACCGTAGAGCTGGTATTGGCTGAGACAGTGGTTGAAGTCGCAGAAACGGGCGACCCGGACCCCGAGCGCCACACCGGCGAGCCCTTCGATCTGCGCCTGCAGCCCTGGCCGCCAATCCCCCTGGACGTGCGCGATGAACGCCAGCGCTTCCAGCGCCGCCGCGACGTCGGCCGAGTCTCCGTCGGCGCGGGCGATGGCATGGGCCCGCTCAGCGAGGCGGCGTGCCGTGGCGAAGTCGCCGCGTTCCCAGGCGAGGTTCGCTCTCAGGCAGACGAGCCGCCCATGCTCGGCCTGGTCGGGCGCGAGGCCGTCCGCGGCGGCCAGATGCGGTTCGGCCTCGTCGGGCAGGTGCTGCATCAACCACGCACTCGCGCATTTACGGTGGATGCGACCGGCCTCCGCGGGATCCGCCGAGTCGGCGAGGGCCTGGCCGAACGCCTTGACTGCCCCCGCCGGATCGCCAGACTGCACCCGGAGGTCGCCGACCCGTTCCCACAGGTCCGTTGTCAGCTTCGGATCGGACGTCTGCCCGCTGTTGATCTCCTCGAACTGGCGTTGCGTCTCCGGACGGGGCTCGACGCCGAGTTCCACGTCGAGCAGCTCCCGCAGGCGCGCGTACTGGCGTCGTGCCTCGTCCCGCCGGCCGGCCAGCGCGTACAAGCGCATCAGCCAGGCGTGCGCGTCCTCCCGCAAGGGATCGGCCGCGACCAGCTGCTGCACCGCCCGTGCCGCGCGGTTCAGCTCGCCTCGCGCTTCCAGCAGCGCGGCGAACTCCTCGACGACGCCCAGCCAGTCGAGCCGAAGCTCCTCCCGTGGCGCCGCGGCCCAGTCCTCGTACAGGTCCTCAGGAAGCAGACCGTCTCGATAGACCTCGATCGGGACCTGGTACGCGTCGGGCTCCCTGGACCTGCGGGCCACGGCCACGAGCGACCAGTAGTCGGCCACATCCACCGAGGTCCCATCAGGCAGGCACAGCAGATCCCCGACCGACACGATCAGCTCGTTCCCGTCGTCGGTACCAAGACTGCGCCGTGCGGAATGCAGCGCCTTGCGAAGATTCGCCCCCGCCGCCCGCTGGTCGAGTTCCGGCCACAGCGCCTCCATTATCTGTTCCCGCCGCAGCCGGTGCCCAGGTGCCAGGGCGAGCAGCTTCACCAGCGCCGCGGGCTTCCGCTGAGACCACGCCTCCGGTACGACAGGCACCCCTCCCACCGAGACCCGAAAACCCCCGAACAGCCCGATCCGGAAATCCATTACATCGTTCCAAAGGAGGACGTGATCAGCACGATGCAGATCATTTCACAGACATCCCTGAATCGCGCCCGTACGCACTAGATTCGCCGCTTGACCTGACCGACGCGGCAAGGACGGTGCGCAGCGGCCGGCCGGGGTCCGTCAAGTCTCCAGATCCATCGGGCCGACGGTCAGGTTTCCCTCTCGGGCCGCGGTGGCTCGCTACAGGTGACAACGCACTGCTCCCCCAGCCGCGGCTCGTAGCTTTCCGCGCTACTCGGCGTCGGCGTGGCGAGCGACGGTCACCAAGCCGTAGCCAGGAAGGTTGCCACGGCAGCCATGGGCGTCTGCGATGGCCCCCGCAGAGGATGCGTTGTCGATCAAGATGAATCGCTCAGGAGCGACACCTTTACGGTGTAGATCTGCCAGTCCGTTAGAACACCAGGCGCTCCCCCGGCCAGAGGACCGGCGAATGCGGTGACACGCTGGACATACATCTGTCACCGGGCGGCGCGGTCGGGGAGGGCGACTCTTGATGACACCTGGGTGACACAACAGAAAAGCCACAATCCCCGATCTTGGGAACTGTGGCTCTGACCTGCTACAACAGTGTCGGGACGGCGGGATTTGAACCCACGACCCCTTGACCCCCAGTCAAGTGCGCTGCCAAACTGCGCTACGTCCCGTTGCCCTGGTCTCCCTGGGCACATCCAAACCTTAGCGCAGATTCCGCCCTCGTGCGTACACGAACCGCGCCGGTGGGCCTAGGCTGGCGATCATGGGGAGGAAGGCGCGCATCGACCAGGAAGAACTCGTCCGGCTGGCGGCGGAAGGATGGACCAACGCCCGCCTCGCGGAGCACTTCGGGGTCACGGAGTCGGGCGTCCTGCAGGCGAAGCGCGCGGCCGGTCTGTCCAAGCCGATGACGGACCACAGCCGTGCCCTGCCGTGGAAGCTGCGGCGCGAGCACAGCCAGAGCGGCCCCGCCACCAACCTGCGGAGCCTCTCCGCCGCGGCCCAGGGGCGCCAGGTCCCCAAGGACAAGCTCAACACCGCTCTACGGTGGGCGGGCCGGCTGGTCGACAACGGGCTGGACATCGCCTACGACCCCGAGCAAGGCTTCCACGAGGTGCCGGCCCGGGACGACTCGCACGTCGCCCGGGTCCTCACCGAGGCCCGCGACGCCACCAACGCGGCGGGCACCACTCCCTGACCATACGGCTCACACACCGTCGCGCGGCAGGGGCGTGGTCTCCTCGCGTACGTGCACGTGGCGCTCACCCGGGTGAACGGCGGTGTGCGACTGGGTCTCCTGGACGTGGACGTGCGGTTCGGCCGCCGGGTCCACCGTGTACATCGTGTCCGGCTCGATGGTCTCCACCGTCTCCTCCGTCCGCGGACGGCGGGTGTAGCGACCGGTCAGCACCATTCCGACGACCCCCACGGCCATGAGAATCCAGCCGATCATTTGAAGGTCGATTCCAGGAACGTCCCATTTGACGGCGAACGCGAGGACCGCGCCGACCGCGATGAAGGCGAGACTGGCCCCGAAGCCCATGGCTACCTCCTCTGCTGGTCAACGGCCCTTTACCCCGAGAATTCGCGATTACGCAAGGCGTGAAGGCCGTATTCCCGGGCAGTGCGGATGAACAACGCACTCACCCCTGGAGGCAGATATGAACGCCGCAGCATGGGTGGCCGTGGTGATCGTCGCCGTGCTGGTGATCCTGGCAGTCGGCTACCTTGTGTCGGCACGCAACCGTCGGCGCCACCTGCAGGACCGTTTCGGACCCGAGTACGAGAGGACGGTGCGGGAGAGCGACAGCCGCCGGGAGGCCGAGCAGGACCTGCGCGCCCGTGAGGAGCGCCACGCCAAGCTGGACATCCGTCCGCTCGACCCGCGGACCCGCGACCGGTACGCGAGGAAGTGGACCGAGGTGCAGGAGCGGTTCGTCGACGCTCCCGGCTTCGCCGTGACCGAAGCGGACGCGCTGGTCACCGCCGTCATGGCGGAGCGCGGCTACCCCACCGACGACTTCGAACAGCGTCTGAGCGACCTGTCGGTGGCCCACGCCGCCACGCTCGACCACTACCGCAACGCTCACGACATCAGCAGCCGCGCCGCCCGGCAGGACGCCACCACGGAGGAGCTCCGCCAGGCGATGGTCCACTACCGCGCGCTGTTCGAGGAGCTTCTCGGCGACGGCGCCGACGCCGAGGTGAACGGCCACGTCCACGACACCCTGAACGGCGACACCCACGTGACCGACGGCTATGACGGCGCCTCGATTGGCCGTCACGCGGACGTACGGAAGGCGGGACGATGACGATGCGGACGAACAAGTACGACGAGCGCGGCGAGGTCGCCGAGCAGCCGACTCCCGAGACCCCCGAGCCCCTCGAGGAGGAGGCGCGCAGGGAAAGGGCTCTCGCGGACGCCGAGCGGGACGAGCACGAGGGTCCCGGCCCGGTCTACTCCCCCAGCGACGCGTACACCGCCGGCTACGCGGACGGGACTGCGCAGGACACCGGCGCCCACGACCGTGCGCGCGATGACGCGGTGACGGACGGGACGGCCGACGCGGATGCGGAGGGCCCCCGCTTCCGGGAGCCGTACGGCCAGGCGGGCGACGACGTCCTCACGTCGCCCCGGACCGGCGGCAGGCACACGGAGGAGAGCGACCGCCTCGTCGCGGGCGGCCCTGTGGACGCCGACGACCCCTCCCCCGCTCCCGCCACCGGCGCGTACGAGACCCGCGGAGACGACCCGGACACGGCCGGCACCGGATACGCCCGGGACGACCTGACGGCCTCCGGCACCGCGACCTCCGCCGACGCCACGACCGGCACCGGCACCGATGCCACGGCTGACGCCACCGCCGCTACCACGACCGGTCTCAGCGTGGACGGCCCCGTGGCCTACCCCGTCACGACCACGACCGCCGCCTCGGGCGCGGCGTCCGTGCTGGACGAGGCGCTGGAGGGCCGGTGGCGCGAGATCAAGACGGGCTTCGTCGACGATCCCCGCCGGTCCATCAAGCAGGCGGACGCACTCGTGGAGGAGGCTCTGTCGGCCCTCACCAGCCGCCGGCAGGCGCTGCTCGACAAGTGGAAGGACAACGAGCGGGGCGACACCGAGGCGCTGCGCCTGGCCCTGCACGAGTACCACGCGTTACTGGCCCACCTGACCCGGAAGTGAGGTAACAATGCTCGCCATCGCCGCGGCGGTCGTCTTCGGGATCGCCTTCCTCCTCGATCTCCTCAACGCGAGCATCGGCATCGGCCTGACCGCGCTGCTCGCCCTCGGCCTGTGCCTGCTCTCCCTGCACCAGGCCGGCGTCGGAACCGCCGGGGTGAACTCCTGGCGCGGCGGCTGGCGCGGCGGACGCGTCCGTCGCTGACCCCGGCCACTCCCTCTGCCGAAGACTCACGGGTCTCGCGGGACACCGTCCCGCGAGACCCGTTGTACGCGCGGTCGCGCCACCGCTTGACGGCGTCCGGACGGCCGGATTTCTCGGCGGCGATCGGGCGACGGCCCGTGTTCGCTCCTGCCGAAAATCATGGGTGACCGAGCTAGCTGCTCATATACCGTGTTCCGCATGATTTTGCCCCTCCTGCGACGCGATCCTGGACCGCGGCCATGCTGAGCCGGCTGCTCCGCACGTACCTGCGGCCCTACTCGCCGGCGCTCACATTGGTGGTGCTGTTCCAGCTCGTCGGCACCATCGCCTCCCTGTACCTGCCAAGCCTGAACGCCGACATCATCGACCAGGGCGTCGCCACCGGCGACACCGGCTACATCGTGCGCACCGGCGGCTGGATGCTGACCGTGTCCCTCGTGCAGATCGCCTGCTCGATCGCGGCGGTCTATCACGGCGCCCGGGTGGCGGCGGGGTTCGGCCAGGACGTCCGGTCGGCGGTGTTCCACCGTGTGAGCGGCTTCTCCGCGCGGGAGGTCGCCCACTTCGGAGCGCCCTCGCTGATCACCCGCAACACCAACGACGTGCAGCAGATCCAGATGCTCGTGGTGATGACCTGCACGATGCTGGTCGCCGCGCCCATCATGGGAGTCGGCGGCATCATCATGGCCCTGCGTCAGGACGTCGGGCTGTCCTGGCTCATGCTGGTCTGCGTGCCCGTGCTGCTGATCTCGATCGGGCTGATCGTCTTCCGCATGGTCCCGCAGTTCCGCGCCATGCAGACCCGCATCGACGTGGTGAACCGGGTGCTCCGCGAGCAGCTTTCCGGCATCCGCGTGGTGCGGGCCTTCGTCCGGGAGCGTGAGGAGACCCGCCGGTTCGCCGAGGCGAACGACGCGCTGACCGGGACGGCGCTGCGCGTCGGGCGGCTGACCGCGCTCATCTTCCCCACCGTGATGTTGATCCTCAACGCCTCCAGCGTCGCGGTGCTGTGGTTCGGCGCCGCCCGGGTGGACAGCGGTGAGATGCAGGTGGGCGCCCTCACCGCGTTCCTCATGTACCTGCTGCAGATCCTCATGTCGATGATGATGGCCACCTTCATCTCGATCATGATTCCGCGTGCCGCGGTCTGCGCCGAGCGCATCGCCGAGGTGCTGGACACCGAATCGTCGGTGCGCCCGCCCGGCGATCCCGTACGGCAGGTGGACCGCCGGGCCGACCTGGAGTTGCGTGACGTCGAGTTCCGCTATCCGGGCGCGGCGGCGCCGGTGTTGTCCGGTGTCTCCTTCCGCGTGACCGCGGGACAGACCACCGCCGTCATCGGCAGCACCGGGTCGGGCAAGACGACCCTGGTCTCCCTGGTGCCCCGGCTGTTCGACGCCACGTCGGGCGCCGTCCTGATCGACGGGGTCGACGTACGCGACCTCGACCCCCAGATGCTCTGGACCCGCATCGGCCTGGTGCCGCAGAAGCCGTACCTGTTCACGGGCACCGTCGCGAGCAACCTGCGGTACGGCAACCCGGACGCCACCGACGAGGAGCTGTGGGAGGCACTGGAGATCGCCCAGGCCCGCGACTTCGTCGAGGCGATGCCCGAGGGCCTGCAGGCGCCGATCTCCCAGGGCGGCACGAACGTGTCCGGCGGGCAGCGCCAGCGTCTGTCCATCGCCCGCGCGCTGGTCGCCAAGCCTGAGATCTATCTGTTCGACGACTCGTTCTCGGCCCTCGACCTGACGACCGACGCCCGGCTACGCGCCGCGTTGCGCCCGTACACCGCCGACGCCGCCGTGGTGATCGTCGCCCAGCGGGTCTCCACCATCGCCGACGCCGACCAGATCGTCGTCCTGGACGACGGCGTCGTCGCCGGCATCGGCACCCATGAAGAGCTGCTCGGCTCCTGCCCGACGTACATCGAGATCGTCGAGTCCCAACTGACCGCGGGGAGTGCGGTATGAGCGACCGGCCCACAGCACCGGCACGACCGCGGCCCGCCGGAGGTGGCGGTTTCGGGCCCTTCGGCGGCGGGCAGATGCCGGCGGAGAAGTCGATGAACTTCGGCCCCTCCGCCCGGCGGCTGCTACGGCGGCTGAATCCCGAACGGCCGAGGCTCCTGGCCGTGGTCGGCCTCGCGGTGATCAGCGTCGTGTTCTCCGTCATCGGGCCGAAGCTGCTCGGCCGCGCGACTGATGTGATCTTCAGTGGTGTGATCGGCGGACGGTTGCCCGCGGGAACGACCAAGGAGCAGGCCGTGCAGGCGCTGCGTGCCTCCGGCCACGGCGATTTCGCCGACATGCTCGCGGGGATGGACGTCGTCCCCGGCCACGGCATCGACTTCGGCGAGCTGGGCACCGTCCTGGCGTGGGTCCTCGGGCTCTACCTGGCCGCGTCGCTGTTCATGTGGCTGCAGGGCTACTTGCTCAACGACGTGACGCAGCGTACGGTCTTCCGCCTCCGGGCCGACGTCGAGGACAAGCTGAACCGGCTGCCGCTGAGGTTCTTCGACGGCCAGCCGCGCGGCGAGCTGCTCAGCCGGGTCACCAATGACATCGACAACGTGTCCCAGACGCTGCAGCAGACGCTGAGCCAGCTGCTGAGCTCGCTGCTCACCGTGATCGGCGTGCTGGTCATGATGTTCGTGATCTCGCCGCTGCTCGCGGCGATCGCCCTGGTCACGATCCCGGTCACGATGATCGTCACCGGGCAGATCGCCAAGCGTTCACAGAAGCAGTTCGTCGCGCAGTGGGCCCACACCGGCACGCTGAACGCCCACATCGAGGAGGCGTTCACCGGTCACGAGCTGGTGAAGGTCTTCGGCCGGGGCCCGGAGGTCGAGCAGGTGTTCCGGGAGCGGAACGAGGCGCTGTACAAGGCGAGCTTCGGCGCCCAGTTCATCTCCGGGATCATCATGCCCGCGATGATGTTCATCGGGAACCTCAACTACGTCGCCATCGCGGTCGTCGGCGCCGTACGGGTGGCCGGCGGGTCGATGAGCCTGGGCGACGTCCAGGCGTTCATCCAGTACTCCCGGCAGTTCACCCAGCCGCTGACCCAGGTCGCCTCGATGGCCAACCTGCTGCAGTCGGGGGTGGCCTCCGCCGAACGGGTCTTCGAGCTGCTGGACGCCGAGGAGCAGAAGCCCGACCCCGCCGACCCCGCACTGCCCGCCACCCGGCGAGGGCGCGTCGAATTCGAGCACGTGTCCTTCCGGTACGAGCCCGAGCAGCCCCTCATCGAGGACCTGTCGCTGGTGGCCGAGCCCGGGCACACTATCGCGATCGTCGGCCCGACCGGCGCGGGGAAGACCACGCTGGTCAACCTGATCATGCGCTTCTACGAGCTGGACGCGGGCCGCATCACCCTCGACGGCGTCGACATCACCGCGATGCGCCGCGAGGACCTGCGTTCCCAGATCGGCATGGTGCTCCAGGACACCTGGCTGTTCGGCGGGACGATCCGCGACAACATCGCCTACGGCGACCCCCGGGCGACCGACGAGGAGATCCAGGCCGCGGCGCGGGCGACGTACGTCGACCGGTTCGTCCGCACCCTGCCCGACGGGTACGACACGGTGATCGACGAGGAGGGCGGCAACGTCAGCGCCGGCGAGAAGCAGCTGATCACCATCGCCCGCGCCTTCCTCGCCAACCCGTCCCTGCTCATCCTGGACGAGGCGACCAGCTCGGTCGACACCCGCACAGAGGTCCTGGTGCAGCACGCGATGGCCGCGCTGCGCAGCGACAGGACGAGCTTCGTCATCGCCCACCGGCTGTCCACGATCCGCGACGCCGACCTCATCCTGGTGATGGAGGCGGGGAGCATCGTCGAGCACGGCACCCACGACGAGCTGCTCGCCGCCCGGGGCGCCTACCACCGGCTGTATTCGGCCCAATTCAACGGGGCGCTGGTCGCCGGCGCCCTGGCCGGCGACGACGCGACCACCGCGGCGCAGTGAGCGGTGCCGCGTGACCCCGGGTCACGCGGCACCGCTCGACAGGCCAGGTCACGAACGGGCGGACAGGGTGAACTCCTTGCGCGGTTCCTCGATGGCCCCCATCGCGATGATCTCCCGGGGGAAGAACAGCCCGAGCGTCCAGTCCATGAGGATCCGGGTCTTCTTGTTGAAGGTGGGCATCCGCGTCAGGTGGTAGGTGCGGTGCATGAGCCAGGCGGGGAACCCGCGCAGCTCCCGGCCGTAGATCTGCGCGACGCCCTGGTAGAGCCCCAGGGTCGCCACCGACCCGGCGTACTTGTGCCGGTACGGCCGCTGGGGATGCCCGCGCAGCGCCGCCAGCAGGTTGTCGGCCAGCCTTCTGGCCTGCCGTACGGCGTGCTGGGCGTTGGGCGGGCAGAACTCGCCCGGCCGGGTGAGATCGGGCACGGCGGCTGAGTCGCCCGCGGCGAAGGCGAAGTCGGCGCCGTGCACGCGCAGGTATGGATCGACCCTGATCCTGCCCTTCTTGTCCAGGGGCAGGTCGCCCGCGGCGACCAGCGGGTTCGGCTTGACGCCCGCCGTCCAGACGAGGGTGTCGGCGTCGAACTCCTCGCCGTCGCTCAGCACGATGTGGCAGCCCTCGGCGGACTTCAGCAGTGTGCTCATGCGGATCTCGATGCCGCGCTCGCGCAGCTGCTGGACCGTCCACTTGCCCATGTCGGCGCCCACCTCGGGCAGGATCCGGTCGGTGGCCTCCACGAGGATCCAGCGCATGTCCTCGCGGTTGATCCCCTCGAAGTACTTGAGGGCGTCGGCCGCCATGTCCTCGAGCTCGGCCAGGGCCTCCACGCCGGCGTAGCCGCCGCCCACGAACACGAACGTGAGAGCCCTGCGGCGGACCTCGGGGTCCGGTGTGGACGCCGCGATGTCGAGACGGCCGAGCACGTGGTTGCGCAGGGCGATGGCCTCTTCGATGGTCTTGAAACCGATGCCGTGGTCGGCCAGGCCGGGCACGGGCAGCAGCCGTGAGATCGAGCCCGGCGCCATGACCAGGTAGTCGTAGTCGATGGTGAGGTCGGGCCCCTCGTGCGGGGTGAACTCCGCCCTGCGGTCGGCCAGCCGCACCTGGGTGATCCGTCCGCTGAGGATCTGGCACCTGTTCAGCACCCGCCTGAGCGGGACGACGACGTGCCGGGCCTCGATGTTCCCGGCGGCCGCCTCCGGCAGGAAGGGCTGGTAGGTCATGTAGGAGTCGAGGTCCGCGACGGTCACGAGCGCCTCGCCGCGGCGGAGCCTGCGCTGCAGGCGGAGTGCTGTGTACATGCCGACGTATCCGCCGCCGACGATCAGAATCCGTGGGACAGCCATGGCTGTCCCCTACCCCTACTCAAGGAGGAAACGCATCGTCACCCTGGTTCCCCTGGGGCCGGTGGTGACCTGGAGGTCGTTGCTCAGCAGGCGCGCCACCCACAGCCCCATGCCGCTGGTCGCGTCCTCCGGAGGCGGGTCGTGGCCCGGCTCGCCCTCCAAACGCCACTCCCTGCCGTCGTCGCGGACGGCGACCACCAGGGCCGGCCCCTCCCGCCAGATACCCAGCCGGGCCTTGGTCGACCCGTGGGTGACCGCGTTGGTGGCGACCTCGTTGAGCGCGACGAGGAAGTCGCCTATCGCGTCTTCCCGCATGCCGCGACGCAGCGCCTCGGCGGCGGCGAACTCCCGCAGATCGGGCAGGTCGGCTAAGGAGAAGGCACGCTCCCTGGCCGCTCCGGTGACGTGCGCGGGAACGCCGTCATCTTTCACCCGGTACACGCCTCCCGCCGGAAATGTGGCCGTCTCAGAATCCATGGGCTGTGGGCAGGACGAAGATACCCCGGGACACCGCCGTGGCACAGGCGGTGTCCCGGGCATCGTCGCATCCTCTCATCCCGCGACGAGCTCCGCCCGGAGCTGGTCGAGGGTCTTGCGAAGGATCCGCGAGACGTGCATCTGCGATATGCCGAACTCCGCCGCGATCTCGGCCTGCGTCATGTTGCCGTAGAACCGCAGCAGGAGGATGTTCTTCTCCCGCTCGGGGAGAAGGTCGATGAGAGGCTTCAGCGCCTCGGCGTCCACCAGGGTGTCGAGCGCGTCGTCCTCTTCGGGGATCACGTCGCCGAGGGCGGCGGCGTCGTCGTCGGCGCCGATCGGCGCGTCGAGGGAGAGCGTGCTGTACGCCGCCGAGGCGTCCATGGTGAGGAGCATGTCCTCCTCGGACAGGCCCATCTTCTTGGCGAGCTCGGCGACGGTGGGGAACCGGCCCAGCTCCTGGGTCATGTCGGCGACGTGCCGGTTCAGTTCGGCCCGGCGCTCCTGGTAGAGGCGGGGCACCCGGACGGCCCAGGTGCGGTCCCGGAAGTGCCGCTTGACCTCACCGGTCATGGTGACCATGGCGTACCCGCGGAAGCTGTGGCCCAGGGTGGGGTCGAAGCCGTTGATGGCCTTCATGAGGCCCACGTACGCGGCCTGGAGGAGATCTTCCATCGGCTCACCGCGGTTGAGGTACCGCCGGGCGATGTCCCTCGCCATCGGGCGGTGCATTTCGACGATCTTCTCACGGAGGCGTTCCCGCCGCTCCTCGGACAGTCCGTCCTCGGCCAGCTCGGCCAGGAGCTCTTCGGCGGTCGGATTGCTGACGGTCTCTGCACGGACCTCGGCAGCCATCTGCGCAGTCCCCTCGTATTTTCTCGCGAGGGCGCCTACGCGGTGGGGTCACCAAGCAGAAGGCACGCCTCGCTACAGTGTCGAGACGAGGCCCTCTGCTGGACCTCTGCTTCAGTATATTGCCCCAAAATCAGGAGTATCACCACCCCTTCGGCACCAGTAATGTTGCCGCAGAGGAGGCGCGAGGTGTCTAACAACGGACTGCTGTCCCTGACGTCCAGTATGGCGGGGGACATTGTGGTGATCCACGTGAACGGTGTCCTCGACGCCACGACTCGTGACCAGTTCTCGGACTATCTGGACGCCGCGGCGGACGACCACGGCCCCGACATGATCCTTGACCTGGGCGGCGTCACCTTCATGGACTCCCGGGCGCTGGGCCTGATCGTGCACAACTGGCAGCGCTCGACCACGGCCGGCGGCAACTTCGCGCTGGTCTCGGTGCAGTATCCGAACTCCAAGGTGATGTGGGTGACCGGCCTGTCGGAGCGGCTGCCCCTTTTCGACACCCTCGACGAGGCCCTGGCCGCGTTCGCCGCCTGATCCCCTCGCGGGCGTCGGCCCCACTGCCGCCGCCCCGCTGTCACAACCCGCTTCCGCCGCCCGCGCGTACGGCCCGCTCAGGCCGGGGCGGCCCCGCCGTGCTTCTGCTGGTGCTCGGTGACCAGGAGCTTGGCCAGATCGGCCACCTTGACCTGGTGGTGCTGCGACACCCGCCTGAGCTCCTCGAACGCCTCCTCCGCGGAGCAGCCGCTCTTCGACATGATGATGCCCTTGGCCTGGTCGATCACCGATCGGCCCGCCAGCGCCTCCTGCATCTGCGCGGCGCCGGTGAGGACGTCGTCGAACTCCCAGATGTTGGCCAGCGCCACGGTGACCTGCTCGCGCAGCAGAGCCATGAGCGAGCCGCCGGAGGTGAACACGCCGGGGCGCACGCCATACAGGCCGATGATCGCGACGGCGCCCTCCACGGCGATCGGCACCACGAGGACCGACCGCACCCCGTGCCGCACGGCGGTGGCGGCGTAGCGGGACCAGCGGGACTCGCGCATCACATCGGGGATCGTCACCGGGCGCCCGGTGGACAGCGCCTCCCTCGACGGGCCCTCGCGCAGGCCGCGCTCCCGGTCGATCAGCACGGTGAGCTCGCTGTGGGAGGCGGCCAGCAGCACCCGCTCCTCCATCCACAGTTCGGCCGTGCCGCCGGCGCAGCCGGGCACGCCTCGCGCCACCGCCTCGGTGATGCCGCGCAGCACACTCTCCGCCGACGTGCCCTCCGTCACACGGCCCAAAGCCGCGAGGTCACGCGCGAGAATGGATGTCGTCTCCATGGTAGAAAGACCATTCCCATAGTTTCCGGGTTAATCCAGGCTGGATCGATTAGACCCGGGGTTTGGCGTAGCGTCTACGTCGAGAGAGGGGGGCAGCTTGCCCGACACCGCCGAGCTCGAGCGCGCGTTGAGCGGGCTCGCCGACCGCATCGCCACCCTACGGGACGATCCCGATCCGGGTGCGATGCTACGGGAGCTGGACGCCGCCGAGGAACTGTGCCGCAAGGCCCTGAGTGAGCTGGTGCGCAGTCGCAGGCGCAGGGACGGCGGCAGCCAGCGCGAGCAGAAGCTGCTGCGCCAGGTGTTCCGCGCGCTGCCGATCCCTGTGATCATCATGGACACGGGCGGCACGGTGCGCCGCATCAACAACGAGACCACCCGTCTGCTCGGCAGCCCCGCCGGCTATCTCATCGGCCGCGCCTTCCCGCTGCTCGTCGACGTGACCGCTCGCGCCGCGTTCCGGCAGCGCCTCGCCGCCGTCCTCCACGGCGACGACAGCGCCTCCTTCCAGACCCGGCTGGCTCACCAGGGCCGCGCCCATACCGTACGGCTGGTGCTGAGCCGCCTGCGGATGCCGGGCGAGCCGCAGGAGATGATCGCCGGGGTCGTGCTGCCCACCGAGGTCCAGCTGCCCGAGCCGGCCGCGCGGACGGAGGCGCCCGACGACGCGGCGGTCCTGGCGGCGGCCAGACGGCACGAGCTGCTGTCGCGGCTGACCGGGCTGCTGCTGGACGAGGAGAGCCTGCGCGAGCCGGTCGCCCTGCTGCGGGCGGCCCGCCTGCTGTCCGCCGAGACGGCCGACTGGGTGATCGCGGACGTCGTCAGGGACGGCGACCTGGTCCGGTCGGTCGTGATGGGACCGAGCGACCAGCCGGTCGGGCGGCTGCAGCGGACGGTCGAGGAGGCCCCGCCCGCGCTGGCGCCGGTGGTGGACCAGGTGCTGGCCACCCAGAGCGGCGTCGTCCACGAGATGCTGAGCGACGACTCCCTGCTCGGCGGCGACATGCTCCAGGCGATGCGCGCGGGTTCGCTGCTGAGCGTGCCGATCCGCACCGAGGACGAGGCGCGCGGCGTGCTCACGCTGGTACGGCTGCGCGACCGGCAGCCGTTCGGCCTGGCCGATCTGGGCCTGATGGAGGAGATCGGCCTGCACCTCGGCCTGGCGATGCGGGCGCAGCAGGGGTTCCAGCGCCGGGCGCAGGCCGCCGACACCCTGCAGACCGGCGTGCTCCCCCGCACACTGCCCGACATCCCCGGTTTCGAGATCGCCGCCGCCTACCACCCCGGCTCCGGCATGCGTGCCATCGGCGGCGAGTTCTACGACGTGTTCCCCAGCAAGAACGGGTGGGGCTTCGTGATCGGCAGCGCGGCGGGGCGAGGCGAGGAGGCCGCCGCCGTCACCGCCATGGTCCGCAACGGCCTGCGCGTGCTGAGTGTGTGGGAGGACGACCCGGGACAGGCCCTGCGCAAGGTCAGCGACGCCCTCGTCGCGCAGAACACGGGCCTGTTCGTGATGGCCGCCGCCGGCTTCGTCCGGGGCCGCAAGGTGCGGCTCGCCTCCGCGGGCCATCATCCCGCCGCGCTGATCCAGCCGGGCGGCGGCGTCCGGTTCCACGAGGGCGGCGGCGTCCCGCTGGGCTTCGAGGAGGGTTCGGTGCCGGCGACCGAGGAGCTCACGCTGTCGGCCGGAGAGGCGCTGGTGCTGTACAGCGACGGCCTGGTGGGCGCGCAGAGCCCCGGCGGGGACAACTACGGCGAGCAGCGGCTCACCGAGACCCTCGCCCGCTGCGCCGGGCAGCCCCCCAGCGCGGTCGTCAAGGCCATCGAGGAGGACCACCGTGCCTTCTGCGGCAGCCACGCCGTCGACGAGATCACGCTCCTCTCGCTGCGCCGATCCCGCTGACGGGATTTGCCGCCCCCACCGCGAAGTGGTGGACTGGAGTCGGCGCGATGCGTGGGGGCGATCGCATGAGCGAGCGAATCAACAGGCACAGCGCGATTCGCTCATGCGACTCCGAGCCGTCAGGCGAGGAGGTGGCATGAGCGAGCGAAGCGAGCGAATCAACAGGCACAGCGCGATTCGCTCATGCGACTCCGAGCCGTCAGGCGAGGAGGTGGCATGAGCGCGTTGGTTCACGAGGCCGGTCTGTACGGCTCCGACGACGAGTTCCTCGGGATCGCCGTGCCGTTCGTCCGGGACGGGCTCGACGGCGGCGAGCCGGTGATGGTCACCACGACCGCCGGAAACCTCGAACTCCTCGGCGCCGCCCTCGGTGACGACGCCCGGCGCGTCGACTACGCCGAGAGCGCGTACTTCGGCCGCCGCACCGCGCATCGGGCGACGGCCTTCCTGCGCTATTGGGAGCGGAACGCGGCGCGCGGGCGGGTCCGCATTCTGGCCGAGCCGGTGTGGGCGGGCCGCTCTTCCCGCGACGTCGTGGCCTGGAGACGGATGGAATCGGGCCTCAACATCATCCTCGCCGGCACGGGCGTGTGGATGATCTGCCCCTATGACACCAGGGCGGCCGATCGCGGCCTCGTCGAGGACGCCTTGCGCACCCATCCCTCGATCAGCACCGGCGGCCGGGGGCGGCGGGTGTCCCCCGCGTACGCCGACCCGGCACGGTTCATCGGCGAGTGCGATCGGCAGCCGCTCCCGCAGGCTCCCCCCGGGGCCGCGGCCGCGCGGATCGGCCACCTGCACCGCGTACGGCACTTCGCCGGCCGGCAGGCCCTGCTTCACGGGCTGCCCGAGGACAGGGTCGCGATGCTGTGCGTGGCCGTGCACGAGGCGGCTCGCTACCTGGGCCTGCCCCTGACCGCGCGGGTGTGGGAGACGTTCGGGGCGCTGGTGTGCGACCTGTGGGCAGGCCGGGGGACCCGATGCGATCCGCTCGCCGGTTTCACGCCGCCGGGCGAGGCCGAGCGTCCCGAGGACGGCCTGTGGCTGGCGCGCCAGATCTGCGACTACGTGGACATCCGGCAGGAGGAGGGCGGCCGCCGGATCAGGCTGGAGGTGGCGACGTCGCGGCTGCAGGAGAGTGCGTGATTTTTCCCGATTAGGCGTTTAGCGCGAATCAGAGTAAGGTAAACATCATCTACATCGATCGTGCCTAGGACGCAGGCACACCCTTTCAAGCGCCTTCCTGTCTTGAGGTGTGCCATGGATATCGCGATCGTCTCCGCGCACGAACTGACTCCCGACACTCCCGCCATCGCCCGTGAGCTGGGCAGGGGCCACCGGGTGACCGTCTACACCCGGTCCAAGGTCACGGTGGACGGTGTCGAGCACGTGCCCGCCGGACCCGATGTGGAGCTGTCGGAAAGCGACCTCCTGCCCTACATCTCGGACTTCAGCGACGGCCTGCGGCGCAGGTGGCGGGAGCACCGCCCGGACATCATCCACGCCTACTCGTGGTCGAGCGGCCTGGCCGCCATCGCGGGTTCCGAGGGCCTGGGCGTGCCGGTCACCCAGACCTTCCACAGCCACTACGACGACAGCCGGAGCGCCGCGCCGGTGCGACGGCTGGAGTGCGCGATCGGACGCCGGGCCAGGGCGGTCATCGCCGCCTGCGCCGACGAGGAGTCCGAGCTGATCCGGATGGGCGTCCCCCGCCGTAACATCTCGGTCGTCCCGCACGGTGTGGACATCGAGCGCTTCCGCCGTCAGGGCCCCGCCTTCCCGAGGGGCGAGCGGCCGCGCCTCCTGCACGTGGGGCACGTGGGCGCCGACTACGCCGTGCACGCGCTGCGGGCCGTCCCGGACGCCGAGCTCGTGATCGCCGGTGGCGACGACCAGAGCGTCGAGCGGCTGCGGGCCCTCGCCGGGGAGCACGGCGTGGCGGACCGCGTGGAGATGCTCGGCACGGTTCCGCACACCGCGATGCCCAAGCTCATGCGCAGCGCCGACCTGGTGCTGTCGCTGCCGCCGACCGTCCCCACGGGCACGGCTGCGCTGGAGGCCATGGCCTGCGGGATCCCGGTCATCGCCTCGGCCTCCGGGGCGCACCTCGACTCGGTGGTGGACGGCGTGACCGGATTCCTGACCCGGCCCGACCGCCCGCTGGAGATCGCGCACCGGATCCGCCGCCTGCTCGGCGACGCCACCCTGCGTACGGCCATCGGCTACGCTGCCGCAGACCGCGCCCGTTCCCGTTATTCGGTCGAGCGAATCAGCATGGAACTGCTTCGCGTATACGAGAAGACGTGCGCGTAAAGGCAAGCGATATTACCGGATTTAGGCCGTTATCTGAGTGAAATCATGTGATTAACTCGGCTCATGTCACGTCATGGGCCTGGTTTAGCGGTGGCGGCGGCGATGCTCATCGCCGCCGCCACGGCCTGTTCGAGCGAGGACTCCACGAAGGTGTTCAACGCCGGGAGCGAGTCCACCGCACAGGGGTCCGCGTCCTCCCCGGGTTCGTCCGGCGCGCCGCCGGGCAACGCGAACGCGGCGGGGCTGAGCGCGACGCGGACCGCCGCGGCTGCCGCCGGTTCCGGCGACGAGGCCGCACACAAGACCTCGGGAAAGATCGCGGGCGAGAGCGATGGGGAGGCCGCCGACAGGGTCGCGGAGAAGATCGGCGACATCCCCGCGGCTCCCGCGCCGCGTCCTTCCCCCCTCCTTTCCTCCGTCCCCTCCCCCGGTCTTTCCTCCGGACCGCGGGCGACGCCTTCGCCCACGGCCGCGGCCGAGCCTGCGATGCGGCTCGCGCGGTCCGCGGACGAACCGGTCGTGGTGGACGCCATCCAACCGGAGGACGTGCCCCGGGCGGAGCGCGTGCCCGTCGGGGTGAGTCCCGGAGCCGGGGGCGGGACCGCACGGGAGTCCTCCTCCCCGCCGTCGCGCTCGCCGTCCCCGGTCCCGTCGCGGACACCATCCCCGGTGGCGTCGCGCGCGCCGTCCCCCGCACCTCTCGCCCGCCCCAGCGGCGCCTCCGCGGGCGGCTGGGGCAGCCCGGCCCTGGCCGAGGACTTCGGCGGCGAGGCGCTGCGCCTCGCCGGAGGCGGCGGCGACAAGGACCTGTCCGGCTCGTCGGTCCAGCGGTACGGCCGCTGGGAGGTCCGCGTCCGGGCCGATGAGGGCGCCGCACCCGTCGCGTTGCTGCGGTCCGTCCAGTCGCAGGCCCGGCCGCACGAAAACTCGCGGCACCGCGGCTCCCGGTACGGCGACTCCCGGCACGAGTCGTCGCGGTACGGCAGCTCGCAATACGGCGACTCCCGGTACGGCAGCTCGCAGTACGGCGACTCCCGGTACGGCAGCTCGCAGTACGGCGACTCCCGGTACGGCAGCTCACAGTACGACGAGTCGCAGTACGACGACTCCCGGTATGACGACTCGCGGTACGGCAGCTCGCAGTACGACGACCCGGGATATGGAGACTCGCGGTACGACTCGGGATACGCGGATCCCGGGTACGACAGCCCGGAATCCGGGGGCACCGACGACCGGCAGACGGAAGACGCGGCGATCGGCGTGGCCGCGATCGGCGGGCGCAGCGCGGAGCTGTCCGTGCGGCAGGGCCGGGAACAGGCCCGGGCCGAGATGCCGGCCGACTTCACCCAGTGGCACACGATCGCCGTCGACTGGCTGCCCGGCCGGGTGACCTTCTGGCTGGACGGCAGGCAGGTGTGGAACTACACCGGTCCGTATGTCCCCCGGTCCGAGGGGATGGGCCTGGTGCTGCGCAACTCCGGCGGCGGCACGGTGTACGTCGACTGGGTGAGGATCTACCGGGCTCCGGAGCGGTAACCTGCCGGATGATCTCGGATGCGTGACGGAGACGCGGGGCGGGTGTGAGCGGACAGGACGGCACGGCCGGGCGGCCCACGGCGGAACCGACCGCGGACCCGGATGGGAAACCGACGGCGGAGCCGGCTGTGGAGGCGGTCCGGGCGGGCGACGGTGCCGTGTTCGGGGAGCTCGCCGCGCGTCACCGGCACGAGCTGCGGGTGCACTGCTACCGGATGCTCGGGTCGTTCACCGATGCCGAGGACCTGGTGCAGGAGACGCTGCTGCGGGCCTGGCGCGCGCGGGAGAGCTTCGAGGGGCGCTCGACGTTCCGGGCGTGGCTGTACCGGATCGCCACGAACGCGTGCCTGGATGCGCTGTCCGGCCCGGCCCGCGCCCGCGAGGTGGCGGCGGACACCTCGCGGAGCCCGGGGCGTCCGGCTCCGGCCGACGTCCCCTGGCTCCAGCCCTATCCGGACGGACTGCTCGACCTGGCGGCGCCGGACGACGGCGGGCCGGACGCGGTGGCCATCGCCCGGGAGACCGTCGAGCTGGCGTTCCTGGCGGCGATCCAGCACCTTCCCCCGCGGCAGCGGGCGGTGCTGATCCTGCGTGACGTGGCCGGCTGGCCGGTGACCGAGACCGCCGAGGCGCTGGAGATGAGCGTCGCCTCGGTCAAGAGCGCCCTACAGCGCGCCCGCGCGACGCTGCGCGACCGTCTGCCCAGGCGGCGGGCGGACTGGGCCGCGGCCACCGAGCCCAGCCGGGACGAGCTCGACCTGCTGGAGCGGTACGTCACCGCCTCGAGAAACGCCGACCTGACGGCGCTGGCGGAACTGCTGCGCGAGGACGTCCGGCAGGCCATGCCGCCCGCCGCCTTGGTGTTCGACGGGCGCGCGGCCGTGCTCGACATGTGGCGGCCGGTCCTGGAGGGCGAGGAGCGCTGGGGCGAATGGCACTGCGTCCCGCTCGCGGTGAACCGGCAGCCCGCGGTGGCGAACTACGTGCGGCGGCCCGGTGAGATCTTCTACACCGCGGTCAACATCGACGTCCTGTGTGCCGAGGACGGCCTCGTCGCGGAGATCACCACTTTCGGCCCCGAGCTGCTGCCCCTCTTCGGCCTGCCCCTCTCCATCGGCCCTTCCGCCGCCGACGGGGCCGTTATCGGATCGTGACACCGATCGCCCGTCCGGACCGATTCCCTTCTCCCGGCCGCGCCGTCATACGAGCGCTATCGCACGAACGGGAGAAGGAGAACACCATGCCGGACATCATCGAGACGACGCAGCCGGACGAGCAGGTCAGGGCGCTGGACCGGCTGGTCGGCTCATGGCGCGTGACGGGCGGCGCGGAGGGCACGGTCACCTACCGCTGGATGGAGGGGGGATTCTTCCTCATCCAGGACATCCGGCTGGAGCAGGACGGCCGGCCGATCGTCGGTTTCGAGGTCATCGGCCGCGAGAGGCCCTACGGGGCGGACGCTCCCAGCGAGGACATCAAGTCCCGCTACTACGGCGGCGGGGGCGACACCCTCGACTACGTCTACGAACTCGACGGCGACACACTGACCATCTGGGGCGGCGCCAAGGGGTCTCCGGCGTACTTCCGGGGCACCTTCACCGCCGATGGCGACGCGATGACCGGCGGCTGGCACTACCCGGGCGGCGGGGGCTACGAGTCGAACATGACCCGGATCGGATAGCCCGTCACGAGTGGCTCGGGAGGAGGGCCGCCGCCTTCAGCGACAGGTGGAGCAGCAGGCGGTCCTCCCCGTCGGCGAGGTCGAGCCCGGTGAGGTGACCGGCCTTGCCGAGGCGGTAGTACAGCGTCTGCCGGTGCACGCCCAACGCCGCCGCCGTCTCCTGGACCTGCCCGGCGTGGTCCAGGTAGGCCTCCACGCTCGTGGCGATCCGGGGCGTGAGCGCGGCGGACTCGGCGGCGAGGTCGGCCAGGTCGCGCGGGGACAGCCGGGCCAGCAGCCGGTAGACGCCGAGCCCGCTCCAGTCGGCGACCGGGGCGTGCCGCTCGACGTGCTCGGCCACCCGCAGCGCCAGCAGAGCCTCCCGCCAGCTCTGCCACGCCTCCCCCGGGTCGTCGCGCGGACCCCCGACGCCGGCGGCCATGCCGTACAGGCCGTGCAGGAGGCGCGCGACGTGCGCGGCCTGCGCGGCGGGCGCCAGCACGGCGAGAAGCGGTGCGTCCACGGCCGTCTCGGTCACGTCCGGGTCGGCCAGCACGCCGCGCGGCAGCGTACGGGGCGGTCCCGGCACCTCCGGCGGCGTCCGGACGGCCACCGCCGTCACCGGGCCCTCGACCTCGACGCCGGCGGCGGCGCGGACCGCGGGATCGGCCGAGAAGAACTCGCGCAGCGGGGCGTGCCGCCCGCGGGCCTGCGTGGCCAGCAGCGCGGCCACCCGGCCGACCAGCGGCGCGACGGCGGCCAGGCGTTCGTCGGTGAGCTCCCCGGATTCGAGCGCCCACAGGTAGCCGTAGGTCACTCCGCCGTGCCGCAGCGGCACGCACACGCGGCCGAGCAGGCCGGGCAGCCCGGGGATGCGCACCGGGCCCGTCGCGGTGGCGATGCCGTACGCCTCGAAGTGGGCGCGTACCTCGTCGGAGGCGTGCCTGCGCAGGATCGACTCCTGCCGCACGCGGTCGATGTCCCCGCTCTGCGCGCCGTACGCCAGCAGGTTGAACGAGCGGTCCTCCAGCGTCACGGAGGCGTCCAGCAGGCGGGAGATCTCATCGACGATGTCTTGCATGCTGACATTCTTGTGCATTTGTCGAAAAATGCTGTGGCGGATGTCCGTGGAACTTCCGTGACGTGCGGATTTAGCCTTAAGCCATGCTCGGTTCCCTGCTTCTCGCGGGCTCACGCAGCCCGCTCGCCCGCCGGGCCGTGTCGGGGCTCCCGCTCACGCGCAAGGTCGTCGACCGCTTCGTGGCCGGGGAGTCCGCCGCGGACGCCGTCGCCGCGACGCGCCGCCTGACCGGCTCCGGGCTGTCCGTCACGATCGATCATCTGGGCGAGGAGGTCCGGGACCCCGGGACCGCCGTCGCCGCCGCCAAGGCGTACGTCTCGCTGCTGGAGGAGCTGCGGCCCCTCGGCCTCGGCGCCCGGGCCGAGGTGTCGGTCAAGCTGTCGGCGGTCGGCCAGGCCCTCGACCCGGGCATGGCCCTGGAGAACGCGCGGCAGATCTGCGCGGCGGCCCGGGAGTGCGGCGCCACGGTCACCCTGGACATGGAGGACCACACCACCGTCGACGCGACGCTCGGCGTGCTGCGCACGCTGCGGGAGGACTTCCCGGAGACGGGCGTGGCGATCCAGGCCTACCTGTTCCGCAGCGAGGCCGACTGCCGCGATCTCGCGGGCTCGCGGGTGCGGCTGGTCAAGGGCGCCTACGCCGAACCCGCGTCGGTGGCCTGGCAGAGCAAGGCCGAGGTCGACCGCGCGTACGTGCGGTGCCTGCGCGTGCTCATGAACGGCACGGGCTACCCGATGGTGGCCACGCACGACGACCGGCTGATCGCGATCGCCGAGTCGCTCGCGGTGGGCGCCGGGCGCGGCACCGGCGACTACGAGTTCCAGATGCTCTACGGCATCCGGGCCGACAGGCAGGCGGCGCTGGCCGCGGCCGGGTCGCGGGTGCGGGTCTACGTCCCCTACGGCGACGACTGGTACGGCTACTTCATGCGCCGCCTCGCCGAGCGCCCGGCCAATGTCGCCTTCTTCCTTCGCGCTCTGAGGGGTAAATGATGGATGCGATCACCGAGGTCCCGGTGCCGGCGAACGAGCCGGTGCACGCGTACGGGCCGGGCAGCGCCGAGCGCGCGGCCCTGGAGACCCGGGTCAAGGAGCTGTCGGGGACGTCCCTCGACCTGACGATGACGATCGGCGGCGAGCGGCGCATGGCCGGCGGCGCCCCGATCGACGTCGTGCAGCCGCACAACCACGCCGCCGTGCTCGGCCGTACGGCCGACGCCACCGCGGCCGACGTCCGGGCGGCGGTCGACGCGGCGCTCGAGGCCGCGCCGCGCTGGCGGGCCCTGCCGTTCGAGGAGCGCGCCGCGGTGTTCCTCCGGGCCGCCGAGCTGCTCAGCGGCCCGTGGCGGGCCACGCTGAACGCGGCCACCATCCTCGGCCAGTCGAAGTCGGCGCAGCAGGCCGAGATCGACGCCGCGTGCGAGCTGATCGACTTCTTCCGGTTCAACGTCGCCTACGCCCGGCGGCTGCTCGCCGAGCAGCCGCAGTCGTCGCCCGGCGTGTGGAACCGCATGGAGTTCCGCCCGCTGGAGGGCTTCGTCCTGGCGATCACACCGTTCAACTTCACCTCCATCGCGGCCAACCTGCCGGCGTCGGCGGCGCTGATGGGCAACGTCGTGGTGTGGAAGCCGTCGCCGACCCAGCAGTTCGCGGCGCATTTCACGATGCGGCTGCTGGAGGCGGCCGGGCTGCCGCCCGGCGTGATCAACATGGTCACGGGCAACGGCGCCGCCGTCTCCGAGGTCGCGCTGCCCCACCCCGAGCTGGCCGGGATCCACTTCACCGGCTCGACGGCCACCTTCCAGCACCTGTGGCGCACGGTCGGGGAGAACATCGCGGGCTACCGGGGCTACCCGCGGCTCGTCGGCGAGACCGGCGGCAAGGACTTCATCCTGGCCCACCCCTCCGCGGAGCCCGGCGTGCTGTCGACCGCGCTGCTGCGTGGCGCCTTCGAATACCAGGGCCAGAAGTGCTCGGCGGCCTCCCGGGCGTACGTGCCGCGCTCGCTGTGGACCCGGATGCGCGACGACTTCGTCTCGGCGGCCGAGTCGCTCACCGTGGGCGACGTGTCGGGCGACCTGTCCACGTTCATGGGCGCGGTGATCGACGCACGCGCCTTCGCCAAGCACAGGGACGCGATCGACCGGGCGCGGTCGGCGGACTCCATCGAGGTGCTCACCGGCTCCTACGACGACTCGGCCGGCTACTTCGTGCGGCCGACCGTGCTCGAGTGCGCCGACCCCGCGGACGAGGTCTTCTCGAAGGAGTACTTCGGCCCGATCCTCGCCGTCCACGTCTACGACGACACGTCGTACGACACCGTGCTCGACCAGATGGAGAGCGTCGCGCCGTACGCGCTGACCGGGTCGGTCATCGCGCAGGACCGGTACGCGATCGCCGACGCCACCGAGCGGCTGCGCTTCGCGGCCGGCAACTTCTATGTCAACGACAAGCCCACCGGCGCGGTCGTCGGGCAGCAGCCGTTCGGCGGGGCCCGCGCCTCGGGCACCAACGACAAGGCCGGCTCGATCTTCAACCTGATCCGCTGGGTCAACGCCCGCACGATCAAGGAGACCTTCGTGCCCCCGGTGGTGAGCGGTCCTTACAAGGGCGACGTGCCGCAGGGCGGCTGGCAGCAGCCCGACCTCGGCGACCTCGGCTACTGACGGGCCGCGATGCCCTCGGAACCCGATGCGGGGTTTCGAGGGCATCGCCGTGCATCCCCGCTCACCTCAGCCCCCCATGGCCCTGTTGGCCGACTTGCCGGCCGGAATTCCGGCTAGACGACTACCATGGACGCATGGAGATAATCCCGATCAGTGAGGCCAAGGACCGGCTGACCGAGCTGGCCGATCGGGCCGCCCGTGAGCACGACCACTTCACTCTGACGCGCAACGGCCGCCCGCACGCGATGATCGTGTCAGTGGCTGAGTGGGAATCCCTGCAGGAGACGCTCGAGATCCTCGCCGACCCCGAGATGCGCGCCGATCTCGTCGAGGCCACCGCCGCCGAGGCGAGGGGCGATGTGACGACCGAGGAGGAGATGGCCGCCATCATGGCCGCTCGTCTCGGCAAGGCGAGTGCGTGAGCGACCGATACAGCGTCCTGCTCGCTCCGCCGGCGCGCCGCGCCCTCAGCGGCGGTCTCCCGGAGGAGCTGGCCGCCGCCGCCTGGGAGCTCATCACCGGCGCTGTGGCCCGTGAGCCGTGGCGGGCGGGCAAGCCCCTCCAGGAACCGTACGAAGGGCTGTACGTCGCCCGGCGCGGCACCTACCGGGTGGTCTACCGCATCGACGAGGACAAGCACGCCGTGACGATCCAGACGATCAAACATCGGCGGGACGCCTACCGGTTCTGAGGTCGTCTCAGTCCTCGGCGGGGACGGCCATCTCGCCGAGGAGGGACCAGTCGTCCTGTGGGACCGTGACGTTGACGATCCTCGGGGTCTCGGCGAGGTGGGGCGGCAGCGTACGCCGGGCCGTCCGGAAATGCTCCGACCCCACGTGCGCCGCGCCGGCCTCGTCGTCCCGGAACGCCTCGACGAGGACGTACTCTGCCGGGTCGTCGAGGCTGCGCGACCAGTCGAACCACAGGCAGCCCGGCTCGGCGCGGGTCGCCTCGGTGAACTCACGCGTGATCTCCGGCCACCGGTCGGCGTGCTGCGGCAGCACCCTGAACTTCGCGGTGATGAAAATCATCCGGCGTCTCCTCTCATATGATCGCGGGCAGGACCACGTCCTCCAGGACCGCTCTCGGCGCGGTGTCCTGGCCCGGCCCGTTGTAGTCGCCGGCGGTGACGGCCACGACGAGGCCGAGATCGGGCAGCAGGAACAGCCGCTGGCCGCCGTTGCCCATGGCCGACGCCCGCCCGTCCGGCCCCGCGTACCACAGGTACCCGTAGGAGACGCCCTCCCAGGCGGGCACACGCGGGCGCAGCATCTCCTCTGTCCAGCCGGGGGCGACTGTCCGGTCGAGCACCGCCTGCCCGATCCGGGCGAGACCGCGCGGCGTCAGGCGCAGGCCGGAGGCGGCCAGGGCCCTCCCGTCCGAACCGGCCAGCCATTCGAAGGCCCCCACGCCGAGCGGCTCGAACAGCGCGGTGCGGGCGAACTCCTCAAGGCGGAGGCCGGTGCCCCTCTCCACGATGGCGCCGACGAGGGCCGCGGCGCCGCCGCTGTAGCGCCACCGCTCGCCCGGCTCCTCCACGAACGGGCACTCCAGCACGTAGCGGCAGCGGTCCGGCGCCATCTCCATCGCGATCTCGCTGTTCGCCGGGCTGGTGTAGGGCGCGCTCTCGTCCCATTCCAGGCCCAACGTCATCGTCAGCGCGTGCCCGATCGTCAGCCCGGCCCGGCGGGGATCCGCCGCCAGGTCGGCGTACTCGGGGAAGGCGGTCAGGATCGGCTCGCCGGGCTCCGGCACCAGGCCGGACTCCAGCGCCAGGCCGTACAACAGCGCCACCACGCTCTTGGTGACCGAGCGCACGTCGTGCAGCGTGCCCGGCCCGAAGTCCACGTGGCCGAGCGGGGTGTTCAGCGCGTGGTCGTCGCCGCCGCCGTACCACTCGAGGACGACATGGCCGTGCCGGGCCACCACGACGCCGTGCAGAGCCGGCGCCCCGCCCCGCCGTACGAGGGCTTCCAGGCGGTGGGGCAGGTCCGGCGCGAACCCTGCCTTCTCCGGGGCCTTCTCCGGGGAGATCGACTGCATGCGTTTCCTCCGCTTTCTCGGCGATTCCTCCGTGTCCGAAGCCTCGCATTATTTCCGGGCGGTAGGCCACTGCCAGAGGGGGTACCGAGCCCGAAAGACGCCATCCGAGCGAGCCGAGGTCGACATGCGCAGGATCCTGGCGGCTCTATGCATCGCGGCCGCGGCCGTCACGGCCTGCGGCGACATCAAGCAGGACTACTACACCCAGACGATGCCCCAGAACGACGGGGCGAACGTCAACCTGCCCGGTCTGCTGCTCCGCAACGCCTTCATCATCGGCTCGCAGCAGCCCGCCCCGCCGGGGACCGACATGCCGATGTACATGATGCTGCTCAACGAGAGCGGCCGCACCGACCGCCTGGTGTCGGTGGACACCGGGGACCTGTTCCGGGGGGCCCGCCTGCCCGCCGGCGGCCTGGAGATCCCCGGCGGGAGGTACGTCGGCGGGACGCCCGTCCCTCAGGTGCTGCTCGCCGGCCTCACCCGCCCGCTGGGCAGCGGCGGCACGATCCCCGTGACGTTGCGGTTCCAGAACGCGGGGACGGTGCGGATCGACGTCCCGATCCTGCCGCCCGCGCAGTGGAGGAGCACCTACTCCCCCTGGCCCGGCGCGTCACCCACTCCGTCACCCAGCCCACCGGCCAGTCCGTCGCCCAGCCCGCCGCTCAGTCCGCCGCCCGGTTCCTCGCCGGCCGTCTCGCCGAGCCCGTCATGACCCGTCCCGGATTTCGCGGTGGACGGCAGGGTTCGCCGCGATGATCTCCTCGGCGACCGCGCGCAGGCGGGGCAGGTAGGCGCTCACCTCGCTCGCCCTGCGCCGCAGGTCGTCCGGCGACCCGGCGCCCAGGTCGGCCGCCAGGTCCGCGAACCCGCCGAGGTGGCCGTTCTCCCCCGGCGCGTCCGCGGCGAGGATCTTCAGGCACCGGGCGTACGTCGCGGCGATCCAGAAGACGGCCTCGCGGTGCAGTCCCCGCGCGACGAGGTCGCGGCTGCCGTCGACCGCCACCGGCCGCGCCGCCTCGGTGATGTCGGCCGAGAAGGGGAAGGGCGTTCGGGCCACGGCCGCCGCCGCGTCGAACGCCCTCGTCATCGTCGTGATGTGGGCGGCGACCCGCTCGGGGGTCAGGTGCGCGCAGCCGAGCAGGCCGAGCAGTTCCTCGTAGACGTCCATCCGGCCGTACGCCCGCAGGAGTTCGCGGACGGCCGGGTAGCGCAGCCGTACGGTGGGGTTGCGCAACCCGGCGGTGAGGAGCACGTGGGTCGTGATGCCGGCCGGGAACAGCCAGGCCGTGACCTGATCGTGGAACGGCCGGCGGGCGTCGAGCCTCGCGAGCCCGCCGGTGATGCGGCGCTCGGCGTCCTCGCACCGCAGGCGGACCCAGCGCCGATCGGCGAAGCCCGCCGCCACGGCGGCACGGAGCCGGGCCAGCCGCCCGGTGGGGTCGGCGATCAGGGTGCCGGGGTCGCCGGCGCGGAAGGCGCCGGCCAGGTGGCAGGAGGCCAGCACGTCGCGTGCGGAGGCGAGCCGGTCCCAGGACATGTACGTGACCTCGACGAGCACGCCCTCCCACGGGATCTTGCCGAGCTTGGGCGGCGCGACGGGGTCGGTGACCACGACCGACACGTCGACGTCGGAGGTGGGCGGCAGCACCGCGTCGGGGTCCGCCCAGGCCGTCGAGCCGGTCAGGAAGGCCCCCGCGAAGTTGGGGGCGGCCGCGGCATGGCGGGCGACCCAGCGTGCCGCCGCGGCCCGCGCGTCCCGGACCCGTGTTCCCGGTGTCGTCATCCCGCCATCATGGCGCGGCCGGGCGGCCACGGGGCCGCCCGGCCGGGAAGGAGGCGGTCAGCTGTTGAACAGGTCGCGGATGCCGGACATCGCCTGGACATTGCTCAGGATCGACAGGTGGTCGACGCAGGCGAGGGTGTGGTTGTCCGCGCCGGACAGCCGGGTGCTGGTGTAGGGGATGATGATGCCGTCGCAGGGCGACACCCAGGTGCCGTACTTCGCCGATCCCGGCGTCTCGTCACCGCTCAGCGAGATGATGTACGCCGAGCCGGGCAGCATCTCGATGCACGAGACGTAGACGGTGCAGGCACTGGCGTAGGTCGTGCCGTGGTTGGCGCCGGCCAGTGAGGCGACGTGGTCGACGTTGGCCGCTCCGCCGAGCTTCTGCAGGTAATACCGCGTCACCAGGCCGCCCATCGAGTGGTTGACGATGTCGACCTTGGACGCGCCCGTGCCGGCCTTGATCTGGTTGACGAGGGCGGCCAGGCCCTGGGCGCTGATGATGTTGGACCCTGCCCAGTTGTAGTTGTAGCCGTACAGCCGGTTGCTCTGCCAGCCGTTCGCCACGAGGTACGCCTGGAGAGCGGCGAAGTTGGTGCTGTTGCCCGTGTAGCCGTGCACGAAGACGACGGGGTTGTGGGTCGCCGCCTGGGCGGGGACGGCGGGAGCGAGGAAGCCGAGCAGGGCCAGGATGCCGAGGAGGGGGCCGACGATCCTACGCATGAGATCTCCTTGCCGTGGGGGATGACAGGAGTCTCGCGATCGGTTCGGGTCACGGCATCGGGGAAATCACCAGTCGCCGTCCCCCGTTTTCGCCGCGAGTCGTCGCGGCGGGCGGGGGGAGACGGCCCTCATGCGCGGGGCCGCGACGGCGGCGCGATCAGCCGGGGATCTTCAGCACGACGACGGCGATGTCGTCACGGGGCAGCCCGGACTGGAAGGCGACGACCTCGTTGACGACGGCGTCGGCGATTCCGTCCGCCTCCATGCCGCGGGAGGCGGACAGCAGGTGCCGCAGCCGCGCCTCGCCGTACAGCCCCTCGCCGCCGCGCGCCTCGATGACGCCGTCGGTGTAGAAGAGGACCGCGTCGCCCGGCGCGAGTTCGACCTCGACGTCGGTCAGCCTGACCTTGGGCAGCAGGCCGAGGACGTTGCCCGGTCTCCCGATCTCGCCGACCGCGTCCCCCCTGGCCCGCAGCGGGGGCGGGTGACCGGCCAGGGAGAGCGTGAGCCGGAAGTGGTGATCGGCGGGCACGAGCTGGCCGTACACGGCCGTCACGAAACGGCCCGCCCGCTCGTGCAACAGGGTCCGGTTGAGCGCGGACAGGACCGCGGAAGGGCTCGGCTCACGGATCGGCGCGGCCCGCAGCGTGTAGCGGGCGAGGCTGGTGACGACGGCGGCCTCCACCCCCTTGCCGCACACGTCGCCGAGGGCGAGCGCCCAGCCGGCGTCGGTCTCGTACATGTCGTAGAAGTCGCCGCCCACCAGGTCGCCGTCCCCGGCAGGCCGGAACGCGCCGGCGACCTGCAGGCCCGGGATCCGCGGCAGGGCCGGGGGGATGAAGCTGCGCTGCAGAGTGCGGGCGAGCTCGCGCGCCTCCGCCTCCGACCGCTCGGCGCGCTGGCGGGCACGCAGCAGCTCGCGCTCGTACTCCCGCCGGTCGGTCGCGGCGAAGACGCAGAAGCGGATGACCCTCGGATCGTCCCGCATGACCGCGTTGAGCAGCACCGGCAGCCGGGTGCCGTCGGCGCGGCGCACGTCGACCGCGATCTCGCGGACGACCGACTGCATCGCGAGCAGCGGGGCGAAGTGGGTCTCGTAGAAGATGCGGTCGCCGACGGCCAGCAGGTTCTGGATCCGCATGCCGCCGGTGAGCTCGCCGGGTTCGTACCCGGTGAGTTCGAGCAGCGTCCGATTGACCCGGATGATCGTTCCGTCGGGCAGCGTGGACAGGTGGCCGCAGGGCGCGTGCTCGTAGAGATCCTCGAAGGCCTCCTCGGCGAGGCTCACCTACAGGAACGCCTTGATCGCGGAGATGGTCTCCTCGGGCGCGCTCAGGTTGGGGCAGTGCCCGGTCGCCCGCATCAGCACCAGCTCGCTGCCGGGGATGTTCTCGTGGACGTACTTGCCCACCTCCACGGGGGCGATCACGTCGTCGGAGCACTGCAGGATCAGGCTGCGCACCGGCACCCGGGACAGGTCGGCGCGGTTGTCCGACATGAACGTGACGGTGGCGAACCGCTTGGCGATGTCCGGGTCGGTACGGCAGAAGCTGTTGGTCAGCTCGGTCCCCAGCTCGGGGCGGTCCGGGTTGCCCATGATGACCGGTGCCATGGCGCTGGACCAGCCGAGGTAGTTGCTGTCGAGCGACTCCAGCAGCTCCTCGATGTCGGCCGCGCTGAAACCGCCGACGTAGCTCTCGTCGTCGATGTAGCGGGGCGAGGGCCCGACCATCACCAGCGCCCCGAACCGCGCCGGCTCCCTGATGGCCGCCAGCGCGCCGATCATCGCGCTCACCGAGTGGCCGACGAAGACGGCGTCGCTCAGGTCGAGCTCGGCGCAGATGTCCAGCACGTCCTGCGCGTACCCCTGCAGAGACGAGTAACGCTCGGGCGAGTAGGCCGACAGGTCGGAGTCGCCGGACCCCACGTAGTCGAACAGGACGATCCTGTACTCGTCCTCGAACGCGGGAGCGACGAGGCGCCACATGTTCTGGTCACACCCGAAGCCGTGGGCGAAGACCATCGGGCGGCCGTCCGGCCGGCCGGTGATTCGGACGTTGTTCCGCACCATCACGCTCATGACGCGCAAGCGTACAAAGCATTTCACTTCACGTGTGATTCGGGGCGGTCGTGTATGCCGCGCCTTCGGGGGTAGGCGGCGGGAGATCCCCACTCCCCCGGAGGCGTCATGGGCACCCTTCCCACGCGGACCACCGCACGTTCGTCCGTGCTGGTGGGCGCCGGTTTCCCGGGCCTCGGGATGATCGCTCTCGGTTTCCCGCCGTCCCGCAGGACGGTCGCCGGCAGGGTGTGACGCGGGGTTCCCGACCGTGGCTGTCCGGCCGCGCGCATGACCGCCTGCCCGTCGTCGACGGTCACACGCTGGTGGGCATCGTCGCGCTGGCCGACGTGGCCCGCGCCCTGCCCGATCGCCCGGTGGGCGACCTCGTGGACGCCATCAGCACCGACTGATGCGCGCCGCCACGGCGGGCGTCTTTCCGGGCCCCGGCCTTCCCGGCCGGGGCCCGGCGCCTGTCATCCCGCCTCGCCGTGTCCGATCACCTGACCGGCGGTCCTGCTGCCGGCCAGCTCCGAGAGCTGCACCGTGTCGACGCCGTCGCAGACCAGTTCGGTCGAGGCGATCACCGCACGCACCGCCGGGGAGTCCTCCCCCGGCACGGCCACGGTCGCGGTCTGCAGGTAGGTCCAGTCACGCAGCGCCTGCACCGATGCGGCGGGCAGCCGCGTCGAGTACTCGATCACCAGGGCGTCGTCCTTGACGAGCAGGTGATCGAGGCTCGCCCGGGTGGGGATGTCCTGGTCTGTGGGGCTGTAGAAGGACTGGGCCGGGTGCGTCCAGGAGGTCGCCTCGCCGGGCGGCGTGCGCGGCCGCATGTCACACGTGACCGGGGACGCCGCCGTGCCCGCCCCGGAGCCGGTCGCGGCCGGGGGCACGGCGGAGGACGCGGCCGAGGAGGACGCGGCGGAGGTGGCCCCGCCGCACCCGGCGCAGAACGCGAGCGACGCCACGGCGAGTGCGACCCGGGTGAGGGCCTGGCGCATCGATCCACTCCTGGTCTCGTCGAGAGGCTCCGGCGGCCCGGGCGCGGTGCGCGCCCGGGCCGCCGGAGCGGGGGTCAGCGCCCGCTGACCTTGAGGGACGCCGAACGGGAGACGATCTCGCCGGTCGGGTCGGTCACGCGGACCCGGTACTCGGAGCCGGACAGCTCCGGCGCCGCCGTGACGGCGATCGCGAAGGACGTCTCGCCGGTCATGTCGGTCCACTCGGGCGAGCCCGGCGACTTCACCTGCCACTGGTAGGCGACGTTCCGGCCCTCGGCGGTAGCGGAGAAGACCACGTCCTCACCGTTGTGCACGGCCGTCGTCTTGGGCTGGGACACGAACCTCAGGTGGACGCTCTTGTCGTCGAGCGCCTTCATCCAGTCGACGAGCTCGTGGGCCCGGTCCCGGAGCGTGCTCTGGGCACGTCCGCCCAGGTGGCCGGAGTCGGCCGTCTGACGGAACGCCTTCGCCTGCGCGAGCGCCTCGGCGTAGTCCTTCACCAGGTAGGCGTCGTACGACGCGGTGAGCGCCTGGTTCAGGCGGGCGGCCAGGTCGGCGCCGACGGTCCCGTCCGCCGCACCGGCGGCGACGAGCTTGCGCAGTTCCTCGTGGCTGACGCAGTTCGCCTCGGTCTGTCCGGCGGCCCACTTGATGCCCTCGAGCATGTTCTTCTGGAACAACGGGTCGAGGGTGTTCGCCCAGTTGTGCAGCAGCGCCTGGGAGAACGAGCGCCCGCCGTCGTAGTTCTGGCACCACGAGATCGGGTGGTCGGCGCCCTCCACGCGGCCCGCGGTGGCGCCGATGCTGCCCACGTACGTCGACTCGTTCAGCGTCTGCAGGACGTGCGTCTTCTGGCGCGGCAGGCCGACCCAGTTGTAGAGCTCGTCGACGATCTTCAGCGTCTCGGGGAACTGGCGCGTGGCCGGGTTGGTGCCGTCCTCGGTCACCAGTTCGCCGATGTTGCAGGCCCCGCAGGTGTTCTGGAGACCGCTGCCGTTGGAGCCGTGGTTGTCGAACTCGCCGCCGGCCAGGCCCTTGTACCAGTCCCACCCGTGCATGGAGTCGGTGGCGCCGTGCAGGGCGACGAAGCCGCCGCCGTTGTTGATGTACTGCTTGAGGACGGCCTGCTCGTCGACCTTGACGTTCGGGTCGGCCTGAGTGGGGCGGGCCGTGGAGAACACGCCGTTGCCGACGCTGGAGACGCCGACGACCACGTCGTACTGCGACAGGCGCTCGATGCTCTCGAAGGGGTTCGGCACCGAGACGTCGGGGCTGAGGTAGTCGTACACGTCGACGTCGAAGTTGTTGGCCCGGCCCATGTCCTGGATCACGGCCATGGTGAGCGGGATGTGCTCGTGCCGGAAGGCGCCCGGCTGGTTGCCGAAAAGGAGGACCCGGAACTTCGGCTTCTTGTTGCGCACGGACTCGGTCGGGAGCCGGAACGGGGCACGCTCCATACCGGGCGCCGCGCTCACGGTGACGCCGGTGGCCACCTCGGGGTGCTTGACCCCCCGGAGCTCCTCGACAAGGTAGGCGGCGTCCTTCACGAGGGAGTCACGCATGCGGCCCTCGGGCACGACCTGGCCGGCCAGCGCGCCGAAACGCGTCAGCGCGGTCACGGCGGCGTCGCCGCCGGCGTCGGCCTGGGTGAGCAGCGCCAGCAGGCGGTCGCCGTTCGACGCCGAGACCTTGCCGGCGGTGACGTAGCGCTGGACGAGGGCGCGGAGGTCCGCGACCGAGGTGGTGATCTGGAAGGTCAGGGTGTACTTGGCGCCGTTGCCGGCGGCGTCGCCGAGGGTGACCGCCCACGTGTGCGCGCCGACGGACAGGGTGGCCGGGTCGAGCGGCAGCGGGTAGGTCCACGTGCCGTCGATCCACATGTCCCGCACCGCGGCGCCACCCGATCCGGGGGTGGGGTCGGTCCGCGTCGGCGTGATGGAGGAGGCCGCCGCGCTGTGCGGCACCTTGCCGCCCGAGACGCCCGGCCACGCGGCGACCGGCGGCTTGGTGTCGATCCGCACGCTGATCGTCTTGGCGGCCGAGGCGTTGCCGGCGGCGTCGACCGCGACGTAGCGGACCGTGCTGTTGCGGTCGCCCCTGACGACGTAGGTGGCGGTGCCGCGGGTGCCGCTCCGTACGGCCGGCACCTCGACGGTGGCCTCCGTCCCCACCGTCACGCGGAACGACGCGACGGCGTCGTCGTCCGTGGCGGACAGGTTCAGCGTCACCTCGTCATTGGTGAACCAGCCGTTGGTCCCGGTCGTGGTCGACGGGGTGTACGCGGTGTTCGTCGCACCGTTGTAGTTGGGCTCGGCGACCGGCGACAGCGTGGCCGTGTCGAGAACGGGCGCCGCTCCGGACTCGGCGGCGGCCGCCAGGCCCGGAGAGCCCAGCACCAGGGCCGGCACCGCGAGTACGGCCGAGGCCAGAGCGGATCGCGACCGCAGCCTGGGACGTGTGCGCGAGGATCGCATGTCACTCCTCTTGTCGGGACGAAAAGCGCATCGCGCTCGGACGCCGACCCCACGAGCGCCGACCCAGGTGAGGGGAAGGTCTGACGGATAACGCGATGACTTCCGGAAGTGTGCGGCTCGCCTCGAAACTTTGTCAATCATCTGACAAAGTCTCGTTTGAAACAAAAAAAGTTACTGACAAAAGTGCGAAACATAGGCGGGTTCGTGTCAGAACTTCACCCGCTGTAACCAGAAGTCGGTCCGGCTCGCGTCGATCGCCGGGGCCAGGCGGCGAGGAGCCGGCGGTCGCGCCAGGACGGCGCCGGGCCACCGCGCCCTGTTTGAGCCCGGTCGTGAGGGTATGGCGGCTTTGCGGCGCCCTCCCCGAGCCGGAGGCGGCGCCGCGACGGCGGGGCCCGCAGCGCTCGATCCGCGAGCCCCGGGACCGAGGCGCCGGGAGGGGTAGCGATGACCGACGACACCACCGCGGGCAAACCGGAGCGCTACGCGTTCGACTTCGACCCCCGATTCGCCCCGCTGCTGTCCGTCCTGGGCATCCGCCCGGACACCGCCGGCGTCCTGGTCGGCCCGGGCACCCTGCGGGTCCGCTTCGGGCCGTGGGTGACCGAGACTCCGCTGGCCAACGTCTCGGGAGTCGAGACGACCGGCCCCTACTCCCCGTTCCGGGCGATCGGGGTCCACGTGTCGCTCGCCGACCGGGGCCTGACATTCGCCACCAACGCCCGCAAAGGGTTGTGCGTGCGGTTCCACGAGCCGATCCCGGGCGGCGAGCCGTTCGGGCTGCTGCGCCATCCCGGCCTGACCGTGACGGTCGCCGATCCCGCGGGACTCGCCGAGAAGCTCTCCCGGCGCCTGTAGCAGTCACCTGAAGGGAGAACCTTGATTCGCCAACTCGTACGCGGCGCGGCGGCCGGCGCGCTGTCCACGGTAACGATGAGCGCGGTGATGCTCGCCGGGCGGAAGGCCGGCCTGATGCCGGGCCAGCCGCCCAAGCACATCGTGAGGGCGGCCCTGCCGGGCCACCGGCACCGGCCGAAACCCGGGGAGAACGTCCTCGGCGCCGCCGCGCACCTGGGGTTCGGCGCCGCCTGCGGCGCGGCGTTCGCGCTGCTCACCCGCGGGCGAAGGCCCGGCGTCCCCCTCGGCGTGGGCTACGCGCTGCTGGTCTGGCTCGGCGCCTACGAGGGCTGGGTGCCCGCCCTGAACATCCTGCCGCCCGCCTCGCGCGACCCCGCGCGCGGCCGCCCGGCCGTCATGGCCGCGGCGCACGTGGTGTACGGCGCCACGCTGGCACTCACGGTCCGCGCGACGCACGGAGCGGGCGGACGACACGATTCGAAGGAGGACGGATGACGACGACGGAACGTCCGCTGGCGCTCGTGACGGGCGCCTCCAGCGGCATCGGCTACGAGCTCGCCAGGCAGTTCGCCCAGCACGGCTTCGACGTGGTGGTCACGGCGGAGGACGCGGAGCTCGACGCCGCGGCCGAGTCGCTGAAGGAGTACGGCGGGCAGGTCATCCCGGTGCGCGCCGACCTCACCCGATACGACGAGGTGGAGCGGCTGTGGACCTCGGCCGTCGCGGCCGGCCGCCCGCTGGACGCCGTAGCGATCAACGCCGGCGTCGGGGTGGGCGGCGCCTTCGCCCGCGACACCTCGCTGGCGGCCGAGCTCAAGCTCATCGAGCTCAACGTCACCTCCGCCGTGCACCTGGCCAAGCGCGCCGTGGCCGCCATGACCACCCTCGGCAAGGGGAAGATCCTGTTCACGTCGTCGGTCGCCGCGCTCACACCCGGGCCGTTCGAGGCCGTGTACGCCGCCAGCAAGGCGTTCCTCCACTCGTTCTCCGAGGCGCTGCGCAACGAGCTGAAGGACTCGGGGGTCACCGTCACCTCGCTCCTGCCGGGCCCGACGGACACCGAGTTCTTCGAGCGGGCCGGCATGGAGGACACACGGGTGGGCTCGGGCAAGAAGGACGACCCGGCCGAGGTCGCCCGGCAGGGCTTCGACGCGCTGATGAAGGGCGACGACAAGGTCGTCGCGGGGTCGTTGGCGAACAAGGTGCAGGGCGTGGCGGGCAGGCTCACCCCGGACACGGCCAAGGCCGCCATGCACCGCCGCATGGCCGAGCCCGGCAAGGGCGACACGTCCGAGAAGGACGAATAGGCCCGTCCGGCGAGCGGGGAGCCCGGTCCGCGGTGAGAGCGGTGAGGGGAGGAATCGCCCCTCACCGCTTCTCCGGCGGCCCACGGCGTCGCCCGGCCGAGCGCGAGACGGCTCAGGAAGCGACGTCCTTGAAGGCGACGACCTTGCCGACGCGCAGCCGCACCAGGAACTCCCCCGGGACGCCGTTGCGCCGGCCGTACTCCTCGGCCCGGTCCTTTCCCATGTAACGGCCGCCGAGCACCGTCGCCCAGTGACGCACCTCGTTGAGGTCGTCCGACAGCGTCGCCTCCCCCTCGAGCATCACGTACGAGTACGGCGGCCGCTGGTCGTCGACGCACAGGGTCGCGCGTGGTTCGCGCCGCAGTTCGCGGGCCTTCACGCTGCTCTCGTGGGTGGTGAAGACCACGTCGTCCCCGTCGAGGGCGAACCAGATCGGGGTGACGTGCGGCCGCCCGTCCGCCCTGGTGACGGCGAGTTTGCCGGTCTTGGTGCCGCTCGCCGCGAACTCCCGCCACTCCGCCTCGGTCATCTGTTCCATGGCCTCGAACCTAGGACATGTCCGGGCCGTTCCCGGCACAAGTAGTCGACCCGCACCGCGGTCCCAGGAGGACTGTCATGCCCACGCACAGCATCGCCTTCGGCGAGGTCACACGCGTCGTCGAGTGGTCGGGCCCCGTCCGCACCGCCCGCTTCATCATCCCGGACAGCGACGAGGAGACCTGGCGGCGCAACCAGGAGTGGCTGGCGCCGGACTTCTGGACGGCGAATGGGTGCCCACCTTTCCCAACGCCACGTACCTGATCCCCCGCGCCGACAACCTCTACTTCGACCCGGACACCGCCCACCGCGGCCGGGCTCCGCGCGACGAGCACGAGCGCGTCCGCTGGAGCCGCCGAGGTCCGGCGCGATGGCGACGGCTTCGCCCTCTCCTCTTGGGCCGCCTTTCCCCGCCTCTTATCCGGGTGAGTAGTAGTCGCCGAGTCTCCAGCCTCGTACAGCTCGGTCACCCCGGCCGGCCTGGGCGGCCTGGGCGGCTGCCGAAAGCGGCCGAAAGAGAACCCGTAACGGCATTCCCGGATGCACCATGAGGCGACGGCGAGGTATCGCCCTGCCGAGGAGCATCCGCGAATAGCGGCCCCGCAAGCCCACCGGTCAGACAGGACCGGCCACACAGCGGTGGAGCGAGTTGAGAATCGGGGACTCGGAGCAATGATCTGCCCGGCCGTGGAGTGGCCGAGGCCGCCCACCGAATGACGGAGTCCCTTGACGGGTCCCGCACTCATGGCCCTGTAGAGGGTTCAATCGTTGAATCCGACGGTGAGCCCGACCTTGTGGTCGGATTCGGTACGGGCATGTCCTTGGGCAGGACGTCAACCTCTATAGGAATAGTGTTCTTGAGATGGTCTCCCGGCGCCGGAGCCTGGCCGACGACTATCCAGTCGGCCGGATCTTCGACCTCATCCCCGGTCAGAGATCTGACTTCCAGGTCGAACCCCAGGGCGGCGATGGTGGTTCTGGCCGTCTTCACATCCTGGAACCAGAGTCTTGGCATCTCGGGTAGGGCGGCGGCGGGAGACGGGGCTGCCGATATCGTCGCGAAAACCGGCGTCGAATGCGATACAGAGTAAATCCCGGCCGCGCCGGGCCCGGTAATAACCAGCAGTACGGCCGCAGTGCCGGCAACTCCGATCACGGCGACGAGAACTATGACCAGACGCGCCACGACAGAGCTGTTCATGGACGATAGATACCACAAAAAGGCCAGAGCCCAATAGCCGGACAGCTGAATCCGGGGCTCGAACTCGAGCAATGCCTTCCAGACTCAGCCTCATGCTGTAACGTCCTCAGCGGCGCCGGAGTCCCGGCCGAGGCCACCCGAATTTATTTGATAACGGGGCCGGTGGTGAAGGTGCGTTTGGGCCAGGGCCAGGAGACTTCTGGAATGGGATCCAGTCCGGGCGATGACATGGGTGCGGTAGACGTAGGCGGAGCCGCACAGGGCGCGCGCCTGGCCGTCGGCAGGGGGCGGCAGGGAGCAGAGGCCGGCAGGATCTCGCGAAGGAACCGGTGACCACAGCGCCCGATTCGGTTCCCCTCACGCCCCTTCGAGCCGCCCTCGCCCCCTCCCCCGGCTCACTGGCCGTGGTCTTACGGCATACGCACAAAGCCAGTCGCTTTTCCGTAGATGTACGGATATCGCTACGGATGTTCGTGTCCCGAGCGGGGTTCTAACGTCGCGCACGAGCCGGATTCCCCGGCCGGGTCGGCGAAACGAGGAGCTCCGTGACGTAATACCTCCTTTTCTCCCAGCCGTTTCCGCCATGGGAGAGACGTTCCCGCTTGTGCCGGCCACGACGGGAACACGCGTTTCCGCTCGTGCCCGTCGCAGCGGATACCACCCTCCATTTCTCTCATCACCCCCCGAATCCCACCAGTGTCCGTTGCCCGGGCTCGTGTCCCGGAGGCGCGACCGCCGGTGTCCGCCCACAAGGCGGGACGCCACGTGGGAGGCAGAGAAAGGACGACGCCCATGAGGCGCACAGCACTGCTCGCGGCGGCCGCCGCACTGGCCGTGACCGGCGTGGTGGCACCCTCCACCGCCGCTGTGGCGAAGCCCCCACCCGGCAGTGAGAGCGCGGTGAGATCCCTCGCCGACGACCCGGCGCAGCGGGCCGCTGCCGCCGCCGACCAGGCCGTCGCGAGCGGCATGGACGACCTGCGCGTGTCCCCCGGTGAGACCTACCGGCGCACCGCCGTGACGGCGGGCGGCGGCATGTACTACGTCACCTACGAGCGCTCCTACAAGGGCCTGCCCATGGTGGGCGGCGACGCCGTCGTGGTCACCGACGCGAACGGGCGGGTGCGCGACACCGAGGCGGCGACCGGCGCACTCCCCCTGGGCGTGCCCACCTCGCCGGCGGTCACCGCCGAGGCCGCCACCGCGACGGCCAGGACCGTGCTCTCCCGGGTCGACGACACCGCGGCCCCCCGGCTCGTGGTCCTGGCGTGGGGCGCCCAGCCCCGCCTGGCGTGGGAGGCGGTGGTCTCCGGCATCGCCGGCGGCAAGCCGAGCATCCAGCACGTCTTCGTCGACGCGACGACCGGCGAGATCGCCGACTCCTACGACCAGGTGAAGGCGGGCACCGGCAACGGCTACTACTACGGCACCGTCAGCATCAACACGAGCGGCTCGGGCAGCTCGTACTCGATGACCGACTCCACTCGCAGCGGCATCAGATGCGGCGGGCAGAACGGCTCGGCCTACACCGGCACCGACGACTCCTGGGGCAACGGCAGCGGGACCAACCTGGAGACGGCCTGCGTGGACGTGCTCTACGACGTCCAGCGGGAGTGGGACATGCTGCGCGACTGGCTCGGCCGCAACGGCATCAACGGCAGCGGCGGCGGCTTCCCCGCCCGCGTGGGCCTGGCCGACGTCAACGCGTACTGGAACGGCAGCTACACCAACTTCGGCCACTCGCAGGACAACGCCCGTCAGGCCACGCCGATCGACGTCGTGGCACACGAGTTCGGCCACGCCATCTTCCAGACCACGCCCGGCGCCGCCGGCTCCGGCAACGAGAACGGCGGCATCAACGAGGGCACCGGCGACATCTTCGGCGCGCTCACCGAGGCGTACGCCAACAACCCGAACGACCCGCCGGACTACCAGGTGGGCGAGGAGGTCGACCTCGTCGGCGACGGGCCGATCCGCTACATGTACAACCCGTCCCTCGCAGGCGACCCCAACTGCTACTCCTCCTCGATCCCGCGCACGGAGGTCCACTCCGCGGCCGGCCCGCTCAACCACTGGTTCTACCTGCTCGCCGAGGGCTCGTCGCCGGGCGGCGGCAAGCCGGGCAGCCCGATCTGCTCCGGCGGCCCCTCCTCGGTGACCGGCGTCGGCATCCAGAAGGCCGGCAAGATCTACATGGGCGCGCTGATGCGCAAGACCTCGACCTGGAAGTACGTCAACGTCAGGACCGCGTCGCTCGCGGCGGCGGTCGAGCTGTACGGCGCGAGCAGCGCCGAGTGCGCGGCCACCGCGGCGGCGTGGAGCGCGGCCGGCGTGCCGGCGCAGTCGGGCGAGCCGAGCTGCGGCTCCTCGGGCAACGACTTCTCCCTGTCGCTCAGCCCCACCGGAGGCACGGTGACGCCCGGCCAGTCGGCCACGACCACGGTCGCGACGGCCACCACCTCGGGTAGCGCGCAGACGGTGAGCCTCAGCGCCTCCGGGCTTCCGTCGGGCGCCACCGCGAGCTTCAGCCCGTCGTCGGTGAGCTCCGGCGGCTCCGCCACGCTGACCGTCTCCACCAGCGCGTCCACCCCGGCCGGCACCTACACCGTCACCGTCACGGGCAGCGGGTCGTCGGGCGGCCACACCGCGGCGTACACGCTGACCGTGTCGGGCAGCTCGGGCGGGCGCACGTTCACCAACGGCACCGACTACACGATCAACGACCTGACCACGATCACCAGCCCGATCACCTCGACCGCCACGGGCACCGCGGTCTCCCCGGTCAAGCTCAGCGTGACGATCTCGCACAGCTGCGCCGAGGACCTGCGGATCAGGCTCCAGGGCCCGAACGGCACCTGGTACACGGTCAAGTCCAGCGGCGGCCTGAGCTGCACGTCGTTCGGCACCCGGACCTACTCCGTCCCGGTCACGCAGACGGCGGCGGGCACCTGGACCCTCGAGGTCCGCGACCAGTACACCTACGACACCGGCTACCTCGACTCGTGGAGCGTCACGGTCTGAGCGACGACGGCGGAGATCCCCGGGACCGGACACGGTCCTGGGGATCTTCCGTGTCCACCGCCGGTCAGGCGGGCGGCGCGATCTGGGTCCGCGACCGTACGCCGAGCTTGCGCAGCACGGTGGCGACATGGGTCTCGACCGTGCGTGTGGACAGGAAGAGCACGTCGGCGATCTCGCGGTTGGTCCGGCCGAGCGCGACGAGCCTGGCGACCTCCCGCTCCCGCTGCGACAGCCCGCCCGCGCCCCGCCGCCCGCCGCGCGGAAGCGGGACATCCACCCCGATGTCGCGCAGCGCTCGCCTGCACCGGGCGGCGTCGTGGGTGGCGCCGAGCCTGCCGTACCACTGCGCGGCGTCCCGCAGGCCCGCCGCCGCGGCGCCGTCCCCGAGCGCGAGCCCGGCCCGCGCCTCGCCTTCGGCGGCCCGCGCCGCCGCGTACGGCTGGGGCAGGGCGGCGTACGCCTCCCGGGCCCGGGCGAAGAAGGCGGCGGCGTCGGCGTACCGTGCTCCGGCGGCGGCGAGCGCGCCGCCGGCGGCGTCGAGCGCGGCGTGCGCGGCGGGCGCGATGCGGCCCGCGATCCCGGCGGCGTACTCGTCCACCAGCTCCGCCGCCATCGCGATGCGCCCGGCCCCGGCGAACGCGGCGACGGCGGACGGGACCACGCTCGCGCCCCACACCCACACGCCCTTGCGGCGCAGCCGCACGACCGCCCGCTCGGCCTCCGCGACCGCCTCGTCCACCATCCCGCGGGCGAGATGCAGATCGACGAGCCCTCCGGCGGCCGCCGTCACGATCGGGACGTTCCCGGCGTCCGGCGCGTCGAGCCCCGCGCGCCGGAACTGCCTGACCGCCTCCTCCCATTCACCCGTCGCCAGGGCGAGCAACCCGAGCACCAGCCAGAGGTCCACCGCGATCAGCGGCGTCTCCGTGGCCGACTCCCCCAGGGACGCCGCCCTGTCGCGGAGTCCGTCCCACCGCCCCGTGAGCCACTCCCTGCGGATCACGGAGGCGTCGAGGAGAAAGGCGGGATACTGCGCCCCCGTCTCCAGGGCGAGCCGCCGCCCGTCCCTGGCGAACCGCTCGGCCGCCGCGTAGAGCCCCACGGTCGTCGCGGAGTCGTGGAGGTTGCAGTACGCCCGGGCGACCTCCCGCCGGACCGCCGTACGCGGGTCGGCGACCGGAAGCCGGGCGGCGACGTCGAACGCGCCGGGCGAGCCGGTCGTCATCGCGAAGGAGGCCCGGTTGGCCAGGACCGCGGCCGACAGCTCCGGGTTGTCGGCGGCGGCGACGAGCGCCTCGGCACGGGCCATCCACTCGGCGTGCTCCGCCAGCGACTCGGTGCCCCATTCCGGCATCGCCATACTGGCCCAGCCGCGGGCGGCCAGCGTCGGCCGGTCACTCAGCTCGGCGAGTGCGGCCATGATCTCCGGGCGACCCGCCGCGGCGTCACCCGCCTGGTTGGACAGGACGACGCCGAGATTGAGCCGCACCTCGCCGCGCACGTCCCGCGAGAGGAAGTCGCCCCGAAGCACCTGGCGCAGCAGCCGCACCACCCGCTGGTGCGACAGGCCCGTCGCCGCGAAGCGGCTCAGCATCAGCACCAGCGGGCCCCGGTCCCGCACCGGCAGATCGGGATCGTCGAGCATGCCCTCGATCACCTCGACCGCCAGGGCGGTGTCGCCCAGCGCGGCGGCCTGCTGGGCGGCGGCGGTCCCGTGGCGCACCCAGGCCTCGGTGTCCCCCGCCCGCCGGGCGTGGAAGGCCAGCTGCACCAGCGGCGGCGCGTCCATCGCGGCGAGCGCGGCAGTCGCCCGCACGTGCGCCGACCGGCGTTCCGGGCCCGGGACGGCGTCGTAGACGGCCTGCTGGGCCAGCGCGTGGCGGAAGCCGTACCGGCCTCCGGGATGCTCGTGCAGGACCCCGGCGCGCAGCGCCTCGGCCAGCCCGGCTGAGCCCGTCTCGGTGAAGTCCGTCTCGGCGGAGTCCGGCCCGGCACGGCTCGCACCGGCGCAGCCGCCGCCGACCGCGGTGATCAGATGCTCGCTCGCGGGGAGCCGCAGCACCGCCGCCGCCCGGACCGCTCTCGCCGCTGGCGGGGACAGGCCGGCGATCCGCTCGGCCATCGCCTCGCGCAGCAGCAGCGGCACGCCGGCCCGGTCGACGGCGCGGTCGAGCGCGTCCGGGTCGTCCGCGCCCGGCGGGGAGGCGGGCAGGGAGCGGACCAGCTCCTCCACCACGAAGGGGATGCCCGCCGTCCGCTCGTGCAGCCGCGCGACGAATCCCGGAGACAGGTCGGAGCGCTCCAGCAGCGCGCCGGCCAGGCCGGCCACGCCGGACACGTCCAGCGGCGCCAGCCGTACGACCAGATTGGCCGTGTCCGGCTGATGCCGGTAGGCGCGGCCGAGCGGCGGCCCGGCCGAGCCGTCCCTGCGGTAGGTCGCCACCACCGCCAGTCCCCGCGGCGGCTGACCGGCCAGGAAGCGCAGCAGGTCGAGCGTGCCGTCGTCGGCCCAGTGCAGGTCCTCGACGACGAGCACGGCCGGTCCGACGGCCGCCAGCAGTGCGCGTATCGCGCGGAACACCCGGTGGCGTTCGGCCCGCGGGTCGTCCAGAGGCTGCGGCGACGGCGGCAGCCCGCCGGCCAGTTCGGGGAGGTGACCGCGGAGCGCCCCGGTGACCGGGTTGAGCCGGTTCGCCCCCGGGAGCCGTTCCCCGACATCCCGCAGCGCCTCGAATACCGGCCCGTACGGGAAGGGCTCGCGGATCTGGTGGCAGTAGCCGAGCAGGACGGCCCGGTCGCCCGACGGCAGGCGATCGAGCGCCGCGCGGACGAGCCGGGTCTTGCCGATGCCCGCCTCGCCCTCCACCAGCGCGACCGCCGGCGGGCGGGTCACCGCGTCGATGAGAGCCCGCAGCTCAGCCGCGCGTCCGACCAGCGGGGGCGGGGGCAGGATGCTCATGCACGGCTCCAAGCTACGGACTGCGGGCCCCCGTGTCGGTACGGCTCAGTTATCCCCGCCTCTTGACCCTCGGTCAACCCTCCGGCGTAACGGCCGTGTTGCGGAATCGGACAGACCTCCGCGGCCCCACTCGCGGCCTTCTCAGGAGGAGGGCGTCGGGCGATGCCGCTGGGGCGCGGATGGAGAAGAGCGGCGAAACGGCGCAGGGAGCCGGCGGCGGCTGCGGGTGGCCGGCGGCTACTTCGGGCGCGGCCGGGCAGCGGCGTCGAGGGCGGCGGCCTCCTTGGGGGTGGGCGCCGTGCCGCCGAGGTGGGCCGGCTGCCACCACACGCCCCGCCGCTGGTCGGGGTAGGTCCGCTGGGCCTCGTCGAGCAGGTCCGCCATCCGCCGTCGCAGGTCGCCGGTGAGCGCGGCGATGTCGTCGCCCGGCATCGGGTGCATGGGCTCTCCGACCAGGATCGTGATCGGGACGTGCCGCTGCAGCAGCCTGCGGGGCCGGCCCTTGGTCCACAGCCGCTGGCCGCCCCACAGAGCGATCGGGATCACGGGCACCCCCGCCTCGGCCGCCATGCGGATCGGCCCGCTCTTGATCTCCTTGACCGTGAACGACCTGCTGATCGTCGCCTCGGCGAAGTTGCCGATGATCTCGCCGTCCCTGAGGGCCCGTACGGCGGCGTCGTAGGCTCCCGTCCCGGCCGACCGGTCCACGGGGATGTGATGCATGCCGCGCATCAGCGGGCCCGACACAGGGTGGGCGAAGACCTCCTTCTTCGCCATGAACCGGACCAGCCGCCCGGCGGGGTGGGCGGCGAAGCCGGCGAAGATGAAGTCGAGGTAGCTGACGTGGTTGCTCACCAGGACCGCGCCGCCGCTGCGGGGTATCCGCTCCGTCCCCTCCATGTGGAACTTCAGGTCGAGCAGTTTGAAGGCGGTCAGCGCGGTCCGCAGGACCGGCGGGTACACGATCTCAGCCATGCCTGAAACCGTAACCTACTCAGCCGTAACTTAACCGGGCCGCTCGTGACTCCGCGCGGACTGGGGCGGTGCGCAGCCGGGCAGGCCTGACCGGTGTCAGTCGCCGTCGACGATGAAATCGGCTATGGCGGCAGCGACGGCTTCGGGCTGCTCATCGGGGATGAAGTGTCCAGCGTCGGGCACGACCACTCCGGTGGCGTCGTCGGCCCATGGGCTGATGGAGGCCGCCATGTCCGGGATGGAGCCATGGCTGCTGGAGATTCCGAGGACGGGCACGGTCAGGTGCTGCCGCTTGAGCGCCTCGTGGTTCTTGCGTGCCGACTCGGCGGCGTCTCGGTAGTAGGCAAGGGAAGCGCGGAGGCCACCGTCGACGGCGACGGCCGCTGCGTAGTGGTCGAGCTCGGCGTCGTCGAACGTGTTGGGAGAGAGGGCCTTCGTTCTCAGGAACCAGCCGACGTAGTCCCGTTCGCGGCCGGCAAGCAGCGTCTCGGGCAGGTCGGGCACAAGGTGGAACGCGAAATGCCAGGTCTTCCACGCCCGATCCGGGTCGGTGGGAATCGCGTCGGGGAGGGTGATGCCGGGAATTCCGGCGTCGAGCAGAGCGACCCCGCGCAGCCGGCTCTCGAATTTGAGTGCGAGGGAGAAAGCGACCCAGGCGCCGATGTCGTGGGCGACCAGCCAGTAAGTCGGCACTCCGAGAGCTTTCACCGCGGCGTGGACGTGCGCTGCGACCGTGTGCGTGTCGTAGCTGCGCTCCGGACGCTCGGAGTGGCCCTGACCCGGCAGGTCGATCGCGACGACGCGGAACCGGTCGGCGAGGCTGGGCATGACCTTCCGCCATGCCCACCAGGTCTGCGGGAATCCGGCGAGCAGGACAACGGCCGGGCCGGTCGGCCGGCCGCCTTCGACGGCATGAAGGCGGACGCCGTCGGCGTCGACCCAGCGGTGAGTGAATCCCGCCAGGTCGTGCAGGGGCAGGTCGCGGACAGGATTACTTTCGGAGACATGCCAAGCGCTGGTCGCAGGGTCAGTCACGGGGATCCTCCATCGGTGTCAGGTGTGCTGGGTTCGGTGCTTCGCCCGAGGACGACGGCGGCGGCTGGGACTACCTGGTGTGCTTGTCGCGCTGTCGCGAAGTGTGGGGGACGCCCGGCCATGACCATGCCTGGACGCTAGCACATCTTGAACTGATCGGTTCAGGATAGACTGGTGGCAGCGCAGCCCGAGACAACGACACACCGGCAGGGAAGTGCCACGTGGCAGGCAAGAAGCAATTCGACATGGACACTGCACTTGACGCCGCGATGATCCAGTTTTGGCGCGCCGGCTACGCCGACACATCAGTGGACGATCTGTCCCGGGCAACCGGCCTGAACCGCAGCTCCATCTACTCCTCGCTCGGTGACAAGGACACGCTCTTCCTCCGCTGCCTGGATCGCTATGCCGCGCGCTACGGCGCGAAGTACGACGCCGCCCTGTCGTGTGCAGCCTCGGAGCCCCTTGCAGCCCTTCGTGCGTTCTTCGACGTCACCCTCGAACGCATCGCCGATCCCGAACTGCCGGATGGATGCCTGGTTGCCCAATCGGCCATGGCGATCCCGGTGCTGAGCCCGAAGGTCGCGGCATACGCGAAGGAGGCGCTGGGCTTCCAGCGCTTGCGTCTGCGCGCCGCACTGAAGGCCAGCCGATTGACCGACCAGGACGCCGAGGCCTTCGCTGAACACGTGGCGGCTGTGAACCAGTCTCTCGCCGTCATGAGCAGAGCTGGGGCGAGCCCGGCGCAGCTCCTGGCCATTGTGGGCGTAACCGTCGACGCGCTCTCACAGACGTTGCGCACGCGCACCTAGCCCCCAGGGCAACGGCTTGTGCCGCCGATCAGGGGCGATGCCCCGCACGGCTCGCGGCCGATGTAACCCTGTCTCGGCCGTGTGAGGGCGTGATACCCCCGGCCGTCGTGCCGCCGGACTCGGTGCGGTCAGTGGCCCCGGAACGCCTCCTCCAGCCACCACGACGGGCGGTCGGCGGTCACCTTCGCGTGGACGAGCAGGGGTCTGTCGCGCGGGCCCTTCAGCCATTCGGCGACCCCCGACAGGTCCTCCTCGCGCCGCACGGTCACCGCGTCGAAGCCGAAGCCCGCCGCGATCCGGGCGATGTCGGCGGGCGGGAAGGTGACCGTGCCGAGCGGGAACCCGTGCGGGCCGAAGTGATGGACCTCCGCGCCGTACCCGTCGTCGTCGTAGACCACGACCACCATGGGCAGGCCGAGCCGTACGACCGTCTCCAGTTCGGCCACGCCCATCAGGGCCCCGCCGTCGCCGAGCGCGGCGACCGTCAGCCGGTCGGGCCGCGCGACGGCCGCGCCGATCGCGGTGGCCAGGCCCAGCCCGACCGCCTGGAACGCCTGGGTGAAGCAGAACGCGCCGCCGTCCGGGACCGTGAGGAACATCGACGGATATCCCATGAAGTTTCCGGAGTCGACGGCCACCACCCGCTCCTGCGGAAGCAGGTCGTCGAGCCCGATCGTCAGCGTGCGGGGGTCGATCCGCCCTGCGGCGCTCAGGTCCTCGTACGGCACGTCGCGCCAGCGCCCCTCGCGGGCGATGCGCTCGGCGATCTCCGGGGCGCGGTAGCCCCGCACCTCCGCCTCTCCCCCGGCCGCGGGTTCGCCGAGCAGGGCGGCGACCGCCCGCGCGGTCTCGCGTACGTCGCCGACCACGCCGAGGTCGATCTCGCGGTGCACGCCGAGCGCGTCGGAGTCGAGGTCCACCTGGACGACCCTGGCCCCCGGCCCGATCAGCGCGCCGTGCCGGGTGGTCCACATGGTGAACGAGCAGCCCCAGCCGACGACGAGGTCGGCGCCGCGGATCAGCTCGGCCGCGAGCGGGGTGGCGAAGCCGCCGCTCACGTCGAGGTCCCACGGGCTGCCGTGGAAGTTGCCCTTGGCGACCGCCGAGGTGGCGAACAACGCCCCCACCCGCTCACCGAGCGCCTCCAGCTCCCGCCGTGCGCCCCGGGCTCCCCGACCGGCCACGAAGACCGGCCGCTCCGCCTCCGCCAGCATCCGCGCGAACCGGGTCAGCTCGTCGGACGGCTCCGCCGGGAGCCCCTCCGGCTCCTCCTCGTTCTCGATGGGGAAAGTCAGGCCCCAGGCCGCCGGCACGCGGTTCGCCACGTCGCGGTGCGCGCCGCCACGGCCGGCCAGCAGCTCGCGTACGGCCTCGGCGGCCTCCTCGGGCAGCGTCTCGGCCTGCACGTCGAGGGGCAGGTTGAGCACCACCGTCCGGCGCCCGAGCAGGGCGGCGAGGAAGGCCATCACGGTGTCGTCCACGACCGTGGCGGCCGACCCGACCCTGGCGCAGTGCGCGCCCACGGCCTCGGCGAGCGCGGTCTGATCGATCCGGAAGTTCGAGGTGGGCGAGGTCACCTCGGGAGCGAGCACCAGCATCGGGGTCCGGCTCTTGGCCGCCTCGGTGACGCCGGTCAGCGCGTTGGTCAGGCCCGGCCCCTGGTGGACGGTGAGCACGGCCACGGTGCCGCTCATCCGGGCGTACGCGTCCGCCATCGTCGCGGCCCCGCCCTCGTGCCGCGCGGGGACATACCGCACGCCGTGCTCGATCAGGGCGTTGGTGAGGTGGAAGTTCCCGCTGCCGACGACGCCGAAGGCCGCCCGTACGCCGAGGGCGGCGAGGGCCGCGCCGACGGCCTCCGCGACGTTCACCGCTCCACCAGCGCGAGCACGCGGACCGGGCTGCCGGAGCCGCCGACGATCGGCAGCGGACCGGCGACCACCACCGCGCCCGTCGACGGCAGCCGGTCGAGGTTGCGCAGCTGGGTCAGGCCGTACTTCCCCGCACCGAGCAGGTAGGAGTGGCAGGGGAAGGGAGGGTCGAGCGAGGGGGCGCCGCCCGCGTCGGTGCCCACGGTCTCCACGCCGATGCCCGTGATGGGCGTCTGTTCGGCGAGGTAACGGGCGCAGTCGGCCGACATGCCGGGCGTGTGCGAGCCCGTCTCGTCGGCGTTGAGGAACTCCGCCTGGTCGTGGGCGCGCACGTCCCAGCCGGTGCGGTACAGCAGCCAGCCTCCGTCGGGCAGCGGCCCGTGCTCGGCCTCCCACGCCTTCACGTGGTCGATCTCCAGCAGGAAGTCGGGGTCGGCGGCCGACTCGGCGCTGAAGTCGAGCACCACGGCGGGGGCGATCAGCTTGGCGGGGGCCACCTGCGACACGTCCTCGCCGTCGCGCCCGGTCACCCAGTGGTTGGGGGCGTCGAAGTGCGTGCCGGTGTGCTCGCCGGTGGTGAAGTTGTTCCAGTACCAGGCCGGCCCGCGGTCGTCGTACCGGCTGATCTCCTGCAACGTGAACGGCACCGTCTGGCCGAACGGCTCGGGCAGCAGCAGGATCGGCGTCGTGTCACTCAGCGGCGCGGTGAGGTCGAGCACCTCGATCCCCCCGCTCCGGATGCCGTCCACCAGATCCCGCAACACCGACATCGCGCCTCCCAACGGTCAGGACACCCCTGTGATCCTCCTACACGCCACCTCCGAACGCCACATCGGACGCGGGTGAACCGTACGACGCCCTTGATCGTCCAACCTCACGCGGGCCGTGCCGGACGGACGAGACGAGGTGACCGGTGAGCTTCCGAAGCCCGGGAACGGCCGCGGCGTGGCTCGGCCATCCCGCGACCCTCGCCGCGATCGCCGTGCTCCTCGTCAACGACCACCTGCTCAAACGCCTGTGGCCTGGCGTGGTCACCGGCAAGCTGAGCGACGTCGCGGGCATGCTGGTCGCCCCGCCGCTGGTGGCGCTCGCCGCGGCCCTCCCCTCGGCCCTGGCCGCGACCCTGGCCGTCCGGCGCCCCGCCGCCCCGGCTCCCGGGAGCGCCTCGCGGGGCGCCGCCGTCGCGCCCGGCGAGGCGGGCAGGCGGACCGCCCTGGCGGCGATCGCGCTGACCGGCGCGGTCTTCGCCCTCGTGAAGACCACGCCGTTCGGAGCGCGGGCGGCAGCCGAGGCCTGGTCGCTGTTCACCCCCTCCGCCGGCGTCGTCATGGACCCGGCCGACCTGGTCGCCCTGCCCGCCCTCGGGCTCGCCTGGCTGGTCCGGCTGCGCGCCGTGGGGACCGCCGCGCGGGTCCGGCGTGCCGTACGGCGGGCCCGGCTGCTGGTCGCCCTGCCCGCCGCCGTCCTCGCGGTCACCGCCACGGCGGCGCCCTACGTCCCGCCGTCCGCCGTGCACGTGGAGGCGCACGACGCCGTGATCGTCGTGTACACCAACGGCTACCCACGGTCGGGGGTCGCGACGAGCGATCAGGGCCGGACCTGGCATCGCTGGACCAGCCCACCGGCGGAGAAGTCGTCGCGGACCACCGCCTGCGTCCCCGGCGAGCCGGGGCGCTGCTACCGGGTGGTCCCGCCTCTGCTCCTGGTCGAGCAGTCCGACGACGGGGGAGCCACCTGGACGACGGCCTGGGAGGTCCCCGCCGCCCGGCAGCACTACATGTACCGGAATCTCGACACGAACGAGGGCGAACGTACCGACAGGGCGGAGTCCATGGCCGTGGCGGTCCTGCCGGTGCCCGGGGGGCACCTCGTCGCCGTGGCCAACGGCCGCGACGGCGTGGCGTTGCGCGACGTCGCCGGACGATGGCACCGGCTCGGTCTCCTCGGGTACGAGGACCTGTCCGAGCAGGCGGCCATCCCCCTCTCCGCCCCGGGAGAACACATCGATGCGGAGACGGGGACGGCCTACCTCGTCGCGCTCACCGTGCTGCTGGCCGCTCTGGGGTTCGCCGGGTGCCTCCGCCGGTCGCCGTTCGGGTTCACGGCCGCCGGGTTCCTCTCCTGGGTGGGCCTGTACATGACGGTGAAGGGCCCACCGGGCCTCTACGGCTTGCCCTTCACGCTCATCGGCGTGCCGCTCGTGGCGATCGGGGGCACCGTGCTGGCCTGCATCGCCGCGTACACCCGCACCCGGGGACTGGCGTCGATCGTCGCGGCGCCGCTGACCTTCGCCGCGATCTATCTGCCCTATCGGGGCTGGAGCGCCGGCTGGCCCGGCGACTACGGCACCGCCACGCTGCTGGCGATCGTGCTGTGCGGCGCGGCCGTCACCCTCGGCGCGTATCCCGCGATCCGGGCCAGGGGCGGCTACCGCAGGGTCGCGCGGGCCCTGAGTTCCCGCATGCGCTGACCCCTCGCGGCGGGCGACCCCCCGGCGGGGCCCGCACGGCGCTTGCGACTCGGCGAGGAACGGCGAAGCTTGAGAGCACGACCACCACGGCAGTAGGGAGCGCATCGTGAAGAAGCTCATCAACAGTGCCGACAGCCTCGTCACCGACGCGCTGCGCGGCATCGCCGCGGCGCATCCCTCGCTCCGCGTGGACATCGACAACAGGGTCGTCTTCCGCGCGGACGCTCCCAGACCGGGCAAGGTCGGCCTGGTCTCCGGCGGCGGTTCGGGGCACGAACCGCTCCACGGCGGGTTCGTCGGCTACGGCATGCTCGACGCGGCCTGCCCCGGCGAGGTCTTCACCTCCCCCGTCCCCGACCAGCTCATCGAGGCCACCAAGGGAGTGGACGGCGGCGCGGGCGTGCTGCACGTCGTGAAGAACTACACCGGCGACGTGCTGAACTTCGAGATGGCCGCCGAGCTCGGCGGCGACGAGGGCGTCGAGGTGGCGACCGTGCTCGTCAACGACGACGTGGCGGTGCGGGACTCCCTGTTCACGGCGGGCCGCCGGGGCACGGGGGCCACGGTGTTCGTCGAGAAGATCGCCGGCGCGCTGGCCGAGACCGGCGCGCCCCTGGCCGAGGTGGCGCGGGTCGCCCGGGAGGTCAACGAGCGCAGCCGCTCGTTCGGGGTGGCGCTGACGCCCTGCACGGTCCCGGCCGCGGGCAAGCCCACCTTCGAGCTGGGCGACACGGAGATCGAGCTCGGCGTCGGCATCCACGGGGAGCCCGGCCGCACCCGGGCCCCGCTGCGCGAGGCCCGCGAGATCGTGCGCACCGCGATGGACGCGATCGACGCCGACCTGCCGCTGTCCGGCGAGACGCTCGTCATGGTCAACGGCATGGGCGGCACGCCGCTCATCGAGCTGTACGTCGTCTTCGCCGAAGTGGAGGCGTATCTGCGGGAGAAGGGCGCGACGGCCGTACGCAGCCTCGTCGGCAACTACGTGACCAGCCTCGACATGCAAGGCTTCTCGGTGACGACGTGCTCGCTGACCGGCGAGCTCACCCGGCTCTGGGACGCGCCGGTGGAGACACCCGCACTGCGCTGGGGCCGCTGACCGCACATCGGAAACTCTGGAGTCCCCTGGTGAACACCCGGTTCTTCGCCTCCTGGATCGACGAGATCGCCGCCGCCGTGCGGGCGCGACGCGACCACCTCACCCAACTCGACGCCGCGATCGGCGACGCCGACCACGGCGCCAACCTCGACCGCGGGTTCACCGCGGCGCGGGAGGCGCTGGCCGGCGCCTCCCCGCAGACCCCCGGCGCGCTCCTCGTCCTCGTCGGCTCCACGCTGATCCGCAAGGTCGGCGGCGCCTCCGGCCCCCTGTACGGCACCGCCTTCCGCGAGATGGGCAAGGCGTTCGGCGAGGCCGCCGAGATCTCGCCGGCCGAGCTGAGCGCGGGCCTGGACGCGGCCCTGGCCGGGGTCCGGCGTCTCGGCGCCGCCGCCGAAGGCGACAAGACCATGGTCGACGCCCTCGCCCCGGCCGCGAAGGCGCTGGCGCAGGCCGTACGGGACGGGCTGAAGCAGGAGGAGGCGCTGGAGGCGGCGGCCGCCGCGGCCGGGCAGGGGGCCGAAGCGACGATCCCGCTGCAGGCGCGCAAGGGGCGGGCCAGCTACCTGGGGCCGCGCAGCGTCGGCCACGAAGACCCCGGAGCCGCCTCGACGGCGCTCATCCTCGGCGCGCTGAGAGCCGCCGCCTCCGTATGACCCCGAGCCGGGGCCGGGCCGTGAGGAACGGGGCCCGGCGCACGCCGGCATGTCCGCTGCCGAACGACTTCAGGGATGGCGAATGGTTGGCATCGTACTCATTTCGCACAGCAGCGGCCTGGCCGCCGAGGTGGCCGCGCTGGCCAGGCAGATCGGCGGCGCGCAGGTGCCGCTGTCGGCGGCGGGAGGCACCGAGGACGGCGGCCTCGGCACGAGCCCCGACCGGGTGACCGCCGCCATCGAGGAGGTGGACCGAGGGGACGGCGTCGTACTGATCCCCGACCTCGGCAGCTCCGTGCTCACCGCCCGGCTGCTGGAGTCCCCCGGCGAGATCGTGATCGCCGACGTGCCGTTCGTGGAGGGGGCCGTCTCCGCGGTCGTCGCGGCGGGCGGCGGGGCTTCCTTGGACGGTGTGCTGGCGGCGGCCGAGGAGGCGTGGCACGTACGCAAGCTCTGAGGGAGCCGTCCTGCGGCAGCACCGGTCACGACCTCACGAGGTGAATCCGGGCCCGCCTTCCGGCCCGACGGCGCGCTTCAGGAAGTCGCGGACCTCCTCGGCCTCCGGAACACCGAGCTCCTCGTAGAGGCCGAGAGCCAGCCACCCGTGCTCGCGGGCCCGCTCCGCCCGCCCGAGCGCGAGGTGGGCGCGTGCCAGCCCGTAGTGCGCACGCGCCTGCTCCGGCCGGCTGCGCGCCAGGTCGGCGAGCGCGAGCGCGGCCGTGTGCTCCTCGGCCGCGCGGGACGGATCGCCCGCCGCCTCGGCCAGCCCGTTGAGCGCGGCCGCCTCGTCGGCGGTGTTGCCGAGCGTGCGGTGGACGGCCGCGGCCTGCTCGTGGCGGGTGCGTGCCCGCGCGAGCTCGCCCTGGTGCCGCAGGACGACGCCGAGGTGGTCGAGGACCACCGCCTCTCCGGCCGGGTTGCCCAGTTCGCGGTGGAGCGCCAGCGCCAGGTCGAGATCGCGCCGGGCCTCCTCCGTACGGCCGTCCCGGTCGAGGACGAGGGCGAGGATGGCGAGCACGTCGGCCTCGCCCCAGGCGTCGGCGCCGATGCGGGTGAGGTCGAGTGCCTGCTTGAGATGGCGCTCCGCCTGCGTGTCCCGGCCGAGGCGCAACGCGACGTTCCCCAGGGTGAGCAGCGCCCGTGCCCGTTCGCCGGCGTCCTCACACATGTCGAGGGCCTGGTGGGCATGCTCCTGCGCCCGCTCGTACTCGCCGAGCCGCCAGTAGGTCCACGCCAGGTCGGTGAGCGCCCGCGCCTCGACCTCGCGGTCGCCGAGCATCCGGCTGCGCCGGAGCGCCAGGCTGTGCAGTGTGAGCGCGTCGTCGTGGTGCGCCTGCAGGTCGAGGTAGGGGCGCATCGCCAGGGCCCGCATGCCGAGACAGATCTCGGGCCCGTGGACGGCCGTCGCGATGATGTTGGAGCGCTCGGCGTCGAGCCAGGCGATCGCCTCGGCGGCGCCCGCGGACGGGCGCGATCGGGGCGGCCGGCTGGGGGATGCCCTCCCGCTGGCTCACCGTGTGGGGGAAGAGCCGGTCCATCGCCGCACGGGAGCGGTGCAGGTAGTAGCCGAGCAGCCGCATGAGGGCGCCGTCGTCCTCGGCGAGCGAGCGGGCGTGCTCGCGGAGCAGGTCGTGGAAGGTGTATCGGCCCGGTTCTAGCTGCAGGAGCATGTGGGCGTCGAGGAGACCTTCGAGGAGCTCCTCCGCCTCGTCCTCCGAGATCCCCGCCAGCGCGGCCGCGCCGCAGGCGTCGATGTCGCGGCCGGGCACCAGCCCGAGCAGGCGGAACGTGCGCTGCTCCGCCTCGTGGAGTTGCGCGTAGGAGAGGGCGAAGGCCGCCGACACCCCGTCCAGGAGCCGGCGATGGTCCCGCAGGCGGCCGGCCAGGTAGGACACGGTCCAGCGCGGGCGGTGCTGGAGGCGGGCGGTGCAGATCCTGAGGGCGAGCGGGAGACGCCCGCACAGGCGCAGCACCTCGTGCACGGCCTCCGGCTCGTCGCGGGCGCGTTCGCCCACGATCCGCTGGAACAGCTCGGCGGCGTCCGCCTCGTCCAGCACGTCGACCGACAGCGCCTGGGCGCCGTCCAGGTCGACGAGCCGCCGTCTGCTGGTGATCAGAGCGAGGGTGTCGGAGTGCCCCGGCAGCAGGGGGCGCACGTGCTCCGCGTCGAGAGCGTTGTCCAGCATGGCGAGCACGCGCCGATCGGCCAGTTCGGCGCGCCACAGGGCGCTCCGCTCGGCCAGGGTGACCGGGATACGGCCGGCGGGCACCCCGAGCTGGCGGAGGAGCGCCTCCAGCGCGGCGGCGGCGTCGAGCGGCTCCCGGCCCGCGGTGTGGGCCCGCAGGTCGATGAAGAGCCGGCCGTCCGGATAGCGGGCGGCCAGCCGGTGGGCCACGTGGACGGCGAGCTCGCCCTCCACCAGGCGCTCGTACGCCGACAGACGCCGGTCGTTCCAGAGCTCGCGGACGCCGGTGACGTAATGCGCGTGCACGTCCTCCAGCGCCTCGCCGCTCCACAGGTCCAGGGCCCTGCGCAGCTCACCGGCGGCCACCAGCTCGACGAACTCCTGCGCGTCGACCTGTCCGGGCTCCGGCTGCACGAGGTAGCCGCCGGCGCGCGTCTCGAGGAGCCGTACGGCTCCCGCGGCGCGCAGCACCTTGCGGATCGCGGTGATCGAGGCATGGATCTGCGATCGGGCGGTGTCGGGCCGCTCGTAGCCCCACATCGCCTCGATCAGCCGCTCGATCCCGATCACCCGGCCGGCGTTCAGCAGAAGGTAGGCCAGGACAGCCCGATGACGTGGGGCGATACCCGTCAGAGGCGCGCCGTCGACCGTCACCTGGACGGGGCCGAGAAGGGTGAAGCCCAGCATCGTCCCCCCATAACCCGTGCATCGTGCGCGCATAGCGAATGTATCAATCCGGGCCGCCAGTCTGATCTCACCCGAACAGAGACGGCTCTCTCGGGAGCCGAGACGGAGGAAACACGATGGAAGCCCGGATGAAGAACCCCGCCACGATCATTCCCGCCGCGATGCAGCCCATCATGGAGCTGATGAAGGCCGCCCAGTCGCAGGGCCTCCCCCAGGAGCTCATGGAGATGATCCACCTGCGGGTCCCGACACCTGGCACTGGGAGAGCGGCGAGCAGATGGGCGCGGCGCTCGCCGCCCTGCCCACCTTCCCGGAGGCGCCGCTGACCATGGCCCTGGCCAAGGACGCCACCGCCCTGGACGGCCTGGTCGTCGACGAGCGCTGAGCCCCCGCGACCGTCGCCCGCCGAAGCCCGGGGAGGCCGAAGCCCGTGGGGGCCGGAGCCCGCGGAGGGGCCGGCCGGCCGCGTCAACGGCTCCGCGTACGCCGGGCGCGGGGCGTGCCGGCGAGCTGGTCGCGCCGGATCTCCTCCAGATAGGTCCGCATGAGATCGCCCGCGCGGCTGAACCAGTCGGACAGCACGGCGATCTCCGCGGGCGTGTAGTCGGCGAACAGGTCGTTCAACCGCCGGTAGAAGGGCTCGTAGACGGCCGCGGCGGTGGTGAACGCCGCTTCGTCGGCGACGACGCGCACCCGGCGGCGGTCGGCGGGGTCCGGTTGCCGGTGCGCGTACCCGGCCCGTTCCAGGCGGTTCAGCACGCCGGTCACCGCGCCCGTGGTCAGGCCGGCCTGCTCGGCGAGCGCGCCCGCGCTGATCGGATCGTCTCCCGCCGCCAGGATGAAGCCCAGACAGGTGACGTCGGTGACGTTCAGCCCGAGCCGCTGGGCGATGTCGTGCTGCCCGACCAGGCTGAGCGCGATCAACTGATCCATGCCGGCCAGTGCCTGCTCGGGTGTCGCCTCCGGGCGCGGCTTGCCGTCCATCCCCAATCTCCTTAGTATCTAAGATGTTTAGTTCATGAGATAAGTATCTCGCCGTCAAGGAGAATCATGAGCGGCATGCACGATGACGTCGATCTCGGGCACACGGTCGCGGGCTGGACCGGCTGCGTCGTCGTGCTGTGCGGCTGCGCGACGGTGGGGGTGGCGATGTGCGCCGCCTCGCTCCCCGGCATCTGGCTCGGTCTCGGCGTGATCGCGCTGGGCGGCCTGGTCACCTGGGCGCTCCACCTCGCGGGCTGGGGCAAGCCCAGCGGCCCCCGGCCTCCGGAGCAGTGGGACTGGCGGGTGAAGGACCCGATGACGGGCCACGGCGACTGTCTCGCCTGCCGTCTCACGGGCCAGGCACCCCGCACTGGAGGCGCCGACGATGCCGTCCGCGAGGAACCCGCCCTCTCCGAAATGTCGGTGATCGCGAACCGCTGAGTTTCGCCCTGTCCTAGCATCGTGCGGTGCTCGATCACGTACTCGATCAACGGTGCGACGACCTCTACCGTGCCGCGGAGGCGGAGGACGCCCCCCGCTTCCTGGCGACCCTACAGGACCTGTGGGAGAGGACAGAGGAATCGGACGCGCCCATCGCGAACGCCCTCCTCGTCCGCCTGTGCGGCCTGTTCGACCGGCTGCCTCCCGGACTCGGCGCGCGGCTGTCCGTGATGAGCGGCGCGATGGTCGAGAACGGAGCCGATCCCGCCCCGCTGGTCGACCCCGTGGTCGCGGGACTGTGCGACGCGCTGGAGCACTCCGCCGAGTTCGCCCGCGCCTGGCGCGCGGTCACCGACCGGCGCCTCCCGGAACCCGGTCCGGAGGATCGGGTGGTCCTCGGCGCGGCGCGCGTGCTCTCCGGCCCCTTCGGACTGCCGGGACGGTTCGGACTCGGCCGCCGGCTGCCCTTCGCCCGCGCCCTCGACCTGGCCGCCGGCTGGGCGATCGCCGAGGACTGGAGCGCGGCCGCGACCACCGTGCTCCAGAGGTCGGCGGCCATCCGCACGGACCTCTCCCGGCGCCCGCGACTCGCCGCGGCGGTCGCCGCCACGGAGGAGGACCGCCCTGACCTGTGGTGCCTGCCGAGGCTCCTGGCCGTACTCGACGACGAGCCGCTGATCGTCCTCCATCGGCCGACCGGGCGAGCGTACGCGATGACGATCGGCGGAATCGGGGACAACTTTCAGCTTGCCACGCTGCTGGCGCACGTCCTGAACGGGCACGTGCCGCTGACCGTCCCCCACCCGTCCTGGGTCGCGGCGGCCACGGACGGGCCTGTCGAGCCCGAGACCGGACCGATCGTGGCGCGGTTCGACCTGCGCGACGCGACGGGCGAGTCACTTCCGCCGGCCGGGCGCCCCGCCGCCATCCCACTGCTCGACGGGCACCGCGTGCTGGTCCTGGACGAGCCGTCGCACCGCCATACGTGGAACATCGGCCGTACCTATCCGATGATGCGGCCGTCGATCACGCTCGACCGGGTGCTGCCGGAGGAGGAAGCGCGCATGTGGTCGTCACGGGTGGCTCCCGGTCCATGACCCCCTCCCCCGCAGGCATCGACGGCTCAGCCGGGGGTGGGCGGGCATACCGCCGAGACTCGGGGGTATCGGCTCTCGTCATGCGTCGTCTGACCCGTGTGATCCTGCCGATGGCAGTGGTCCCCGCCGTGGTCTCCGGCTGCGGTACTTACGATCCCCATCTGATCGTCAACGGAACCTCCTACTCGGACGGGCCCGCCGCGATCGTCATGCTGCCGGACACGCTCGCCCACCGGCCGTACTCTCTGGGCGGCTGGAACATGTGCCTGGACCGGCCCGGTTCCGCCACCATCACCAAGGTCGAGCCGATCGAGCCCTACAACGACATCGTGATCCAGGCGTTCTCGTCCCGTCCGCATGCCGGCCCGGGGCTCGGCAACGCCGAAAAGCCGCTGACCGAGCTGGGCTTCCCCGCCCGCAGCCCCGCCGTCACCACGGTCTGCGACGAGAACGACCTCCACACCGAGCTCGCCCTGCAGTACGGGAAGACCCGCGACGACAGCGCGGGGGCCGAGGGCGTCCGCATCACCTACACCTCCGCCGGCCGTCGGCACACGGTCGACTTCCATCTCCGGGTGCTGCTGTGCGCGCCCGACGACCCCGTCGAGCGATGCGGAAAGACGTACGAAGAGCTTCAGACGTCGAGCGACGACGATCAGCGGCGGCCGCGTCGGCGACGTGGCCACCATCGAACAGCGCGTCGCCCCCCGGTCGCTCCTGCACCGTCACGCCCTGGTGAAGCTCTGTCACTCCGGCACGGACGGCTGTCCAGTCGGTTTCCGGCGCATCTCGCAGGGCTCGCGCCAACCATGTCGTTCGATCGGCGTGCTCGGCGCGCAATTGCTCCAAACCAAGGTGAATGCCGTCCGGCGCCCCGGTCCTCTCCAATGCCCTGCGGGAACCTGATCAGTGTGCTCCTCATCGGCTGATTCGTCCCGTCGGAACCATAACCGGCATACCTGTCCTTTGCGCAGCTAAGCTCGTCAAATGATCGACTTCAACAACGGCTCCCTCTTCAAGCTGAATCCGTGCCACCCACAAGAGGTCGGCCCGGCCGTGGCCCCTCTCCTGCTCCACGGCGAACAGATCGTCTCCTCCTACAAAACGGTCCGGGACTTCGTCGTCTTCACCGACAAGCGCATCATCGCGGTCAACGTCCAGGGATTGACCGGCAAGAAACGCGACTTCTCCTCCCTGCCCTACAGCAAGGTCCAGGCATGGTCGGTCGAGACCGCCGGAAACTTCGACCTCGACTCCGAACTGGAGCTCTGGTTCAGCGGCCTGGGCAAGGTCCGTTTCGAGTTCAAGGGCAACTCCGACGTCATCCGCCTCAGCCACATGATCGCCGGCTACGTGCTTTGACGCGCTTCCCGACCTGAAGCCGAAGGCCGGGATTGCGGCCGTGCCTCGCGTCGACGCGGCACCTGTGAGGCCTCCCTTCTCGCGCGCGTCGCTGCGCGGGGCGCTCAGGGAAACCAACGGGGCGGTCGTCTGCGGCACCCCCGCTCGATCGCCTCGCTCCGCTCGTCCGAGCTCTCCATGTCTTCCCGGCTGCGGTGATGGTCGTTCTTGCCATGCGACGGATCCTGCGGTGACGGCTTCTCCACGTTTCCCAGGCGACGCGCTCGCGTCCGGGAGAACATTGACGAATACTCGGAACCCCCGCCACCCGACGAAGGAGCCTCGACCTGCCGGCGAGGGTGGCCGATGTCGCGGTCGACAAGGCCACCTACGGCTCTCAATCGCGATGTGGAGAAGTCGGCAACCAGGGACTGGTCCTCCTGTTCACGTCGGGGTCTCTCATGAGCAGGAGGTCGGACGTGACTTCGATCGGCTCCTCGGCCCCCGGATCGAAGGGCCCTTCACGACCGCCCCAGCGCGCCCGGACCTCCTGGCTCAATCGCATCCACTGGGAGATGGTGAGCGCCCTGGCGGGCATTGCCGGGTTGATCGTCGCTCTTGTCGCACTTCGGCCGGATGGGGAACCTGGATCAGGGATGACGTCGGCGTCACCGACACCGACACCGACGGTGACAGTGACGGTGACCTCCTCGATTCCGGTCACCGGATCGGCGGCCCCGTCGTCCCGCTCTCGTTCCAGCACACACACGAAGCCGACGGCCGAAGAGGACCGGCCGACCGAGCCGACGGCCGAGGAGGACCCGCCGACCGAGCCGACGGGGTCGGCGTGCGTCATGACGCCGGGCGAGTGCCGCCTGGAGGCGATGCTCGGCTCGGCGGACGTGAGGAACTGCCGGCCTGCCGCTCGTCCTCCGGCCGACGCGGTGGCCGCTCTCGACTGCACGGCCGTCCGGCCGGGTCCGGTTCACGACCCGATGATCGTGCTGTTCCGCAGCGACACCGACGCCGAGACGTGGGTGGAGTCGTATTGGTGGGCTCTGCACGATGGCCGGGGAGGCAACTGCGCGACCGGGGCCGAGTACAAGGGCACATGGGTCAGGGGCAAGCTGCTCTGCACCATCAACGGGCCGTACTACGCCATGTCCTGGACGTACAAAGGCCGGTCCGTGGCCGTCACAGCCGAGGCTCCGGCCCCGCAGCCGCTGTACGCCTGGTGGCAGGGCCTTTCACTACTGAGCGACTGAGCGCCGGCCGGACGCCCGACTCGGACCCCTGACAGTCAGGCCTGGCGTAACTCAGCCACTACCGGCACCTTCCGCCAGTGCTCGAGTTGCGCGTCCACCCCTGGTAGAGGCGAGGCGCCTTCACTTCCACTGAAAGTAGACGAACAGACGGCCGTGGTTCTTGGCGTCCTTGTCGATCCGGTGGTAGAGGGCCTTGATCTCCTTCTGCTCCAGGAAGCGCAGCACCTTTTTCTTGAGCTGGCCGGACCCCTTGCCGGGGATGATCTCCACCTGGGTCGCCTTCTTGCGTACGGCCTCCTGGATGATGCCGTGCAGCGCCTTGTCGATCTCGCTGCCCTTGTTGTAGATGTCGTGGAGATCCAGCTTCAGCTTCACGCGACCGAGTCTAGGTCGCCCCGATCCGTGCGGGACAGAAGGAGAACCGCCGAACTCCCCCTTCGCGGCGAACGGGCCGAGCCCCTAATACCCGCGTTCGTCTCCTCCGTCGTCGCCCGGGAAGCCGGAGACGAAAGAAGCGAACTCACGGTCCCAATCGATGTGCTCGCCCTCACGGCCCGGAGGCACCAGGGCGATCGTCTCCGCGAGGAACGCCCCGAGTGGATGACGCGGAAGCCACAGGCACAGCGCGTCCGGGGAGCTCGGATGGACGGTGGCGAGGAGCCAGTCCGGGTCGTCGGACGGAAGGAGATGGAACGAGGCGGACTCCACCGGCAGATTGGCGCCCTCCACCAGGACCGTCCTGGCGACGTCGACGGAGGGGATCCCCGGAACAAGAAGCCGTACGAAGTACGGGTCTCCCGTCCGGTACACCAGAAACGCGGTCAGCGCGGTGTCAGGCCGGTCGACGTGGTGCAGGACAAGACTCGTGCTCGCATTCACGACCACAACACTCCAGAGAAGACTTGGCGGGGGAATTATGGACTGCGGAGTACCGCGCCGGCGCCGCTAAACGTTCCACTTCAGCAGAGGGCGCGCGGCGGACCAGACCTCGCTCGCACCTTCGAGGACACCGCGCTCGTACGCCCTCTCCAGCTCGTAACCGTCCGGGTCCTCCCCTATGTAGGGGTCACACGTGAGCTCCACGATCGTCTCGTCGCTCTGCCAGTGCGCGTTCGGGACCTCTCCCGCCGCCAGTTTCAGCTGGTAGACCGACGCCTCCTTCTTGGCCCACCGGACGCCCACGTCATAGCCCTGTTCGTACTTCTTGCGCACGATCTCCGGCAGGGTGGCCTGGAGGCGTTCGGCGACCGCCTCGATGCCGTCCATGACCTTCTCCTCGAGCCGCGCGCGCCGGACGGCCTCCCCGAGAGCGTCCTGACAGATGCCCGAAATGGGCAGGTCGTATGCCCTGACCTGCTCGGCCAGCTCTTCGGGAACCGAGATGTTCATACGCACGAATGCCAACCTCCGATACACACCGCTTACACAACATCATTACACAACGAGTGTGTATCGCACAACGCGTATGGAGGGACGGACTCCGGCCTGCGAGTCACCCGGTCGCGCCGCAAGCGCGCCATTGACGTCCTGCCGGAGTGCCAGGGCGTACGTCCGGTCCGGCCAGGGCTCCTGTCAGCCGTTGATGTAGCCGACCAGAGCCTCTTTCTCGCTCTCCAGCTCCTGGATGGAGGTCTTGACGACGTCGCCGATGCTGACGATGCCGGCCAGGCGGCCGTCGCGGACCACGGGCACGTGCCTGATCCTGTGGTTGGTCATGGTGCGGCGCAGGTCGTCGACGTTGGCGTCCGGACCGCAGGTGCGCACCTCCGCGGTCATGATCGACGAGACGGGCATGGCGAGCAGCGCGGCGCCGTGCTCGTGCAGCCGCCGCACGACGTCACGCTCCGACACGATGCCGTCGATGGACAGGCCGTCCACCGAGACCACGACCGCGCCGATGTTGAGCTCCGCCAGCCGGGCGAGAAGCTCGGACACCGTGGCGTGCGGAGGAACGGTCGCCACACCTGTTCCCTTACTCTGCAAGATCGTCCCGATGAGCATCGACACCGCCTCTCAGGGGCACCCGGGGGGATGTCCCCGCTTCCGCTCCCGCCGGCCGGCCGGAGCGGCGAATCCTGTTTCCCCAGGCAACAGCGGTCCTCTTACCTCGTCAAGGGTTCCCACCCCTACGATGGCGAAATATCACCGCACCCTGATTCACCGCACCCTGATATCACCTCACCCTGGGGGCACGCCGATGGCCGAGAAGCTCAACACCGGGAGCCACGACCTCCCGATCTCCGACGCGCTCGCGGAATTCATGCGCGACGGGTGGGCCGGCACGCGCGCGGACGTGGCGCCCCTGCCGGTCGCCGCGTACGCGGCCAAGCGGCGCGCGCGACTCGCCGAACGCCTCCCCGGTGAGCGGCTCGTCATCCCCTCGGGCACGCTGCGGGCCCGTAGCAACGACGACGATCACCGGTTCCGTACGCACAGCGCGTTCGCGTACCTGACCGGCGGCCAGCAGCCCGACGACGTCCTGGTCATCGAGCCGTCGGGCGAGGCGCGGCTGTTCCTGCGCCCCCGCCCGTCCCGCGCCGAGTCGCAGGAGTTCTACCGCGACCGGCGGTACGGCGAGTTCTGGGTGGGCCGCCGGTTCGACCTCGCCGAGGCAGAGGCGGCGTACCAGATCGAGTGCGCGCACATCGACACGCTGCCGGCCGCGCTGAGCGGACCGGCGCGCGTGCTGCGCGGGGTGGACGCCGCGGTCGACGCGCTCGTCTCCCCCGCCGGGGACGATCGCGACGCCGAGCTGGCCGCGGTCCTGTCGGAGCTGCGGCTGGTCAAGGACGAGTGGGAGATCGCCGAGCTGCAGCAGGCGGTGGACGCGACCGCGCGCGGATTCGAGGACGTCGTACGCGCGCTGCCGGCGGCCCTCTCGCATCCGCGCGGCGAGCGGTACGTCGAGGGCGTCTTCGGTCTGCGCTCCCGGCTGGAGGGCAACGCGGTGGGCTACCAGTCCATCGTGGCCTCCGGGGCGCATGCCTGCGTGCTGCACTGGATCCGCAACGACGGGCGGCTCGACCCCGCCGAGTTGCTCCTGCTGGACGCCGGGGTCGAGGGCGACAACCTGTACACCGCCGACGTCACCCGGACGCTGCCGCTGTCGGGACGGTTCAGCCCGGTCCAGCGGCAGGTGTACGAGCTGGTCTACGAGGCGCAGACGGCCGCCATCGCCGTGCTGCGGCCGGGGGCGCGCTTCCGCGAGTTCCACGAGACCGCGATGCGCGTCATCTCCGACGGGCTGCGCGAGTGGGGCGTGCTGACGCGGGCGCAGGCGGACGCGGGCCTGCATCGGCGCTACACCCTGTGCAGCAGCGGCCACATGCTGGGCCTGGACGTGCACGACTGCGCCAGGGCGCGGGCGGAGACCTACCTCGACGGCGTGCTCGAGGAGGGCCAGGTGCTGACCGTGGAGCCGGGGCTCTACCTTCAGCCCGACGACCTGACGCTGCCGCCGGAGCTGCGCGGAATCGGCGTCCGCATCGAGGACGACCTCGTGATCACGGCCGACGGCGCGCGGCTGATGTCGGCCGCGCTGCCCCGCCGGCCCGACGAGGTCGAGTCGTGGATGGCCGCCCTGTCGGGGTGAGCGAGCGGGCTCGCCGGGTCACCCCTCCCTGACGGCCGACCGGCCCGGGGTGGGGTCGAGGAAGACCTGCCGGATCTCCGGGAACCGCTCGGTGAGCCGGCGCTCCACCTGGTCGGAGGCGAGTTCCAGCCGCTGCCCCGACGTCTCGTCGCGGAAGTCGATCTTCGCCGCGACCATGACCTGGCCGGGGCCCAGCATGACGGTGACCAGCTCGACGACGGCCTCGACCTCCGGCTGGGCGGCGAGCTCGCCGTGGATCTTCTCCTGCAGTCCGCGCGGCGCCGCCTGGCCGATGAGCAGCGAGGCGTTGTTCCTGATCAGGGTCAGCGCCACGCCGAGCAGCAGCAGCCCGATGACGATCGACGCGACACCGTCCCACACGGCCGAGCCGGTGAGCTGCGACAGCAGCAGGCCGACGCCGGCCGTCGCGATGCCGATCAGCGCGGCGGAGTCCTCCAGCACGACGGCCTTGAGCACGGTGTCGGAGGTGCGCTGGAGCAGCCGCCCGGGGCTCACCCGCCAGCGCCGGGCCTCGCCGCGAAGCTGACGCACAGCCCGCCACAGGGAGATCGACTCGATCCCGAAGGAGACCGCGAGCACGAGGTACGACACACCGATGTCGCCCAGGTTCTCCCCCGCGGTGATCGTGTGCCATCCGTGCGTGAGAGAGAACCCCGCTCCCACGACGAGCGTGAAGCAGGCCGCCACGATCGCCCACAGGTAGGCGGCCCGCCCGTGACCGAGTGGATGACGGGAGTCCGCGGGGCGTTCGCCGTGCCGGATCGCGGCGAACAGCACGACCTCGGTGGCCGTGTCGGCCGCCGAGTGGGCGGCCTCCGACAGCATCGCCGAGGAGGAGCTCATCAGGCCGGCCACGAGCTTGGCCAGCGCGATCGCGAGGTTGGCCGCGCCCGCGATCACGACGGTGCCGAGGCTCTCACCGTTCTCGCTGTCAGGCATTCCGCTCCGTCCGTTGAACTGATCTTATGCTGGTCGTCATGGACGCCCCCCTTTGGCTCACCCCGCAGGAGCAACGCGCCTGGCGGGCACATCTGGCCGCCCATCGCCTGCTCTTCCTTCAGCTCGACCGGGAGTTGCAGGGCACCGGGCTGTCGCTGAACGACTACGAGATCCTCGTCAACCTCTCCGAGAGCCCCGGCCGCCGCATGCGCATGAGCGAGCTGGCCGACGCCACGATCCAGTCGCGCAGCCGGCTGTCTCACCAGATCTCCCGGATGGAGGCCGCGGGCCTCGTGATCCGGCAGGACTGCGAGGACGACCGGCGCGGCACGTTCGCCGTGCTGACCGACCAGGGCTGGGAGAAGATCCAGCGGGTGGCGCCGGACCACGTGGCGAGCGTCCGCCGGCACTTCATCGATCTGATGACCTCCGAGCAGTTGTCCGCCCTGGAGCAGATCTACGCGCCGATCGTGGACCACCTCCAGGCGGTGCGCGGCGCCCGGTGAAAGGGCGCCGCACGGCGGCGGACGGCGCGGGATGAGCACCGGTCCCGACTGCCCCTGACAGATCACGCCAAACCGATTCCCGCGGCGTGCGCGTGCCGCCCCCACGCGCTCGCTACGATCCGGCTGTGCGAACAATCCTGGGGCTCGTCGTGGCCGGCCTGCTGCTCACGACCGCCTGCAGCGCGAAAAACGAGCCGGCTCTGCCGGACGGTCCGGCCTTGCTGAAGCGCTCGGCCGACGCCATGCGGACGGTCAAGACGGTCGCCTTCACCATCGAGACCAAGGACAAGCCCGCCGTACCGGTGCGGCACGCCGAGGGCAGCCTCACCCGGGAGGGCGACGCCAAGGGCACGCTGCAGATCGAGGTCCTCGGGCTGCAGGAGATCGAGTTCGTGCTCGTCGGCGACAAGGTCTACTTCAAGGGCCCCACCGGCGGCTTCCAGACGATGACCCGGCAGCAGCTCACGGCCCTCTACGACCCCTCCGCCGTGCTGACCGGCGTGCCCGACCTGCTGTCCACGGCACAGGACGTCCGGCCGCAGGCCGAGGAGAAGGTGGGCGACGCCGCCGCCTACCGGGTGACGGCCGCGCTGTCGCAGAAGGTGCTGGCGACGCTGGTCCCGGGCGTCCAGCAGAACGTCACCGGCACGGTCTGGGTCGACAAGGCCACCGGCCGATTGCTCAAGCTCGACCTGCCGCTCACCGGGGGCTCCGTGGACGTGAGCCTGGGCGACTACGACGCCCCCGTGACCATCGAGCCTCCCGCGTCGTGACGGACACCACAGGGCAGACGGCGGCGGCCGGGACGACCGGCGGGCCGGCCACGCCTCGCCGGAGGCTCGCGCTCGGCGTCGGCGGAGCCGCCGTGCTGCTCGCCGCGCTCGACGCGTACGTGGTCGTCACCGTGCTCGTGGACGTGGCCGCCGACGTCGGCGTGCCACTGAACCACCTGGAGCGGGCGACCCCGGTCGTGACCGGGTTCCTGCTCGGCTACGTCGCGGCGATGCCGCTGCTCGGCCGCCTGTCCGACCGGTACGGCAGGCGCGCGCTGATCCACGCGTGCCTGGCCGGGTTCGCCGCCGGCTCCCTCGTCACCGCCCTGGCGGCGAGCGTCCCGGCGCTGGTCGCGGGCCGTACGCTCCAGGGCGTCGCGGGCGGCGCGCTGCTGCCGATCACCATGGCCCTCATCGGCGACCTGTGGGACGAGCGCGCCCGGCCGGTGGCGCTCGGCGCGGTCGGCGCGGCGCAGGAGCTCGGCAGCGTGCTCGGCCCGTTGTACGGCGCGGGCCTGGCCGCGGTCGCCGGATGGCGCGGGATCTTCTGGGTCAATCTCCCGCTCGCGCTGCTGGCCGCCGTGGCCGTGCAGGTGGCCGTCCCCGCCGGACGCGAGCCGTACGGCCGGCGCTCCGGCGAGGTGAGCACGGTGAAGACGGACGCGGGCGGCGGCGTCCTGCTCGCGCTGGCGCTCGGCCTGCTGGTCGCCGGACTCTACAACCCCTCCCCCGGCACGGCCGTGCTGCCGCCGTGGGGACTGCCGTGCGTGGTCGCCGGGGCGATCGCGGCCGTGTTGTTCGTGCTGTGGGAGATCCGCTCACCGGTCCGGCTGCTCGACCTGACGGGCGTGCACCGGACGCCGCTGCTCGCCACGCTGGCGGTGAGCCTGCTGGCCGGTGCGGCGCTGCTGGTCACGCTGGTCGACGTGCAACTCGCCGCGCAGACGCTGCTCGCCAGGGACGCGGTGGGCGGCGCCCTGGTGCTCACCCGGTTCCTCGCCGCACTGGCGGTCGCGGCGTTCCTCGGCGGGCTCCTGGTGCGGCGGTTCGGCGAGCGCCCGGTGGCCGTGGCGGGGATGGCGGTGGCCGCCGCGGGCTACTGGATGATCTCCCGGTGGCCGCTCGACCTGGCCTCCGCCGGCGTGCGGATGGACGTCGACCTCGTGGTGGCCGGCCTCGGCCTCGGGGTGGTGATCGCCCCGGTCTCGTCGGCGGTGCTGCGCCTGGTCCCGGCGGCGCGGCACGGCGTGGCGTCGGCGGCGGTCGTGGTGGCCAGGATGATGGGCATGCTGCTGGGCGTGGCCGCGCTGTCGGCCTGGGGCTTCCACCGCTTCCAGTCGCTCACCGCGCACCTCGACACGCCGCTGCCGTTCGGGGTGGACGCGGCCGAGTACGCCCGCAGGCTCGCGGATTACACGGCGAAGGTCCAGGCGGCGCTGCACGCGGAGTACACCGAGATCTTCCTGATCACCTGCGGGCTGTGCGTGCTCGGCGCGGCCGCTTCCCTCGCCCTGCCCCGCCGCCGCGCCTGACCTCACACCGGGACCGGGTCAGGCGCCGAACCAGCCGGGCACGTCGAGGCGGAAGACGTCGGGCGGCGTCACCTTCCTCAGGTCGGTCTCCAGCTCCCTGAGCCGCTCGTCGCCGATGACGGCGGCCCAGCGCGCCCGCAGGTCGTCGAAGATCCGGGCCGAGCGCACCAGCATGTCCACCCCCGACGGCGTGAGCCGCACGATCTTGCGGCGCGTGTCGCGGGGGTCGCGGGCGCGCTCCACGTAGCCGAGGCGCTCCAGCGCCTCGATGGTCTTGCCCGCCGCCTGCTTGCTGACGCCCAGCGTGCGGCCCAGCTCCACCGCGGTGGTGCCCTCGGTGCCGATCGCCTGCATGACGAACCCGTGCATGGGACGGGCATGCGGGTGCCCCTGACGGGCGAGCTCGGCGTGCAGTTCGTCGATCAGGACGCGAAAGCCCAGGAAGAGCCGCAGGGGCAGCTCGAAGCCGGGCGGGTCGTTTGACACAGATAGACAACCAGGTTCACTATTAACGACAACGACGTTGTCTATCTTAGGAGACGCTGGCGATGCCTGTCATCCGTCATGCCCAATGCCGCAGATCCGAGACCCCCGCCGGGGTCATGACCACCTTCGCCTCACCCACCCTCGGCGACGCCACGCGGGCCGTGTGGCGCGTCGAGGCGATCCCCGGGACGAGCGGGCCGCTGCACGACTTCGACGCCGAGCAGGTGTGGACGTTCCTCGGCGGCGCCGCCACCGTCGAACTCGGCGGCGAGACGTTCACGGTCGCGCCCGGGGACACCGTGGTCATGCCGCCCTCGACCCCGCGCCGCGTCACCGCGGGCGCCGGCGAGGGCTTCACCGCCGTCGTCACGGCCCCCGCCGGAGCCAGGGCGATCCTGCCCGACGGCACCGTGCACGGCGTGCCGCCCTGGATCGCCTGACCCCGTCCCTTCTTCCCGCCCCCGGCTCTTCCCATCCCCGGCTCTTCTCGCCCCCGGCCCGGCCCCGCCGCGCCGTCGCCTTCACGGCCGCCCGGCTCCGCGCCCGGGCTCCCTCTTCCACATCAAGGAGTCACCCATGCCCGTCATCCGTTCCGCGGACAGCCGCAGGAGCACCACCCCCAACGGCGTCATGACCACCCTCGCCTCGCCCACGCAGGGAGGCGCGACCCAGGCCGTGTGGCGAGTGGACATGCCCGCGGGCAACAGCGGCCCCTACCACGCCTGCGACGGAGAGCAGGTGTGGACCTTCCTGTCGGGCGAGGCGACCGTCGAGCTCGGCGACGAGACTTTCGCCGCCGCGACGGGCGACACCGTCGTCCTGCCCGCCAACGTGGGCCGTCAGGTGCACGCCGGCACGCAGTCGGGCTTCAGCGCGATCGTGGTCGCGCCGGCCGGATGCGAGGTCTACAACCCCGGGGGCGTCTCCGCCCCCGACGCGTGCGATCTCGCTCCCCGGGGGAGCGACCGGCTCGTGCCGCCCTGGGTCCGCTGACGAGTCCGCACACCGCAACGCGGAGCGGGCGTGGGCCGTACCGGCCGGGCGGGACGCGCACGCTTTTCCCGGGCGGCGAACTTCCCGGTGGACAGGGGCGGATGTCCCGGGTGCCCGGGACACCGCACGGTCCACCATTGCGGGCGTACCGTTCGCGGCTCTCCGCCGCCGCCCCGCAGAACCCCCGGGGCACTTCCCTTCCCGGCCGAGGAGGCCCCAAATGCGCAAGGTGTTCTTCGGGTTCGCCGTTCTGCAGCTCGTCGCCGTGCTCGCCCAGTTCTATCTCGCCACGTTCGGCGCGTTCGAGACGCCGCACCCGGCGCCGGGCGATCCGGACGCCGCCATCGGCTACCACGCCATGAACGGCACGATGATCATGCCGCTCCTGTCGTTGCTGACGACGGTCGTGGCTCTGATCGCCCGTGCGGGCGGCAAGCTGGTGGGCCTGTCGATTCTGCCGTTCGTGCTGGTCGCTGTGCAGCTGTTGGTCATCTTCTCGCTGGCGGAGATCGCGGGGTGGACCGAGAACTCGACCACGACCGGCAGCCTCGTGGTCCTCGGCTTCCACGCCCTCGACGGCGTGGCCATCCTCGCCGTCGCCGTCATCCTGGTCCAGCGAGCCCGCGCCCTGATGAAGGCGACGGCCGGGGCTCCGGTCGCGGAACGCGTCGCGGCCTGATCACCGCGCGTCTGATCGCTCTCGATCAGATCCTGTTCGTCCCGGTCGCGGCCGCGTGGGCGGCGACCGGCACGTACCGGTACGCGGCGAACACCTGGCCTGAGCCCGGCCGGGCGGTTGCCGCCGTTCCGGTGCCCGCCGCTGTGCGGCGGGCACCGGAGACGCCCGGCGACCGATCAGGTCACCTGGCGTTCGCCGCACCCGGCGTCGGCACGGTGGTCGTGATGAAATCGCGGCAGAGACTGTCGGTGTCGTTGCCGTCAGGCCAGCGGGCGTTGCTCCGCCCGGCGCCGGCGGCGGCGCCGGCCACCACCGCGATGCAGCCGCCCCTGCCCTGGTCGGCTTCCATGACGGCGAGCTCGGGGCTCGTGATGGTGCCGTTGCCGCTCGAGCTGCTCTGCTGGGACCCGTAGACGACGGCGTCGACGACCAGGGCGCCGGTGGCGTCCCGCAGCGCGATCGAGCCGGCACTCGTGGACAGCGCGCCCCCGAACCACTGGTCGGGCGCCGGTGACCCCTGGTAGCCCGCCGTCGTGACCAGGGGGTCGACCACGGCCGCGCCGGTCGCGTGGCCCTGGTCCAGCGGACTGTCGAGCGTGATGCCGCCGCCCAGTGCCTGCACCGCCGCGCCGCTGGTGTGCGGCAGGCGCGTCGCCGGTGAGAAGCTGACGCCCGTTCCCGGGTCGGACACGTCGACGCCCGGCTCGTGGGCGAACCGCAGCGGGGCGGCCAGATCGACGCCCGTGCCGTTCGCGCCGGTGGTGCCGACGTTCGTGACCGTGACGACCTCCTCGTTCTCTCCGGTGTCCACCGTCAGCTTGTCACCGGGCGTCATGGCGGAGTCGGCCGCGACCTTGATGTTGGTCGCGCCCGCGGGCGCCGCCGCCGACAGGGTCGTCTGCGTGGCCGCCTTGCCGACCGCGGTGACCGTGGCCTGCTCGTAGGCGGCGCCCGAGTCGATACCGATCTGCTGGCCGACCGTGAAGCCGGTCGCGTTCGTGACGGGCACGTTGGTGGAGCCGGCGGGAATCGTGATCCACGGCCCCGTTGAGACGGGCACGAACAGCGTGGTCGGGGTGCTCGCCGCCGTCCCGACCGCCTGGATCGTGCGGGTCTCCCGCTTGGCGCCGGTGTCGACCTCGATCCGCCGGCCGGCCGCGAAGCCGGTCGTGCTCCTGACGTTCACGGTGGTGGCACCCGGGCTCAACGGAGCCGCCAGCCCCGAGGCGGACAGACCGAGCAGGTAGTAGGCGCCGCTCGCGAGCTTCGTCCCGGCCGGTATCTGCGCCAGCGTGGTGCCGGCCGAGCCGCTGGGGGTGTTGGTCAGGGTCCAGCCGGACAGGTCGACGTCGACGTCGGAGGCGTTGTAGAGCTCGACGAACTGGTCGGTCGTGTTGCTGCTGGTGCGGTAGCGGACCTCGTTGATCCTGACCGGGATGACGTCGCGCACCGCCTGGGCGGTCTCGGTCGACTGCCTGCCCTTGACCGGGCCGGACGGGTTCGTCCACTCGGCCTTGCCGGTCAGGAAACCGGCGCCGGTCGCCGCCGCGGAGGTGACCGTGAAGGTCGCGCTCACGCTCTCACCGGGCGCGACCCGGTCGAACGTCACCGACTTGTCGTCGGTGCCCTTGACCAGGGCGGACCACCCCTTGGGCGCGGACATGCCCAGCTTGACGCCCACGGCGGCCGATCCCGTGGTGTTGGTGAACGTCTCGGTGACATCCTGGGCCGAGCCCCGCGTGAACGTCGTGGCCCGCGACAGGGTCAGCCGCTGTACGTCGTACCTGGCGGCCACGATGTTGGCCTGCACCGCGTCCGTGGTGGCCTCGGCCGGGTAGCCCTTCGTCATCACACCTTCGTAGAAGGTGCCGGACGAACCGTTGCCGTTGTCACCACCGGTGCCGAGGAGGACGGCCCCCTTCTTGTGCATCGGGTAGTAGCTGGCGTTGGTGAGCGACCCGGGACGGATTCCGCTGTAGAAGGTCGTCAGCGCGCCCTCCTGCGCGTTGCCGCCGCGCAGATCCCACTGGTTCCCGCCACCGCCGTCGACGACGGCGGTGACGAACCGCCAGGAGTCGATCGTCGGATCGGCCGGGTTCTGCTTCGCGTTGTAGCCGGAGAACAGGCCCGCCTCCATGTCGGACATGATCCACGGGCCGGGGCCGCTGCCGCTTCCCCAGGCCGTGGCGGTGCCGAAGTAGGTGGTCTCCATGGTGCCGGTGCCCACGGCGCGGCCGTTGGTCGAGGCGTTGCCGTAGTCGAAGCAGCAGCCGCTGTCGTAGTGCGTGCCGTCGATGACGTAGTAGATGCCCTCCGGCTCGTCCCCCTTCGGAAGGCCGGTGGCGTTGTTGTTGCGGTACCCCATGCCCGGCATGATGTAGACGCCGTAGGCCTTGTGGCCGCCGATCGTGATCGGCGCCATGTCCGCGATCGAGAGGGTGTCGAATCCGCCGACGTCCGGGCCGCGGAAGGTGCCGGGGGGCGCCTGGTAGAGGTGGTTGCCCTTCCCGGACTGGTCGTAGATGGTGGTGATCAGGCAGATCGTGCCGGCGCAGAAGGAGTCCTGCTCTGTCGCGTCGGCGTACCCGCCCGCGTCCGGGAACGGCACGGCGGCGGGGCGGACGACGCCGATGTCCTCGACCGCGTTGTCGGATGTGCGCCTGATTCGGTACAGCGGGCCGTCGTAGGAGGCGTACAGCGCCCGCGTGGTGCTGTGGGCGGCCACGCAGGGGGTGCCGCCGTCGGCGTAGATGTCACATGGGCCCTGCGGCCTGGCCGGGGCGGCCGGCTTCGCCGCCTGTGCCGGGGACGTCATCGGCGCCAGCGTGAACGTGGCGCCGACCAGGGTGAGCGCGGTCGCCGTACGAGCGGCGAGCCTGCGTCGGGTGCGTCGGGTGGGGGGTCCGAACATGTTGGATTGACTCCTCCATGTGTGCCGCTCGGCTGAGCCGAGCCTTCCTGGGCCGTGCGCCGGCCGATGCCCGCCTGCGGTCGTCCGGGCGCGCCCCGCGGGACATGGGTGGTTCCGCCCGGGGCGTCTCTGCCGGCGCGTTTCTTGTGTTAGCGCTAACATTTATGGGAGCGCTAACATCACCAGTAATTCGAGATTGGGGGATTTGTGGGGGAATCGGATGGCGTACGCTTGATCGGCCGCCCTGACTATTTCACCGGGCGTGCGTTACGTCAAGGTTGCGAACGGTGATATCGGCCCGCCCCTTTCCGGCCGAACTCACCGCCGGAAACCGGAGCACGACGTCGTCCCGAGACTCCTCACCCCGGCCGCCCGACTGACCTCCCGGCCGGGCCAGGGCGTCCCGGCCCGGCCGTGGGCGGCGAACACCGTCGGACCCGCAGGGCCGGTCAGGAACGCAGATAGGCCAGCACCGCGAGGACGCGGCGGTGCTGGTCGCCGTCGTCGGCGTGCAGGCCGAGCTTGGTGAAGATGCCGCGGATGTGCTTTTCCACCGCGCCCTCGGTGACGACGAGGCGGCGGGCGATCGCGGGGTTCGACCTGCCCTCGGCCATCAGCTCGAGGACCTCCCGTTCGCGTGGCGTCAGCGAGACCAGCGGGTCGTCGCGCCGCCGCCGCACCATCAACTGGGCGACGACCTGCGGGTCGAAGACCGTCCCCCCTGCCGCGACCCGCCGCAGGCCGTCCATGAACTCCTCGACGTCGACCACGCGGTCCTTCAGCAGGTAGCCGACCGCACCGCGGGCGTCGGCCAGCAGGTCGTCGGCGTAGGACACCTCGACGTACTGCGACAGGATCAGCACGGGCGCGCCCGCGACCTTCTCCCGCGCCTCGACGGCGGCGCGCAGGCCCTCGTCGGTGAACGTCGGAGGCATCCGCACGTCGACCACCGACACGTCGGGACGGTGGGCGACGACGGCTTCGACCAGGTCCTCCCCCGTGCCCACGGCCTCGACGACCTCGCAACCGAACTCCTCCAGCAGGCGGACGAGCCCCTCCCGGATGAGGACGGCGTCGTCGGCCACCACTACGCGCACGGAACCTCCGCCGTGATCAGTGTCGGCCCGCCCGCCGGCGACCGCACCGACAGCTCGCCGTCGACGGCCCGCAGCCGGTCGGCCAGGCCGGACAGACCGTGACCCTTGGCGACATGGGCGCCGCCGACCCCATCATCCCCGATCGTGAGCATTAGGGTGTCGCCGATCCTGGTGAACCCGACCGAGCAGGACGTCGCCCTGCTGTGCTTGGCCACGTTGGTGAGCGATTCGGCGGTCACGAAGTAGATCGTGTTCTCGATGAGCGCGGGATACCGCTCGGCCGTCTGGACGTCCAGCTCCACCGGCACCGTGCAGCGGCCGGCCAGAGCGGCGAGCGCCGGGGCGAGGCCGCGGTCGGCGAGGATCGGCGGGGCGATGCCGCGCGACAGCGCCCGCAGCTCGTCCAGGGTCTCCCGGGTGGCGCTGATGGCCTTGCCGATCGTGTCGTGCGCGGCGGTGGCGTCCTTCTGCAGTTCCCGCTGGGCCCGCGACAGCTCCATCGCCAGGTGGACCAGGCGTTGCTGGGGTCCGTCGTGGATGTCGCGCTCCAGGCGGCGCAGCGCGTTCGCCTCGGCGTGCGCGGCGGCGTGACGGCCCTCGGTGAGATCGTCGATGCGCTCCTGCAGCTCGGCGACGCCCGTCAGCAGCGCCCGGCCCAGCGACGCCTTGATCAGCGCACAGGAGCGGACGACCGGGTAGAGCATGAGCGCGAAGACCGCCCCCATGGCGACGTAGAAGACGCTGTTCACGACGTAGCCGCGCCCGAGGCCGAGCAGTTCGGGGAGCTCGTGATTGTCCGGGAAGTTCGACAGGATCCACCCGAACAGCGGGTAGGTCAGCCCGAAGACCGTCACCGCCCACCAGGTGACGGTCACGCAGAACGTCACGATCGCGACCGGGAAGGCCAGCAGCGCGTACAGCGCGTCGAGCCAGGGCTGACCCCCGGCGAGCGGGGTGACGGTCTTGCGGAAGACGCCCGCCCCGGGCGGCGATACGGGATACCGCGGCCGGGGCATGTCCCTGCCCAGCACCGCGCGCATCCGGAGCCGTTCGACATCGCCCATGCCACGGGCGATGAGGAGGGTGAGAGCGAGGACGGGCACGCCCAGCCAGACCACCAGCAGACCGGCTCCGGCCGACAGGCCGGCCACCGTGAGGCAGAACGTGATGACCGCGAGGGGGAACCCGACGAGGATATAGACCGTGTCGCCGCCGAGGCGGGAGAGAAGTCGGCGCATGTCCCCAACGTTATTGAGCCGCCCGCCGGAGATCGATCCGGCGGGCGGCAGTCCCGGGGGTAGGGCATTCCCTACCAAGGGGCCCCGGCGGCCCCGACCAGGATCTTCAGCACGTCGTCCGCCACTGGCTGGCCGAGGCCGCCGCGGTGGCAGGGGACGATCCCCGCGACCAGCTCGCCGCGATGTTCGACGCGCTGCAGGAGTGGTACGCGGACCCTGCCTTCCGCGGCTGCGCGATGCTGAACGCGGCGGCCCAGCACCACGTCGAGGCCGTTCGCGCCATCACCGCGCGCCACCTCGACCGCTACCTCGACCTGCTGACCGGCATCGCCGAGCGCGCCGGAGCCGCCGATCCGCCGTTTCTCGGGCGCCAGTTGCTCATCCTGGTGGAGGGCACCACCGTCGTCGCCGCGCACCACGGCGCGGCCGGCACGGGCGAGCAGGCCCGCCGGGCCGCGCTCGCCCTGCTGTCGGCCGCCGCCCGAGGCGGCGGCGATGACCGACGCCCGGAGCGGCGGCAGGGACCGAAGCGGCAGGCGGCGGAGACCGGCGTTCGGCCGGTGGCCCGGGGATGCCCTCTCTCCGCCCCGCGAAGCCGGGACATCACCGCGCCGACCGGCCGGCCGGAAAGCTCCTGCCCGCTCCGGTCCTCACATCTCGCGGGCCTACTTCTTCTTGCGCTTCTCGCGGATCTTCATCGTGACCTCGATCGGAGAGCCCGCGAAGCCGAACTCCTCGCGGATGCGGCGCTCGATGAAGCGCCTGTAGGTCTCCTCCAGGAACGCCGAGGTGAACAGCACGAACTTCGGCGGCTCGGTCGACGCCTGGGTGGCGAACAGGATCTTCGGCTGCCGGCCACCGCGCACCGGCGGCGGGGTGGCCTGCACCAGTTCGGTGAGGAACTGGTTGAGCCGGGCCGTCGGCACCCGCGTGCCCCACGACTCCAGAGCCCGTTCGATGGCCGGTGCGAGCTTCTCGACGTGACGGCCGGTCTTCGCCGAGATGTTCACCCGCAGCGCCCAGGGCGTGCGGACGAGCTGCCGGTCGATCTCCTTCTCCAGGTAGTACCGCCGGTCCTCGTCGACCAGGTCCCACTTGTTGAACGCGACCACCATCGCCCGGCCCGACTCGATGACCAGGCCGATGATCCGCAGGTCCTGCTCGGTCAGCACCTCGGAGGCGTCGATCAGCACGACCGCCACCTCCGCCCGCTCCAGCGCGGCCCGCGTGCGCATCGCCGCGTAGAAGTCCGCGCCCTTGAGCTCACGGTCACGCCGCCGGATGCCCGCGGTGTCGATGAACCGGTACGTCGTGCCGGCCAGCTCGACCAGCTCGTCCACCGGGTCGCGGGTGGTGCCGGCCATCGGGTCGACGAGCACCCGCTCCTCTCCGGCGAGCTTGTTGAGCAGCGACGACTTGCCCACGTTGGGCTTGCCCAGCAGCGCGATCCTCCGCGGGCCCCGCCGCTCGCCGAACGTCTGCGGCGGCGTCTCCGGCAGCGCGTCGAGCACCACGTCGAGCAGGTCGCCGCTGGCGCGGCCGTGCAGGGCCGAGACGGGGTGCGGCTCGCCCAGCCCGAGCGACCACAGCCCGCTCGCCTCCAGCTCCATCTGCTGGTTGTCGACCTTGTTGGCGGCCAGCACGACCGGCTTGCCCGAGCGGCGCAGGACCGCGCCGACGGTCTCGTCGGAGTCGGTGACCCCGACGCTCGCGTCCACCACGAAGAGGATCACGTCGGCCAGCTCGGCGGCGATCTGCGCCTGCTCGGCGATGCGCAGGGCCATGCCGGTCGCATCCGGGTCCCAGCCGCCGGTGTCGACCAGCGTGAACCGCCGGCCCCGCCAGGTCGCCTCGTAGGTGACCCGGTCGCGGGTCACGCCCGGCACGTCCTCCACGACCGCCTCACGGCGGCCGATGACGCGGTTGACCAGCGTCGACTTGCCGACGTTGGGGCGCCCGACCACGGCGACGACCGGCAGCGGGCCCGAGTCGGGCTCCCGCTCCGCCTCCTCGGCGGAAAGCTCGGCGAGCTCGGCCTCGATCCAGCCGCCCTCGTCCTCCTCGTACTCCCCCGTCACGTCCATACCCTGCCTCATCGGCTGCTCTTCCCGTTCTCCCCGGCCTCCCGTGAGGCCTCCCGGCGGACCGCTTCCGGGGCCGGGCTCGTTCGTACGTCGCACCGCGTGGCCAACCCCGGCGCGGCAGACGCGGCGCGGGAGGCGGTCAGGCGGGGCGTGCGGGCGTCAGGCCCGCTCCTTGACGAGCCGGAGCACCTCGGCGATCACCTCGTCCAGGTCCAGCGGCGTCGTGTCCAGCTCCACCGCGTCCGCGGCCATCGCCAGCGGATCGGCCTTGCGCGTCGAGTCGAGGGCGTCACGCCGGGCCATCGCGGCCTTCTGCGTTTCCACGGTCGTTCCGTCCAGCTCGGCCGTACGGCGCAGGGCGCGCGCCTCGGCGCTCGCCGTGAGGTAGATCTTGACGGGCGCGTCCGGCGCGACCACGGTGCCGATGTCGCGGCCCTCGACCACGATTCCCCCACCCGGGAGAGACTCGGCGATGATCTCCCGCTGCAGAGCCACCAGCCGACGGCGCACCTCGGGCACGGCGCTCACGGCCGACACCGCGCCGGTCACCTCGGGGCCCCGGATCGGCCCGTTGACGTCGACGCCGTCCACGGTGACGCCCGGCGCGTCGGGGTCGGTGCTCATCACCAGTGCGGGCTCGGCGGACCTCGCGGCGATCTCGGCGGCGTCCTCCAGGTTCACGCCCCGCTGGAGCATCCACCAGGTGACCGCGCGATACATGGCGCCCGTGTCGAGGTAGCGCAGGCCCAGCGCCCGCGCGACGCCCCGCGAGGCACTCGACTTGCCCGATCCCGAGGGACCGTCCATGGCGACGACCAGACCCGACACCGGCTCTCCTTCTCCCCTTCGAATCGTCGTCCCCGAGGCTACCGGGATACCGCCGGAAAGCGTGCATCGGCGGCGGGACGGGGATTCCCGCACAATGATCCCGCGTTCGCCGGCGGCGCCCGCGAGACGGCTCTCAGGCGGTCTCCTCGGCGGTCCCGCCGAGCAGCCGGGCCGCCCGCGCCTCCTGGGCCAGGCGGCGCAGGGAGGCGATCACAGGATCGCCGAGAGCGGTCCAGATCACGATCGCCTCGGCCATGGCGTGCAGGTCGCCCCGCCGGCTGATCGCCCGCACCTCGGTGTCCGCCAGGTGCTCGGCGGCCTCGGCGTAGGTCTCCAGCAGGTCCAGGTAGTCGTCCTGGCCGAGGCGGCGCAGGGTCGCCAGCGCGTCCGCCAGCGTCCGCCTGGCCGGGTTGCCGGGCTTGACCTGCCAGCCCCGCCGGGCGATCAGGTCGTCGACCTGCGCGGCGGCCTCATCCCCTGCGGCGTCCCCGGCGGCGTCCCCGGCGGCGTCGCCGGCGCGCTCCCTGGGCGGAGTCAGCGCGTACTGCGCCTTGCCCAGCACGTCGAACTCCGAGATGCCCGAGGAGAAGATCAGTGCGAGCGCCTGACGGGCCGAGGCCACCGGCAGCCCGCCGACCTCGACCAGCGCCTTGGCCAGCCGCAGCCGCCTGACGTGCTCCTCGCCGTACCGCGCCTGGTTGGGGCCGGTCCGCTCGCCCTGCGGGACCAGACCCTCTCGCATGTAGTACTTGATGGTGGGGATCGGGACCCCGGTCCGCCTGCTCAGCTCCCCGATCCGCATGTCCCTCTCCCTCGCCGCACCCTCCCAGGATAGGCCCGGGGTTTGCCCACGCCCACGGACATGGATAGCGTCGCTATCGATTAAATTAGATAGTGACACTCTCCACTATCAGAATGAGGGAAGCGCATGTTCGGCGCTCTCGGCCGCTTCGCGGCCCGTCACCGTCGCCCGATCCTGCTGGGCGCCCTGCTGTTCACCGTGGTCGCGGGCGTGTGGGGCGCCGGTGTCTTCGGCCGCCTCGGCGGCGGCGCGGGCTTCGACGACCCCGGCAGCCCGTCCTCGCACGCCGACCGCCTGCTCGCCGGACCGCTGGGCCGCCACACGGCCGACGTCGTCGTCCTGTACGAAAGCGACCGCCTCACCGTGGACGATCCCGCCTTCGCCGGACCCGTACGCCGGGCTCTCGACGCGGTCCCCCGCCAGGACGTCGCACGCCTGGAGTCGTACTGGTCGACCGGCTCGCCCGGTTTCGTGTCGCACGACCGGCACGCGACGTACGTCACCGTGCAGTTCCGCTCCCCCGACGATCAGGAGCGTGTACGGGCCCTGCGCGGCATCCGGGACAAATTCGCGACCGAGGGCCTGACCGTGCGGTTCGGCGGCCTCACGGCCATGACCGACCAGGTCAACGGCACGATCGCGCGTGACATCGGCCTGGCCGAGGCGATCTCCGTGCCGATCCTGCTGATCCTGCTTGCAGTGGTCTTCCGCAGCCTCCTGGCGGCGGCGCTTCCCCTGGCCGTCGGCGTGGTCGCCGCGCTCGGCACGATGGCGGTGCTGCGCCTGGTCACCCTGGTCACCGACGTCTCGACGTTCGCCATCCAGGTCGTCACGATGCTCGGCCTCGGCCTGGCGATCGACTACGCGCTGCTCGCGGTCACCCGGTTCAGGGAGGAGATCGGCAGGGGCGCGTCCGCCGAGACGGCGGTGGAGCGGACGACGGCCACGGCGGGCCGGACGATCGCGTTCTCCGGCGCGGTCGTGGCGCTGTCGTTCGCGGGGCTCGCGGTCTTCCCCTCGCGGTTCCTGCAGTCGATGGCGTACGCGGGCGTCGCCACGGTCGTCCTGGCCGTGCTGACCTCCCTCACCGTGCTGCCCGCGCTGCTGGCGGCCATCGGCCGGAGGGCCGGCGGAAAGGGACTCGGCCGGCGGGCCGGCCAAAGGGGGTTCGGCCGGCGGACCGGCAGCGCCGGGTCCACCGCCTCCGGCGAGCGGTGGTATCGGCTGGCTCACGCCGTCATGCGGCGGCCCCTCGCGAGCGCCCTCGCCGTCGTCGCGGTGCTCGTGGCGCTCGGCCTGCCGTTCCTCGGCGTGAACTGGGCCCGCCCCGGCGACTGGGTGCTGCCCTCCGCCGCCGACGCGCGCGTCGTGACCCGGGAACTGGCGGAGCGCTTCGCCGCCGACCCCGCCAAGGTCGTGACGGCCGTCGTCGAGTCGCCGCGCACCCTGGATCGGGCGGTGCTGGACGGCTACGCCGCCCGCCTGGACGCGGTGCCCGGTGTGGAGGGCGCGTCCGTCACCGGGACCACCGGCACCCTCGCCAGGATCACCCTCGGCTACGCGATGGACCCGATGTCCCGCGAGGCCGTGCGGATGGTCGCGGGCCTGCGGGCCGTGCCGCCTCCGGCCGGGGCCGCCGCGGCGTTCACCGGAATGCCCGCCTCGCGGGTGGACATCGTGGACATGATCGTCTCCCGCCTGCCGTGGATGGCGCTGTTCGTGGCCGTCGTGTCGCTCGCCCTGATGTTCCTGGCGTTCGGCTCGGTGATCCTGCCGATCAAGGCGGTGCTGCTGAACCTGCTGTCGCTGTCGGCGTCCTTCGGCGCCATCAAGCTGATCTTCCAGGACGGGCGCCTGGCCGGGCTGCTCGGCGTCGAACCCGTCGGGGCCGTCGACGTGAACTTCCCCGTGCTGATCGTCGCGATCGCCTTCGGGCTGGCGATGGACTACGAGATGTTCCTTTTGTCGCGGGTACGCGAGGAGCACGAGCGCGGCGCCGGTCCCGAGGAGGCGATGGCGCGCGGGCTGGCCCGGACGGCCGGGGTAGTCACCAGCGCCGCCCTCCTCGTCGCCGTGTCCGTCGCCGGCTTCGCCTTCTCCAACGTGACGATCATGAAGGTGATCGGGGTCGGCCTGGTGATCGCGGTCGCCGTGGACGCCACGATCGTGCGCGGCCTGCTGGTGCCTGCCACCATGCGGCTGCTCGGCGAACGGGCGTGGTGGGCGCCCCGGCCCCTGGCCCGCTGGTGGCGGCGGCACGGCCTGCCGGAGCACGCTGCCGCGGCGCCGTCTCCCGAGGAGGCGCTCACCGGCTCCTGATCGGAACGACGGGTCGACGAACCGCCGGACGCGGGCCCACATGTCCGGAGGAGGGCCGGGCGACCCGGCCCTCCTCCTCGATCGTCCGATCCGCGATCGCTCTAAGCGACGATCGCGATGACCGACTTGACGTATCCGACGGCGTCGAGCGCGGTCTTCACCGTGCCGTCGAGGTTGAGCTTGACGCTGTTCTGGCAGCTCCACGTGTACCCCGAGGAGGCACGCCAGGCCGTCGGCAGGGAGGAGATGGTGCCTGACTTGTTCCAGTTGTGGTCGCGGGATCCGGAGTCGAACGTCCCGTGGAGCCGCCCGAAGGTCTCGAAGACGAAAGCCGAGCCCGACGACGTGCGGACCACGCAGACGCCCGAGAAGTTGTAGCTGGTGCCGCCCGAGTCGTGCATGTGCCCGGACCACTGGTACGTCCCGTCGCGGTACACGGTCAGCGAGGTCCAGCCACCGACCGGGACCCCTCCGCTGAAGTTGACTCTGCGGTTGATGACGATCGGGGACGCGATGCCGGAGGACGAGGCCCGGCGACCGGCCGCGGCGGCGTTGTCGTTGCGCGCCTGCTGACGTACGGCCGGCGTGACGCAGACGTCGTCACCGGTGAAAGCCTCGCGCCAGACGTAGCCCGTCACGCAGGTGTGCGGGCCGTATGCTCCGTTGGTCCAGCGGGAGAACCTGACGCTGTTGTCCTTGGCGGTCTGCGTGCGGACGGCCGGGGTGACGCAGACGTGGTCGGAAGGGCGTGCCTCGCGCCAGACGTAGCCGCTCACACAGGTGTCGGGGCCGTAGTCGGCGGCGGACGCGGAAGTGGCGACGGCGGGGAGGGCGGTGAGGCCGGTGATCGCGGCGGCGGCCATGCCAAGAGCGGTGCGCTTCATGATGATCTCCTCAGGGGGCGGCTCCCGGCGTTTCCCCTGGCTGCCGGGCTTGTGCACTCAGTGAACGGCCGCCCCCTTGCAGGTCCCTTGATCTCCGCTGGCCGATCCGCGCTGCAAGCGAACGTCAAGGCGGCGGTCCGTCAGGGCGTGGCCCCACCGCGTCCGCGTGTGGCTCCCTCCGCGTGTTGACCTTGCCCCTGGGTGAAGCCGCAGCATCGTCGGCACCGGCCATGACGGCCGGGACGAGGAGGAGTGGTGCGTGAGCTGCTGACCATCGGGACATTCGCGCGGGCCGCCCGGCTGTCGCCCAAGGCGTTGCGGCTGTACGACGAACTCGGGCTGCTGCGACCGGCCGCGGTGGACGGCGAGTCGGGATACCGCTACTACGACCCCGGCCAACTGGAGCAGGCCCGCCTGATCGCCTGGTTGCGGCAGATCGGCATGCCGCTGGCGCGCATCCGGCAGGTGTGCGACCTGCCCGCGCCGGACGCCGCCGAAGAGGTCGCCGCCTACTGGCGGCAGGTCACGGCCGAGACCGAGGCCCGCGGCAGGCTCGCCGCCTTCCTCGTCGACCACCTGTCGGGAAGGGGCAGTGCCATGGAGGACATCACGGCCGTGCTGGGCATCCGTTACGCCGCCCGGTCGGAGCCGGGCCGGGTGCGGACGAGCAACGAGGACATCGCCTACGCCGGTGAGCGGTTGCTGGCGGTGGCGGACGGGATGCGCGGCCCGGGCGGCGGCCGCGCCGGTGCGGCGGCGGTCGACGCGCTCAAGCGCGTGCGGAGCCTGTCCGTGCCCACCGCCGACCTGCTCGCCGCGCTCGCCGACGCCGTCGGCGAGGCCGAGCGGGCCATCAAGGACATCGCCGCCTCGACACCGTCGGAACAGGTGGTCACCACGCTGACCGCGCTCGTCTGGTCCGGGCCGCGGCTGGCACTGGTGCACATCGGCGACACCCGGGCGTACCTGCTCCGCGACGGTGGGCTGTTCCAGATCACGCATGATCACTCGTACGTGCAGTCGCTGATCGACGAGGGCCGGCTCACTCCCGAGGAGGCCGTCTCCCACCCGCGGCGCTCGCTTCTGGTCCGCGCGCTGACCGGTACGGGAAACCACCCGCCGGATCTGTCGATGCACGACGCCGTCCCCGGCGACCGGTGGTTGCTCTGCTCGGACGGGCTGCCGAGCGTCGTGCCGGCCGCCGTGCTGCGCGAGACGCTCGCCGGTCCCGGAGACCCGCAGCAGACCGCCGACGAGCTCATCGACCTGGCGTACGCCGCCGGCGCCCCCGACAACGTCGCCTGCGTGGTCGCCGACGTGGTGGCGGATGAGGAGGAATCCGCGGGCGCCGGCGACGGCGGGGCCGCGCGATGAGCGCCACGAGCGTGCGGGCGCCCCGTTCCCGATCCTTCGCCGTCGACTGCCGGCCGCTGGCCATCCCGCCGTTCCGGCGGATGTGGGCCGCCTCGGTGATCTGTGCCGTGGGCGGATCCTTCAGCGTGGTCGCGGTGCCGACGCAACTGTTCACGGTCACCGGCTCGTCGGCGGCTGTGGGAGCCGCCGCGGCGGTGTCGTTCGCCGCGCTGGTCGTGGCGGCGCTGGGGAGCGGCGCCCTCGCCGACGTGATGGACCGGCGGACGATGCTGCTGGCCGCCGATCTCGGCCTGGCGCTGGCCTACACGACCCTGTGGGTCCAAGCCGTCCTGGGCGGCCGCTCCGTCCCCGTCCTGCTGGTTGCCGTGGCGTTGCAGGGGCTGGCCTTCGGGACGGTCATGACGACGACGGGGGCCACCGTGCCCCGCCTCGTCCCGGCCGAGCTGCTGCCGGCGGCCAACAGCCTCAGCTCACTGGTCCGCTACAGCGGGTCGATCCTGGGGCCGGTGCTCGCCGGTGCGCTGGTCCCGGTCATCGGGCTCGGCACGCTGTACCTGTTCGACGCCGTCGCGCTGCTCGCCGTGGTGTGGGCCGTCGCCATGCTGCCGCCGCTGCCGCCGCTGCCGCCGCTGCCGTCACCTCCCGCCCTGAGCCCTGCGGGCGGGGTAGGCGCAGGCCCTGCGGGCGCGGTGGCCGGGGCGGGCGCGGTAGGCCCTGCGGGCGGGGCCGACGGCGGCCCGAGCTCCTCGGCGACCGGCCGGACACTGACCGGGTTCCGATATCTGGCGGCCAACCGGCTGCTGGTGGCGGTGCTGGCCGTGGACTTCGCGGCCATGGCCTTCGGCATGCCGTCGGCGCTTTTCCCCGAACTGGCCCGCGACGCCTTCGGCGGCGCGGCCGGGGGCGGCCTGGAAACGGGACTGCTCTACGCGGCCTACCCCGCCGGGGTCTTCCTGGCCGGAATGCTGTCAGGCACGTTCACCCGTGCCCGGCGCCACGGCGCCCTCGTGGCGGGCGCCGCCATCGCCTGGGGGATCGCCGTCGTGCTTGTCGGCCTGGCCGTCGAGCTGTGGATCGCGCTGGCGGCGCTCGTGCTCGGCGGCGCGGTGAATTTCGTGCTGAGCACCTTCCGCACCACGATCATGCAGGCGCACACCGCCGACGCCATGCGCGGGCGCGTCCAGGGCGCGCTCACCGTCGTGCTGGTCGGGGGACCACAGATCGCGAACCTACTGCACGGTATTGCCGGCGCTGCGCTTCACGATGTCGCCGGCGCGCTGTACGGCCCACGCCTCGCGATCTGCGCCGGGGGGCTGCTCACCGTGGTCACCGTGGCGGCGATCGCCTGGGCGAACCCAGGCCTGCGCCACTACACTGCCCCCGCGCCGCGCGCGGCGGCTGCCCGGACGCCGCCGGGCGGCCTGCCGCGGGATCGGGTCAGCCCGGCACCTGCCAGCCACGCTCACGCAGGCCCTCGCTGAGCAGGTCCGCCGCCTCCGGCTGGACGTACAGCTCGGCCGCGCCGAGCGGCAGGCCGGGGGCGTGCTCCAGGCGGATGTCCTCGATGTTGACGCCGGTCTCGCCCGCGGCCTGGACCAGGCGGGCCAGCTCGCCGGGACGGTCGCCGATGAGCACCTGGACCACCGCGTACGTCCGCGCCGGGCCGCCGTGCTTGCCGGGGATCCTGCCGGTCCCCCGCACACCGCGCGACAGGAGCTCGGTGACCTCCCCCATGGCCGCGCCGTCACCCGCCAGCGCGCGAAGCGACCGGGCGGCGGCGCTCAAATCGTTCACGAGCGCCTCCAGCACCTCGGCGACGGGCAGCGCGTTGCCCGCGAGGATGCCGGTCCACAGCGACGGGTCGCCTGCGGCGATCCTCGTCACGTCGCGCACGCCCTGCCCCGACAGCCCGAGCGCCGTCTCCGACGCCTCGGCCAGCCGGGCGGCCACCGCGGCGGCCGTCACGTGCGGAGCGTGCGAGACGACCGCGACGGCGCGATCGTGCTCGGCCGCGGGGATCCGCACGGCGTTGCCGCCGCACAGGGAGATCAGCCGCTCCACCGCGGCCACCGCCCGCGGGGACGTCTCGTCCGTCGGGCAGTACGCCCAGGGGCGGCCGAGGAACAGGTCGGCGCGGGCCGCCGCCGGGCCGGACCGCTCACGGCCCGCGAGCGGGTGCCCCGCGACGTACGCCGACAGGTCACAGCCCAGCTGGGCGGCCTGGGCCAGCGGGAGCGCCTTCACGCTCGCCACGTCGGTGTAGAAGCGGGCGCTGTCGCGCTTTTGCAGGTCGAGGAGTTGCTGCGCCACGAACTGGGGCGGCACGGCGATGACCGCGAGGTCCGCCCGCTGCTCACCGGTCCAGTCCTCCCCCGCGCCCAGCCCACGCGCCAGCCGTACGGCTGCCGCGTCCCGGTCGGCCAGGAAGACCCGCACGTCCCGCTGCCGCAGCGCCAGTGCGATCGACGTGCCGATCAGGCCCGTCCCGATAACGACCACACTGCCGATCTCGGCGTCCTCGATGGGAGTCATCGTGCTCTTCCTGCCGTCGCCGTCCCCAGGCGCGCTGTCCTGTGACGGATGCCTTATGGGGAATTGTGGTTGTCTGCGGACCCGCCGCCTCGAACTGCCGGACGAGGGCCTACGGAGCGACGTTCATCGGGCGGTGCTCATCGGTTATCGGGGCGGTGTCCGCGCGCCGTCACTGGGCGATGTCCACGCGCAACGCCACGGCGCCGCGCAGGTACACATGCTGGATCTCCTGCCGGGGACGGTCCGTCTGCACATGGGCCATCAGCCGCACCACGCGCGGGAGCGCGCCCGGCACGTCGATCTCGGTCGCGCACAGCAGCGGCACGTCGTGGAACCCGAGCTTGCGCGCGGCCAGCGCGGGGAACTCGGCGGTCAGGTCGGGCGTGGACGTGAAGATCACGCTGATGACGTCGTCGGTCGTGAGGTTGTTGCGCCCCATCACCTCGGTCACCAGTTCCGTCGTCCCGGTGAGGATCGCGTCTCGATCGTTGCCGTCGACCTGGATGGCTCCGCGAATCGCCCGCACCATGTCGTAACCCCTCTCTGGGACGGGCCGGTCTCCTCCGGGGAGAAGCCCGGCCCATCTACGCACTTTCCGCCAATTCTTCCCGGCTTGAGGCTTTCGCCCGCCGCGCGGGAAAGGCTACAGGCCGACCGCCGCGTACAGCTCACCGATCTCCTGCACGGTGAGCGCGCGTACGGTTCCCGGCTTGAGCCGCCCGAGCTTGACCGGACCGAACTCGATGCGGGCCAGGTCGATCACCCGGTGCCCGACCGTCTCCAACAGCCGCCGGACGATGTGCTTGCGCCCTTCGTGCAGGACGACCTCGACGAGCGCCTGCTGGCCGTGCTCCTGCACGACGCGGAACTCGTCCACCTTGGCCAGGCCGTCCTCCAGTTCCACGCCCTTGCGCAGCACCTTGTGCAGGTCGCGGGCGACGGGACCGGGCACCTTGGCCCAGTACTTCTTCTGCACGCCGTAGCTCGGGTGGGTCAGCCGGTGGGCAAGCTCGCCGTCGTTGGTCAGCAGCAGCAGGCCCTCGGTCTCGGTGTCGAGACGCCCCACGTGGAACAGCCGGGGCGCGAGATCCTGCACGTAGTCGTTCAGGCACGGCCGGCCCTCGGGGTCGTCCATCGTGCTCACCACACCGATCGGCTTGTTGATCGCGTAGTAGACGGTGTCCGAGGACGTCGGGATGCGCTTGCCGTCGACGTGGATGACCTGCTTGGCGGGATCGACCCGGGCGCCGAAGCGGCGCACCGTCTGGCCGTCCACCGTCACCCGGCCGTCGCCGATCATCTCCTCGCAGGCCCGCCGGCTGGCCACCCCGGCCTGGGCGAGCACCTTCTGCAGCCGCTCACCGCCCGGCACCTCGGTCGTGTCGCGCTCGTCTGTGTAGCCCTCGTCGTAGAAGTCCGGGTCGCGCAGCGGCTGCTTGGACGTCTTGAACGGGTTGCTCGCGCCGGAACTCCTGGGACCTCCCGCCGGCCGGGCCGCGCCCCGCGAGCCCGCGCCGGCCCCCGTGCCCGTTCTCGGGCCGCCGAACCGGCCGCGCCCGCCGCCCACGCGGCCGATCGTCTGCACCTCGTCACGGCTCGCCCGGCCCCTGCCGCCACCGCTCGCGGCACGGAAGTCGCCGCGCCCGGCTCGCGCACCCCGGACCTCACGGTCACCGCGCTCGCCCCGGTCGCTCCACGCCGGACGGCCGCCGCGCTCGCCCCGGCCGTCCCGGTCGCCGCGCTCGCTCCATGCCTGACGGTCGCCGCGCTCGCCGCGGCTGTCGTACCTGTCGCGATCGCCGGTCCTGCCGCCGCGCTCCTCGTCGCGGAAGGCCGGCCGTCCGGTCGCACGCCCCGTCTCCCGGGCCGTCTGGTAGCCGCCGTCGCGGTCGCGCAGCCGGTCCCGGCCGCCCTCCGGCCTGCCATAGCGGCCGCGCGAACCGGTCCCCTCGGTACGGAACGAGGGACGGTCGGCGGAGAAGGCCTCCCGGGTGCCGCGCTCCTGGCCGGAAGCGCGGTCGCGGTCGAAGTCACGCTGGGAACCACGGCCGTTGTCCCGGTCGAAGCCACGACCGGCGTCACGGCCGCCGGAACGGCCACCCTCGGGCCTGCCGTACCGGCCGCGGGGTCCGCTCCGCTCGGCGCGGAAGGAGGACCGCTCGTCGCCGCGGTCCCGCTCGCCGCCGGAACGCGCGTCGCGGCGGCCAGAGTCGTCGTAACGACCGGTGTCACCATAGCGGCCGCGGGAACGGTCACCACGGGCGTCGCCGGTGCGGCGATCGCCGTACCGGTCGCCGCGCGGTGCGCCCTCGTCACGGAAGCGCCTGGAGTCCGGCCTGTCCGACCTGTCGGACCTGGAGTCGGACCTGTCGGACCTGGAGTCGAAACCGTACCCGGACCGGGAACCAGTGACGCGGGAGCCGCCGCGCCGGTCGCCCTGGGGGCGGAAACCGCCCGAACCCCCGCGGGATCCACGCGAGCTCGCGCCCTGCTGACCGGTGCTCCGGCTCCGACCGCGTCCCTCACCGGACGGGGTGCCACGCCTGTTGTTCACTACTTCTGCTCCTCAAGAATTTCCACGTCGTCCGGGAGGAACGGGGCGAGTTCGGGAAGCTCGTCAAGGCTCCGCAACCCCAGTCTCTCCAGGAAGTAACTCGTCGTCCGGTAGAGCACCGCCTGGCTCTCCGGGTCGGTTCCGGCCTCTTCCACGAGGCCACGTGCGACCAGCGTCCGCATGACGCCGTCGCTGCTCACGCCGCGCACCGCCGCCACCTTGGCCCGGCTGACGGGCTGCCGGTAGGCGACCACGGCGAGGGTCTCCAGCGCGGCCTGCGTCAGCCGCGCCTGCTGGCCGTCCCTGACGAACCTCTCCACCAACGGGGCGCATTCGGCCCTGGTGTAGAAGCGCCAGCCTCCGGCCACCTCTCGCAGGTCGAAACCCCGCCCGGAGGCCGTGTATTCCTCCGACAGCGCGCGGATCGCGGCGGCCACCTCCGCCGTGGGACGTTCGAGCACCTGCGCGAGGGTCACCTCGGCGACCGGCTCGTCCACCACCATGAGGATCGCCTCGAGGGCCGCGGTGAGCGCCGGCCCCACGGCCGGCGCCCCCTCCCCGGGGCTTGCGTCGCCGGAGCCGGGGGTGTCGCTCACTTCCATCGCTCCTCGCTCGTCGTGCGGGTGGTTCCGTCTCTGTCGTGCCGTCGCCGGCGCCGCTCTTCGGCGCTTCCCGTCCGGCCGCCTCGGCACGACCGGAGCCGCCCGTCTCACTCGTCCCGTACGGCGGCCGCCTCGTCGGGCCGCTCCTCGCGCCGGCCGTCGTCGTAGTCGTCGCCGACCGTGACGTCGCCGTCAGCGGTTCCCGTCCAGGTGACGTACAGGTCGCCGAGCGGTTCGACCTGCTCGAAGGAGACCGCGGCCTCCCGGAACAGCTCAAGGACGGCCAGGAAGCGGGCGACGACCTCGAACGTCCCCGCGCAGTCGGCGGTCAGCGCCCGGAAGGTCGCCGTCTGCAGCCGCCTCAGCCGCTCGACAAGGATAGCGGCTTGCTCCCGGACGCTCGCCAGGGGTTGATAGATGTGCGAGACCGACACGGACGGCGGAGCCTTCGGGGTGAAGGCCCTTGCCGCGATCTTGGCGAGCTGCTCGGGCCCGATGCCGAGCACGAGTTCCGGCAGCAGATCGGCGAAGCGCTTCTCCATCGGCACGACGCGCGGGAAGCGCAGCGCCTCCTCGGCCATCCGGCCGGAGAAGATCTTCGCGACCTCCTTGTACGCCCGGTACTGCAGCAGCCGCGCGAACAGCAGGTCGCGGGCCTCCAGCAGTGCGAGGTCCTCCTCGTCCTCCACCTCTCCGGAGGGCAGGAGCCGGGCCGCCTTGAGGTCGAGCAGGGTCGCCGCGACGAGCAGGAAGTGGCTGGTCTGGTCGAGGTCCCACTCCGGGCCTCGCGACCGGATGTACGCGATGAACTCGTCGGTGACCTTGTGCAGGGACACCTCGGTGATGTCCAGCTTGTGCTTGGAGATCAGCCCGAGCAGCAGGTCGAACGGCCCCTCGAAGACGTCCAGGTGCACCTGGAAGCCGCTCTGCGCGCTCTCCTCGCTCCCCTGGTCGGTCTCCTGGCCGGTCGTCACACCTGCCATTGTCCCCTACCGGCGTGTACGCCCGGCACCTACGCCATCACTGTCAGACGCGGGCGGGCCATCTGGCCAGCAGCTCGCGGGCCAGCTCGCGGTAGGCGGTGGCGCCCATCGAACCGGGGTCGAACTGCGTGATGGGCTCCCCCGCCAAAGTGGCGTCGGGGAAGCGCACCGTCCGGTTGATGACGGTGTGGAACACCTTGTCGCCGAAGCCCTGCATGATCGTCTGCAGCACCTCGCGGGCGTGCAGCGTCCGCGGGTCGTACATCGTGGCGAGCAGGCCGTCGATCTCCAGGTTCTTGTTGAGGCGCTCCTGGACCTTGCCGATCGACTCCATCAGCAGCGCCACGCCACGCAGCGCGAAGAACTCGCACTCCAGCGGGATCATCACGCTGTGCGCGCAGGTCAGCGCGTTGACCGTGAGCAGGCCCAGGGACGGCTGGCAGTCGATCAGGCAGATGTCGTAGTGCGGCAGCAGGGGCTCCAGGGCCCGCTGGAGGGCGTACTCCCGCGCGACCTCGTTGACGAGCCGGATCTCCGCACCGGACAGGAAGATGTTGCTCGGCAGGAGCTGCATGCCCTCGACGGTGGTGTCGATCAGCACGTCCTCGACCGTGACGTCGGGCTCCTCCATGATGAGGTCGTAGACCGTCGCCTCGAGCGGCCGGGGGTCGATGCCGAGACCGACCGACAGCGCACCCTGCGGGTCGAAGTCGACGAGCAGGACCCGCTGGCCCACCTCGGCGAGCGCCGCGCCCAGGTTGATCGTGGTCGTCGTCTTGCCGACGCCACCCTTCTGGTTCACCATCGCGACGATGCGCGCGGGCCCGTGCGACTCCGGCGGTGTCGGCTCGGGGAACACCGGACGGGGACGGCCGGTAGGCCCGATCGCGCCGGGAGCGCCCACCCACGTCCCGTCTGTGGTCGCAGTCACCTGTTGGTCCTCCCTGACGGCCCTCGAACCTGATCGAATCTAAAGGGTAGGCACGTGGTCGGCAAGGCGGCGCGCCACGGGCGTCTTTACAAATGCAACGCGCGGGGATGCGCCGCCGCGTAGACCTCCCGGAGCTTGTCGACCGTCACCAGGGTGTACACCTGCGTGGTGGTCACCGAGGCGTGGCCGAGCAACTCCTGGACAACCCTAACGTCGGCGCCCCCGTCCAGGAGGTGGGTTGCGAACGAATGGCGCAACATGTGCGGCGATACACCGGACAGTCCGGCTCGTTCCGCCGCCGCCTGAAGCACCTCCCAGGCGCCCTGCCGGGTGAGCCGCCCGCCCCGCGCGTTGAGGAACAGCGCGGGCGTCCCCCGGCCGTGCGCCGACAGACCGGGCCTGGCCCTGACCAGGTACGCGTCGAGTGCCTGGCGGGCGAAGCGGCCGAGGGGCACGATCCTGGTCCGCCCGCCCTTGCCACGTAGCCGCACCTGCTCCTCGACGTTGTCCGGGCCGGCGGGCACGTCGTCCACCGCCAGCCCGACGGCCTCGGAGATCCGGGCGCCCGTGCCGTACAGGACCTCCAGCAGCGCGCGGTTGCGCAGGGCGAGCGGCGACTCCTCGGGGCCGCAGGCGGCGATGAGCCGCTCGACCTCCGCGACGGTGATCGCCTTGGGGAGCCGCCGGAGCTGCCGCGGCGGGCGCACCTCGTGCGCGGGGTCGTGACCGGCCACGCCCTCGCGGAGGGCGAAGCGGTGCAGCCCGCGCACGGCCGACACTGCGCGGGCGGCCGAGCTGGCGACCAGCGCCGGATGGTCCTCGTCGCCCTCCCGCAACGCGGCGAGGAAGGCGACCACGTCCGACTCGTCGACCTGCGCGAACGTCTCGAGCCCGCGCGCCCGCAGATGTTCGACGTATCGGCGCAGGTCGCGGCGGTAGGACGCGAGCGTGTTGGCAGACAGCCCCCGCTCCACCGCCAGATGGGCGAGGTAGCTGGACAGCACCGCCTCGGGCTCGCTCAGGATGTCTCCCTACGGACTCATGCCTCCGGCGCGTCGGCGGGACGAAGGCCCTTGAATCCGCCGGCGGAAGCAGCGTACGCGGCGAGGATACCGGCGACGGCAGGAGAATTGTGGATCATTCCGCTCAGCGCCTTGCCGACCGCCGTGGCCAGGGGAATCCAGACCGCCGGCATGTCGGTCTCCTCGTGGTGGCGCACGTAGGTGTTCTCCTCGTCGGGGATCGGCTCCACGCCGCGGGCCAGGAAGACCCGGATGCGCTCGTCCGACATGCCCGGAGAGGTGCGCAGGTCGACCAGCGTGTGCCACGTGCGCGCCCGGTAGGCGGCCTCCTCGGCGAGCTCGCGCGCCGCGCACTCCACCAGCGGCTCGCCCGGCACGTCGCGGATGCCGGCGGGCAGCTCCCACAGCAGGCGCCGGGCGGGGTGCCGGTACTGGCGGATCAGCAGCACCCGGTCCTCGTCGTCGAGGGCGAGCACCGCGACCGAGCCGGGGTGGACGACGTAGTCGCGGTCGGCGGTCACCCCGCCGGGCATCTCGACGGTGTCGGTGCGCACCGTGATGATCCGCCCGGCGAAGCGCTCGGCGGAGGCGACGACGTTCCAGGACTCCTCGGAGTCCTCCACATTCACCGTGTTCTCCGTGGTCACTTGGCCCGCCCCGCCTTCGCCGCGTTCTCGCGCCGGCCCGCGTACTCCAGCGCGGCCTGGACCAGCCCCTTGAACAGGGGATGCGACCGGGTCGGGCGGGAGCGGAACTCGGGGTGGGCCTGCGTGCCGATGAAGAAGGGGTGCTGGTCGGTGGCCAGCTCGGCGTACTCGACGAGGCGGCCGTCGGGCGACAGGCCGGAGAACACCATGCCGACCTTCTCCAGCCGCTCCCGGTAGGAGTTGTTCACCTCGTAGCGGTGCCTGTGCCGCTCCTCCACCTTGGCCTTGCCGTACATGCGGCGGGCCAGCGAGCCCTCCACGAGCTTGGCCGGGTAGAGGCCGAGCCGCATGGTGCCGCCCATGTCGCGCTCCCCGGCGACGACGTCCTTCTGGTCGGCCATGGTGGAGATGACCGGGTTGACGGTCTCGGGGTCGAACTCCGTGCTGTCGGCGCCCTCGATGCCGGCCAGGTTGCGGGCCGCGTCGATGACGATGCACTGCATGCCCAGGCAGATGCCGAGCAGGGGGACGCGCTGTTCGCGCGCGTGCCGTACGGCGCCGACCTTGCCCTCGATGCCGCGCACGCCGAAGCCGCCGGGGATCAGCACGCCGTCGACGCCGTCCAGCTCGCGGGCCGCGCCCTCGGGGGTCTCGCAGTCGTCGCTCTTGACCCAGCGGATGTTCACCCGCGCGTCGTTGGCGAAGCCGCCCGCGCGCAGCGCCTCGGTGACCGACAGGTACGCGTCGGGCAGGTCGATGTACTTGCCGACCAGCGCGATCGTGACCTCCTTTGCCGGGCGGTGGACCCGGCGCAGGAGCTGGTCCCACTCGGTCCAGTCCACATCGCGGAACGGCAGGCCGAGCCGGCGCACCACGTACGCGTCGAGCCCCTCGGTGTGCAGGACCTTCGGGATGTCGTAGATCGAGGCGGCGTCGATCGCCGAGACGACGGCGTCCTCGTCCACGTCGCACATCAGGCTGATCTTCCGCTTGACCGCGTTGGTCACCGCGCGGTCGGAGCGGAGCACGATCGCGTCGGGCTGGATGCCGATGCTGCGCAGCGCGGCGACCGAGTGCTGCGTGGGCTTGGTCTTCAGCTCCCCGCTCGGGCCGATGTACGGCAGCAGGGAGACGTGCAGGAAGAAGACGTTGTCGCGGCCGACCTCGTGGCGGACCTGCCGGACGGCCTCCAGGAACGGCAGCGACTCGATGTCGCCGACGGTGCCGCCGACCTCGGTGATCACCACGTCGACGTCCGGTCCGGCCATGCCGCGGATGCGGTCCTTGATCTCGTTGGTGATGTGCGGGATGACCTGGACGGTGTCGCCCAGGTACTCGCCGCGGCGCTCCTTGGCGATCACGTTCGAGTAGACCTGGCCGGTGGTGACGTTCGCGGAGCCGTGCAGCTCGGTGTCGAGGAAGCGCTCGTAGTGGCCGACGTCGAGGTCCGTCTCGGCACCGTCGTCGGTGACGAACACCTCGCCGTGCTGGAAGGGGTTCATCGTGCCGGGGTCGACGTTGAGGTAGGGATCGAGCTTCTGCATCGTGACGCGGAGGCCGCGAAGCTTGAGGAGACGACCGAGGCTGGAGGCCGTGAGTCCCTTGCCGAGACTGGAGGCGACGCCGCCCGTGACGAACAGATGCTTGGTTTGTGCGGCGCTGCGCAAGAAGAGCTCCCGTGGTCGATGTCGATCCGGCCGTCCGGATTGGACGCCGCGATGCCCACGGGCTCTCAGAATATCAAACGCTGGGCAACATTGGGCTTGCCACGTGCGCTAACCCGCCATAGCCGACAAGCCGACCTAACGGTAACTTGTCGCGTTATGTCGTTCGTGAAGCGCGCCGTCGGCCGTCTGGTGCACCGAGGGTGGGCCTACGTGCGGGAGGCCGCGGCGATCAGCCCGGCCGCACCCGCGGGCTACCGGTTCCGCAGCATGGGCGAGGGAGTGTGCCTGTCCTTCCCCCAGGGCGCCATCTTCGGCGAGCAGTGGATCGAGATCGGCCCGCACACGCTCGTCGGGGAGCGGGTGTCGATCTCCGCCGGCATGGGCCCCGGCGTGGACCTCGGGCCCGCCTCGATCGTGCGGATCGGCCGGGGCTGCTCGATCGGCAGGGGCAGCCACATCGTCGGCCACCAGTCCATCGACATCGGCGACGACGTCTTCACCGGCCCCTACGTCTACATCACCGACCAGAACCACGTGTACGACGACCCGGAGACGCCCATCGGCCGGCAGTGGCCGCGCAACAAGCCGGTCTCCATCGGCTCGGGTTCCTGGATCGGGACGGGGGCGATCATCCTGCCGGGGACGCGGATCGGCCGCCAGTCGGTGGTCGCGGGCGGCGCCGTGGTGCGCGGCGAGTTCCCCGACCACTCGGTCATCGCCGGCGTCCCCGCCAAGATCGTCCGGCGGCACTCCCCCGACCTCGGCTGGCACAGTCCCCCGGCCGCCCTCCTCACCTCTCCCCTTCCCTCCGACCCCCGCCTCCGCACCGAGCACGAGTCCTGTACGGCCTGACCAAGCGTCAGTGATGATCAGCGCACACCGCATCAGGTGACAACTATGCAGAAGGGCAGTCCGCAACTACGGTTCGTGGCACGATTGTCATGTCGAGTAATCACCCTAGGGAGAGGAGGGCACCGATGACCGCGGCTTTCCCCGAGTGGTTCTATCCCGGTCCGCCGGGCGGATGGACCGCCGACATGCTCGACCATCTTCCCCCTGACGCCCCCGCGCACGTCGAGCTGATCGATGGGTCTCTCATCATGATGTCCCCCCAGACCGCGTTCCACATGTTCATGCTGCGACTGCTTGAGCGGGAGCTCACGCCTCCTCAGGACCTGTGTGTCATACGCGAGATGAGCATCACCCTTGGCCTGCGGCAGCGGCCCGAACCGGACCTCATGATCGTCAAGCGCAGCGCGCTGACCGACCTCAAGACGACTTCCTTCCGACCGGAGGACGTCCAGCTAGTGGTCGAGGTGGTCTCTCCCGAGTCGGCGGAAAGGGACAGGGTGACGAAGCCGATCAAATATTCCAATGCCGGCATCAAATACCTGTGGCGGATAGAGCCGGATGACCAGGAGCCGGTCGCGTACACGTTCGAGCTGGAGCCGAGCGTCAAGGCGTACGTGCCGACCGGAATCCATCGCAAGCGCCTCGCGACCTACGTCGGCTTCGACGTGGACATCGACCTGGATCTGAGCCCGTTCATCGGCTGAACGGCCGATTCAGAGACCGGCTCCGTCGGCAGCCGTCGACGCCGGACCCGTGGGTCAGCCGGGCGACGCGGCGGCGCGGGCGCGGCGAGCCGCCCGATAACGCCGCACCCGGCGGATGAGCCGCCAGGCCACGAACGCCAGCAGCGCCAGCGCCACCACCACCAGGACGGGCAGGAAGATCGCGATCAGGCTCATGCCGAGCGAGCCCACGTCCTCGACCGTGCTGACGACCGGCGCACCCACACCCACCGTGGTGGCGTTCACCACCGGCCGCGCGGTGGCCTTGATCGTATGCACGGTGAGGGCGACGGCGATTCCCAGCAGCCAGCCGACCGCCGGGTGTTCGGCCATCCACGCCGAGTTGTCGATCTTCGCCGCGGCCGCCGTGGCGCTGAAGACCACGCCGCCCGCGGCGGGCCGCACCGCCGTCTGGATCATGTCGTTGACGTGGTCGACCACCGGCACCTTGTCGAGCACGAACTCGGCGATCATCAGCACGGCGACGATCGCGAGGACCCAGGTGTCGGACAGCCACGCGTACTCGGCCGGCAGCCGCACGGCGTCGGTGAGCCGGGCGAGCACACCGACGAGCAGCAACGGGATGTACGCGTTGAGCCCGGCCGCGGTCGACAGTCCGAGCCCGGTGAGCGCCGCGAACATGAGCACCCTCCTCCGGTGGACGGGACGATCCCGCCTTTCCGTCAACGGACGGCCCCGGCGCCGTGTCCCCGGTTACTGCCGCGAATCGGGCCCAACGGCGCGGAAAGCCCGCAGGGCCGGCGCTCGACCGCGTTGTGCGGAACTCGCGACGTCACTGCCTGTGGGAGTCACTGCCTCCGAGGTCTCTGCATCCGAGGTCTCTGCCTCGGACGTCACTGCCTCCAAGGTCTCTGCCTCGGACGTCACTGCCTCCGAGGTCGCTGCCCTCAGCGGCCGGCGGGTTCGAGCACCAGCACGGCGGCGTCGCCCTCGACTCGTGCGAGCCGCAGGCCGACGTCGCCGATGCGGCCCGGCCTGCTCACGCTGATCGTCAGCGCTCCCCTGACCCGGCAGCGGTCGTTGTAGCAGCTCCGGCTGATGCCGATGTTCGTGCCGTCGACGACCGTCGAGGTGCCGGTGAAGGTGACCCTCACGGCGTCTTCCCGCAGCCCGATCACCGTGATCTCGTCCACACCGAGCCCCGGATCGATCGGGATCCGGTCCCCTTCGCGCACTCGTGCCTCGCAGTCGCCGTCCCGGCACCCGGTGAGGTCGCTCGGCGTCGCCGACGTGCTGGGGACCGGCGCCGGCACCGGCGTCGCGGACGGGCCGGGAGAGACGGGGGCGAGCATGACCGGCCGGCTCACCGGCGTCGTGGCGGACGACCGCACCGCACCCCCGCCGCAACCGGCGAGGAGCGCGGTCACCGACCCGGCGGTGACCGCGAGGCGAACGGCGGGGCCGGACGCGATGGTCGTCGAACGCATGATTTCCCCGATTGCCACAGACGGATTCGCCCGGCGGTAGCCGCTCCGCATGAGCCGCTCCCACAACGCGTGGAAGCGCATCCACACGCGGACGAATGCGTTCCCCGCACGAGCCCAGGTCAACCACGCTTCGAACCGTGCGCCGCTCAATTCCTCACAAACTGAACGGCGTTTCCCCCGGATGCGGCGCTGCGCTTCGGCACGACTTTTGTCGCGCGCTCATCCGTTGCCGGACGGGATATCGCGTGCTCACCGCGCCGTCACTTCACTCCGGCCTCGCGCATGTCGCGGACCTCGCGCTTGAGCTCCTTGATCTCGTCACGCAGCCGGGCCGCCACCTCGAACTGCAGATCGGCGGCGGCGTTGTGCATCTGCTCGGTCAGCGACTCGATCAGCGACTCCAGCTGAGCACGTGGCATCTCCCCCGCGATCGCCTTCGCGTGCTGGCCCGCCCCGCGCGACGCGAGGCCGGGCACCGGCGCCTTGCCACGCGACTGCTGGCGCCCGGCGCCGCCGAGAAGCTGCGCGGTGTCGGCGTCCTCCCGGACAAGGCTGTCCAGGATGTCGGCGATCTTCTTGCGCAGCGGCTGCGGGTCGATGCCGTGCGCCTCGTTGTATGCGATCTGCTTGGCCCGGCGCCGGTTGGTCTCCTCGATCGCCCGCTCCATGCTGGGCGTGATCTTGTCGGCGTACATGTGGACCTGACCGGACACGTTGCGGGCCGCGCGGCCGATCGTCTGGATGAGCGAGGTCTCCGAGCGCAGGAAGCCCTCCTTGTCGGCGTCGAGGATCGACACCAGCGACACCTCGGGCAGGTCGAGGCCCTCACGCAGCAGGTTGATGCCGACCAGCACGTCGAACTCGCCCAGCCGCAGCTCGCGCAGCAGCTCGATGCGGCGCAGCGTGTCGACCTCGCTGTGCAGGTAGCGGACCCGGATGCCGTTGTCGAGGAGATAGTCGGTGAGGTCCTCGGCCATCTTCTTGGTCAGCGTGGTGACCAGGACCCGCTCGTCCCGCTCCGCCCGTGCCCGGATCTCCTCCATGAGGTCGTCGATCTGGCCCTTGGTCGGCTTGATGATCACCTCGGGGTCCACCAGGCCGGTGGGGCGGATGACCTGCTCCACCACCTCGCCCTTGCTGCGGCCCAGCTCGTACGGCCCCGGCGTGGCGGACAGGTAGACGGTCTGCCCGATGCGCTCCAGGAACTCCTCCCACTTGAGCGGGCGGTTGTCCATCGCCGACGGCAGGCGGAACCCGTGGTCGACCAGCGTCCGCTTGCGCGAGGCGTCGCCCTCGTACATCGCGCCGATCTGCGGGACGGTCTGGTGCGACTCGTCCAGGACGAGCAGGAAGTCGTCGGGGAAGAAGTCGAGCAGCGTGTGCGGCGGGCTGCCCTGCTCGCGGCCGTCGATGTGCCGCGAGTAGTTCTCGATCCCGGCGCAGGTGCCGACCTGGCGCATCATCTCGATGTCGTAGGTGGTGCGCATGCGCAGCCGCTGGGCCTCGAGCAGCTTGCCCTGCCGCTCCAGGTCGGCGAGCCGCTCCGCCAGCTCCGCCTCGATGCCGGCGATGGCCCGCTCCATCCGCTCGGGACCGGCCACGTAGTGGGAGGCGGGGAAGATGTGCAGCTCGTCGTCCTCGGCGACGACCTCCCCGGTCAGCGGGTGCAGCGTCGCCAGCTTCTCGATCTCGTCGCCGAACATCTCGATGCGGACGGCCAGCTCCTGGTAGACCGGGATGACCTCGACCGTGTCGCCGCGCACCCGGAACGTGCCCCGGGTGAAGGCCAGGTCGTTGCGCGTGTACTGCATGTCCACCAGCCGCCGCAGCAGCTGGTCGCGCTCGATCTGCTGGCCGACCTTGAGCCCGACCATCCGGTCGACGTACTCCTGCGGAGTGCCCAGGCCGTAGATGCAGGAGACCGAGGCGACGACCACCACGTCGCGGCGTGACACCAGCGACCAGGTCGCCGAGTGGCGCAGCCGCTCGACCTCCTCGTTGATCGAGGAGTCCTTCTCGATGTAGGTGTCGCTCTGCGGGACGTACGCCTCGGGCTGGTAGTAGTCGTAGTACGACACGAAGTATTCGACGGCGTTGTTGGGCAGCATCTCGCGCAGCTCGTTGGCGAATTGGGCGGCGAGCGTCTTGTTCGGCTGCATGACCAGCGTGGGGCGCTGCACCCGCTCGATGAGCCAGGCCACCGTCGCGGTCTTGCCGGTGCCTGTCGCGCCCAGCAGGACGCTGTCCTTCTCGCCTGCCCTGACCCGGCGCTCCAGCTCCGCGATCGCCGTGGGCTGGTCGCCGGACGGCGTCATTTCGGTGACGACCTGGAAGGGCGCGACCTTCCGCTGCAGGTCCGTCATGGATGTCATCGGCCGCTCAGCTCCTCACTCGCCCCGTCCACCGGCGCGGGCGGCCGCACAGACACGCGCGCCCGCTCCGGTTCACCTCCATAACCTACGCGCGGTCACCGACAATTCCGGTCCCCGTGCCCCGCCCCGCCCGGTTCCCCGGGACAGTCGCACGTCACCCGGCGGGATCTTGGCCGAACCATGACCCTGTCGTTACGATTCGAGCCGGGGCCGACACTGACGGGATGGCGGGGCTGACCTATGGCGGGGTTGCGAAGTGCCGTCGGCCAGTCGCTCACGTGGGCGGCCAAGAACATCGACGGCGCCATCGCCCTCGTGCTGGCCGTGGCCGTGGGCGTGCTCGGCGTGCTGCCCGATGAGGTGATTCCCGAGAAGGTGAAGTCGCAGCTCGTCAGCGGCACCACGCTGGTCGTCCTGGCCCTGGTCGCGACCGCGCTGCTGCGCGACCGGGTCCGGCAGGAGCCCGTCGAGGAGGCCATGCACGCGACCTCGGGCGTCCTCACGCGGCTGCCCGAGCGCCTGGACCGGCTCGACGAGCTGGAGGACCTGGTCGCGGGCACCCGCCGGGCCCTGGAGGACATGGCGGTCATCCGCATCCTGGGCAGTCAGCACGAGATCGCGCAGGCGCACGCGGACGCGCGGCGGGGCACCGACCGCTGGACGTTCAAGGGCGGCACCGGCACCTACATGCGCGCGGTCACGCTGCCCGAGTGCGTGGCCGCCGCGCGGCGGGAGAAGCGTCACCTCACGGTCCGCCTGGAGATCATCGACCCGACGGACGAGGCGGTGTGCGAGAGCTACGCGCACTACCGCAGGTCGCTGTCGGACCGCCCGGACGGCACCGGCGAGGTGTGGACGACCGACCGGGCCAGGAAGGAGTCGTACGCGAGCGTCCTGGCCGCGTTCTGGTACCGCCAGCGGTACGGCCTGCTCGACATCGCGGTGGGACTCTCACCGGTCATGACGACCTTCCGTTGGGACATGTCGGGCCACGCCCTGATCATGACGTCCGAAGACCCCAACCGGGCCATCATCGCCTTCAGCGGCTCGTTCTTCTACGAGAGCTGCGGCACCGAGCTGCGCACGAGCTTCGAGCAGGCCCGTCGCGTGCCGGTCGACCGCTACCGCTCGGTGCCGCTGAGCGACGAGCCGACCGTCGAGGAGGTCCGGAGGCTGTTCGAGCGCGTCGACCTCCCGCTGCCCAAGTCGTTCACCGACCGCGACGTGGTCGAGGTCACCCGTAAGGCGTTGCGCGCCAAGGATCCGTACGCGCCATGAGATATCAGGACGTGCTCGACGTGCTCGCCGGCGGAAGCGCCCGCGAGTGGGCCCTCGGCGTGCTCGGCGGGATCGCGGAGGGCGGCTCGGGCGTGCGGGCCGTGCGGCACCCGCTGGGGTTCCTCTGCCTGCCGCTGGTCCGTGAGGGAGACCTCGGCGTGTGCGTGCACGTCTGGACCGCCTCGGCGCGGCGCGCCCGCAGCACCACCTCCCAGGTCCACTGCCACAGCTGGGACCTGGTCAGTCACGTCCTCTACGGTCAGGTGCGCAACGTCCACGCCGTGGTGACCGACACCACCCGCTCCCCCACGCACCGCGTCTTCGAGGTGGTCAGCACCCCTTCGGGTGACGTCATCCGCCCCACCCCGAGGACCGTCGCGTACGCGCCCGGGCGCGCCGAGCTGTTCGGCCCCGGGGACACCTACACACTCGTCGCGGGCGCCTTCCACAGCAGCGTCATCCCGGAGGACGGCGAGGCCGCGACCGTGGCGCTCGGCCGCGGCAGGCCGGGCCTGGGCGACCTCTCGCTCGGGCCGCTCGCCACGCCCCTCCACCACGTCAGGCGGGAACGCCTCGACGACGCCGAGACCGCACGTGCCGCCGAACTGGCCAGGAGAAGCCTGTGGACCTCGAACACGCCAGACGGGTAGCCGTCGAGGCCGCCCTGTCCGCCGGGGCCGTGCTGCGCGAGAGCGCGCCGGGGGCGGTCGCCGTCCACGACAAGGGCGGGGCGGGCGACGTCGTCACCGACCTCGACCTGGCCGCGGAGAAGCTGATCCTGGACCGCATCCGGGCCGACTTCCCCTCCCATCGGATCGTGGCCGAGGAGTCGGGCGTCCACGGCGGCGAATCCCCGGTCGGCGGGTGGACGTGGCTCGTCGACCCCCTCGACGGCACGAACAACGTGGCGATCGGCCTTCCGGCCTACGTTGTGGGCCTGGCGCTGTGCGAGGGCGGCCGCCCGGTGCTCGGGGTGGTCCACGAGCCGCTCTCCGGTCACACCTGGTCGGCCGTCACGGGCGCCGGGGCCCTCGGTCCTGCGGGGCCGCTGACCGGGCCGCCCCGTCGTGACCTGCCGCACGGCCCGGTGCTCGCCTGGACGCAGGGCCACGGGGTCTCCCGGCGGGATCCGGCGGCACGGTCGCTGAAGATGACGATGGACGCCCGCGCCCGGCGGGTGCTTCAGCTCTGGGCGCCGCTGCTGTGCTGGGCGATGCTCGCCCGCGGCGACATCGACGGCATGATCGGCTACTGCGCGGAGGGGCTCGACCTGCCCGCCGGTGCCCTGATCGCGCGCGAGGCCGGGGTGGAGATCCGGCGGCTCGACGGCGGTCCTTTCGAGGCGTCCGCCGAGGGCCCGCCGGAGGACCGCAGCTTCGTCGCCGCGCCGCCCGCCCTGGTCGGGGACCTGCTCGACCTGGTCGCCGAGGCCGGCCGCCTCGCGCCCGCCCTGCCGCCGCTCTGAACCTGCCGCCGCTTTGGGAGCGCGTCAGGCGCTTCAGTCGTCGAGGCCGCGCGCGGCGAGCGCCTCGCCCAGCGCGTCGGCGTGCCGCAGCGCGCCCACCACCAGCGGGACGGCGAAGGCGCGCGGGCTCCGCTCGACCCCCCTGGCGCGCTGGGCCTCCCGCACCCGGGCGACCAGATCCGCGATCACCGGCACGCTGCGCAGCGTGAGCGACAGCAGCAGCGACACGCGGAACGGATCGAGGCCGGCGAACCTGACGGGGGCGAGGCAGCGCTCCAGGCAGGCCATGAGCGCGCTGGTGCGCGTCGTGAGCGTGACCAGCCCGGCCAGGGCGACGGCGAGCACGACGCGGAGCGTGGAGGACGCCGCCGTGGACAGGTCCGCGAACACCAGCTGCAGGCCGAACAGGGCCACGGCGAACCAGCGGACGGGCCGCACCTGAGCCCAGGCGGCGGAGAGCCCGACCCCGGAGCGGGCGTACAGGAGCACCACGACGGCCGCGGCGCCCGCCAGCGTCGCGGGCGAGCGCAGCAGCAGAAGCGCGGTGCAGGACAGGGCGAGCCCGGCGAGCTTGGCCCCGGCGGGCAGCCGGTGCAGAAGCGATCCGCCGGGCACGTAGGCGCCGGTGAGCCCGCTCACCGAGACCTCCGGAGGAAGCCCGGTCCTTCAGGGCCGGGAGGAATCCGGACCCCGCAAGGGGTGGCCCGGCGGAGCCGGGACAACCCAGAGCGCGAAGCGCTCATGATTTGCTCCTTTCGCTGACCGGTCAGGCAAAGCGCCTGTGAAATGCGAACATGCGTACGGCTTACAAGGTGCGGGTCTACCCCGCCGCCGAACAAGCCGCGGTGCTGAACCGCACGTTCGGTTGCGTACGCCTGGTCTGGAACATGGTCCTGGCGTGGCGGCAGGCCCGCTACCGCGCCGAGGGCGTGACACCTCCTATGCGCAGACCGACCGGTATCTGACCGAGCTGAAACGCGACGGCGGCCATGACTTCCTGTACGAGGTCTCCAGCGTCCCGTTGCAGCAGGCGTTGCGGCACCAGCACACGGCGTTCGTGAACTTCTTCGCCGGCCGCTCCCGCTATCCGCGGTTCAAGTCGCGGCATGGCAGGCAATCAGCGACCTACACCCGGTCGGCGTTCCGCTGGCGCGACGGGCGACTGCACCTGGCGAAGATGGACGGCCCGATCGCGTTCGTGTGGTCCTGGCCCGAGATCGACCCCGCCACGATCACCCCGACCACGGTGACCGTCTCCCGCGAACCCGACGGCCGCTGGTACGCCTCCCTGGCCGCGGAGACCGCGACCGGACCTGAGCCGCTGCCTGCCACCGGCGATGAAGCAGGGATCGACCTCGGCGTGAGCGACTTCGCCGTCCTGTCCACCGGTGAGAAGATCCCCAACCCGCGCCACCTGGAGCGCAAGGCGCGCAACCTGGCCCGCTACCAGCGCAGGATGGCCCGCAAGCAGCGCGGCAGCGCGAACCGGGCCAAGGCCAAGGCGAAGGTCGCCCGCACCCACACCAAGGTGCGGGACGCCCGCGCCGACTTCCTGCACCGCACCAGCACGCGGCTGGTCCGCGACCACGACCTGATCGTGATCGAGGACCTCAACGTGCGCGGCATGGTCCGCAACCGCAGCCTGGCCAGGGCGATCTCCGACTGCGGGTGGGGGGAGTTCCGCCGCCAGCTGGAGTACAAGACCCAGCGATACGGGCGGCGCCTGGTCGTGATCGACCGCTGGTATCCCAGCTCGAAGACGTGCAGTGCGTGCGGGCACCTGCTCGCTCAGCTCTCGCTCGGCACTCGGACGTGGCAGTGCCCGTCCTGCGGCACCCGGCATGACCGGGACGTGAACGCCGCGAAGAACATCCTGGCCGCTGGTCGAGCGGTGTCCGCCTGTGGAGCTGACGTGAGTCCGCAAGGGTCCTCCCTTCGGCGGTCGGCGGTGAAGCAGGAAGCCCAGCCCGTGAGGGTGGGAATCCCCCGCCTTTAGGCGGCGGAGGAAGTCAAGCCATCATCTTCCTGTAGTGGCCGATCGCGGCGGCGGGCTCGGCGTCGGCGACGACTCGCCCCTCGTCGATCACGAGCACGCGGTCGAAGTCCTCCAGCAGCGGGAGGTCGTGGGTCACCACGACCACCTGCTGCGGAAGAGCCCGGAGCAGCGCGGCGACCTGCCGGGAGTGGCGCAGGTCGAGCAGCGTGGTGGGCTCGTCCATGACCAGGATCTCGGGTTCGAGCACCAGGACCGAGCAGAGGGCGAGCAGTTGCTTCTGGCCTCCGGACAGGTGATGGGCGGGGTGATCGGCGTGCTCCGCCAGGCCGTACCGCTCCAGGACCTCCCGCACCCGGCGCTCGATCTCCCCGCGCGCCAGTCTCTTGCGGCGCAGCGAGAAGGCGACGTCCTCGGCCACCGTGGGCATCACGATCTGCGCGTCCGGGTCGGTGAACACGAACCCCACGCCGCGCCTGATGCGGGCCGCGTCGCGGCGGGTGTCGAGCCCCGACACCGTGACGGTGCCCGAGGACGGCAGGACCAGGCCGTTGACGAGGCGGGCAAGCGTGCTCTTGCCCGACCCGTTGGCCCCGACCACGCCCACGCGGCGCTCGGTGAGCGAGGCGGTCACGCCGCGCAGCACTTCACGCTGCCCGAGCCGCACATGGACATCCTGCAGCCGGATCACTCACACCACCTCGAAAAGGGCGGCGATCCCGAGTCCGCCGCCGACCGCGACCGCCGCCAGGCCCAGCGTCCCCGGTGGCGCCCCGGCCCCGTCCCCGGCGCCGAGGAGCCGGCTGAACAGCCGGGTCACCACCACCGCGCCGCTCGCGCCCCAGGGGTGGCCGAGGGCGAGCGCGCCGCCGTCGGCGCACACCCGATCGGTGTCCGCGCCGAGGGGGTCGAGACCGAGCGCGTCGGTGACCGCGAGCACCTGTGCCGCGAACGCCTCCACGATCTCCACCGCCGCCACCCTCTCCAGGTCCGCTCCGGCCCGCCGCAGCACGCGCCGTACGGCGGGCACCGGTCCCCACCCGGGGAGCGCGGGGTCGCAGCCGGCGACGGCGCCGGCCAGCAGGCGCAGACCGGGCAGGCCGGCCGCCGCGCGCAGCCGCTCGGGCACGACCGCGACGGCCGCGGCCCCGTCGCTCACCGGGGAGGAGTTGCCGGCCGTCACCGTACCGCCCGGCACGAACGCGGCGGGCAGCCGGGCCAGCGACTCCGGCCGCAGCACGCGCGGGCGCTGGTCGTCCGTCCGGCCGCCGATCGGCACGATCTCGCGCGTGAACCGGCCCGCCTCCCGGGCGGCCAGCGCCCGCGCGTGGCTCCGGCGGGCGTACGCGTCCTGGCGTTCGCGGGTCACGCCGCGCGCGGCGGCGAGCGCCTCGGCGGCCGGGCCCATGTCGGGGTCGGGGTGCCCCTGCGGGGCGAACGGCGCCCGCTCGTACGGCACGCCCGGTCCGTCCCCGCGCCGGTCGAGCCGCAGCGGCGCGGTCGAGGCGCTCTCGACGCCCCCGGCCACGACCAGGTCCGCGTCGCCGCTGCGCACCGCCTGGGCGGCCAGCAGGATCGCGGCGAGGCCGCTGCCGCACTGCCGGTCGACGGTGACGCCGGGCACCTCGTGCCCCATCCCGGCGGCCAGCGCGCAGACCCGGGCGAGGTTGCCCCCGGGTCCCGTGCAGTTGCCCAGCACCACGTCGTCCACCGGGACGCCGAGGGGCGCCACGTCGCGGGTGACCGCCTCGATGACGGGCGCGGCGAGCCGCTCGGCCGTCATCGTCCGGAACGCGTGACCGGCCGTGCCGACAGGGGTGCGGCGGGCGGCGACGACGACCGCGTGCTCGCCCATCTCAGCCGAGCCTTCGCAGGCCGGGGTCGCCGCCGGCGGCGAGGCGGGCGGCGACGAGGCCGCGGGCCGGCTTCCCCGTGGGAGTCCGGGGCAGGGAGCGGGCCGCGTACCAGCGCCGGGGCCGCTGCGCCGGGTCGAGCTCCGCGCGCGCCACCGACTCCAGCCCGGCCCTCGTGACGCCCTCCCCCTCGACGACCGCGGTGACCACGGCGCCCAGGTGCGCGTGCGGCGTGCCGACCACGACCACGTCGTCCACCCCCGGCACCTTCCTGAGCACCTCCTCGACGTCCTCGGGGACCACCGTGGCGCCGCCGGTCTGGATCGCGCCGTCGCCCCGGCCGCGCAGCCGCAGGACCTCGCCGGGCCGGTGCGGCTCCGCCAGGTCGCCGACCGTCATCCAGCCGCCGTCGTCCCGCCGCAGCGGGCCGGTGGCACCGGCGAGGTAGCCCTCGCAGAGCCAGGGTGAGCGCACCCACACCTCGCCCAGTGTCTGCCCGGGCGGCACCCTGACGTCGATCTCGACGCCCGGGAAGGGCCGCAGCCCGGCGCCGTCGGCGTCCAGTGCGACGAACGACAGCTCAGTGGCGCCGTAATAGGACACCACACGCACTCCGGCCGCGGCGGCCCGGGTGCGGGCTCCGGCGTCCAGGGCCGCCCCGCCGACCACGGCCGTACGCGCCCGGCCTCCGGCCTCGCCGCCGTCGTCTTCTAGGGCGTCGAGCACGGCGGGCAGCCGGTGGGGCACCACGTGGACCACGGTGGCCCGCCGCACCTGCCCGGCCAGCGCGCCCGGCGACCACCGGCCGGGGACCACGGCGGTCGCGCCCGCCGCCAGCGCGTGCACGGCCGCGAAGCCGTACAGGGAGGAGACCAGCGGGCCGGGGATCAGCACGACGTCGTCGGGTCCGATCCCGGTCAGCGTGTCCAGGTGCGCGAACGATCCGGTCCAGGAGGCGCGGGTGCGCACCACGGCACGGGGCCTGCCGGTGCTGCCCGAGCTGAAGCAGGCCCAGGTCAGGTCGCCCGGCGCCGGGCGGTGCCGTACGGGCGGGCCGTCCGCCTCCGGCAGCGGGACGTCGAAGCGGGCGGCGACCGGCACCGCGGCCATGACCTGCGCCCGCCGTTCCTCGCTCCAGGCGTGGTCGCACAGCAGCGGCGTGGCCCCCGCGAGGTCGGCGGCGAGCACGGCGACGAGCAGGGCCACCGGATCGGCCTGGCCGGCCGCGACGAGCGCGCCGCAGCCGATGCCCTCGTCGGCGAGCCGGCGGGCGGCGCGGCCGGCCCGGGCCGCGAGCTCCGCGTAGCTCAGGTCGCCCCCGGGCCCGGACACCGCGATCCGGTGCGGGCGGACGGCGGCGTGCCGCAGGACCTGCGCGGCTACCGGCACGGGCGGCTCACCGCCCGCCGGCCTTCAGCCGCTCGCGGTGCACCGCCGGGACCGCGTCGGGGTAGGCCCGCTGAGTGCCCCGCGCCACCATCGACGCCAGCACCGCCTTGGCCAGGTCGCCCGGCAGGAAGGTGGCGCTGATCAGCGCGGTCTCGCCCAGGGACAGCCCGGTGACCAGTGCCTGCACGGGGATGCCGAACAGGTAGACCACACCGACGCCGCCGGCGAGGCAGGCGGTCACCAGCCGCACCGTGCCCGGCGCGCGGCCGCCGCGTTCGACGATCCATCCGGTCAGGGCCGCGCCGGGAAGCCAGCCGATCAGGAAACCGGCCGAGGGACCGGTGAAGACGCCGAGCCCGCCGCGGCCGCCGGCCAGCAGCGGAAGCCCCGCGGCGACCAGCACGAGCAGGACCACCACGGCGAGGGCGGACCGCCACGTCCCCAGGATCACCCCCGCCAGCATGACACCGAGTGTCTGCAACGTGATCGGCACCGCGTCGCCGAAGATGTTCAGCGCCCCCGGCAGGCCGAGCACGGCGATCAGCGCGGCGAAGACGCTGACTCTGGCGATGTCCGCCGCGGGGAAGCGCCTCCGCGGCGTGCTCTGTTCGTCAGTCACGGATCGATCCCATACCAAGACCCTCCGCACGGCGAATGAGGATTCCGACAACATTTCGCCGTGTCGTTCTCAGCGGCGCCCATAGCGGCCGGCCGCCCCGTGACCGGGGCGCCGGAGGCGACCTTGTCGCTGTCTACCGGAAGGCTTCGGCGTTGCGGCGGGCCCACTCGGCGAACGAGCGGGGCGCCCGGCCCAGCACGTGCTCGACGTCCGGGCTGAGCCGCAGTTCGGCGGCGTTGGGCTCGCCGAGGACGGCCAGCGAGGTCTCAACGGCCGGTTCCGGTATGGACGCGGCCATCCAGGCGTGCGCCTCGGCCCGGGTCAGCTCCACGAACCGCACCGGCTCACCGAGGGCCGCGCCGATCGCCTCGGCCTGCTGCCGGGGCGTGACGGCCGCCGGCCCGTTCAACTCGTAGGCATGACCCTCGTGTTCGTCCTTGCGCAGGGCCACGGCCGCGACCTCCGCGATGTCCGCCGGATCGATCACCGGGATCCCGACGTCACCGAACGGCGCGGCGACCGTCCGCTCGGCGCGTACCGACTCCGCCCAGGCGTAGGCGTTGGACGCGAAGACGCCGGGCCGCAGGATCGTCCAGGCCAGGCCCGACTCGCGCACCGCTTCCTCGGTCGCCCGCATGACGCCTCCGTGCGACGCCGACTCCGGCCTGGTCACCACGCCTTGCGAGGAGAGCAGCACCACTCGCCGGACCCCGGCGGTCCGGGCTACGTCCAGGATGGCTCTCGGGTCGAGCCCGACGCCGCCCGTGCCGCCGTCGTGCAGGAACAGAGCCTCGGCACCGTCGAAGGCGGGCCGCAGGGTCTCCGGCGCGGCCAGGTCGGCCCGCACGTGCCTGGTCCCCCTCGGCAGGTTCACCAGGGCTGTCCCCCTCGACACCGCCGTCAGCCGCTCCCCCGCCTCCGCCAAGGCCCGCATCAGCGACCGACCGACGTTCCCGGTCGCACCCGTCACCACAATCATGATCAACTCCCGCGTATTTCCCTGTGGCTTCTCGCGATGACGGCGACGCTAACACCCTGGGTATAGTAGGTACCTAGAGGAAAGTAACTACCTCAGAGGGGCGCGAGCCATGACGACCGAGACGAGTCGGCCCGATGCCGCCGCCGACCCCGAGCTGGCCTGCCCGATCTCCCCGGTCGTCGACATCGTGTTCAGCCGGTGGACCTCGCCCATCCTCTGGTCGCTCCACGCCTTCGGCCGCCAGCGGTTCGTCGAGCTGGAGCGGCGCATCGAGAACATCACCCCCAAGGTGCTCACCCAGCGCCTGCGCCAACTGGAGCGCGACGGACTGGTCGTCCGCACGTACCATCCCGAGGTGCCGCCGCGCGTCGAATACGAGATCAGCGAGCTCGGCCGCACTCTCTCCCCCCTCTTCGCCCAGATCGCCGAGTGGGGCGCCGCCAACCTCGAGCACGTCGAACGGGCACGGCGACGCTACGACGACGCGGGGGCGTGATCTGCGAGCGTCGTGGCCCGCCCGGCCGGAGCGGCGGCTCAGGCCGTGAGGACCAGAACGGTCACCGTCGCGGCGAGGCCGGTCACGGCGAGACCCGCGCCGGTGGCGACGAACTTGGCCAGCGGCACCCGCACGTCCCCCCGCCGGCACCACTCGAACCACAGCAGCGTCGCGAGCGAGCCCCAGGGCGTGATCACCGGGCCGAGATTGGTGCCCGCGAGCAGCGACAGCAGCTGGGTGTGGTTCGCCGCGGGGATCACCTGCTCACCCGCGACGTACGCCGGGAGGTTGTTGAGCACGTTGGACAGGCCGGCCCCGGCGGCGGCGGCGCGGTAGGCGCCGTCCCCGTCGCCGCCCGCGCCGACGAGCGCGCGCATCACGTCCGCCAGGCCGAGGCGGCTGAGCGTCGGGACCACGAGGAACAGCCCGGCGACGAAGACCAGCAGCCGCCATGGGAGGAGGCCCCACACGAGCTTGGCGCGGTCGCGCCAGGCGAAGGCGCCGACCACCGCCACCGCCGCGACGAGGGCCGCGACCTCGATCTTCACCCCCGCCAGGAGCGCGGCGATGAACAGCAGGCACGCCACCCCCGCGACGCCGAACAGCACCCGGTCGGCCACCGGCACCGGAGGCGGCGGCACGTAGCGGTCCTCGCCCCGCTCGCCGCGCCGCCAGTAGAACGCCCACAGGAACGCCATCGTCACCGCGATCGACACGACCTGGGGCGCCCACATCCGCGCGGCGAACTCCTGCGTGGTCAGCGCGACCCGGTCCATGGCGAGCAGGTTGGTGAGGTTGGAGACCGGCAGCAGCAGGCTCGCGGTGTTCGCCAGCCAGACCGTGGTCATCACGAGCGGCAGCGGCGCGATCTTCGCACGCGGCGCCAGGGCCAGCATGACCGGCGTCAGCAGGACGGCCGTGGTGTCCAGGTTCAGGAAGATCGTGACCAGCGAGGCGAAAGCCGTACAGAACAGGAAGAGAACGGCGTAGCTGCCCCGGCCGCCGATCGCGATGCGGGTCGCGATGACGTCGAAGACCTGCGCCTCCTTGGTCAGCTCCGCCAGCACGATCACCGCGCCGAGGAACAACAGCAGAGGGGCGATGCGCTCGATGCTGTCCCTGGCCTCCTCGGCCGGCAGCAGGCCGGTGGCCACGAAGACCAGCCCCGCCGCGAGCAGCCCGAATCTGATCCAGTCGAGAACGCTCAGTCTCCGCAGCCCGGTCGCCACGCGCACACCCTATATCGCCGCCCGCCGAGATGATCGAACCCCTCCAAACCGTCGGTGGCAGCGGTAATACTGGGCCTCATGACGCACAGCGGGCGGGGGGACGCGCGGACCGAGATCTTCGTCAGCTACTCCCCCGCCGACGAGCGGTGGGCGACGTGGATCGCCTGGCAGCTCGAAGCCGCGGGCTACCGCACGATGCTGCAGGCGTGGGACTTCGTGCCGGGCACCAACTTCATCGACTTCATGGACCGTGGGGTCAGCGAGGCCGACCTGGTCGTCGCGGTGCTCACCCGCAACTACCTGGGTTCCCGGTACGGCAGGCTCGAATGGCAGGCGGCGCTGCGCGCCGATCCCGACAACCCGTCCAACAAGCTCGTGACGGTCCGGCTGGAGGACTGCCCGCTCGACGGCCTGCTGTCCACGATCACGTGGGTGGACCTCCTCGGCGTGACCGACCCCACCGAGGCGCGGCGGCTGCTGCTGACCCGGATCCGGCAGGCGCTCGCCGGGCGCGCCAAGCCGGCCGAGCCGCCCCGCTTCCCCGCGGGGCCGGGTGCGCATGCCCTCCAGCCGCCCGCCGACCCCGCGCCCCCCGCCGTACGGGTGCCCCGGGCCCGGCGCACCCCGGCCGCCGAGCCGGCGTTCCCGACGGCCGAGCGCGCGGGCGGCGCCTCCTCGGTGACCGTGCTGCACGTCGCCGGGCCCCGGTTCGGGCGCGGGCTCGCCGAGGCGGACGAGCCGCTCGACGCGGGCGAGCTGCAGGCGAGCGTGTGGGCCGACCTGACCCGCCTCGCCGACGCGGGGGTCCCCCGGCCCGACCTGCTGATGGTGACCGGCGACCTCACCGAGTCGGGCAGCATCCGCGAGTGCGAGCAGGCGCTGGCGTTCCTCACCGGGCTGCGCGTGCTGCTGGGGCTGGAACCCGGGCGGCTGGTCGTCGTCCCCGGGCCGCGCGACGTCACCAAGGCGGCCTGCCGGGCCTACTTCGCGACCTGCGAGGCCGACGACGTGCGCCCGCAGCCGCCGTACTGGCCGAAGTGGCGGCACTTCTCCACCTTGTTCGCGGAGCTGTACCAGGGCCTCGACGGCCCGGCCTTCGACAGCGCGCAGCCCTGGACGCTGTTCGAGCTGCCCGAGCTGCGCGCCGTCGTCGCCGGGATCAACTCCACGATCGCGATGAGCCACCGCGAGGAGGACGATTACGGCTTCGTCGGCGAGGCCCAGGCGGCGTGGTTCGCCGAGCGGCTGCGGCCGTTCGAGGGCTGGCTGCGGATCGGCGTCGTCGCCCACCCCCCGCGCCCCGGGCTGCGGGACTCCGCCACCCTCGAGCGGCTGCTCGGCTCCCGGCTCGACCTGCTGGTGCACGGGCGGGACCCCCGGCGCGGCGGTCCTGAGGAGGTCTGGGACCTGGAGGGGCTGCCGTGCGTGCCCGCGCTCGCCCCGGGCCGTCATCAGATCCTCCAGCTCACCCCCGAGGGGCTGCGCCGGTGGACCCGGGACAGGCCGGAGCTGGGCGACCCCGAGGTCGTGCCGTACGGCTGGCGCGGCTGGCGCCCGCGGCCCCCCGCCGCGGCGGCTCCCGAGCCGGTGCCCGATCCGGCGCGGGAGCCCGAGGAGCCCGCCGGCCCGGCCGACCTGCTGCTGGACCGGATCGCCGAGGTCTGCGAGACCCGATTCGAGCGGGCCAAGATCCGCCGCGTCGCGGGCGGCCCCCCTCGCCTGCTCGTCACCCACCCCGAGGACGGGTTCGTCCGCCAGGTCCTGATCGGCGCGCACGCCGGGGAGCTGAGCCAGGATCGGGTCGAGGCGTTCCTCGGTCACGTCCACGCCGCGGGGCTGGAGCACGCCGCCGAGCTGGTCTACCAGGGCCCGCAGCCGTCCCGCGCGTTACGCGACGACGCCCTGCGCCGCGGGCTGCGGCTGCGCAGCTTCACCGAGTTCCAGGGCCTGCTCGACCTGTCGTCCTACGTGGCCGGGCAGACGGCCAGGCTGCGGGGCGACCGCCGCTACCCGCCCGAGCTGTACGTGCCTCAGCGGTTCCGCGAGCTCGACCGGGCCGGCGGCGAGGTGCGCGACGACCTGACCGACGAGCTGATGCGGCTGCTCGCGGCCGACCACGGACGGTTCGTGCTCGTGCTCGGCGACTTCGGCCGGGGCAAGACGTTCTCGCTGCGCGAGGTGGCCAGGCGCATCCCCGCCGAGCTGCCGCACCTCACGCCGATCCTGATCGAGCTGCGGGCCCTCGACAAGGCGCACTCGGTCGCCGGGCTGGTCGCGGCGCACCTCGCGAACCACGGCGAGGAGCTGATCGACCTCAAGGCGTTCCACTACATGCTGCGCCAGGGCCGGATCGTGCTGCTGTTCGACGGCTTCGACGAACTGGTCACCCGGGTGACGTACGAGCGGGCGGCCGACCACCTCGACACGCTGCTGCGCGCGGCGGAGGACAAGGCGAAGATCGTCGTCGCAGGGCGCACCCAGCACTTCAAGTCGCGCAGCCAGGTGATGACCGCCCTCGGGGAGAAGGTCGGCCTGCTGCCGAATCGCCGGGTGCTCAGCATCGAGGAGTTCACCGAGGAGCAGATCCGGGCGTACCTGGTCAACCGGTACGGCTCGCGGCAGGCGGCCGACGACCGGATGGCCCTGCTCACGGGCATCGCCGACCTGCTCGGCCTGGCGCACAACCCCCGCATGCTCAGCTTCATCGCCGACCTGCCCGCCGAAAGGCTGAGCGCCGTCGCCCAGGCCGGGGAGACGATCAGCGCCGCCGGTCTCTACCAGGAGATCCTCGACACCTGGCTGGCCTTCGAGGAGGAGCGCGTACGCGGCGTGGCCGGAGCCCCCGGCGGGCTGACCCGCGAGGAGTTGTGGCGGGCCGCGACCACACTCGCACTGCGGCTGTGGGAGACCGGCGAGGCCTACCTGCGGCCTGCGGAGCTGGCGGAGGTCGCCGACACGCTCACCGGCCTGGCCGCCGACGCCCGCAATCCCGTGCCGTACGAACCGGGCGGCGGCCGGGGCACGCCGGACGGGGGCCCCGGGAAGGCTGAGCCCGGGCAGGCGGAGCGGACCGAGCCGGTGACGTCGCGTCCGTCCGGTGCGGGAGCCCCGGGAGAAGCGGCCGCGAGGTCCGGCGCGCGGTCTCCCGGAGGGCCGCCCGGCGCGGAGACATGGCGGGCGCAGGGAAACACGCGGCTGACGCCCGAGCAGGCCGTGCACGCCGTCGGAGCCGGCAGCCTGCTGGTCCGCACGGACGAGGGACTGTTCGGCTTCATCCACGCCTCTGTCGTGGAATGGCTGGTGGCCCGGCACCTGGCGGAGTCGCTCGGCACCGGTCTCGTGCCGGGGCTGGGCCTGCGGCCCTTGTCGGCGCTGGCCGTCGACTTCCTGTGCGACCTGGCCGACGCCTCGCGACTGCAGGCGTGGGCGGCCCGCACGCTCGCCTTCCCCGGGGCGGGCGACGTGGCGCGGGCCAACGCCATCAAGGTGACCACCCGGCTGCGCACCTCGGCCAGGACCGACCTGCGCGGAGCCCGGCTCAGCGGCGAGGACCTGTCCTATCGGGAACTGCAGGGCGTGGACCTCACCGGCGCCGACCTGACCGACACCCGGCTCGTCGGAGCCGACCTGTCCCACGCCGTGCTCAGGGACGCCCGCCTGGCCGGTGCCCGCCTCGACGAGGCCGTCCTCGTCGGCGCCGACCTGCGCGGGGCCGACCTCACCCGGGCCAGGCTCGCCCGTGCCGACCTGCGGGACGCCGTCATCGAGGGCAGTCGCTGGGACCGGGCGGCGCTCATCGACGTCACCGGTGTCCCCCGGGGAGCTCCGGAGCTGCGCGGCGCCGCCGTGGCGCCCGCCGTACCCGAAACCGACGGTGTCCCGCAGGGTGTCCCCGGCACGCACGACGGACGGGTCGGCGCCGAACTGGCCCCCGCCGTCGTCGGCGTGCCCTACGGCTACCACTTCGAAAGCAGCCGCCTGCCCGAGCCGGTCGCCTACCATCCCGACGGCGGCGTGCTCGCCCTCGGCGGAGAGGACGGCGGCGTCCTGATCTGCGACAGCGTCACCGGGTCCGCCCTGCGTACGCTGCAGGGCCACCGGGGCCGCGTCTACAAGGTCGCCTACGGCGAGGCCGGGCTGGTGACCGGCGCGAGCGACGGGACCGTCCGGGTGTGGGATCCGGCCACCGGAGAGCCGGTGCACGTCCTGCCCGGCCATCCCGAGGGCGTGTGGCCCGTGGTGACCTCCGGCGACCTGATCGCGGCCGGCGGCGCGGACGGGGTCATGCGGGTCTGGGCGTCCGGGGAGCTCGTGTGCGAGCTGCCGGGCCACACCGTCCCGATCTACACGGCCGTGTTCCTCCCGGGGCTGCTGGTGACCGGTGACAGCGCGGGGGCGATCCGCGTGTGGGACCTCGCCACCGGGCAGGTGCGCCACCACCTCCAGGGCCACAGCGGAGCCGTCTACCGCCTGGCCGTCAGCCCCGACGGCACCCGTCTGGCCGCCGGAGACGGCCAGGGCGTGCTGCGGATCTGGGATCCCCGCACCGGGGCCGCGCTGCACGAGCTGACCGGTCACCCCGGCCGGATCTACTCCCTCGCCTTCCACCCGGAGGGCCTGCTGCTCGCCTCCGGCGACACGGAGGGAGCCGTACGCCTGTGGGACCCGGTCACGGGCGCGGCCGCCGGGAGCCTCGCCGGGCATCGCGGCGCCGTCTACCAGGTCCTGTTCGATCCCACCGGCGAGCTGCTCGCGACCGGTGACAGCGACGGCGTCGTGCGGTTCTGGGACCACCGGACCGGTCAGGCGCGTGCCGAGCTGACCGGGCACCGGGGCTCGGTGTGGCCGTTCGCGTTCCGCCCGGACGGCCGCCAGCTCGCGACCGGCAGCAACGACGGCACCGCCCGGCTGTGGGACCCGCGTACCGGTCAGTGCGTCCAGACGCTGCGCGGCCACGGCCGCCGCATCACGTCGGTCCGCTTCTCCGCCGACGGCGGCATGCTCGCCGCCTGCGGCAACGACGGCTACGTACGGTTGTGGGACCCGGTCACGGGACGGCGCCTGCGGTCGCTCACGGGGACCGCGGACCGGCTGGTGTCGGCCGTCTTCAGTCCGGCCGGCCCGCTGCTGGCGACCGCGAGCAACGACGGCGGCGTCTACCTGTGGAACCCGGTGGCCGGGACGTACGAGCGCGAGCTCAACGTGGAGACCGACCATGTGTGGGCCGAGGCGTTCAGCCCCGACGGGCAGCTGCTGGCCACCGCGAACGACGACGACAGCGTCCGGCTGTGGTATCGCCCCTCCGGACGGCAGGTCGCCAACCTCACCGGGCACCGGGGGCGGGTCAGGTCGATCGCCTTCAGCCCCGGCGGCGAGCTCGTGGCGACCGGGTGCGACGACCGCGACGTCCGGCTGTGGGACGTGGCGAGCGGCCAGTGGGCGGCGACGCTGAGCGGCCACGACGACCGGGTGTACGCGGTGGCCTTCTCCCCGTCGGGCGACCTGCTGGTGAGCGCGAGCAACGACGGGACGGCCCGCCTGTGGGAGGTCGCCACCGGCGAGTGCCAGCACGTGCTCGCGGGGGGCGGGCGGCTGTGGACGGCCGAGTTCAGCCCGTCGGGCGACCTGCTGGCCACCGCCGGGGACGACCTCGCCGTCCATCTGTGGGACCCGGCCTCCGGCGCGCGCGTCGGCGTCCTCGCCGGGCACGGCCGCCGCGTCTGGTCGGTCGCGTTCCATCCCTCCGGTGACCTGCTCGCCAGCGCCGGAGACGACGGTGTCGTGATCCTGTGGGACGTCCCGCGGCGTGAACGCCGCGCGACTCTGCTCGGCCTGCCGGAGGGATGGGCCGCGTTCTCGCCCGGCGGGCTGTACAAGCTGGAGGGCGACGTGACGGGCCAGTTCTGGTTCGTGATCGCCATGTGCCGGTTCGAGCCCGGCGAGCTGGACGAATACCTGCCCGAGGTCAGGCGGCTGGCCCTCGACGAGCCGTTCTAGCGTGACGCGTGGAGCCCTGAGAGGACCATGTGCGCCAGCAGGGCGTGGCTCTCGTCGAGGTTCTCGGCGAGCTGGAACGCGCCCGCGGCCTCCAGGACGGCGAAGCCGTGCATGGCGGCGCGCAGGCAGCGGACCGCGTGGATCGCGGCCGAGCCCTCCAGCCCGTACGCCCGCAGCGCGGCGACCATGATGCCGACCAGCCGGTCGCCCGCCTCGGCCGTCTCGGGCTGCGGCGCCTGGATCAGCGCCGAGTAGCGGTGCGGATGCCGGGCGGCGTAGGAGCGCCAGCCGTCCATCAGGGCACGAAGCGCCTCGTCACCGGACCTGCCGAGCACGGCCTCGCTCGCGACCTCCGTCAGCTCGCCCAGCACCCGCCCGGAGACCAGGACGCGCAGCTCGGCGAGGTTGCGTACGTGCTTGTAGAGCGAAGGCGTGGCGACGCCCGCCCGCCCGGCGACCGCGGACAGGGTGAGCGCGTCGGGGCCCTCCTCGTCCACGATTCGCAGCGCGAGGTCGACGACGGCGTCCGGGGACAGCGGCGCCCTAGCCACGGGCTCGCTCTCCGAGGAAGGCGAGCATCGCGGCGACGACCTCGTCGGGGTACTGCGCGTGCGGGTAGTGCCCGGCGCCCTCGATCATCACCACTTTCCCGAGCCCGGCCGGCATGCCGGCGACGATCCCGTCCGCCTCGGCGCGGGGGTCGGCCCAGTCGGGGTCGCGGGTGCCCATCACCACCAGGGCCGGACACCGGATGCCGTCGAGGTGGGCGCCGGCGTCCGTGGGCGCGGACGCGCCCATCACGCTCACCACGGCCATGCGGCCGGGCCTGCGCAGGTCCTTGTCCAGGGCGGCCATGTAGTCCGCCCAGTCGGCGGGCTTGACACCGGGATAGGCGAGGTCGAGGTAGCTCTTCCAGAGCCCGATGCTGCGCAGGAGCGCCACGCCCATCAGCCGCGTCATGCCCTTGCGGTAGCGGCCGTTGCTCAGCAGGCCGCCCAGGTCGGGCTTCTGTGCGCGGGTGAAGGGGCCGATCTCCACAATGGCGGTGACCAGTTCGGGCCGCTGCGCCGCCGCGATGGTGGCCGATCCCCCGGCGAAGGAGTGCCCGACGACGACGGCGGGCCCGCCCAGGTGCACGATCAGGGCGATGATGTCGTCGGCGGTGTCGGTGCGGGTGTAGGAGTCCCAGCCGAGGCTCGACTCGCCGTGCCCGCGCAGGTCCATGGTCGCCACGCGATACCCGGCGGCGGCCAGCGCCGGGGCGAGGAATCGGTAGGTGTTCCGGGTGATCCCCATGCCGGGGACCATCACGACCAGCGGGCCCTCCCCGGTCACGTCGTACGCGATCTCGCCTTCACCGATCTTCAGGAACTCGGTCACGCGGCCCTCCAGGCTCATGTTCATAGCCTACAGGCTAATTCTATTAGCCATGAAGCGCAAGACGGATGCCTGCTCGCGGCCCGGCGGACCGCTCAGTGGCTCAGGTCCTGAAGGCCGACCACCCGAAGCAGCTCCAGCCGATCGTGGGACTCGCTGCCGGGGCGGGCGGTGTAGACGACCAGCCGCTGGTCGTGCTCCGGGCTTAGCAGCACCTCGCAGTCCAGCTCCAGCAGGCCGACGACCGGATGCAGGAAGCGTTTGACGTCGGCGCGGCGCACGGCGACGTCGTGGGTGTCCCACAGCGCCGAGAACTCCTCACTGCGGGCGCGGAGCCGGCGTACGAGCCCTGCCAGCCGCGCGTCGTCCGGACGGCGGGCGAGTGTGGCGCGCAGATCCGCCACCGCCGTGCGGGCGGCGCGGTCACGGTCCTCGGCCGGGAAGAGTTCCCGCGCGGACGGGTCCGTGAAGTAGCGCCAGACGACGTTGTGCTCCGCCTCGGGGAGGGCGGACACGTCACCGTGAAGCGCCTTGTCCATCGCGTTCTGTGCGAGGACGTTGCCGCGGTCGCTCACCACCCGGGCGGGGGTGTCGATCAGCCGGTCGAGGACGAGCAGCAGGCCTGGACGGACATGCTCAGTGGCCCTCCGGTCCCGCGGTGGCTCCTCGCCGGCCAGGTGGAACAGATGATCCCGTTCGTCGCCGGTCAGCCGCAGCGCGCGGGCGACGGCGGCGAGCATCTGGCGGGACGGGCGCGAGCCCCTGGCCTGCTCCAGCCGCGTGTAGTGGTCGGTGGACATGCCTGCCAGCTGCGCCACCTCCTCGCGGCGCAGTCCGGGGGTGCGCCGCCGCGCGCCCTGCGACAACCCCACGTCGGCGGGGCCGAGCCGGGCACGGGAGCGGCGCAGGAAGTCGGCCAGTTCGGTTCTGTCCACGTCCCCACCATGCCCCGGGACTCCGGACACAGCCAGGGATCGCCCGTCCCCGGATAAGGGCGTCTCTCCCGCCGAGGCCCGCGGCGCCCCACGCTGAAGACCGGCTCGGCGGACCGGCGGCCACCGCGAGGGGCGGCGAGACGAGCCCCGGAGAGGGGCCGCGCCACGCCCGGCACTCCGGCTGTTCCGCGGGTTCGCCATCACTACGAACGACCCGCATCTTCGACAAGGAAGGCGTGATTCGCATGCGGTACCGCACACTCGGCCGGACCGGTATCAAGGTCAGCCCCTATGCGCTCGGCACACTGATGTTCGCCACGGCCGTCGGCAACCCCGACCCGGACGACTCGATCCGCATCATCCACAAGGCGCTGGACGCGGGGATCAACGTCGTCGACACCGCCGACGTCTACGGCGATTCCGAGGAGATCGTCGGCAGAGCGCTCGAGGGGCGTCGTGACAGCGTGGTCCTCGCGACCAAGTTCAGCCGTCCGATGGGTGACGATCCCAACCGGCAGGGCGCCTCGCGACGCTGGATCATGACCGCGGTCGAGAACTCGCTGCGCCGCCTGCGGACCGACCACATCGACCTCTACCAGGTCCACCGGCCGGACCCCACAACGGACATCGAGGAGACGCTTTCCGCGCTCTCGGACCTGATCCGCAGCGGCAAGGTCCGCGCGATCGGGACGTCCGCGATGCCCGTCTCCGACATCGTCGAAGCCCAGTGGATCGCCGAGCGGCGCGGTCTGGAGCGGTTCCGCGCCGAGCAGCCGCCCTACTCGCTCCTCAACCGCGGCATCGAACGCGAGGTGCTGCCGGTCGCGCAGCGCTACGGGATGGGCACGCTCGTGTGGGGTCCGCTCGGACAGGGACTGCTCACGGGACGCGTCCGCCAGGGGCGGCAGAACGAACTCCGCCGCGCCGGCATCCTCAGGCACCTCAACGACGAGCACCGTCTCGACGCCGTCGAGCGGTTCATCGCGCTCGCCCAGGAGGCAGGTCTGCCGCCGACCCACCTCGCCATGGCGTTCGCCATCGCTCATCCCTGCGTGACCAGCGCGATCATCGGGCCGCGCACCATGGGCCACCTCGACGACCTGCTCGCCGGTGTCGAGGTCGCGCTCACCGACGACATCCTCGACCGGATCGACGAGATCGTCCCGCCCGGCACCGACGTCGGCACCCTCGACCAGGCCCACGTGCCTCCGGCCTTCCAGCGCGCGGATCTCCGCCGCCGCCCCGCCGGCGAACGCCCCGCCGCCTGACGTCCCCGCCACCGGCGCCTTCGGCAGCCGCCGCACGCCGTACCTCGGAGCGTGCGAGGGTGGGGGGCGTCGGCACGCTCGGCCTGACCATCGTCCTTTACGTTGTAGATTCACAAGGGGGTGGACAGCCGCGCGACTTCCCGCGCGTGGACAGCCGGGTCAGCCTCCTGCGGAGACCCGGGCGCTCAGGTCCTGCCAGATCTTGTCGACCTGGGCGTCCAGGTCGTCCAGGGATCCCTCGTTGCTGATCACGATGTCGGCGATCCTCAGCCGGTCCTCGCGCGAGGCCTGCGCGACGATCCGCGCGCGGGCGTCCGCCTCCGGCATGTGCCGGAACCGCAGCAGGCGCTCCAGCCGCACATCGTCCGGCGTGTCCACGACGATCACCACGTCATAGAGCGCGGCCAGGTCGTTCTCCACCAGCAGCGGCACGTCGTAGACGACGACCGCGTCGTCCGGGGCCTCCCGCTGGAGCTGCTGAGTGCGCTCGCCCACCTTCGGGTGGACGATGCCGTTGAGGACCTTCAGCTTCTCGGCGTCGGCGAAGACGACGGCGCCGAGCCGTCCCCGGTCCAGCGTGCCGTCCGGGCGGAGCACGTGCTCGCCGAACGCCTCGACGATCTCCGCGAGCCCGGGGGTGCCCGGCTCCACGACCTCCCTGGCGATCTTGTCCGCGTCGATGACGACGGCGCCCAGGGCCGCGAGCCTGCGCGACACCTCGCTCTTGCCCGAACCGATGCCGCCTGTGAGCCCAACCTTCAGCACGTCCCGCAGCCTATCGGGCCGATCGCGGTATGCCCGACTCGGTCCTTCGCGGCCGGAGGCGCGGCGCCGGGCGCGGAGGCGACGCACTATCGCCGGTCCGCGAGCCGATTTTCCGGCGCGCGAATCACGGCCGGCCCTGCCACCGCCAGCGCGTACGCGCACGACACGGCGACGCCGGCCCAGCCGGGGAGCGGGAAGTAACCGGCGGACGGCGCGTAGTGGGCGACCACCTGCGGATACTCCACCGCCGTCTGCTGGACGGCGAAGCCCGCGGCCGGGGTGAGCCGCAGCAGCCATCGCGACACGTCATCGGGCAGGAACGGGAACGCGGTCACCGCGAAGGGCACGGCGACGAGCGACAACGCGAGGGTGATCGCCGCCCAGCCGCGCCGCAGCAGGACGCCCAGCCCGCACGCGAGGACGGCGCAGAGAGCGAGCACCGTCGCGGTCCCGGCCACGACCCGGACGCCGGTCAGTCCGGAGACCGGCTGCACGGGGACGCCGTTGCCGTGCAGGATCGCGACACCGACCGGCAGGACCACGCCGACGGCGGCGAGCCCGGCCGCGATGGTCGCGGCGCCGACCACCACGCCCCTGGCGGCCAGGACCCGGCGACCTGCCGCCGTGTCCGGCCGGGCGCCGTATCGGGCGGCGAGGACGATGACGATGATCAACATGATCACCAGGCCGGGCAGCGTCCTCTCGACGGGGACGGTTCCCTCGCTCCCGCTCGGGCCGATGTCGCCGGTCCCGCTCACGGTGACGACGCCGTCCTTCTCTACCGCGCCGGAGGCGTTGTGGTGCTTCTCCCAGTCGGTCTGGTTCATCTCGCCGACGGCCTCGCCGCGCCACGCGCCGGCGGCCGCGCCCACGACGGTGACGTGGTCGAAGACCCCGGTGGCCTGCGTGAAGCGGCTCTCTTCGACCGCTCCGCCGAGTCCGACCTTCCGCAGGGTGAGATCGCCGGGAGAGGTGGCGAACAGCCCGACCTGCACCGTTTCCGGGAGACCGGCCGGTTTCACCGTCCCGACCGCCTGCCAGCGCCGGCCGTCGGCCGATTGGAAACCGGTGACGGTGTCGCCGGAGCGCGTCAGGCGCAACCAGCGCGGGAACGGTGGCGTGAGGTCGCCCTCACCCGCGGCGATGTCGTGCCGGTAGTCGTACTGCATCCGCACGCCGTGCCCGCCGGTCATCATGAGTGCCGCGTAGGAGGAGCCCTGCCGGACGCCGTCCTTGACGATGATCCCGGCCTTCGCCCACGGCACCAGGCCGGAGACGATCCGGTCGTGGCGGGGCGGCGGATAGGTGATGGTGCCGGTCATCGAGGTCATCCGCACGGTGATGGAGCCCTCCCGGCCGAGATCGCGGTGCAGGAACCAGAACCGGTCGCCGACGATCGAGCCGTCCGCGGCGGTCGCGTCGGCCGGGCAGGGTCCCGCGCAGGACACCCGGCTTCCGAGGGCGTAGAGCAGGCCGGCGACGATCACGATCAGGGCCGCCGCGGCCAGGGCGATCAGCCGGGCGGGGCGGCGGAAGGCCGTCCACTCCTGTTTGAGAAGTTCTCCGATGAGCATGCCGTCGTTCTACGGGCGCCGGCCCAACACCGCCCGAACCGCCGCTGTCACCCCGTTGTTAGGTCCGGCCCGGCATGCTGGAGGCGTGATCAGGCTGCGCAACCGGACCGTGGGACTCCGCTTCACGATCCTGTACGCCGGAGTGTTTCTCGTCTCCGGAATCGGACTGCTGTCGCTCACCTTCCTGCTCGCCGGCGAGGGAAGACACAGCGTCCCCGTCGACCGGCGACCGACACCCCTGGGCGGCCCGGACGAGCTGCGCCAGCACGTTCGCCGTCTACAGGAGCAATTGGCCGAGGTGAACGCGCAGCACTCCCGGCAGTTGCTGGCCGGCTCCCTGCTGGCGCTGACGGTGATGGCGGTCGTCTCCGTGCTGGCCGGCCGGGCGCTCGCCCGCCGGGTGCTGCGCCCGCTGCGGACGATCACCGCCGCGACCCGGCGTATCACCGCCGACGACCTGCACCGGCGGCTGAGCGTCAGCGGCCCGGCGGACGAGGTGAAGGACCTGGCCGACACCGTCGACGACCTGCTGGGGCGGCTGGAGGCGTCGTTCGCCGCCCAGCGCCGGTTCGTCGCCAACGCCTCGCACGAGCTGCGGACTCCGTTGGCGACCATGCGGGCGTCACTCGACGTCGCCGTGGCCAAGCCCGGCGTGACGCGGCAGACGCTCGTCCTGGGCGACCGGCTGCGTACGCAGCTGGACCAGGTGGACCGGCTGCTCGACGGTCTCCTCGTGCTGGCGAGGGCTCAGCACGGCGCGCTGACCGGTGCCGCCGACGTCGATCTGGCCCGGCTGGCCGCGCGGGCGATCGCCGATCACACCGGCGGGATCGCGGCGAAACGGCTCAACGTGACCGAGGATCTGCGGGCAGGCATGGTCACGCGGGGCGACGCCGCGCTGCTTTCCCGCATGGTGGAGAACGTGGTCGACAACGCCGTGACGCACAACGAGGACGACGGCTTCATCCGGCTCGAGACCTTCCGGGAGGACGCCGGCGTCCGGCTCGTCGTGGAGACCGGGGGGCGCGTCCTCGATCAGCGGGATGTGGACCGGCTCGCCCAGCCGTTCGAGCGGCTCGGCGAGGAGCGCACCGGGTCCGAGAACGGCTCCGGCCTCGGGCTGTCCATCGTCGCGGCGATCGCGGCCGCCCACGGCGGGCGGCTCGAACTGCTCGCGCGGCCGCGGGGAGGCCTGCGTGTGTCGATCGCGCTGCCGTCCGTCCCGGTTCCGGCCGAGGTGGGGGCATGAGGGTCCTGGTCGTCGAAGACGCACGGTCGCTCGCCGAGGTCGTCGCCGAGGGCCTGCGCGATCAGGGGATGGCCGTCGACATCAGTCACGACGGGCTGTCCGCCGCCGCCAAGCTCGACCTCACGGCGTACGACGTGGTGGTCCTGGATCGTGATCTGCCCGGCCTGCACGGCGACACGCTGTGCCAAATGATCACCGAGCGGCCGGACCGCCCGATGGTGCTGATGCTGACGGCCGCCGGGACACCCGGTGACCGCGTCACCGGCCTGACCCTCGGGGCGGACGACTACCTCACCAAGCCGTTCCACTTCCCCGAGCTGGTCCTGCGTGTCCAGGCGCTGGCCCGTCGTAAACCGGACGCGCGCCCGCGGATTCTGCGCGCGGCCGGGATCGAGCTGGACCCGGTGCGCCGGACCGTCGTGCGGGACGGCCGGCGGCTCGACCTGTCCGTGAAGGAGTTCGCCCTGCTACAGGCGCTGATGCGGGCGAGCCCCGGCTTCCTGAGCGCGGAGGCGCTGCTGGAGCGGGTCTGGGACGAGAACGCCGACCCCTTCACCAATACGGTGACGGTGACGATCGGCCGGTTGCGCCGCAAGCTCGGCGAACCACCGGTCGTCACGACGAAACCCGGCGTGGGGTATCGGCTCGCCTGAGCCTCTCCTCGCCCGCGTCGCACGGGTGTGGGACATCCAGGGGCGGCGTCGGGAGCACCGTGACGCCCCGTTGCCGGCCGCCTAACGGCTCAGGGCGTGCTCGCCTCGGGCGTCCGGCGCAGGTGGATCAGGGTCAGGTGGTCCTGCACCCGCTCCCGCCGGGTCTCGCGATAGCCGAGGCGGCGATAGAGCCGCAGGTTCCCCTCCGACAGGTGCCCCGTGAACAGGTCGAACGCCGTCGCCTCCGGCACGGCCTCGTGCATCGCGGCCAGCAGCGCGCTGCCGACCCCCCGCCCCTGCCGGTCCGGCGCGACCACGAGGCGCCCCACCAGGCAGGTCGAGCCGGACAGCCGGCCCCGGGCCGCGCCGACGATGCGCCCGCCGTCCTCGGCCTTCAGCACGATCCCCGTCTCGATCACCGTACGCACCTGGTCGAGCGACTCCACCAACGGCGCGAGGAACGGGTCGCCGTAGAGCTGTGCCTCGGTCACGTACGCGGCCCGCTGCAGGGTGAGGATCTCCCCGGCGTCCCCGGGCAGGGCCCTCGTGATCTCCACCACGAGGGCCACCCTATCGGCGCATCCGCCCCCGCCACGCGCGAGCCGGGCGCGGGGACGTCATTCGCCGCGGCCGGTCACCGCGTACCGCAGGATCACGTTCTCCGAGCCGTCCCTGCGACGGGTCTCCAGGAGCCGCAGCGGCGGGACCGGCCCGGCGAAGGCCGCGGTGCCCCCACCGAGGACGGCGGCGCCGACCATGAGGTGCAGTTCGTCGACGAGCCCGGCGACCAGCAGGTCGTTCCAAAGCGTCCGGCTGCCGAACATGAGGATGTCCCTGCCCGGCCGGCTCTTCAGCTCCGCGACGACCTTGTGCGCGCCGGCCCGCCGCACGATGGTCGTGCTGTCCGTCCACGGCGCCGTGTCCTGCTCGGTCAGGGAGTCGGACACGACGACCTTCCGCAGTTCGTTGTTCCGCCGGCCGATCTCCCGGTGCACGTCGGCCACGGCGGGGTTGTTCACCACCGCCGGCGACAGGGCGGGGTTGTCCGCCACGGCCGGCCAGTACGCCTTGAGGCCCATGTACGTCGTCGCGCCGAGCAGCAGCGTGTCGGCCGCCCGCTGCCGCTCGAGGTTGTGCGCGTCGAAGAAGTCGTCCATCGGCAGGGCCATGACGTCACCGCCCGGTCCCTCGACGTACCCGTCCAGGGACATGATGGCGGAAACGATCAGCTTGCGCATGGTGTGCGTCCTTCGGGTCGAGTGGTGGAAACCGTCACCCGATCAGAGACACCTGCCGTGGCGAATTCATCGGTCCGGCGGAAAAATCTCCGCGGCCGCCTCGACTTCGGCGGGCACGGGGAAACGGCGGGTCACCTCGGGGTCGACGAAGCCGGCGATCCACGAGACCCGGCCGTCCCGCAGGCTCAGCACGTTGACCGCGCCCAGGCGGAACCGTTCCCCGTCGTACTGGTAGCAGGCGAACGCGGGCTGCCCGTTCGCCGCGATCGGCAGCAGACGCCACGGCGTGGCGAACACCCGCTCGGCCAGGAACCGGCCGACGTCCTCGCGGCCGTCGAACCAGGCGGGCAGCGGCGGCATGGTGAAGCGGGCGTCCTCGGACAGCAGGTCGAGCAGCGCCGGCACGTCGGCCCGCTCCCACGCCGCCACGAACGCGTCCACCAGCGCGCGGCGTCCGGACGGGCCCACCGCGGTCAGCTCGGCCTGCTGCGTACGGCCCGGCATGCGCTGCCGTACGACCGTCCGGGCGCGCTGCAGCGCGCTGTTCACCGACGCGGGCGTGGTGCCGAGGATCTCGGCGGCCTCCGCCGCCGCGAACCCGAGCACCTCGCGCAGGATCAGTACCGCACGCTGGAGGCCCGGCAGGTGTTGCAGCGTGGCGACGAAGGCGAGCTCGACGCTCTCCCGCCTGAGGTATGCCGCCGCCGGGTCGGGCTCGTCGTCGGCGGGCAGGTCGTCGGGCCACGGCTCGATCCAGACGGGCCCCGCCACCGGCTCCCCGAGATCTCGAGTGCCGGAGCGAGCCGGGCCGTGATCGAACGACAGCATCCGGCGGGGGCGTCGCGAGGACAGCCTCAGGCAGACGTTGGTGGCGACGCGGAAGAGCCAGGTGCGCAGTGAGCTGCGGCCCTCGAAACCGGGCAGCCCCCGCCACGCCGCGAGCAGCGACTCCTGGAGCGCGTCCTCGGCGTCCTGGACCGAGCCGAGCATCCGGTAGCAGTGCGTGTAGATCTCCCCGCGATGCCGCTCGACCAGCGACTCGAACGCCGCCTCGTCCGCGGACGGCTCTTGCGGTGATCCGGCGCCTTCGATCATGGACCCATCATGCCGTCCGGCCGGTGGCACGCGCCGCCGCATTCGCCACCTATCGCCACCCTGGACAGCGGAAAGGCCCCGCCGAAGCGGGGCCTTTCGTGGTGCTGTGGAGGGCTCTGCCGCGACCTCCGGTCAGGAGACCGGATGTCAGCTCTGGCCGCCCGCCAGCTTCTCGCGCAGGGCGGCGAGGGCCTCGTCGGAGGCCAGGGCGCCGCCGCCACCACTCGTCTGCGCGCTGGTCTCGCCGGTGTAGGACGACGGAGCGGCCTCGCTGGCCGCCGCCTCCTCCTGGCGGGCCTTCTCGATCTGCGAGCGGTGCGCCTCGAAGCGGGCCTGGGCCTCGGCGTACTGCCGCTCCCACTCCTCACGCTGCTTGTCGAAGCCCTCGAGCCACTCGCCGGTCTCGGCGTCGAAGCCCTCGGGGTAGATGTAGTTGCCCTGGTCGTCGTAGGTCGCCGCCATGCCGTACAGCGTCGGGTCGAACTCGACCTCGGCGCCCTCGTTGGCCTGCTTGAGGGACAGCGAGATACGGCGGCGGTCCAGGTCGATGTCGATGATCTTCACGAAGATCTCGTCGCCGACCTGCACGACCTGCTCCGGAATCTCCACGTGGCGCTCGGCCAGCTCGGAGATGTGGACCAGGCCCTCGATGCCCTCCTCGACCCGGACGAACGCACCGAACGGCACCAGCTTGGTGACGCGGCCCGGCACGACCTGGCCGATCTGGTGGGTGCGGGCGAACTGCTGCCAGGGGTCCTCCTGCGTCGCCTTGAGCGACAGCGAGACCCGCTCGCGCTCCATGTCGACGTCGAGAACCTCGACGGTGACCTCCTGGCCCACCTCGACGACCTCGGACGGGTGGTCGATGTGCTTCCAGGACAGCTCCGACACGTGCACCAGACCGTCGACGCCGCCGAGGTCCACGAACGCACCGAAGTTGACGATCGAGGACACGACGCCCTTGCGGACCTGGCCCTTCTGCAGGGTGTTGAGGAAGGTCTGGCGAACCTCGGACTGGGTCTGCTCCAGCCAGGCGCGGCGGGACAGGACCACGTTGTTGCGGTTCTTGTCCAGCTCGATGATCTTGGCCTCGAGCTCACGGCCGACGTACGGCTGCAGGTCGCGCACGCGGCGCATCTCCACCAGGGAGGCGGGGAGGAAGCCGCGCAGGCCGATGTCGAGGATCAGGCCGCCCTTGACGACCTCGATGACCGTGCCGGTGACGATGCCGTCCTCGTCCTTGATCTTCTCGATCGTGCCCCAGGCGCGCTCGTACTGGGCGCGCTTCTTGGACAGGATGAGGCGGCCTTCCTTGTCCTCCTTCTGGAGAACCAGGGCCTCGACGTGCTCTCCGACCTCGACGACCTCAGCGGGGTCGACGTCGTGCTTGATGGAGAGCTCGCGGGACGGGATGACGCCCTCGGTCTTGTAGCCAATGTCGAGCAAGACCTCGTCTCGATCGACCTTGACAACGGTGCCCTCAACGATGTCGCCGTCGTTGAAGTACTTGATGGTCTCGTCGATCGCGGCGAGGAAGGCCTCCTCGGAACCGATGTCGTTGACCGCTACCTGCGGGGTGCTCGAGGTGGCCTCAGTGCTGCTCGTCATGTGTGGAATTGCTCCGAACCGGACAGATGTCGTTGTGACAGGAGCGTGGCGGGCCATTTTTCGTTCACCGGATGATCTGCTTCCTGGTAGCCACCAGATGACCGAGCGCGAGCCGCATCCGTCCGTGACGCGCGCGAGCCCACAACGCAGCGATCAGCATATGAGACGGAGCGAGCCGGGTCAATCCGAGGCAACCGGACGGGCGCCTAGTACGTGATCACGGTCGTGGCCCTGGCCGGCGAAAGCGTTGCCCGGAGTTTGCGCGGCACGGACACCCGGGCCGGATCCCCATCCGACGTATAACGCTCTCCTGGGTGTTTGTCGAGCCAGTCGAGCCAGTAGGTCGTGCACCAGCGCCGGCAGTCACCGTGTTTCCCGTTGGACTGCACTCTCGGGATCGCGTAACGCGGGAAACTTTTCGCGTAGGGCGAAACCGCGGGCTGCGCGCCCGCCAGGAAGACGGCGTCGAAGTGGTAGCGGGTGCCGTCCCACGTGCCGTCGTGAGCCCTGCCGAGCTTCCTCGGCCGCGACCCGTACGGCAGCGCGAAGGTCGTCGAGGCCGGCACGCCGATTTTCTTCAGCAGCCGCTCCTGCCGGACGATCTGCTCACTGACCCCGTTGTTGGACAGCCGGCGCAGGTCGGGGTGGGAATAGGTGTGGTTGGCCACCTCAAAGCCGTGATCGAGCAGCCACTTCACCGCCTGCTTCTGCCGGTTCCGGTCGCGGAGGCCGAACGGGTCGCGGTTGACCCAGAAGGTCGCGGTGGGGCGGAAGTTCGGGTATTTCGCCGCGACCTCGTAGATGATGCCGACGGCCGTGTCGTTCTTCGGCATGCCGTTCTCGTCCACCGCGAAGTGGCTGGGGTGGCCGTCGTCGAAGGTCAGGACGACGGGATGGGTCCCGGCCGGAATGTCGATCTTCCTGGCGACCAGTTCGGCCGCGGTGATCGGCACGTAGCCGCTCCTGGCCAGGCGCTCCAGTTCCTTGCGCAACTGGCCGGGAGTCCGGTCGATGGACGCCATCCGCTTGTGCAGGATGCGGTGGTACATGATCACGGGCACCAGGCCGGCCTCGTTCGCCTTGGCCTTCCTGGCCGACTCGGCGGTCGCCTTCGGCGGGGCCGCACTGGGCTCGGGCGACGGCGGCCGCGCCTGCGCCCGCACCTGCGAGCGCCCGTCTCCCCCCGTCCGGGGCAGGAGCACGAGCGCGACAAGACCGATCACAACAACGACGACATTGGCGATTGCAGTCATTCGGGCAAGATTGCGCACAGTCATTTGACCTTACTGCCCGGCGTGTCCGCATTCACATGTGTTGCAATTTTCCTGTGGACTGGAGCCTTCGTGCCTGCGGACGGCACGGGCACGTCACCTACGCCCCGGACGAGGAGGCGCTGCGCAACCGCCTGCGCGCCGAGACCGCACTGGGCGAGGCATGGCGCTGTCTGCGCTGCGGCGACTTCACCCTGGGCCCGCCGCACGGCGCCGGACCGGCCGGCGACGCGCCCGTCGTGCTGCGGGGCCGGGCGCTGCGGGACGCGGCCGTGCTACGGCTGATCGCCGTCTTCCGCTGGGCCAAGGTCGTGCTCCTGGTCGCGGGCGCGTACGGCGTGTGGCGGTTCCGGGCCCATCACGACGCCGTACGACGGGCGTTCGACCAAGACCTCCCCTTGATCAGGCCGCTGGCGCACAAGCTCGGGTGGAACCTCGATCAGTCGGGTGTGGTGCACACGCTGCGCACCGCGCTGGCGGCGCGGACGACGACCCTCGCCTGGATCTTCCTCGCCCTGCTCGCCCTCGCGGCCCTGCTGCTGACCGAGGGAATCGGCCTGTGGCTGTTGAAGCGGTGGGGCGAGTACTTCTCGGTGATCGTCACCTCGGTGTTCATCCCGGTGGAGATCTACGAGATCGCCGAGAAGGTCAGCCCGTTCCGGATCACGGTCCTCCTGATCAACATCGCCGCCGTGCTGTACATCGCGCTGAGCAAGCGCCTGTTCGGGCTGCGCGGCGGACGGGCGGCGTACGACGCGGAGCGGCATGAGGCGAGCCTGCTGGAGGTCGAGGAGGCGGGCCTGACCGCGGCCGGGCGGGGCCACCACACAGCGCGCCCAGCGCGCCCCTCGCGCCACCCCTGACCCCTCGCCCGGCGGGCCCCGGCGGCCGGTCCGGGCACGCCCGCGCCGCGCTCAGTGGCCGGCGTCCTCCCAGGTGGTGCCGACGCCCACGCTGACCTCCAGCGGCACGCTCAGGTCGTAGGCCCGGCCCATCTGCGTGCGCACGACCTCGGTCAGCTCCTCCAGCTCGCCCGGCGCGACCTCGAACACCAGCTCGTCGTGGACCTGGAGCAGCATGCGGGAGCGCATGCCCTCGATCGCCTTCTGCACGTTCAGCATCGCGACCTTGATGATGTCGGCGGCCGAGCCCTGGATGGGCGCGTTGAGCGCCATCCGCTCGGCCATCTCCCGGCGCTGCCGGTTGTCGCTGGTCAGGTCGGGCAGGTAGCGGCGGCGGCCGAGGATGGTCTCGGTGTAGCCGTCCGTGCGGGCCTGGGCGACGATCGACTCCAGGTAATCGCGGACGCCGCCGAACTCCTCGAAGTACTCCTCCTTGAGCGCCCTGGCCTCCGCGACGGGGATGTTGAGCTGCCCCGACAGGCCGAAGTCGGACAGGCCGTAGGCCAGGCCGTAGTTCATGGCCTTGATCCGGGCGCGCAGGTCGGCGTCCACCTGCTCGGGCGGCAGGTCGAAGACGCGGGACGCGGTGGCCTGGTGGAAGTCGTGGCCCGACTCGAAGGCTGCGATCAACGACTCGTCCCGGGACAGGTGCGCCATGATCCGCAGCTCGATCTGGCTGTAGTCGGCCGTCAGCAGCGTGTCGTAGCCCTCTCCCACCACGAAGCCCTTGCGGATGCGCCGGCCTTCGACGGTGCGGATGGGGATGTTCTGCAGGTTGGGCTTCTCGCTCGACAGCCGCCCGGTGGCCGCCACGATCTGGTTGAAGGTGGTATGGATCCGCCCGTCGTCGGCGATCTCCTTGATCAGGCCCTCGACGGTGGTGCGCAACTTGGTCTGGTCGCGGTGGCGCAGCAGGATCACCGGCAGCTCGTTGTCGGTCTGCTGGGCGAGCCAGGCCAGCGCGTCGGCGTCGGTCGTGTAGCCCGTCTTGATCTTCTTGGTCTTGGGCAGGCCGAGCTTGCCGAACAGGATCTCCTGCAACTGCTTGGGCGAGCCGAGGTTGAACTGCTCCCCCACCGCCTGGTGAGCGGCCTCGACCGCCTGCTTGACGGCCGCGCCGAACTCGGCCTCCAGCGCCGCGAAATACTGCCGGTCGGCGGCGATACCCGCCCGCTCCATCTCGGCCAGCACCCGCACCAGCGGAAGCTCCACCTCGGTCACCAGCCGGGTGCCGCCGCGCTTGGACAGGTGCGCCTCCAGCGCGTCGGCCAGATCGCGCACGGCATGGGCCCGCAGGGCCAGATCCCGGGCCACGCCCTCGTCGGCGTCGTCGAACAGCGAGGTCTGCCCGCCGGGCGCGGACTCGGCCCGCAGCTCGCGGTGGAGGTAGCGCAGGACCAGGTCGTCGAGCGGGAACGACCGCTGCCCCGGCATCGCGAGATACGCGGCGAGCGCCGTGTCGCAGGTGAGGCCGCGCAGGTCGTGCCCGTGCGCCCACAGCGCCAGCAGCGACCCCTTGGCGTCGTGCACGGCCTTCGGCCTGTTCTCGTCGGCCAGCCAGGCGCTCAGCGCCGCCTCGTCCTCCTCGGTGAGACGCGTCGGGTCGAGGTGGGCGGCGCCGTCCGGTCCCGCGATCGCGATGCCCTCGAGCCGCCCGGTGCCGCTGCCGGACGTGCCCTGGAAGGCCAGTCCCGCGCGGCCCTCGGGGAGCGCGGCGAGCCAGCCGGCCACCTGACCCGGCTGCAGCACCGTCACCTCGAGCTCGAAGCCCTCGCCGGCCTCCGGCTCGGTGGTGCCGAGGACCTTGAACAGGCGCTCGCGCAGCTCGCCGCGGATCTGTACCGCGTCGAGGAGCTTGTTGACCTCCTCGCGGTCCCACAGGCCCATCGTGAGCGCGGACACCTCCGCGTCGACCGGGGCGTCGCGCTTCAGCTCGGTCAGCATCCGGTTGTGGATCACCTGTCCGAGGTGCTCGCGCAGCTTGTCGCCGACCTTGCCCTTGACCTCGTCGGCCCGCCGGACCAGCTCGTCCAGCGAGCCGTACTCCACGATCCACTTGGTGGCGGTCTTCTCCCCCACGCTCGGGATGCTCGGCAGGTTGTCGCTCGGGTCGCCGCGCAGGGCCGCGAAGTCCGGATACTGCGCCGGGGTGAGGCCGTACTTCTCCCTGACGGCCTCGGGGGTGAAGCGGGTCATGTCGCTGATGCCCCGCCTGGTCATCAGCACGGTGACGTTGTCGTCCACGAGCTGGAGCGCGTCGCGGTCGCCGGTCACGATGAGCACGCTCATGTCCTCGCCGGAGGCCCGCGTCGCCAGCGTCGCGATCAGGTCGTCCGCCTCGAAGCCGGGCACGGACAGGTGGGGGATCCGCAGCGCGTCGAGCAGCTCGAAGATGAGCTGCATCTGGCCGCGGAAGTCCTCGGGGGTCTCCGCCCGGTTGGCCTTGTAGCCGTCGTACGCCTCGTGCCTGAAGGTGGGCTCGCTCCGGTCGAAGCAGACCGCGACGTGGCTCGGCTGCTCGTCGCGCAGGATGTTGGCCAGCATGGAGGTGAAGCCGTAAACGGCCTCGGTGTGCTGACCGTCGGTGGTCATGAGGTTCGCGTCCTTCAACGCGTAGAAGGCGCGATAAGCAAGAGAATGCCCGTCCAGGAGCAGCAGACACGGACGGGTGGGGGTCGCTTCACTCTTCGGCACACCCGCAGCCTAGTCTCCCTGTACGACAGAAAACCCGTGCTCTTCCCACAGGAGGCGTCCCCTTGACCTTGACGAATCCCGAGGAGTTCGTGGCGTTCATGAACGCGCCCGGGGACCACCTGCACCGGCGGATGGGCATCGAGATCCTGGAGGCGAGCGCGGAGCGGGTCGTCGGCCGCATGCCCGTCGGGGGCAACACCCAGCCGTACGGCCTGCTGCACGGCGGCGCCTCCTGCGTGCTGGCCGAGACGCTCGGCTCGACCGGCGCCGCCCTGCACGCCGGCGCGGGCAGGATCGCCGTCGGCATCGAGATCAACGCCACCCACCACCGCTCCGCCACCTCGGGGTACGTCACCGCCGTCGCGACCCGGGTGCACGGCGGGCGCACGCTCGCGACGTACGCCATCGAGATCACCGACGACGAGGGCGGCGCGGTCTGCACGGCCCGCCTGACCTGCATGCTCAGGGACGCCCGCTGAGGCCTGCCGGCACGCGGACCGCGGTCTCGCGAGCCGGCCGGGCGAGCACCACGAAACCCCCCTTACGACGCATTGGGCCCCATAACGGAACGCCTTGCGACTCTCTTTGCACGGGAGTCGCTCGGGTCGCTACCGTTGTGGCTCCAGAGCCCGTGGGATGACCGAGTAGACAACGTGCGGAGCCGGGGAAGCTGTGTACGGTCCCAAAGGCTCCCACGGGCTCACCGCCATTCGTGCCCGTCAGGCCGGTCCCGCGGCCGGCGTGTGAGGCCGGGCGGGCAACGGCCCGATCAGCGGGGCTCGGCGCAGACCTCGGTGATGTAGGACTCGAAGAGCCGCTGGGTCGGCTGATCCGGCACGACGATCAGCCGATAGGTCTGCGTCCCGGCCGCGGACGCCCACAGGGAGAACAGGAAGGCCTGCTTGGCCTCTCCCATGGCGTGCCGGTCACACCGGCTCGGCGTCACGACGACGGGCAGGTCACGCGTGCCGGTGAGGACGGCCACCGGCTTCCGTTCTCCCGACGCCGGCCGCAGGTCGTAGTGGGTCGTGCCGGCGATGTCCTGGATGGTCACCGGCCCGGCGCCCGTTTTGAGGCCCACCCGCAGCGCTCCTCGCAGCTCCCGCCCGGACCGGGTCCAGCCGGCGCCGAAGGTCACGTCGATGGACTGCTTCAGCAGGAACTCCCCGCACTCGGTGTTCACCAGTTGCCGCAGCAGCGGGTCGGGATGAGGAACGCGCCACCTGACCTCGTGCAGCGGGCCCTTCCCGACCGACACGTGCGCCACCACGGTCGCCGGTTCGACGTCGGGGATGCGCGTGGACGCACAACGGGCGGCCCCGTAGGAGATGGGAAAGTCCGTACGCGGAGTCCTTCCCAGGACCGTGTCCACCGGCTGGGGCGGCGTCTCCCGGAAGGAGTCCGTGAGCAGTCGCACGTCCTTGAAGTACACCGGAGTGGCGGTGTCGTTGCGTACGGCCACCTGCATCTTGTGCACCGGGACGTCCGAGCGGTTCTGCTGCAGGCTGACGCTGACGCCGGGCGGGGGCTCGGCCGGCGGTTCGGCGCCGTCGCCGCAGCCGGCTGCCGTGACCACGGCGACGACCGCCGCGGCGAGCAGGGAAAACCGCCGCCACTCCCCCACCCGAATGCTCCTCGTCTCGCGTCAGGCCCTCGCCAGTGTGCCCAGGTAGAGCTCGATCACCTTGGGATCGTTGATGAGATCGCGCCCGCTCGCCATGTACGCGTTGCGCCCCTGGTCGAGCACGTAGCCCCGGTGGCAGATCTGCAGGCACCGCCGGGCGTTCTGCTCGACCATGATGACGGTCACGCCCGCCTTGTTGATCTGCTGGGCCTGGATGAAGACCAGGTCCTGCAGTTTGGGCGAAAGACCCGCGGACGGCTCGTCCAGGAGGAGGACCGACGGCTCGGTCATGAGCGCACGGCCCATGGCGACCATCTGCCGCTCACCTCCCGACAGTGAGCCGGCGCGCTGCTTTCGGCGCTCCCGGAGGGCGGGGAAGATCTCGCAGACGAACTCGAACCGTTCCTTGAACTTGCCGGGCACCTGGAAGGCGCCCATCTCGAGGTTCTCCTCGATGCTGAGGCTGGGGAAGACGTTGTTCGTCTGCGGGACGTAGCCGACCCCGCGGGACACAAGGGAATGGGCCTTGAGGTTCGTGATGTCCTCGCCGTTCAGGGTTACCGTGCCGCTGCGCACGGGCACGAGCCCGAACAAGGTCTTGAGCAGGGTCGACTTGCCGGCGCCGTTGGGGCCGATGATGCCGATCAGCTCGCCCTTCTTCACGTACAGGTCCGCGCCGTTGAGAATGTTGACGCCGGGGATGTAACCGGCGTACAGCTCGTCGGCGCGCAGGAGCGCATCCTGGGCGCCGGCCAGGTGGTCGGAGCGGTCGGTGACGGCCGCCCGCGACTCGGCCTCGCCGGCGGTCTCGGGCCGCTCCTCGCCGACGGGGACGTCGAGCGCGGGGTCGCGGTCTGACTCGGGGGCGGTCATGCCTTCTCCTCGATCTCCGACTCCAGCTCGGCCTCGGCCTCCTGCAACTGCTCCTCGGCCTCCTCCGCGGACAACGGCGCGTCGTGGTGGGCGCCCAGGTAGGCGTCGACCACCCTGGGGTCCGACATGATGGTGTCCGGCGGGCCCTCGGCGATCACCGAACCCTGGGCCATCACGACGACCCAGTCGCTGATGTCGCGGACCATGTCCATGTCGTGCTCGACGAACAGCACCGTCATGCCCTCCTCGCGCAGGTCCTTGACGTGACCGAGCAGCGACTGGGTGAGGGCGGGGTTCACGCCCGCCATGGGCTCGTCGAGCATGACCAGTTCGGGGCCGACCATCAGCGCGCGGGCCATCTCCAGGAGCTTGCGCTGGCCGCCGGACAGGGACCCGGCGAAGTCCTCGCGCTTCGCGGCGAGCTTGAAGCGCGTGAGGAGCTCTTCCGCGCGTTCGGTGATCTCGTTCTCCTGGCGGCGCCAGATGCCCGGGATCAGCGCGCGGAAGAAGTTCTCCCCACGCTGGCCCTGCGCCCCGAGGCGCATGTTCTCCATCACGGTCAGCCGGGACAGGGCCTTGGTGAGTTGGAACGTGCGCACCATGCCCTGCCGCGCGACGCGGTGGGCGGGCATGCCCTTCAACTGCTTGCCGTTGAAGGTCCACGACCCCTCGTCGGCGGTGTCGAACCCGGTGAGCTGGTTGAAGAACGTCGTCTTGCCCGCGCCGTTCGGGCCGATCAGCGCGGTGATCGACCCTCGCTGGATCTCCAGGTGCTCGACGTCGACCGCCGTGAGGCCGCCGAACCTGCGTACGACCTTGTCGATGACCAGGATCGGGTCGGGCTTGGGGACCCCGGGCTCGGTGGGCAGGCCTTCGAAGACGGCCAGCGCGGCCGCCTTCCTGGTGGTGACGGCTTCAGCGTGCATCGAGCGCGATCTCCCTCTTGTCGCCGAAGATGCCCTGGGGCCGGTAGATCAGCAGGAGTATCAGGCCGACACCGACGAGCATGTAGTTGATGGAGCCCACCTGGTTCACGCTGATGAACGTGATCACGTGGTTGTTGACGGCCTCCTCCATGCCGGTCTTCACCAGGATCAGCAGCAGCCAGAAGATCGCCGCGCCCACCACGGGCCCGAGCACACGCGCCGCGCCTCCGAGGATGAGGACGGTGTACGCGAAGAACGTGATCTCGGTGCTGAACAGGTCGGGCTGGGTGGCGGCCCGGCTCAGCGCGAAAAGGAAGCCGCCCAGCGCGCCGACGACACCGCCGAAGACGAGCGCCTGCATCTTGTAGGCGAACACGTTCTTGCCCAGGCTCCGCACCGCGTCCTCGTCTTCGCGGATCGCCTTGAGCACCCGGCCCCAGGGGCTGTTCATCACGAGGTACACCAGGACGCACGCCAGGGCGACGAGCACCCAGCCGACCGTGAGCACCCACATGGTGCGATGGTCGAACCCGATGGGCCCGATGCCGTACTCGCCCGGCGAGTAGGGGTTCATGGCGTAGAAGTCGTCGGAGAACGCCTCCAGGCCGTCCGTGCCCCCGAAGGTGTCCCGGAGTGCGACGGATCGCACGACCAGGCGCACGATCTCCGCGGCGGCGATGGTGACGATCGCCAGGTAGTCCGCTCTCAGCCGCAGGGTGGGAATGCCGAGGAGAAGGGCGAACACGACGGCGCCGGCGATGCCGGTGGCGATGCCCACCCAGAAAGGCAGGCCGAACGTCGCGATCGTGGTGGCCAGGCCGTACGCGCCCACCGCGAGGAAGCCGGCCTGCCCGAAGTTCAGCAGGCCCGTGTACCCGAAATGAATGTTCAGGCCGATCGCCGCGAGCGCGTAGATCACCGCTTCGGTGCCGATCCCCGCCTCTATCGCCCGCGTGAAGATGAGGTTCCAGTCCATGAGGCTGCCTTCCTACCCGATGCGCTCGCGGCGCCCGAGGATGCCTTGCGGCCGGACGAGAAGAACGATGATGAGCACGGCAAGCGCTCCCACCGTCTTCAACTCCGGCGGAATCCACAGCGTCGAGACCTGGACGAAGAGCCCCACCACGAGGGAGCCGACCAGGGCCCCGAAGGCGGTGCCGAGTCCGCCGAGGGTGACGCCCGCGAACATCAGCAGCAGCACCTGCTGCCCCATCTGGTAGTTGAGGATCTGCGTGGTCCCGAGCAGCACTCCCGCGAGGCCCGCGACCGCGGCGCCCATCGCCCAGACGATTCTGACGATGCGGTCCACGTTGATGCCGGAGGAGGCGGCGAGCGCGGGATTGTCGGAGACCGCGCGGGTCGCCTTGCCCAGTCGCGTGAACAGCAGGGCCGACCCCACCAGGATCAGGACGAGGATCTCGACACCCATGGCCACCAGGCTCTTGGGGGTGGTGGAGATCGGCCCGATCTGGATGCCGTCCTGGGCGACGTACTGCCGGTAGGGCACGTTCTCCCCGCCGAACAGGAACAGGAGCAGATAACGCAGGAAGATCGCCACACCGATGGAGATGATCATCATGGCGATCAGCCCGCTCTTCCGCCGGCGCAACGGGCCCCAGAAGAAGCGTTCCTGCCCGTACCCGAAGATCCCGGCCACGATCACCGCCAGCGGCGCGGCGAGGAGCAGGTGCAGGCCGAGCGTCGTGTTGAAGACGTAGGCGATGAAGGCGCCCACGGTCAGCAGCTCACCGTGCGCGAAGTTCGTGAGTCCGGTCGTCCCGAAGATCAGCGAAATGCCCAGGGCTCCCAGGGCGATCACCAGGCCGAGATTGAGCCCTTCGAACGCCAGCTGGGCGAACTCGTCCCAGAAGGTGCTCTCGTCGTCGGCGGAGGCCGTGCCTCCCTGGTCGGCGCCCCCCTGCGCGGCGCCGGCCGGCACCAGGGGGAACAGGACGTTGCGCTTGTTGCCCTCGAACACCTGCAGGGTGAGCGAGGTGCGGTCCTTGAACTTCAGCGCGACACCCGCGGGAAGGGTCGCCTGGTCCAGCGTCACCTTGTACGTGCCCGCCTTGGGAACGGGGATCTCCCACTTCCCCTCGGCGTCGGTCGCCGCATCGCCTACCGGCGCGTCGGCCTCCGTCACCGCGGTGATCTTCACGCCCTGCACTGGCTGGCCCTGGCTCTGGAGTGTGCCCCGCAAGCCCTCACCGTCCGCCCACGCCGCGGAAGAAGTGAGCAGGATGACGAGACCGCCCAGGAAGGCCGTGAACGCAATCACGGCTCTGCGCAATGGTGCTCCCTCAAATGATCTTGTCGGGTTCGTGTCCCGAGGTAGGAGGCGGGATCGTGCCGCCCACTTTCGTCGGAGCTTAGTTCCCAACGTCCTATTACCTATGGTTTGTCACTGATTGGTGACCAGTGTGTGGCCCAGGTGTGAGCAATACCGAGGTCAGAGGCTACTTGGACCTCCTTCGCGGCGGAACCGGCCGTGTCGATGCGCCTCCCCCGTCCGCGGCGAGGTTTCGAAGAGACCCCCGCGCGCGACGAGGATGCTTCCATGGATCCATGAACAGGCGTCCCCTGGCCTTCCCCGTGGGAGCGGCGCTGGCCCTCCTCACTCTCGCCGCGTGCGGTTCCCCCGCCCTTCCTCCGGCGCCTTCGCCGTCCTCGTCCGCGCATTTCCTCGTGGGCGCGGATTTCGGCGACGACCCCTGCGCCCGGATCGTCTCCGCGATCGGATACGCGGAGCCCCTGCTGGTGCCGGCGGGCGAAGAGGACACGCAGAAGTTCGGTGAGGGGGTGCGCGGCAGGCTCGCCTACGTGCACGGTGTCGTGCTCGAGTACGGCCCGCGCCTGCCGCGCGAACTGCTTCCCTATGAACCGGTCCTGGTGGCGACGACGGATCGGCTCTCGCCGGCGGCCACCCCGTTCGATCAGCAGGTCGGCGCGCTCAAGGAGTACAGGGCCGCGGCCGCCGCCGTGAAGAAGGGATGTCCCGCCTCCTGAAACGCGGCGGCGGAACCCACGGCGGCGACCAGGCCGCGGCCATGCCGAGGGCCCCGGCCGAACGCCAGGGCCCTCCATCTGCCGCTTCCCGGACTCTCGTCAGCTGATCTTGCCGGACTGGTAGCCCACGTTCTTGTACTTGTTGTCGTCGCCGTACTGGTAGACGCCGATCGTCGCCTCGGTCGGGTCACCGGCGTCGCTGAACTCGACCGGCCCGCTGATGCCGTCGTAGTCGATGTCCTTGCCGGCCTTCAGCAGCTCGACGCAGGACTTGAAGTCCTTGCACTTCTCGCCGCCCTTGCTGACCTCCACCAGCTTGGACGCGATGCCCTTGCCCGAGTCGTCCTGTGCGGCCTCGGCGGCCAGCGCGAGCAGATTCGTCGCGTCGTAGGCCTCCGGCCCGTAGGTGAAGTCCTTCAGCTCCGGGTCGACCTCGAGGATCTTCTTGCGGAAGTCGTCCGGGGCGGCCGCGCCGGGGATGGTCCCCTTGATGCCCTTCAAGGTGCCCTTCGGGAAGTCGTCGGCGTAGTCGGCCGTGTTGCCGTCGACGAAGTAGATCTTCACCTTGTCCGGGCCCAGGCCCTGCTTCTTCAGCTCGGGAATGATCTTCGTGGTCTCGTTGAACGCGATGAGCGCGATGGCCTTCGGCTTGGCGGCCTTGATCTTGGAGACGTCCGCGGAGAAGTCCGCGGCCGCCGGGTCGTACGCCGTCTTCGCCACGACCTCGCCACCACCGCTGGTGACCGACTTCTCCACCTCGTCTGCCAGCCCCGTGCCGTACGAGTCCTGCCGGTTGAGGATGGCGACGCTGTCACTGCCGTCCTGAATGATCAGGTCACCCAGCACGCGGCCCTGCAGCACGTCCGAGGGAGCGGTGCGGAAGTACAGGCCCTTGTCGTTGTAGGTGGTGAACTCCGGCGAGGTGTTGGCCGGCGAGAACTGCACGACGCCGGCATTGGTGATCTTGTCGATCACCGTCTTCGACACACCGGACGAGGCGGCCCCGATGATGGCGTCCGCCTTCTGCTGCAGCAGCTTGTCAACAGACTGGGAGGCAATGTCCGTCTTCGTGTCGCCCGAGTCCGTGTCGATCTCGGTCACCGGCTTGCCCAGAACACCGCCGGCGTCGTTGATCTCCTTGACGGCCAGCTTGATTCCGGCGAACTCCGGCGGGCCGAGGAAGGCCAGGTCGCCCGTCTGCGGCAACAGCGCGCCTAGGGTGAGAACGCCGTCACCCTGGGCGGTGGTGGCGGCGGGCGCGGAGGACTGGGCCGCCGGTGCCGAGGACGCCGGCGCGGCGCTGTCCTCGCCGCCGCCACAGGCCGTCAGCGCGAGGCTGGCGGCCGCGGCGACGGCCAGCGCCCGCCCAAGGGGGGCAATGCGGATCATGAAGCATCTCCTTCATCCAGGCCCGGGAATCGGCAGCGCTGCCGACTGGTACCCGATCGAATGGCTGAAAGGTACATAGGCCAGCCACGGCCCGACCAGGGATGCATCAGAACTGTCCGCACTTGGATGCGGAGTCGTAATAACTCCTCAACCGTGGCCCGCGGGCCCCTACCAGGAGCCTTCCGGGCGCGCACCGCTCACGCGGGCGGCTGGGCCTCGCCCCCGCTCTCGTTCACCACGATCTGCGCCACCTGGCGCATGCTCATGCGCCGGTCCATCGACGCCTTCTGGATCCACCGGAAGGCCTGCGGCTCCGTCCACCCGTGCTGGGCCATGAGCAGGCCCTTCGCCCGCTCCACGAGCTTCCTGGTCTCCAGCCGCTCCGAGAGGGTGGAGACCTCCTTCTCCAGCGCGGCGATCTCCTCGTGCCGGCTGACCGCCATCTCGATCGCCGGAACGAGGTCGCCCTTCGTGAACGGCTTCACCAGGTAGGCCATCGCACCCGCGTCCCTGGCCCGCTCGACCAGGTCGCGCTGCGAGAACGCGGTGAGGATGAGGCACGGCGCGATCCGTTCGGAGACGATGCGCTCGGCCGCGGAGATCCCGTCGAGCACGGGCATCTTCACGTCCAGGATCACCAGGTCGGGGCGGAGCTCCATGGCGAGCTTGACCGCTGTCTCGCCGTCGCCGGCCTCGCCGACCACGGCGTAGCCGTCCTCCTCGAGCATCTCCTTCAGGTCGAGGCGGATCAGCGCCTCGTCTTCCGCGATCACCACTCGCCTCTGCGTACTCACGCACAAGAGGTTACCGACGTCCGCTACATTAGGACCACGGCAGGGGATGCCCCAAGCGATCTCCGTAACAGATCGATGGCTGAGGGATAGCCGTTGCCAGAGCTGGACAAATCCAGAAATAGCCCCGATAGACCAATCGGCAGAGTCGATGGCCTCAAAATCCATTCAGTGTGGGTTCGAATCCCACTCGGGGCACGTGCACCAGGTGCGATCGGCAGGAGCGGCCGGCGGCCAGCGCGACCGTGGTCATGCAGCCTCTCTGATGCGCCATGGTCGTGCTCGAGTCGGCACCGGTGACATACTGTGATCGCCGGGCTCCGCTGGGGCCGCGGAAGTGAGGCCGGGACCTCCCGATGGAATCGGGCGCCCGGCCTTCGCGATTTCGGGTCAGACCCGGCGGCGAGCGGCTACAAGAACTCGATCTTCGGCCGGATGATGTCGAAGCTCTCACCCTCGCCTCCAAGGCACCACACGACACTGCCCACGAGCACGTCGGCAAGCCAGAGCAGAGGTTCGTCCACCGACCTCCTCCATTCCGCCTGCAGGCTCCGCCCGGCTCGTCCGGCCCCTCGCAGCGCGCCCACCAACGCGCGATCTCGTCTGTCATGCCACTGGTCGCGCGCCTCGATGCAGACCGTCTCCACCTTCTGCTGAGACAGCTCACACAGGAGTCTGTCGAGACAGAGGCGCCTCGCTCGTTCCGCTCTACCGTTCTCCGGATAGATGTCGACTACAACCATCGCCCGTAACGGCATTCCTGCCACCAGCTCGGTGATGAGCGATTGACGAGCGGGGGATTCGTCCCGCCGGTGAATGCTCTGGCTTCTGCCAACCCTGAGACCCAGCAACCGCTCTCGCGGGTCCGCACAGACATGCTCGTCCAGCAGTACGGCTGCCAGGGCATGGACATGGGCGTCACCGCTCCTGCGCCGCATGCTTTCGTCGATGAACGCCAAGAGAGCCACAGCGGGCGAATGATACGCATTGTTACCACTCTGTCACTCTGAATGCGCGAAATCAGCCGCCGGGGAGGAGGCGGACGGCGTCGAGGGCGAGGGAGAGCTCGACGACGTCCAGGGGACGGGCCAGCGAACGGCCGGTGAGCTGCTCGATACGGCGCACCCGATTGAAGACGGTGTTGCGGTGGCAGTAGAGTTCGGCCGCCGCCCGGGCCGCGGACCCCTCGCAGCGCAGCCACGCCTCGAGCGTCGCCAGCAGCACGCCGCCGTCGGGTGAGGCGGTGATCGGGCCGAGGACGCCACCGGCGAGGTGCCCGGCCAGCTCCGGCTGGCAGACCACCAGGGCGGCGGGCAGCCGCCGGTCGAGCCGTGCGATCTCCGGCCCGGTGCCCGAGCAGGTGCGCATGGCCACCTCCGCCAGGCGGCGGGCCGTGCCCAGGTCGGCGAGGCTCTCCACCACCGGGCTGACGCCGGCGCTCGCGCATACGACCGGAGCGATGGCGGCGACCAGGTCGTCCAGCTCCCGGCCGCCGAGATACACGACCGCCACCTCCAGGTCGGGGCGCATACGCCAGAGGAAGCGCAGCCCGCCGATGTCGTCGGGCCGGTGCACCCGGTCGGGCTGGGCGGGCAGCCGTGTCGCGACGACCGCATAGCGTCCGTGCTCGGGCAGGCCGAGGGCGCCGGCCGCCACGCCGGCCACCGCGGGATCGGCGCGGCCCTCCAGGAGGGCGTCGAGCATGGCGTCCACCCGCTGGTTCGTCCGGCCGAGCAGCTCGTTCTCCCGGCGGCGGTAGGCGTCGGCCGCCGCCACGGCCTGGCGGTCGATGGCATGCCACACGTGGGTGGCGCTGCGCAGCAGGGCGGGCAGCCGTTCGGGGCCCTGGTCGCCGATGATGCCGATGAAGCCGTCCCAGGTCACCTGCGCCGCCAGCCGGTAACTGCGCATGAGCGAGTCCAGCGGGAGCCCGAACTCGGCCCGCCTGCGCCCGACCGTCTGGGCGTAGGCGACGTCACGCCGCTCGTGCCGGGGCTGCAGGATCGCGGTGATGCCGACACGCAGCCCCTCGTGGGTGCTCTTCCAGTGGTCCTCGTAGGGGACCGTCATGCGGTAGGCCTCGTCGCTTTCCCTGCCGCGCTTCACCAGCTCGTCGGCGAGCTCGGGAAGCCGTTCCAGCAGGCCCGCGGCGGAGGCCCGCAGCATTTCGCGCACCTCGGAGTCCGTCCTGGACCTCATGTCCCGAATGTGCCAGCCGGCCGCGTCCGGAACAAGGTTCGGTTTTCGTTTCGTGATGCGGGACTGTGCTGGAGCACAACCCGCGGGCTACGGGCGTGGGCCGGCGTCCCGACTTGCCTCCCGGTGCTGGACGGCCCTCGACCACGGTGGGTTGGGTGTGCCTTCATCGAAGTCACAGGAGGCGCGGATGTTCGGTGAGGCGGGCCCGGCAACCGGCGGCCCGGAGATCGGGAGCCCGGAGACTGCGAACCCGGAGACTGCGAACCCGGAGACCGACGGCCTCGAGATCAGAGGCCTGGAGGTGCGGTACGGCCCCGTGCGCGCCCTGCGGGGCGTCCACCTGGCCGTGCCCCGCGGTTCGGTGGCGGCGGTGCTCGGCGCGAACGGCGCGGGCAAGACGACGCTGCTGCGTGCTGTGTCGGGGACGTTGCGGTTCCACCGGGGCTCGATCACGTCGGGGACGGTCGCCTTCGGCGGACTCCGGCTCGACGGCGTGCCGGCGGCGGCCGTCGTCCGGCGCGGAGTGGTCCAGGTGCCGGAGGGACGGCGGGTGTTCGCCCGGATGACGGTCGCGGAGAACCTGCGCGCCGGTGCGCTGGGCGTGCCGGGCAGGCGGGCGGCGGCGGCCCGTGAGCGGGTGCTCGGCCTCTTCCCGGTGCTGGCCGAGCGCGCCCATCAGCGGGCGGGCCTGCTGTCGGGCGGTGAGCAGCAGATGCTGGCCATCGGCCGGGCGCTCATGGCCGGGCCCTCGCTGCTGCTCCTGGACGAGCCGACGCTCGGGCTCGCGCCGCTGATGGCGGCCCGGATCGCCGAGACCGTGCGGCAGATCAACGCCCAGGGCACGTCGGTGCTGCTGGTGGAGCAGAACGCGGCGATGGCTCTCGCCCTGGCCGGGCGGGCGTACGTGCTGGAGGTGGGCGAGGTGGCGCTGTCGGGGCCGGCGGCGGACCTGGCGGCCGGCGACGAGGTGCGCCGCCGATACCTGGGCGTCGGCGTGCCCGAGACAGACCGACCGGTCGGTACCGACCCCGCGCGGGCGAGGCGAGAGAGAAACGGGCTGACGAGATGGACGGCATGACGCACCGCCTCGGCGAACCGCCCGCGCAGCTCACGCGGCGCCTTCGCGTGCTCCAGAGAAACCAACCGGTCGGTACGGTCGACGGCGACGGGCCGGTGGAACTCGTGGTCAGCGAGGTCACGGTCCGGTTCGCCGGGCTCATCGCACTCGACGCGGTCAGCTTCACCGTGGCCCCCGGCGCCGTGCACGCGCTGATCGGCCCGAACGGCGCGGGCAAGTCGACCTGCTTCAACGTGCTGTCGGGCGTCTACCGCGCCGCCTCCGGCAGCGTGCGCCTGGGCGGCGCCGAGCTGACCTCGCTTCGCCCGCATCGGGTGGCGGCGCTGGGCGTGGCTCGGACGTTCCAGAACATCGCCCTGTCCCCGCGGCTGACGGTCCGCGACAACCTCATGCTCGGCCGGCACCGCCTGACCCGGGCCGGTCTCGTGTCGGCCGGCCTGCGGCTGCCCTCGGCCAGGCGTGAGGCCCTACGGCACGGCGCGCGCGTGGCGGAGATCGCGGAGTTCACCGGTGTCGGCGACGTGCTGTCCGCCCCGGTGGGGCTGTTGCCGTACGGCACGCAGAAGCGGGTGGAGCTGGCCCGGGCGCTGTGCATGGAGCCGCGGCTGTTGCTGCTGGACGAGCCGGTCGCGGGGATGAACGGCGGCGAGCGGCGGGAGATGACGGCCCTCATCCGGTCGGTGCGCGACAGCCTCGGCATCTCGATCCTGCTGGTCGAGCACGACATGGGCATGGTCATGCGGATCGCCGACGCCGTGACGGTGCTCGACTTCGGCAGGCGCATCGCGGACGGGCCGCCCGAGGAGGTCCAGCGCGACCCCGAGGTGATCCGCGCCTATCTGGGCGACTTCGGCGACGACCACAGCGGCGGGGAGGCGTGATGGCGGTCTTCCTGGAGCTGCTCGTCAACGGCGTCTCGGTCGGAGCCGTGTACGCGCTGATCGCGCTCGGCTTCGTGGTGATCTTCAAGGCGACCGAGGTGGTCAACTTCACTCACGCGTCGCTGCTGCTGGCCGGCGGTTACGTGATCGCCCGGTTGCACCCGCTGATCGGATTCTGGGCGGCGCTGGCCGCCGGGGTCGCCGCGGCGGCGCTGGTCGGCGCGCTGGTGGAGTTCCTGATCCTGCGCCGGGCACGCGCCGGCTCGCGCGGCGTGCCGGCCATCGTCACGATCGGCGTGGACATCCTGCTCACAACCGAGCTCACCCGCCAGATCGGCACCGAGGTGCTCGCCCTGGGCGACCCCTGGGGCGACCGGGTGCTGCGGCTTGGCCCGATCACGGTCGCCGAGACCCGCGTCGTCGCCCTCGTAGTGGCCGCCGCGCTGATCGTGGCGTTCCTGCTCGCCTTCAGGTTCACCGGCTGGGGTGTGGCGATGCGCGCCACGGCCGAGGACGCGGAGACCGCCGCGCTGATGGGCGTGCGGCTCGGCCGGGTGTCACTCAGCGCCTGGGCCGTCGCCGGGGCGCTGGCCGCGGTCGCGGCGGTGTTCCTGTGCGTCTTCCCGACGCCGGGTCTCGACAGGGGCACGGCCGCGGTGGCGATGAAGGCGTTTCCCGCGGCCATCCTCGGCGGGCTCGACTCGACCACGGGCGCGCTGGCCGGAGGGCTGATCGTGGGCGTCACCGAGACGCTGATGAACGGCTACCAGAGCGAGCTGGCCTTCCTGGGCCGCGGCATCGGCGACGCGGCGCCGTTCCTCGTCATGATCGTGATCTTGCTGCTGCGGCCCTCCGGGCTGTTCGGCACGAAGGAGCCGGCCCGTGTCTGAGCCCACGCCCGCGCCCGGCACGGCCCCCGCCGGGACACCCTCGCCAGACACCCGCACAGCCGGCGCGCCCGCGCTCACCGCGTTCACCGTGCCCACCGCACCCACCGTGCCCACGCCCGCCACGTCCGGGCGGCGCGCGTTCCGGCCCCTGCGGGCCGCGCTGTGGGCGGCGGCGCTCGCGGTGGCCGTCGCGGTGGCCGTCGCGGTGCCCTTCTACCTGGAGGGGTTCTGGCTGCAGGCGGGGCTGTTCGCGATGTCGGCGGCGATCGGCGCGATCGGGATCACCCTGCTGACCGGGGCGACCGGGCAACTGTCCCTGGGACATGCCTTCTTCCTCGCGGTCGGGGCGTACTCCTACGTCTCCCTGTCGTCGGACGCAGGGCTGCCGACGCCGCTCGCGGCCGTGGCGGCGGTGGCCGTCGCGGGGGTGTCCGGTGGCCTGTTCAGCCCGATCGCGGGCCGCCTCAGGGGCGCGTACCTCGGCATCGCCACGCTCGGCCTGATCTTCGCCGGGCAGCACATCCTGTTCAACGCCGAGCCGGTGACCGGCGGCTTCAACGGACGGCCGGTGCCGCCGATGGAGCTGTTCGGTCTCGTCTTCGCCGACACTCCGGAGCTGGTGGTGCTGAACGTGCCGTTCGGTTCGCTCGAACGGCTGTGGTTCCTCGGGATCGTGCTGCTCGCGGGGGCGGCGGCGTTCGCCAAGGGCGTGCTGCGCGGCCGCCCCGGCCTGGCGATGAACACGATCAGGGACCACGAGATCGCCGCGGGGGTCATGGGCGTCCCCGTCGCCCGGTACCGCGCGGGCGTGTTCGTCCTGTCGTCCATGTACGGCGGGCTCGCCGGGGTGCTGGTCGCCCTGGTCTTCCAGCAGGTCGTGCCGGACTACTTCGGCGTGCTGCTGTCGCTCGACTACCTCGCGATGATCGTGATCGGCGGCCTGGGGTCGGTCGCCGGGGCGGTCGCCGGGGCCGCGTTCGTCTCCCTGCTCCCCCAGCTGCTCACGCGCTACAGCGACGCCCTGCCGCTGGTGGCCGAGCCGGGTTCCGGCGGGGTCTCCCCCGCCGAGGCCGCGCGGATCCTCTACGGCGCCGCCGTCGTCGCGGTGGTGCTGTTCCTGCCCGGCGGTCTGGCCGGGCTCGCCACGCGGCTCGGCCGCGTTCGACTCAAGGAGCTCAGATGGGCGAAATCGGCACCCGCGCCGGCGTCGCGGCGATAACCCTGCTGTCCCTGGCCGTCGCGGCCTCGGCCGCGGGCTGCGCCAGCGGCAAGGCCACGGGCGGTGGCGGAGGCGCCGGGGCCGCGGCCGGCGGTGACGGGACCAAGACTGGCCCCGGCGTCACGGCCACCACGATCACCGTGAGCGCGCTCACCGACCTCACCGGCCCGTACGCGTCGTTCGGTAAGAGCCAGACGCAGGCGCAGCAGCTGTACTTCGACCAGGTCAACGCCGCCGGTGGCGTCTGCGGCCGCAAGTACGAGCTGGTCGTGCGCGACCACGGCTATGACACGCAGAAGGCGGTGGCCGCCTACACCGAGGTCGCGCCCAAGTCGGCGGCCATCGTGCAGTTCATCGGATCCCCGATGATCACCGCGCTGAAGCAGCGCATCGACGGCGACAAGCTGCTCACGATCCCGATGGCGTGGGCGACCACGCTGCTCGGCAGCCGGGCCATCCAGGTGACCGGCACGACGTACGACGTCGACATGATCAACGCTGTCGAGTTCCTGACGAAGGAGAAGGGGATCAAGTCCGGCGACAAGATCGGGCATCTGTACTTCGAGGGCGACTACGGCGAGAGCTCGCTGAACGGCTCGACGTACGCCGCGGGCAAGCTCGGCCTGGAGGTCGTCGAACAGAAGATCAAGGCGACCGACCAGGACATGAGCGCGCAGGTGGCGGCGTTCAAGGCGGCCGGGGTGAAGGCGGTGCTCGTCTCGGTGGGCCCCCGGCAGACGGCCTCGCTGGTCGGCGTGTCCCTGGCCAAGGGCATGGACGTGCCCTTCGTCGGCAGCAACTCGGCGTACTCGCCGCAGCTGCTCGCGACGCCGGCCGGGCCGGCCCTGCTGAAGGACTTCTCCTACGTGTCGGCGGGGACGCCGGTCAGCGCGCAGAACCCGGCGATGCGGAAGCTGGCGGCCGACTACCGGGCGAAGTATCCAGGCGAGACGCTCGACAGCGGCGTGCCCACCGGCTGGAGCGCGGCGATGATCGTGGACGAGGCGATGAAGAAGGCGTGCGAGGCGAAGGACCTCACCCGGGAGGGCGTTTTGACCGCGCACCGCTCGCAGTCGAACTTCGGCGGCGACTTCGGCACGCCGATGGACTTCACGTTCTTCGACAAGCCCGCCTCCCGGTCGTCGTACGTGCTCAAACCCGATAAGGCGGCGCTCGGCGGCGCGGTGGTCTCCAGGGAGGCGGAGGTCTCCGAGCTGGCGAAGGACTACCCGGTGCCGGTGGGCTGACAGGGACAGGCCGGCGCCCGCGCCGGGGTGGGTGCTCGCTACTATCCCGGTACCGAACAATCGTCTGGAGAATCGATGCGACGCACCGTCTACGGCGAGGACCACCGGACCGGGGAACCCGCCGCCGGACGCATGGCTCCGGCCTCCAGGGACCTGGGCCTGTGAAGGACCGAGCAGCGTATCCGCACTGGCGGGACGTGCCCACCCGCTGGCAGGACAACGACGTCTACGGGCACGTCAACAACGTCGTGCACTACTCGCTGATGGACACCGTGATCAACACCTGGCTGATCGAGGAGGCCGGGCTGGACATCCACGAGGGCCCGGCCATCGGGCTGTGCGTGGAGTCACGCTGCTCCTACCGGGCCTCGGTGTCCTTCCCGCAGGTGATCGGCGTGGGCCTGCGGATCGGTCACCTCGGCAGGTCCAGCGTGCGCTACGAGCTCGGCCTGTTCGCCGGGGACACGCTGGTCGCCGAAGGCGTCTTCACCCACGTCTTCGTGGACCGGCGCACCCGCCGCCCGGTGGAGATCGGCCCGCCCCTGCGTCCCGCCATGGAGCGCCTCCTCCCTCCACCTCCGGCATGATCTCGTAGTCGGCTCAGCGCCCGTGGACGTTCACGGCCACGCCGCTCAGGTGACCCTCCTGCGCGATGTCCAGCAGGGTGTTCGCCACGTCCGCCCGGGTCAGGGCACGCGGCTTGGCCGGCAGCTCGCGGTGGATCACGACCGCCCCGGCGGCGGGCCGGTCGGTGAGCCGGGTCAGCCGGACGATGGTCCAGTCCAGGTCGCTCGCCCGGACGGCCTGTTCCAGGTCGCGGGCGTCGGCATAGGGGACGGCCAGCAGGCGGCGCAGCAGCCACATGAGCGGGAACGGCCTGCGGGCGACGATCGGGTAGGGGGTGGTGACGATCAGCCGCCTGACCCCCGTCTCGGTCATGGCCCGCATGATGGTGCGGGTGGCCTGCGCCGCGCGGTGCGGGTCGCGACTGTCGCCGCCGTTGATGATGGAGATCACCGCGTCGGCGCCCGCCACGGCCGTGCGCATCTTCTCCGGGTCGCGGCCGTCGCCTTCGACCACGACGTGCGGCCGCGCCTCCAGGGCCGCGGCGTCGCGGGTGAAGGCGGTGACCCGGTGGCCGCGCCGCAGCGCCCCGGCCAGGACGTGGCGGCCGGTGCGGCCGGTCGAGCCGACAAGAGTGAGGTTCACGACTCCACCGCCCGGGTGATCGCATCGGCGCTGCCGTCGATGCGGTATTCGAGGCCGGGGGTGCGGTAGCGGCCCACGATCGTGACCGGGTCCTCCCGGCCGAAGGCCGGTTCGTACGGCGGGCGCGTCAGGAAGGCGTGGAAGCCGGACGTCACTCGGGTTCTCATGACCGGCAATCGTCGCCCTGCGGGAGACCGGCGTCGTCCCGCTCACGGAGTCATCTGCCGCTACCTCACAGGGATCACCCGCGACCGGCCGGGCTAAGACGCCGGGAGTAGTCCGGCGATCGCGAGACCACGAACGACGTCCGGCATGCGTGTACGGCCCGCGCGCGGATGTGCACGATCAGGCGGGGTGGGAGGGGATCAGGCGAGGCTGTCGAGCCAGGCGCGGTGGAGGCGGGCGAAGCGGCCGGCGCCGGCGATCAGCCGATCCGGTGGGCCGTCCTCCACGATCCGGCCGTGCTCCATCACGAGCACCCGGTCGGCGATCTCCACGGTGGACAGGCGGTGCGCGATGATCAGCGCGGTGCGGTCGGCGAGGATCGTCCGCAGCGCCCGCTGCACGAGGCGCTCGCTCGGCACGTCGAGGCTCGAGGTGGCCTCGTCGAGGATCAGCACGGCCGGGTCGGCGAGGAAGGCCCGGGCGAACGCGACGAGCTGCCGCTGCCCCGCCGACATCCGGCCGCCGCGCTTGCCGACCTGCGTCTCGTACCCGTCGGGAAGCGCGGAGACGAACATGTGCGCGCCGATGGCCTCGGCGGCCTCCGTGATCTGCGGCATCGTGGCCCCGGGCCGGCCGAACCGCACGTTGTCCGCGATCGTCCCGCTGAACAGGTAGTTCTCCTGGGTGACCATCACCACGTGTCGGCGCAGGGTGTCCTCGTCCAGGTCGCGCAGGTCCACGCCGTCGAGCAGCACCCGCCCGGTGACCGGATCGTGGAACCGGGCGATGAGCTTGGCCAGCGTGGTCTTGCCCGCGCCCGTGGTGCCGACGACGGCCACGGTCTGCCCGGCGGGGATCTCCAGGTCGAGCAGCGGCAGCACCGGCGGGCCGTCGGAGTAGGCGAACCGGACGGCCTCGAAGCGCAACTCCCCCGCGGCACGCGGCAACGGCGCCGGACGGCGGGGCTCGGCCACCGAGGGCCGCTCCTCCAGCACACCCGACAGCTTCTCCAGCGCCGCCCCCGCCGACTGCAGGGTGTTGTAGAACTGGCTGATCTCCTGCATCGGCTCGTAGAACTGGCGCAGGTAGAGCAGGAACGCCGCGAGCACGCCGACCGTGACCGTGCCGTGCAGCGCGAGCAGGCCGCCGTACAGCAGGACCGCGGCGACGGTGACGTTGCCGATCAGCTTGATGCCGGGCATGAACACGGCCACCAGGCGCGAGCCGCGCACGTTGGCGGCGCGGTAGTCCGCGTTGAGCCGTTCGAAGATCTCCTGGTTGCGCGGCTCCCTGCGGAACGCCTGCACCGCGCGGATCCCGGTCATCGACTCCACGAAGTGGACGATGACCAGCGCGACCGCCTCCCGCGTACGGCGGTAGACGACGCTCGACTGGCGGCGGAACCACCGGGTGAACAGCAGCAGGACCGGCAGCGGCAGCAGCGCCACCAGGCCGAGGCGCACGTCGAGCACGAGCAGCATGACCGCGGTGCCGCACAGCGTGAGCACGGCCGTCACCAGGCCGTCGAAACCCGAGTCGAGCAGTTCCGCGATGGCGTCGACGTCGGAGGTCAGCCGGGAGATGACCCGCCCTGAGGTGTACTTCTCGTGGAACGACAGCGACAGGCGCTGGAAGTGGTCGAAGACCCGGCGGCGCAGCTCCAGCAGGATGTCCTGCCCGATCCGGCCTGACATCTGCAGGAACGCCTGCCTGGTGAGCGCCTGCGTGAGCGCGGCGGCCAGCACCGCGCCGACGATCGCGAGCAACGTGCCCGTGCCCTGCCCGCGCAGCATGGGCGGGATGCCGTCGTCGATGCCCGCCTTCACCAGGTACGGCAGGGCCAGCCCGGCCGCGTTGGACACCACGATGACCGCCGTGAGCACGGCGATCGCACCGCGGTGCGGGCGCAGCAGGTCGCCGAGCAGACGGCGCGACCGGGTGCGCAGCAGCAGGGAGACGCGCTCGGAGATGTCGTCCCTGTCCTCGGCGGCCACCCCCCGCCAGGTTGTGTTCCCCTCTTCGCCATCGGCTCGCTCGGTGTTGCCCGCTCGCTCGTCGGCTCGCTCGGTGTTGCCCGCTCGCTCGTCGGCTCGCTCGGTGTTGCCCGCTTCGCGGCTCATCGCATCGATCCCTCGGGGTCGAGGTCGGCGTCCTGGGCGAGCAGTTCGCGATATTCCGGCACGGCCGACAGCAGGTCGCCGTGGCGGCCGACGTGGGTGACGGTCCCGTCGCGCAGCAGCGCCACCCGGTCGGCGAGCAGCACGGTCGAGGCGCGGTGCGCCACGACGATGCCGGTGGCCTCGGCGAGCACCCGCCGCAGCGCCTCCTCCACCAGCGCCTCGGTCTCCACGTCGAGCGCCGACAGGGTGTCGTCGAGGACGAGCACCCGTGGCCGACCGAGGATCGCCCTGGCCAGCGCGAGCCGCTGCCGCTGACCGCCCGACAGCGACATTCCCTGCTCTCCGATGCGGGTGTCGAGCCCCCACGGCAGGTCGTAGGCGAACGTCGCCTGCGCGATCTCCAGTGCCTGCCTGATCTCCTCCTCGGAGGCGTCGCCGTGGCCGAGCGTGACGTTCTCGCGCACGCTCATCGAGAACAGCGTCGGCTCCTCGAACGCGGTGGCGACCACCGAGCGCAGCGAGGTCAGCGACAGGTCCCGCACGTCGTGCCCGTCGATCGTGACGCGCCCGGCGGTGACGTCGAGCAGGCGGGGCACGAGCGCGGTCAGGGTCGTCTTGCCCGACCCGGTGGCCCCCACCAGCGCGACGGTCTCCCCTGGCCGCACCTCCAGCCACACGTCGCGCAGCAGCGGACGGCCGGCCCCCGGGAACCGGAATTCCACGCCCTCGAAGCGCACGAGGCCGCGCGGGCGGTCGATGACCGCCGGGCCGCCGCTGATCGCGGGCACCGTGTCGAGGACCTCGACCACCCGGTCGGCGGAGGTCATGGCCTCCTGGCCCATGGCGAGGATGTAGCCGAGCGAGGCGACCGGCCAGACGAGCTGCAGGACCAGCGTGGTGAAGGCGACCAGGGTGCCGAGCGTCAGCGCGCCGGCGCCGACCGCGATCGCGCCGAGCAGCAGAACCAGGGCGAGTGTGACGTTCGGCACGACTTCGAGGAAGGTGAAGAACCGGGAGGCCAGCCGCACCTTCGCCAGGGAGGTGCGGCGGATCTCGCGGGCGGCGGAGGCGTAGCTCGCGAAGACGTGCTCGCGCCGGCCGAACGCCTTGACCGTGCGGATTCCCACGGCCGACTCCTCGACCAGCGTGGCGAGGTCGCCCTGCTGGTCCTGCACCTGCCGGGAGATGACGATGTAGCGCCGCTCGAACCGCAGCGACAGGACGACGACCGGGACGGCGGAGACGGCGACGAGCAGGCCGAGCGGCCAGTACATCCGCAGGAGCACCACGGTGACCGCGGTGAGCTGCAGGATGTTCATGATGAGGAACAGCACGCCGAAGCCGAGGAACCGGCGGATCGTCGACAGGTCGGTCGTCGCCCGGGACAGCAGCTGGCCCGACTGCCACCGGTCGTGGAAGCCCATCGGCAGCCGCTGGAGGTGCCGGTAGAGGTCGTCGCGGATGGCGGTCTCGAGGCCGAGGACCGGCCCGGCCTGCGACCACCGGCGGACGAACGTGAGAACGGCCTCGGCGACGCCGAGGCCGAGGGCCAGCAGCCCGAGCGGGATCAGCCCGGCGAGGTCCCCGTGGGCCACCGGGCCGTCGATGATCTCCTTGCTCACCAGCGGGATCACCGTGCCTGCGGCGATCCCGAGCAGCGCCGCGAGCCAGGAAACCACCAGGCTGGGCACGTAGGGGCGCAGGTAGGACCTCAACCGCCACAGCGAGCGCCATGACGACAGGCGGACATCAGGCTCGGGTGCCTGGCGGGATGCCATCAACGGGCGCAGCGCTCCTCCGGCGTCTGACAGGACGGATCGACTCGCTCCTGTCATGCTCCGTCGAAGGGCGCCGCGCCTTCAAGGGGTTTTCCCCCGCCGCCGGGTGCCCCAGGCCCGTGGCCCGGGGGAAACCGGCGTCAGGACGACGGGTGGGCGACCGCGGAGCCGATCGTGTGGACCCGCAGCGCGTTGGTGGAGCCGTGGTTGCCGGGCGGGGAGCCTGCGACGACGACGACCTTGTCGCCCTTCTCGCAGACGCCCAGCGACAGCAGCGACGCCTCCACCTGACGGACCATGTCGTCGGTGTGGTGGACGAACGGCACCTCGAACGTCTCCACGCCCCAGGTCAGCGCGAGCTGGCCGCGCACCTGCGGGTTGGAGGTGAACGCCAGCAGCGGGATCGGCGAGCGGTAGCGGGCCAGCCGCCGGGCGGTCTCCCCGGACATCGTGAACGCCACCAGGGCCTTGGCCCCGACGATGGCGCCGACCTCGGCCGCGGCGCGGGCGATGGCGCCGCCGGTCGTCTCGGGCAGGCGCTCCAGCGTGTGGGTGGCCTGCAGGTAGGTGCCCTCCGCGGCGACCGCGATGCGGGCCATCGTGGAGACCGACTCGATCGGGTAGGTGCCGACCGAGGTCTCGCCGGACAGCATCACCGCGTCCGCGCCGTCCATCACCGCGTACGCGACGTCGGACGCCTCGGCGCGGGTGGGCCGCGGGGCGCTCATCATCGAGTCGAGCATCTGGGTGGCCACGATCACCGGGTGGGCCTTCTCCCGGCACAGCTCGATGATGCGGCGCTGGACGATCGGCACCTGCTCCAGCGGGAGCTCGACGCCGAGGTCGCCGCGGGCGACCATCACGCCGTCGAAGGCGTCGACGATCTCCTCGAGGTGGTCGACGGCCTGCGGCTTCTCGATTTTCGCGAGGACCGGGAGGCGGACGCCCTCCTCCTCCATGATCGCGTGGATGAGCGTGGCGTCGTCCGCCGACCGGACGAACGACAGGGCGATCATGTCGAAGCCGGTGCGCAACGCCCAGCGCAGGTCCTCCTCGTCCTTCTCCGTGAGCGCGGGAGCGCTGACGGCGACGCCGGGGAGGTTGAGGCCCTTGTTGTCGGAGATCATGCCGCCGATGACGACACGGGTGACGACGCGCGGCCCTTCGACGGCGGTCACCTCGAAGTTCAGCCGGCCGTCGTCCACGAGGATCGTGTCACCGGGCTTGACGTCGCCCGGAAGGCCCTCGTACGTCGTGGAGACGATGTCACGGTCGCCGGGGACGTCCTCGGTGGTGATGGTGAAGACGTCGCCGTAGCCGAGCCGTACGGGGCCGGAGGCGAAGCGGCCGACGCGGATCTTGGGGCCCTGCAGGTCGGCGAGGACCCCGACGGCGCAGCCCAGCTCGTCGGCGGCGGCCCTGACCCGGTCGAACACCTCCTTGTGCAGCTCGTGGCTGCCGTGCGAGAGGTTGAAGCGGGCCACGTTCATGCCCGCCTTGATGAGCTCGCGTAGGCGCTCCGGCGAGGAGGTGGCGGGCCCGAGGGTACAGACGATCTTTGCTCGACGACTCACAGCACTACCCTAATTGGTACAGACCACTTGCAATGACGCGCACACAGCTGTCGCCAAATGTTCAGACACTTCACGCGATCATCCGCGTGCCCTAGCCTTGGCAGCCTTGGGACGTACCCGGACCTGGGGGGTAATAACGGCGCTGTTCACCCTGGCGGCGTGCGGAGGCCAGGGTACCGAATCGGACGCGCCACCGTCGGGCGTTTCCGTGTCGCTCGACCGATGGCGCAGCGACGAGACGTCCCACGAGCTGGAGATCTCCGTGCGCGACGACACCGACACACCGGTGCGCTTCCGGGGCGTCCAGCTCGTCACCGGCGCGTTCGCGACGCTCCCGCCGGCCCGGATGGACACCACGCTCGCCAGGACGCCGCGATCGCGCGACCCGCCCGGGAGACGGGCACGCGACCAGGGCCGGCCACTCAGGGCGGCGTTCGAGGGATCAGGGCGAGACGGTGGCGGCCCGTGCCGCGTCGACCAGGCCGTGGCCGAAGAAGCCGTTCTTCGCCCCGGGACCCTCGCAGAGCTGGGTCTCGCCCGTGCCGTACCGGTGGGTCCGGGGGGTGGGGCAGCCCTTCGGGGTCGCCGTCGCGTACAGCAGACGCTCCACCTGGGCGGGGTCCATCTGGAGCCCGCCCTTGCCCGGCTTGCCGAACCGCCCGATGATCAGCGCCGCCACTCCGGTGACGTGCGGCGCGGCCATCGAGGTGCCCTCCATGTACTGGTAGTAGGCGCACTTCCCGTCGTGGCACTCGCGGATCACCGAGGACGTCTTCGGCTTGCCCGCGGCGTCGATGAGACCCTTGGCACGCATGACGTTCTCGGGAGCGGCGGCCAGGATCTCCCGGCTCGCGCCCTGAAGACCGGTGCCGCTGTCGAACATGTCACCGCCCGGCGCGGCGATGTCGGTCTGCTCGACGCCGTAGTCGGAGTACGGCGCCTTGCGGCCGCTCGGGCCGACGGAGGACACCGAGATGACGCCGTCGAGTTCGGCCGGGACGTTGAGGCAGGTGTTGTCGATGGTTCGCTTCTTCTCGTGGCCCTTGGGGTAGTCGGGGCTGGAGGCGTCCGTCTTCGGCTTGCCGAGGTCGAGGCCCTCGTTCCCGATGGCGCTGATCATCGTGACGCCGTGCGCGCGGGCGTACTTGACCGCGCGGCGCATCCCCTCCAGGATTCCCCGCTGCTCCAGGCTCTCCCTGGTCGTGTCGCCCGGGTTGGCGGCGCAGTTGAACGTCCAGGGATCGACGTAGAAGCTCATGTTGACCACGTCGACGCCCACGTCGGCGGCGTACTCCAGGGCGTCCATGGTGGGCTTGAGGAAGAAGAAGCCCGAGTCGGTGCCGGCGCGGAGGTTGACCAGCGACACGTCGGGGGCGACTCCGCCGACGCCGAGGCCGTTGATCGGCGAGCCGATCGTGCTCGCGACGTGGGTGCCGTGGCCGTCGTCGTCGACGTCGGCGGGGTCCTTGCAGCCCTTGTGCTCGCAGGGCCCGTCGAGCTGCTTGCCGTTCTCGTCGGTGGGCTGGTCGATGACGAAGTTGCGGCTGAGCGCGCGGTTGAAGTTGGGCGCGATGTCGGGGTGCTTGCCGTCGACTCCGGTGTCGATGACGCCCACCAGCACCTTGTGGCTGCCCCGGGTCTTGGCGTACGACCCGGTGGGGGTGGCGCCGATCATCTTCATGTCCCACTGGCGGTCCGACAGCGGGTCGCCGCCGGGCGCCCGCCGGGCGGCGCCGCCCGCCGCGTGGTCCACAGGCCGGGCGGCGGAGGCGGCGGGTGCGCCGGCGGCCTTGCCGATGGGACGGTCGAGCGTGACGCCGACCACGGAGGGGTCGGCGCCGATCTTCTCGGGGTCGGACGCGCGTACGACGAGGTAGCCGAGCTTGTCGTCCCTCCCTTGGATCGTTCCTCCGGCGGCCTCGGCCGCCCGCTGCGCGGCGTCGCGGCCGCCGTCCTTGTAGAAGACCAGGTAGTTCTGCGCGGGCTCGGTCGCGGACGCCGCCCCCGGCAGTGCCACGGCCCCCAGCCCGCCGAGCATGGTGATGGACATGATGGCCCCGGCGAGCCGCCCCCGTGCGTGCAACGATCCTCCTCGGTTGCGGGACCCCTGCGCCGGGGTCCCTCGATCCGGGCTCAGCATCCTCCCCGGCGGCCGTGCGCGCTCGCAACCCGGCCCCCGAGAAGGGGTATGCCCGTTTTATCCCTTACACCCCGACCGCCGTGGTCCGGTCCCCTGGGACCACGGCGGCGGGTCACATCTCAGACGAGAGGCCGCGCGGTCGGCGGAATGGGAACGGGCAGGACGGTCCGCCCGCTCAGGTAGCGGTCCACCGCCGCCGCCGCCGATCGGCCCTCGGCGATCGCCCACACGATCAGCGACTGGCCCCGGCCCATGTCGCCGGCCGCGAAGACGCCCTCGACCGACGTCTCGTACGACGCGTTCCTGGCCACGTTGCCCCGGGCGTCGAAGAACGACTCGGGGTCGCCGGACAGCGCCGCGAGGTCGTTCAGCAGCGGCCCCTTCTCCGGGCCCAGGAAGCCCATGGCGAGCGTCACCAGCTCGGCCGGGATCTCCCGCTCGGTGCCGGGGATCGGCGTGAACCCCGCCGCCGGGCCCTCGACCTCGACCAGGCGCAGCGCCCGCACGTTGCCCTCGTCGTCGCCCGCGAACTCGGTGGTGGACACCGCGTACACGCGGTCGCCCGCCCCGGCCTCAAGCTCCTCGTGGGCGCTCTCCATCTTGAACAGCATCGGGTACGTCGGCCACGGCTGACTGCCCGGGCGGGCCGCCGGCGGCCGCGGCATGATCTCCAGCTGGGTCACCGACAGGGCGCCCTGACGGATCGCCGTGCCGATGCAGTCGGCGCCGGTGTCGCCGCCGCCGATCACGACGACGTGCTTGCCCTCGGCGGAGATCGGCGACTCGTCGTAGTCGCCCTCCTGGACCTTGTTGGCCGGCGGGAGATACTCCATCGCCTGGTAGACGCCCTTGAGCTCGCGACCGGGCACCGGCAGGTCGCGCCAGGCCGTGGCGCCGCCCGCCAGCACGACGGCGTCGAACTCCTCGCGGAGCCGGGCCACGGTGACGTCCACACCGACGTTGACGCCGGTGCGGAACTCGGTGCCCTCGGCCTCCATCTGGGCGATGCGGCGGTCGACGTGCCGCTTCTCCATCTTGAACTCGGGGATGCCGTAGCGGAGCAGCCCGCCGATCCGGTCGGCCCGCTCGAACACGACGACGTCGTGCCCGGCGCGGGTGAGCTGCTGGGCGGCGGCGAGGCCGGCCGGCCCCGAGCCGACGACCGCGACCTTCCTGCCGGTCTTGGCGGCCGGGGGCTGCGGGGTGACCCAGCCCTCGGCGAAGGCGCGGTCGATGATCTCGACCTCGACCCGCTTGATCGCCACGGGGTCGGAGTTGATCCCGAGGACGCACGCCGACTCGCACGGCGCGGGGCACAGGCGGCCGGTGAACTCCGGGAAGTTGTTGGTCGCGTGCAGCCGCTCGATCGCCTCACGCCAGTCGTCGCGGTAGACGAGGTCGTTCCACTCGGGGATGAGGTTCCCGAGCGGGCAGCCGTTGTGGCAGAACGGGATGCCGCAGTCCATGCAGCGGGCCGCCTGCTTGGTGAGCGCGGGCGTGGGGAAGTCCTCGTAGACCTCGCGCCAGTCGCGGATGCGCACGTCCACCGGGCGGCGCGCCGGCAGCTCGCGCCCGTGTGTCAGGAACCCCTTCGGGTCAGCCATCGGTGTACCCCCCTTTATCGCTTAACGGTGATGGTCGTGGTGATTCGCATCGGCGTCACCCGTGAGCCGCGGCCATGACGGCCTCGTCGATGTCCCGGCCCTCGGCCTCCGCGGCGGCCCGCGCCAGCAGGACCCGCTTGTAGTCGGACGGCATGACCTTGACGAACCGGCCGAGCGCGGCGTCCCAGTCCTCCAGCAGCGCCTTGGCGACCGTGGAGCCGGTCTCCGCCAGGTGCCTTTCGACGATGTCCCGAAGGAACTCGGCGTCCTCGTCGTCCAGCGCCTCCAGCTCGACCATCTCGCGGTTGACCCGCTCGGGCCGCAGGTCGAGCACGTACCCGACGCCGCCCGACATGCCGGCCGCGAAGTTGCGGCCGGTCGCCCCGAGGACGACGGCCTTGCCGCCGGTCATGTACTCGCAGCCGTGGTCGCCCACGCCCTCGACGACGGCGGTCGCGCCCGAGTTGCGGACGCAGAACCGCTCGCCCACGATGCCGCGGACGAAGACCTCGCCGGACGTCGCGCCGTACAGGCCGACGTTGCCGGAGATGACCTGCGTCTCGGCCTCGAACGGCGCGTCGGGGTGCGGCCGGACGACGATACGGCCGCCCGACAGGCCCTTGCCGAGGTAGTCGTTGGCGTCGCCGGTGAGCCGCAGCGTGACGCCGCGCGGCACGAACGCGCCGAACGAGTTGCCCGCCGAGCCGGTGAACGACACGTCGATCGTGTTGTCCGGCAGGCCGGCGCCGCCGTACCGCTTGGTCACCTCGTGGCCGAGCATCGTGCCGACCGTGCGGTTGACGTTGCGGATGGGCAGTTCCAGCGTGACCGGGTCGCCGAAGTTCAGCGCGCCCTCGGCGAGCTGGATCAGCGTGTTGTCCAGCGCCTTGTCGAGCCCGTGGTCCTGCTCGACGACCTTGCGCCGCGGCGTGCCCTCGGGCAGCTCCGGCTGGTGCAGGATCGGCGACAGGTCGAGGCCGGAGGCCTTCCAGTGCTCGACCGCGCGGGTGGTGTCGAGCAGGTCGGCCCGCCCGATGACCTCGTCCAGCGAGCGGTAGCCGAGCTCGGCGAGGTACTCGCGCACCTCCTGGGCGATGAACTCGAAGAAGTTCACCACGAACTCGGGCTTGCCGCTGAACCGCTTGCGCAGCTCGGGGTTCTGCGTGGCCACGCCCACCGGGCAGGTGTCGAGGTGGCAGACCCGCATCATGACGCAGCCGGAGACCACCAGCGGAGCGGTGGCGAAGCCGTACTCCTCGGCGCCGAGCAGCGCCGCGATGACGACGTCGCGGCCGGTCTTGAGCTGGCCGTCGGCCTGGACGACGATGCGGTCGCGCAGGCCGTTGAGCAGCAGCGTCTGCTGGGTCTCGGCCAGGCCGAGCTCCCAGGGGGCGCCCGCGTGCTTGACCGAGGTCAGCGGGGAGGCGCCGGTGCCGCCGTCGTGGCCGGAGATCAGCACGACGTCGGCGTGGGCCTTGCTGACGCCCGCCGCCACGGTCCCGACCCCGACCTCGGCGACCAGCTTCACATGGACGCGGGCCCGCGGGTTGGAGTTCTTCAGGTCGTGGATGAGCTGGGCCAGGTCCTCGATCGAGTAGATGTCGTGGTGCGGCGGCGGCGAGATGAGGCCGACGCCGGGCGTGGAGTGCCGGGTCTTGGCGATCCACGGGTACACCTTGTGGCCGGGCAGCTGGCCGCCCTCGCCGGGCTTGGCGCCCTGCGCCATCTTGATCTGCAGGTCGTCGGCGTTGACGAGGTACTCGCTGGTCACGCCGAAGCGACCGGAGGCCACCTGCTTGATCGCGCTGCGCCGCTCGGGGTCGTGCAGCCGCTCGGGGTCCTCGCCGCCCTCACCGGTGTTCGACTTGGCGCCGAGCCGGTTCATCGCGATGGCCAGCGTCTCGTGCGCCTCCATCGAGATCGAGCCGTACGACATGGCGCCGGTGGAGAACCGCTTGACGATCGACTCGACCGGCTCGACCTCGTCGATCGGCACGGGCGCGCCGGCGGGGCGCAGCCTGAACAGGCCGCGCAGCGTCATGAGCTTCTCGGACTGCCCGTCCACCAGGGACGTGTACTCCTTGAAGATCTCGTACCGGCGGGTGCGGGTGGAGTGCTGCAGCTTGAAGACGGTGGTCGGGTTGAACAGGTGCGGCTCGCCCTCGCGGCGCCACTGGTACTCGCCGCCGACCTCCAGCCGCCGGTGCGGGTTCTCCGCGCGGGGGTAGGCCCGCGCGTGCCGCTCCAGCGCCTCCGCGGCGAGCACGTCGAAGCCGACGCCGCCGAGGCGGGAGGTGGTGCCGGTGAAGCACTGGTCGATGACCTCGGCGCCGAGGCCGAGCGCCTCGAAGATCTGCGCGCCGGTGTAGGAGGCGACCGTCGACACGCCCATCTTGGACATGACCTTCAGCACGCCCTTGCCGTACGCCTTGATCAGGTTGCGCACGGCCTTGCGCGGGTCCATGTCGAGCCGGCCGGTGGCGACCATGTCCTCGGCCGTCTCCAGCGCGAGGTAGGGGTTGATCGCGCTGGCGCCGTAGCCGATGAGCAGGGCCATGTGGTGGCACTCGCGGGCCTCGCCGGTCTCAAGGACGAGACCGACGCGGGTGCGGGACTTCTCCCGGATGAGGTGGTGGTGCACCGCGCCGGTGAGCAGCAGCGACGGGATCGGCGCCCGCTCGCGGGAGGAGCCGCGGTCGGACAGCACGATGATGCGCGCGCCGTCCTCGATGGCCCGGGAGACCTCCTGGCGGATCTCCTCCAGCCGCCGCACCAGCGCCTCGCCGCCGCCGGCCGCGTCGAACAGGCCGGACACGACGTACGGCTGGAAGCCGGGCAGCGCACCCTCGTCGTTGATGTGAACGATCTTCGCGAGCTCGTCGTTGTCGATCACCGGGTAGGGCAGCACGAGCCGGCGGCACGAGGCCGGGCCGGGGTCGAGCAGGTTGCCCTCGGGGCCGATCGTCGACTGCAGCGAGGTGACGAGCTCTTCGCGGATGGCGTCCAGCGGCGGGTTGGTGACCTGCGCGAACAGCTGGCTGAAGTAGTCGAACAGCAGCCTCGGCTTCTCGCTCAGGACGGCGACCGGGGTGTCGGTGCCCATCGAGCCGATCGGCTCGGCGCCGTTCTTGGCCATCGGCGTGAGGATGACCCGCAGCTCCTCCTCGGTGTAGCCGAAGGTCTGCTGCCGCTTGACCAGCGCCTCGTGGGTGGGGTGCTCGTGCTCGCGCTCGGGCAGCTCCTCGAAGCGGACCAGACCCGCGTGCAGCCACTCGCCGTACGGCTCGGCGGCCGCGAGGTCGGCCTTGATCTCGTCGTCCTCGATGATCCGGCCGCGCGCGGTGTCCACGAGGAACATGCGGCCCGGCTGCAGGCGGCCCTTGCGGACCACCTTCTCCTGCGGGATGTCGGACAGCACGCCCGCCTCGGAGGCGAGCACGACCAGGCCGTCGTCGGTGACCCAGAACCGGCCCGGGCGCAGGCCGTTGCGGTCGAGGACCGCGCCGACCAGCGTGCCGTCGGAGAAGGTGATGGACGCGGGGCCGTCCCACGCCTCCATCAGCGTGGAGTGGAACTCGTAGAAGGCCCGGCGGGCCGGGTCCATCTCGGTGTGGTTCTCCCACGCCTCCGGGATCATCATCAGCACGGCGTGCGGCAGCGACCGGCCGCCGAGGTGAAGCAGCTCCAGCGTCTCGTCGAACGAGGCGGTGTCGGAGCCGTCGGGGTCGCAGATCGGGAACAGCCGCCGCAGGTCGCCCGGGATGAGGCCGCTGGCGAGCATCGCCTCGCGGGCGCGCATCCAGTTGCGGTTGCCGCGCACGGTGTTGATCTCGCCGTTGTGCGCGACGTACCGGTACGGGTGGGCCAGCGGCCAGGAGGGGAAGGTGTTGGTCGAGAAGCGCGAGTGGACCAGCGCGATGGCGCTGACGTAGCGCTCGTCGGACAGGTCGGAGAAGAACGGCTCGACCTGCAGCGAGGTCAGCATGCCCTTGTAGACGATGGTCCGCGAGGACAGCGAGGAGAAGTACACGTCCGCCTCGTGCTCGGCCCGCTTGCGGAAGGCGAACACGATCCGGTCGAGGTCGACGCCGGTCTCGCCGCCGGGCGAGGTGACGAACAGCTGGGCGAAGTGGGGCATGACCGCCCGCGCGGTGGCGCCGGGCAGGTCGCGGTCCACCGGCAGGTCGCGCCAGCCGAGGACGGTGACGCCCTCCTCGGCGGCGATCTGCTCGATGAGGCCGATCGCGGTCCGCCTGGCCTGCTCGTCCTGCGGCAGGAACGCGGTGCCCGCGGCGTAGGCGCCCTCGGGCGGCAGCGCGAAGTTCGCGACCGCGCGGAAGAACGCGTCGGGGATCTGGGTGAGGATGCCCGCACCGTCGCCGGTGTCCGGCTCGCTGCCGCTGGCACCCCGGTGGTCGAGGTTGCGGAGCGCGGTCAGTGCCTTGGCGACGATGTCGTAGCTGCGGCGGCCCCGCACGTCCGCGACCATGGCCACGCCACAGGCATCGTGCTCGAATGCGGGGTCGTAGAGTCCCTGGGGCTCGGGGAGACCTTCGGGAAGGCCAAGGCGGGCAGCAGGCATGTAGTCACTCCCGTCGTCAACGTCTGCGTGGAACAGAGGGACGACGCTGGCCCTGCTGCGGTTGAGTGCTTAAGAGATTACAACACGCTGCCGGAATAGTGCCCCCCAGGCCCGCTTCGCGAACCTTGGCAGGTCAGCGCCGTGGATATGGTTTGCGCATGAGTGGTCATGAGGCGATCGACGAACTGCTGGCGGAGGCGGGTGTGGACGGCCTGCGCCTGCGCGGAGCGCTCGCGCTCCTGGCCGGCGGCCGCTGGTGGACCCTGCCTGACCTGGTCCGAGAAACCGCGACGTCGCGGCGGACGATCGAGTCGCTGCTGCGGGTGCTCCCCCTCGAGCACAGCGGCGACCGCGTCCGTATTCCCAGCGATCAGGTCAACCGCTACAACGTCGGCATTGATACGGATATTTCCGGTCTCGGGAATCCGGTCGCCGAAATGGTCCCCGCGCACGCCGAGGCGCTCGGGCGCCTCGAGACGCTGATCGCCGAGGCCCCCCGGGGACGGCACGCGCTCGACCACGTCTCCGCGACCGCGGAGACCGTGCTGCGCCGCGCCCTGCTGCTGGGGAGGCGGTTCTGGCTGCCCGGCGCCCGCCTGCTGTGCGTCGGCGACCACGACCTGACCTCTCTGGCCGTGCGGATGATCCACCCCGAGGTCGAGGTCGCCGTGGCCGACATCGACGACCGCATCCTGGAGTACATCGACGCCCAGGACCTGGGGGTGCGCACCCACTGGGCCGACCTGCGCCTCGGCCTGCCGCCGTCGCTGCGCGGCCGGGCGGACCTCGCGGTCACCGACCCGCCGTACACGCCCGAGGGGATCGGGCTGTTCGCCGCCCGCGCCGCCGAGGGCCTGCGCGACCGCGACCGGGGGCGGATCCTCGTGGCGTACGGCGCATCCGAGCGCACCCCGATGCTCGCGCTGAAGGTGCAGAAGGCCCTCCTCGACCTCAACCTTCTGCACGAGGCCATATTTCCGCACTTCAATCGGTATCACGGCGCGGAGGCGATCGGCAGCGCGGCGGACCTGTACGTCCTGCGGCCGACCACCAAGACCTGGCCGGCGATCGCCTCCCGGCTCGACCGTCTCGCGACGGCCATCTACACCCAGGGTCCCCAGTCCGTCGAGTCCGCTCCCGCGGCTCCGCCGGACGAGACGGCGGTGACCGCGTTCGGTCCGGACCTGCTCGCCGGGGAGTGGCCGCGCGGCCTGCTGCCGAAGGTGCCGCGCACCCGGCTCGCCACCCTGCTGAGCAAGCCGTACGCCGCCGATCCCGAACGGGTGGCGATCGCCGTGCCGGCCGGGCTGGAGGCGGCGCTGCCCCGCCTGCTGCTCGCGACGCGCGCCCGGCACGTTCGCGTGCTCACCGCGGGCCCAGTAACGGACACGGTCGCGGACCTGCCCGCGCTCGCCGCCCTGCTGGCCCCGGTGTACGAACTCGTCCACCGCCCGGCCGCCGAGGGCCACGTGCTCGACGCCGTACGGCTGCCGCCCCCGGACGGCGGCCCCGGCCGGGTGCTGCGCAAGATCATGGACAGCGCCCACGGAAAGGTCGCCAACACCTGGCGTGAGGCGCTGACCGAGACGGCCGGCCTCACCAAGCGACAGGCCAGAGCGGCCGTCGAAGAGGCCGCGCCGTGGGCCGGCGACGCCACCCCGCTCGAGCTCCCCCTCCACCGCCTCACCACTCTCCCGGCCGCCGTCCTCCGCACCCTCGACGCCGGCGGGGAGCGATGAGCGGCCCGCGAAGCGCGTGCGCGGCGGAGGAGGCGATCGGCCGGGACTCGCCGCCGCAGGCCGACGATCTTTCCGATTATCCGAATCAGTCCGGAACGACACGGCCCGGCCAGGACTACATTTGTTCTAGACGTCGGCTAGATATTGTCTAGAGAAACTCCCCGCTGGAGTCTCCGCCACATCCGCCCACGTCAGGCCTCGAATCAAGCCCTCGAACGAGAAGTTCGTTTTTGATGACCGCCGCCCCGCCGGCGGCCATCCGTTAATCCCCATAAATGCTTGACACCTGAGAAGTCGATCATGTTAGCATGCCTGTCGTTCGGGCGTGTCAGGATAATTCCGGATACCGATGCATCCCGTTCTCCGCGAGGGGGGAACGGGCTCATCGTTACCCTTCGGTCGTCATGTCGTATCCGGGACACAACGAAGGGCTCGGGTAATGGCCAGAAGTAATCGCTTCACATCTGCAACCCGACGACCGGCCCCACCAAGTATCGCTCCGCCGGTCTGACGTTCTCGGGATCGGGCCTTCCCACGAGCTACAGCATCACCGGCTGTGGTTCCAGCGCGATTTCCGGCCGGCAGGTGACCCTCAGCCCCAACGGCACGGTCACCGTCACCGTGAGGAGCATCACGGGCGCGACGGGGAGCCGCACGATTCCCCGGTAGTCCTCCGCGGAAGGGTGGTCAGTCAGTCACATGGAATCCGCACCGATCGATCCGCCCCCGCCTCCGCCTCCCTCCGCGATGGAAGCGGGTCATGAGCTGGTCGTCGACCACGGCTCGTGCACCGCCTGCGGAGCTCCGGCCGTCCGTGATGGCCTCTGTGCCGAGGACTTCATGCGCGCCGCGCTCCGCGACACGACGCGGCGCTCCAGGCAGGTGTCCCGGGACACTCCCTGATCGCCTCTTCACCGAGACAGGCGGCCTCCCAGCCGGCGGCGCCGCCTGTGCGACTATGAGGAAAGGCAAGCCCGCGTGGCGAACCAGGAATCGGCAGTCTTACGACTGGACGACGTCTCAATCTCCTTCGACGACCAGGCCACGCTCACCTCGGCCGATCTCACCCTCGAGAAGGGCGAGTTCGTCGCTCTGGTCGGTCCCAGCGGAAGCGGCAAGTCGACGCTGCTGCGGTGTGCCGCCGGGCTGCTCCCTCCCGATTCCGGGCGGGTACTGTTCACCGCCGAATCGCTCTATCGGCTTCGTCCGGCCGACCGCACGGCGCTGCGCGCCCGGCGCTTCGGCTTCGTCGCCCAGCACGGTGATCTCATCGACGAACTGACCGTGCGGGAGAACATCCAGCTGCCTCTGGAGCTGAACGGCATGCCGGACATCGGCCTCCGGACAGCGCAGATCATGAGGATGCTGGGCCTCGACCACCTGTCGAAGCGACATCCATGGCAGATCTCCGGGGGAGAAAGGCAGCGTACGGCGATCGCCCGCGCGCTCGTTCATCACCCCGACGTGTTGTTCGCGGACGAGCCGACCGGAGCGCTGGACGCCGCCAACAGCGAGATCGTGGCCGACCTGCTCGTCACCGCGGCCCGGCGTCACGGCACCGCGGTCCTGCTGGCCACCCACGACCTGCGGATCGCCGAACGCGCCGATCGCGTGGCGACGCTGACCAACGGCCGAATCGTCGCATCGGAGGAGGTTCTGACACCGGACGGTGGAGCGAGACTATGACGCCGCTGTCGGCCCGGCTGGCTTATCGCATGCTGCGCGGTTCGCCTCGCGCCGGGCTGAGCCGGATGGCCGCCTTCGTGATATGCGCGGCGGCCGCGGTGCTGTTCGGCCTCATCGCCGCTTCGGTGCCAGGCATAGCGGACGCACAGCTGACGCGGGACCGTCTCCGTGCCGTGCGAAACGACACCGGCCGCGTCGCGGCGGAACCGGACGCCGGAATGAAGATCTTCGTCTCGGACATCATGGTCGCCGAGACCAGACGATGGCGCCGGGTCTTCGTCTACGACGTGCGGAATCCGGCGCGAGCGGCGACGCCGCCGGGCATCACGCACGCTCCGCTGCCCGGTGAGGTGTTCCTGTCTCCGGCTGCCGCCCGGTTGATCGACTCGCAGCCGCGATATGCCACGTGGGCCCCGGGACGACGCGCGGGCGTCATCGGCCCCGCCGGGCTCGGCCACCCCGACGAGCTGTACGCCTACGTGGGACGGGCATCGAACGCACCGCAGGAACCCAACCTGGACGTCACCTTCGGAGTCAGCCCGGCCGAATACCGGATCACTCCTGACCGGTCGGGAATGACCTGGGAGACGTCCTGGAGCCAGGGCACCATGCAATACCTGGACGCCGGAGCCGTTGTGATCCGGCTTGTTCCCGCCACCCTGGTTCCCGTCGCCGCTCTCACCCTCGCCGCGCTCGGCATGTCGTCGGGGGTCTACCGCCGCCGCTGGGCGCGCGCGTACCTCGCGGGCATGTCCCGTGGGCTGATCGGGCGGATCGCGGCATGGGAAGGCGCGGCCGCGGGACTGACCGGCGGCGTCGCCGGGTGCCTGGCGGCCGCGCTCGCCTGGCCCGGCCTCGGCACCGCCGGCATCACCCAGCTGAGCTGGTATCCGCAGGACGCCGCGCTGCCGCCGTCGGTCCTCGTCGCGGCGGTCGCCGTCGCGACGATCACGCTCGCGGGTGTCACCGCGCTGTCGGCGGTCCGGTGCCTGCGGCCGGACGGGCAGATCCGGCGAGGGGCGCCGAAGGCCCAGCGGCTCATACCCGCCGCCGCCGTGCTGGCCTGGTCGCTGGCCGCCGTCCCGCTGGCGGACTACAAAGGCCTGTTCGGACGCCCGGATCCCGGCGGGCTGCTGGCACGGGCGTACTCTCCGCAGGTCGGCTATGCGCTCATGACCATCGCGATCGTCGTGACCATCGCCGCGATCGAGCCGATCACCGTGGCCCTCTCGTCTCTCGTGCGCCCTCGGCACGGGCTCCCGACCCGGCTGGCCGCCCGCTTCGCCGCGGGAAACCCCGCACTTGCCCCTCGGCTGGTGGCCGTTCCCATGTTGCTGATCAGTCTGCTCGGCCTGCACGCCGGGAACCTCGACGCCGTGAACGAGGTCAGGCAGACCGCCTACGGAGCCGACGGCCGGCAGAGCGTCGGGATCGACCAGATAGACGAGACGCTCAAGCAGCGTTTTCTCGCGTCCCCGGTGGCCCGCTACGCGCGGGTCACCCGGCAGCGGAACGGCATTGAGAGCCTGGACATCGTCTTCCCGCGAGCACGCGCCGACGACGTGATGTCCGACGTCCAGGCGATCATGCCGGAACTGCGGTTCGAGCGCGGCATGGAACAGACCCTCCAGCAGCGTGCACAGCTCTACGCGGTGCTGCTACCGGCGATCTTCCTGATCGGCCTCGCCTTCTCGATGCCCATGGTGGTCCTGGGCGCGGCCGACGCGCTGCGGGGTGACAACCGGTTCGCCACGGCGCTGCACCTGATCGGGGCACCGGAGAGGCTCACTCGCTCGGCGATCTCCCGGGCTCTGACGGCCATGACGCTCGCCGGACTCGTCGTGGCCTCCATCGCGGTCGCCGTCACCTACAACGTCGTCTACCTCGGCACGCTGTACGGCACGGAAACAGAGGCCGCCTTCGGCTTCCCGGCGGCCTACGTGCTGGGCGGCGCGGCGGCTATCGGCCTGGTCCTGTGGCTCTGCCGGCGCACCTGCGCACGCTGCTCGCGGCCGGAAGGGCTCGTCCTCCCCGGGAGACGGCGAGGGTGAACCGACGGCTCCGCCCCGGATGGTCTCCCCGCACGCTCCCGATTCACAGAGCGGTGGAGGGCGAGGGGGTGGAGGAGATCGCCGGGGAGGCACCGGGGTCGGTCGGAGGAGCCTCCGAGGGCTGCGCGGTGTCGGCCGGGCCCGGCGGCTGCGCGGGGTCCGACGGCACCCCGGCGACCTTGACCACGCGGCGGAAGACCGCCTTCTCGACCTCCCGTGCGGCCAGGCCGAGCATGATGAAGTCGTCCTTCTCCCCTGGCTCCGCGCCGTCGGTCCGGCCGATCCAGGCCACCCCGAGGTAGTGCCCCAGGGCATAGGCGTTCGCCTCGCTGTAGGCGCCGAACTTCGCCCGAGGCGACTCGAGCGGCTGCACCCAGGCGCCCCGGTAGAGCGAGGCCAGCGACTTCGCCAGCGACTCGGCCGCCGCGACGTCCGCGAGGTTGAAGACGGTGTACTGCGCGACGTACACCCCGTCCGCCGTGGCGTACAGGCCGCGAACCGCCTGGCTGCATCCGGCCTCCGCCAGGGCGTCGGTGAGATCGGCTCCCCACACGGCTCCCGCGCACGCCTGGTCCAGGCGGGCGGCGAGCCTGCGCAGCGTGACCTTCCCGGCCGTGAGCGTCCGCGCGCCGAACACCTCTTGCGCGGTCAGCGGCGCGGTGTCGGCCTTCCTGTCCGCGATCGGGGCCAGTTCCTTCAGCGAGGGCCAGTCCTGGAAGGACACGGGCAGCCCCTCCCCGACCACCCCGCCCGCGGCCTGCGCCGGCTGCGACGGTGCTCCGCCGATCGCGTTGACCGTCAGCGTCAGCACCAGGGCGATCACCAGCACTCCCACAGCGGTGACCGACCACACGAACACCCGCTGCTGCCTGTCGTCCAGCCCCAGCTCGGTGAGGGTGGACCCGGTCCAGCCCTCGGCCGGCGCGGACGACCGGCGCTTGCGCCTGGTCATAGACCGCCGGTTCCGATCAGCGAGCCCAGGCCCCAGGTAAGCGCCGCCGCCACGGCCCCCACCACGAGCTGGCGCAGGCCGCTGAACCACCAGCTGCGGGCCGTCACCCGGGAGACCACGGCGCCGGCGGCGAACAGCGCCACCATCGACACCACGGCGGAGACCCACAACCCCCGCACGCCCAGCAGGTACGGCAGGAGCGGGACCAGCGCGCCCAGACTGAACGACAGGAACGACGACACGGCGGCCAGCACGGGCGAGGGCAGGTCGTCGGGGTCCACGCCCAGCTCGGCCCGCGTGTGGACGGCCAGGGCCTCCTCCGGGTCGCGGGAGATCTGCCGGGCGACCTCCCTGGCCGTCTCCGGGTCCACGCCTCGCTGCTCGTACATCCGGGCGAGCTCGGCCTCCTCGGCCTCCGGGTGCCGCTCCAGCTCCCGGCGCTCCACGTCGATCTCCGCCAGGGCGAGCTCCCGCTGGCTGGCGACCGACACGTATTCGCCGCCCGCCATGGAGAACGCTCCGGCGGCCAGACCGGCGATGCCGGCGAGCGCGATGATCCTGGTTTCGGCGGTGCCGCCGGCGACGCCCGCGATCAGCGCGAAGTTGGAGACCAGCCCGTCCATGGCACCGAAGACGGCGGGGCGTAACCAGCCGCCGTTGACGTCGCGGTGCTCGTGGTGGACCTCGGCCCGCGCCCCCGTCGACGCCTTCGTCATCGCCGGCCGGCCTCGGGCTCCGCCGCGCCGTCGACCGCGGCGCCCGCCGTCTCCTTGCCGGAACCGCCGTCCCGTTCCTGTCGATCCTGTGCCGTCACGTCTTCCGCCGTCGTCTCCTGGGCCTCCTCGCGCAGGAGTTCCGGCTCATCGGCCTGGTCCGGCCCATGGGCGGGGTCGGCGGGGCCGGGGCCGGCGTCGCCGCTCTCCACGCCCAGCGGCTCCTCGCCCGTACGGTTGCGGGCCAGCCACAGGTACGCCAGGGCGCACAGGAAGATGAGGATCGAGGTCCACTGGTTGAGCCGCATGCCGAGGATCTGGTGGGCGGGGTCCACCCGCAGCCCCTCGATCCAGAACCGGCCGAGCGTGTAGCCCGCGACGTACAGCGCGAACACGCGGGCGTGCCGCAGGCTGAACCGGCGGGCGGCCAGGATCAGCACACCGGCGAGCGCGAGGTCCCACAACGACTCGTACAGGAACGTCGGGTGGTAGGTGGTCGCGCCGGGGACGGTGCCGGGGCGGCCCGGCTCGATCTCCAGGCCCCACGGCAGGTCGGTGGGGCCGCCGAACAGTTCCTGGTTGAAGTAGTTGCCCCACCGGCCGATGGCCTGCGCCACGGCCACGCCGGGGGCGAGGGTGTCGGCGACGGCGGTGAAGGAGATGCCGCGCCGGCGGCAGGCGATCCACACGCCGAGCGCGCCGAGGGCGATGGCACCCCAGATGCCGAGGCCGCCCTCCCAGATGAACAGCGCGTCGATCGGCCGCTTGGGCGCGTCCGAACCGAAGTAGATCTGCCAGTCGGTGATGACGTGGTAGAGACGTCCGCCGACGAGGCCGAACGGCACGGCCCAGACCGCGAGGTCGACGATCGTCCCGGGGGCGCCGCCACGGGCGCGCCAGCGGCGTTCGCCGATCCAGACGGCGACGATGACACCGAGCACGATGCACAGCGCGTACGCGCGGATCGGGATCGGTCCGAGATTCCAGACCCCCTGCGAAGGGCTGGGAATCGAGGCGAGGAGGGGCATGTAACGTGACGTTACCGCAAGAGAGGGCGAGCCTGGAGCGAGGCGCGGGCATCCGCCGCGCGACCTGCGCCGATCACCCCGCGCCCTCCGCCCGGAGCCCGGCGGCGGCCGTCTCGCGGAGAGCCGACAGGCGTACGGCGAGGTCTCCCAGGCCCGGGTGTTCACCGAGATCCACCAGCCTCAGCCATCCGAGCGCGGTGACCCCGTCGGGGTCGCGCGCGCCGAGGACGCCGCCCGCGAGCGCCGCGACCGTGTCGGTGTCCCCGCCGAGCGACACGGCGTACGGCAGGGCCGCGGCCGGGCCGGGAGTCTCGCGGATCACGTGGACCACCGCGGCGACCGTTTCCACGGCGTCGAGGGAGACACCTTCGCGCGGAGGCGACCACCGGCCGCGGGCCGCGTCCGCCACGGCGTCCATCGGCCCGTAGCGCTCGCCCGCCCAGCGGGCCTCGGCCGCCGCCGCGTCCAGCAGATCGTCCGCACCGGCCCCCTCCACCGCGAACGACGCCATGGCCGCGATCACGCAGGCCGCCCCCACCGCCGCCGGCGCCCGATGCGTCGCGGCCGACAGCGTCTCGCACAGAATCCGCCGGCGCTCGGTCCTGTGGGGCGGTACGGCCCAGCCGACCGGGGCGATGCGCATGGCCGCGCCGTTGGTGGGCAGGTCGCCGGCCGAGGGCGCCGGCAGCTCCCCCGTGGCGTGGAAGTGCGCGAGGGCGCGCAGCGTCGTCGGCCCGAGACCGCGCACCCCCGGCGCCGCGTCGGCCAGACGGGTGAGGAAGTCCATGGAGGAGGGCCGCCCGCCCGTGTCGGCCAGGCATCGGGCGGCCAGCACCATCTGCGCGGTGTCGTCGGAGGTCGAGCCGCGCGGCCATCCCCTGTCCGGCGCCGGCAGCCGGACGACCTCGGCCGCGTCGACGCGCTCCGGCGGACGGCCCTCCCAGGGCACGCCGAGCGCGTCGCCCGCCGCGAAGGCGACCATCGCCCCGTGGATCCTCCTAGCGGCGTCCCCGGGTCCGGCGGATGTGTCGAGAGGAGACCGGTCGTCGTTCGGCATGCGGGCATGCTAACCACGCACCCGGAGGCGAAACCCCGGTGAGATCGGCAGGGAAGGCGGCCGCGCGGCGGCCGCCTGGTCCCGGCCCCGCCCGGGGGCGGGCGGATCAGAGCTGCTCGCGCACGCCCGCCTCGTGCGCCAGCCCCTTCGTCTGGTCGTGCAGGTCGCCCCGGACCGCCGTACGGGCCCGGCCCCGGCGGGCGACGGGAAGGAGCGCGCGCCCGTGCGCGTCCTCCAGTTCGAACGCCAGCGCGGCGTAGTAGGCGACGACGGCGAGCACCAGACCGGCGATGCCCGCCGCGGTCCTCCACCCCGAGGACGCGGTGATCTCGAAGACGCCGGTGATCGCGAACCTGGTGGCGGACAACGCCATCACGACGGCGGCCACCAGCTTGGGCAGGCCCGCGAGGGCCGGGACGAGCATCGCCGCGGCGGCCGTGAGCAGGACGACGCCCAGCGCCGGGTTCGCCGTGCCGGGCGCGGAGGTGAGCGTGACGCCGCCGATCACCGCCCACGTGCCCGACAGGACGCCCATCGCGGCTCCGGCGACCGAGTCGCGGGCGAGGAAGCCGAGGATCGCGACGAGGAACTGCAGCGGCGCGGTGAACAGCAGCGCGGCCAGAGCGACGACACGCCCCTGCGCGGCGGGCACCCAGCCGAGTTCCATGGCGCCGAAGGCGGTCGTGGCGAGGGCGAGACCGAGGAAGCCCAGCGGCAGCGGGCTTCCCATGGGCCTCAGGACGACGCGGGCGACGCCGTCCCGCCCGGCGGCCTGCGCACCGGTGTGGGCGGGCACGGCGCCTCCTCGCTCAGCTCGTCGCTTGCGGTTCGCTAGCGCGAGCCGTGGACGGGACTGGTGTGGACGGGACACGACCGCGCCCACGACCGCACTCGCACCGGCGATCAAAACCTGCGGCCGCACCACGCTCGCGCCGACGATCACACTGGGGCCCGCCCTGCGCGGAGCCTGTGACATCGCGCCGATACCCGGTCGCGGGACGGCCACGCGGCCCTTGCCCGATTCTTGGCGACGACGCCTCGCTGCAACGACCTCTCGGCGGCGCTTCCTGGAGCGACGGCCTCCCAGGCGACGGCTTCCCGGGCGGCAACCTCCCGGCGACGGCCGGGGGGGACGGCGTCTCCTACTTCCCGGCCTTCTGCACCGCGTCGCGCAGCGAGCTCGGCGAGAAGAGGGTGGTGAGCTCGAGCTCCTTGCCGTCGAGCTTGACGGTCGGTGTGCCGGCCAGCTTCTGCGCGGCCATGGTCTGCTGGGAGAACTGCTTGTGCGCGGCGACGTCGCGCTGCTCCCGCACGCAGTTGTCGAAGTCGGGAGCGGTCACGCCGGCCGCCTTGCCCCACTTGATCAGCTCGTCGGTCGTGAAACCGGTCACGGTCTCGCTTGGCTGGTTCTGGTAGAGCTTGTCGTGGAACGCCAGCCACTGCTGCCCGTCGGTCACGCACCGGGCCGCGTTGGCCGCCCGCAGCGAGTTGCCCGCGGTCGGCTCCTGAGTGAAGATCGTGATCGGGTGGTACACGACCTTGGCCTTGCCCTCGGCGGCCAGGTTCTTCAGCGTGGAGCCGCTGGTCGCCTCGAACTCCTTGCACGTCGGACACTGGAAGTCCTCGTACACGTCGACCACGGGCGCACTGACGCCGGACTTGGCCATCACGACCGTTCCGTCTTTTTGGACGGTGACGGGCGCGAGGCCGCCCGCGACCTTCTCCGAGCTTCCCTGCCGCACCGACCACACGGCGACGGCGGCCGCGATCAGGACGATCACCACGGCGGTGACGATCATCGTGATCCGCTTGCGCTGCTCCTGCTTGCGCAAGGCCTCCCTCTGGGCCGCGATGCGGGCCCTGGCCGCCTCACTCGTCCGCTTGCTCACGAAACTTCCCCCCTGGCTGTTCTCACGGCGGCGTCCCGCGGTCGTCCGCGGTCACGCGCCGTCGTCCTCCCCGCCGTCCGAGCCGTCCTCGTCCGCCGTTTCCCGCTCCCCCGTGAAGCCCAGCGCGGAGTCGAGCGACAAGCGGCCCGCCGGCCTGGCGACGATCCACGCCGCGCAGACGAGCAGCCCGAAGTCGCGCATCAGCTCCCAGAAATAGTTGGGGTCCTGTCCCGCGGCGAGCGTGCCGTCGCCGCCGAAGCAGCCGCAGTCGATGCGCAGCCCCCTGGCCCAGGCCGACCCGATGCCGATGACGAACGCCACCATCAGCACCCCGGCGACGACCGCCGCCGCACGCGTGAACAGGCCGACGAGCAGCAGCAGGCCGGTGATGATCTCCAGGACCGGCAGGCCGTACCCGACGATCTGCGCGACGGAGCCGGGCAGGAGCTCGTAGGCCCGCACCGCCTGCACCGACAGCGCGGGTGCTCCGATCTTGAGCGCCCCGGCGACGATCAGTACGCCGGCGAGCACGACCCGTGCGGCGGTCGTGACCCAGGAGAGCGCGGGTTTCGCAGGCTGTAACCGTTCGGACACCGAGGCGCCGGATGCCAACTGAACCATGAGTCTCCTCGCCCGGTAGGCAACACCGACTGAACAGTACCGGGACCCAACCTCACCATGTGCTGGATAAGAGCATGGTAAGCCGCCTTATCTCGGCTGGTCGCGGCGCATGTGCGGGAAGGAAACCCCCGGGTGGCTCAGCGCCGGACACCCTGGGCTAGTTCGGACGCGAGCTCGCGTACGGCCGCAAGACCGGACTTCTCGTCCGGCGCGTCGAGCAGGCGCCGGATGAAGGCCGACCCGACGATGACGCCGTCGGCGTACGCCGCGACCTCGGCGGCCTGGGCGCCGGTGCCCACGCCGAGCCCGACGCAGACGGGCAGCGACGTGTGCGCCCTGGTCCGCTTGACCAGGCCCTCCGCCGCCGAGCTGACGGACTCCCTGGCACCGGTCACGCCCATCAGCGAGGCCGCGTACACGAAGCCCGTGCAGCAGGCGGCGACCCGGGAGATGCGCTCGTCCGGCGAGCTGGGCGCCACGAGGAAGACCATGTCGATGCCGGCCTCCTTGCTCGCGGCGAGCCAGGGCTCGGACTCCTCCGGCGTCAGGTCCGGCGTGATGGTCCCGACACCGCCCGCGGAGGCGAGGTCGCGCGCGAAGCGCTCGGCGCCGTAGCGGTCGATCGGGTTCCAGTACGTCATGACCAGCGTCGCGGCACCCGACTTCGCCACGCCCTCGACGGTGCGCATCACGTCGGCGATGCGGGTGCCGTTGATCAGCGACCGGTGCACCGCGTCCTGGATGGTCGGGCCGTCCATGAGCGGATCGGAGTACGGCAGGCCGATCTCGATCACGTCGCAGCCGGCCTCGACCATCGCGGTCGCCGCGGCGACCGCGCCGTCCTTGGTCGGGAAGCCGGCCGGAAGGTAGCCGACCAGCGCGGCCCTGTCCTCGGCGCGGGCCTTGTCGAACACCGCTTGGAGTGTCGTCATCGGGATGTCCTGTCGATGCTGAATCAGAGGTTGAAGTACTTCATGGCGGTGCCCATGTCCTTGTCACCGCGGCCCGACAGGTTCACCAGGATGACGGCGTCGGGACCGAGCTCGCGGCCCAGCCGCAGCGCGCCCGCCAGCGCGTGCGAGGACTCGATGGCCGGAATGATGCCCTCGGTGCGCGCGAGCAGGGCGAAGGCCTCCATGGCCTCCTTGTCGGTCACGCCCTCGTAGGTGGCGCGGCCGGTGTCCTTGAGCCACGCGTGCTCGGGGCCCACGCCCGGGTAGTCGAGACCGGCCGAGATCGAGTGCGACTCGATCGTCTGGCCCTCCTCGTCCTGCAGGACGTAGGTGCGGGCGCCGTGCAGCACGCCGACGGTGCCCTCGGTCAGGGTCAGCGCGTGTTCGCCGGTCTCCGCGCCCCGGCCTCCGGCCTCGTAGCCGTACAGCCGGACGTTCCGGTCGTCGACGAAGGCGTGGAAGACGCCGATGGCGTTCGACCCGCCGCCGACGGCGGCGCAGACCGCGTCGGGCAGGCGGCCGGTGAGCTCCAGCACCTGGCGGCGCGCCTCCACCCCGATGATCCGGGCGAAGTCCCGGACGATCTCGGGGAACGGGTGCGGCCCTGCGACCGTGCCGAACAGGTAGTGCGTGTGGTCGACGTTGGTGACCCAGTCGCGGAACGCCTCGTTGATGGCGTCCTTGAGGGTCTGGCTGCCGTTGGTCACCGGCACGACCGTCGCGCCGAGGAGCTTCATCCTGGCGACGTTGAGCGCCTGGCGCTCGCAGTCGACGGCGCCCATGTAGATGACGCACTCCAGGCCCATCAGCGCCGCGGCGGTGGCGGTGGCCACGCCGTGCTGGCCCGCCCCCGTCTCGGCGATGACGCGCCGCTTGCCCAGGCGCTTGGTCAGCAGCGCCTGGCCGAGCACATTGTTGATCTTGTGCGCGCCCGTGTGTGTCAGATCCTCGCGCTTGAGCAGGATCCGCGCGCCGCCCGCGTGCTCGGCGAACCGCGGCACCTCGGTCAGCGTCGTGGGGCGGCCGGCGTACGTGCGCAGAAGGTGATCGAACTCGCGCAGGAAGGCGAGGTCGGTCTTGGCCTTCTCGTACTCCGCGGCGACCTCGTCGAGGGCCGGGATGAGCGCCTCGGGCACGTACCTGCCGCCGAACCTGCCGAACTTGCCGTGGATGTCCGGGTCGTTGCCGCGGACACCGCCCCCGGCCAGGTCGGCGGGGGTGATGATGGTCCCATCCGTCGGGGTCACGCGGCCTCCCTCTGCAGCGCCGTCGTTCACGAGTGCCTCTCGGAGCCGGTGTCCTGCCGCGAGGCCGGGTGGGCGCCCGCGGTCACCAGGTCGTTGACCGCCGTCTTGGGGTCCCTGCCGGTGACGAGACTCTCGCCCACCAGCACGGCGTCGGCTCCCGCCCGCGCGTACGCGAGCAGGTCGTGCGGGCCGCGCACCCCCGACTCGGCGACCTTGATGACGCCGTCCGGCACCTTGGGCGCGAGCTTGGCGAACACCTCGCGGTCCACCTCGAGCGTCTTGAGGTTGCGGGCGTTGATGCCGATGATCTTCGCGCCGGCGTCGGCCGCGCGGGCCAGCTCCTCCTCGGTGTGCACCTCGACGAGCGGGGTGAGCCCGATCGACTCGGCCCGCTCGATCAGCGAGACGAGTGCCGACTGCTCGAGGGCCGCCACGATGAGCAGGGCGAGGTCCGCGCCGTTCGCCCTGGCCTCCCACAGCTGGTAGGAGGTGACGATGAAGTCCTTGCGCAGGACGGGGATGTCCACGGCCGCGCGCACGGCGGCGAGGTCGGCGAGCGTCCCGCCGAACCTGCGCCGCTCCGTCAGCACGCTGATGACGTGGGCGCCGCCCTCCTCGTAGTCCGCCGCGAGGGCGGCGGGATCGGCGATGGCGGCGAGCGCGCCCTTCGAGGGGCTCGACCGCTTCACCTCCGCGATGACCGACACCCGGTCGCCGCCGAGCGCGGCGTAGGCGTCCCGGGGTTCCGGCGCGCGAGCGGCGAGCCGCTTGAGCTCCTCGATCGGCATGTCACGCTGCCGCTCCTCGAGGTCCTCCCGCACACCCGAGATGATGTCCTCAAGAACACTCACGCGTCCTCCTCGCCTTCGGCTCGGAGCTCGCGCGATTTGCCTGTCCGCTCGCTCACGCGTAAGGGTCCCCTCCGGTCGGCTGCTCTGCGTGTCCTGCCCTGCGATGGTATCGGCCCGTCTCGCGTCGATCCGCCACCGGGTCGATTCACGGTGCGAGGAAATGCCCGAAAGGCGTATTACGCACCACCCAGAAAACGATCACGATGGCGAGGAGTCCCCACAGGTACGCGGGGTGCGCGAGGCTCGTGCGCACAGGCCGTCCCTGCCATGATCGTAATGCCCACAGGGCCCAGCGGTAGAACAGGAACGGCACGGCCACGGCCGTGAGCGGGTTGAGGTGCAGAGCGCTCAGCACGTCGGCGTGTCCCAGGGCGTGGACGGCGCGCAGCGAACCGCATCCGGGACAGTAGAGCCCGGTGAGGAACAGGAACGGGCAGGTCGGATAGTGCCCGGGCTGGTTGGGGTCCACGGCGGCGACGTACGCGGCCGCCGCCGTGGCGACGGCCGCCACGCCGAGCGGCGCCAGCAGGGACCGCAGCCGGTCCGCCGGGCGCCGCGCCGGGACGGTCGATGTCATGACCCTCAGTATGACGTGGTCGTGGTGGCGCTGAAGACCCCGAGCACGACGAAGAAGAGGATGTACAGGACCCAGATCACGATGCCGGTGATCAGGGACGCCATCCACCACTTCTTCGCCGACTCCGAGGACGCGACGGCGCCCTGGTAGTCGCCCGCCATCCACTTGGAGTTGACCTGGGTGGCGTAGACGATCGACACAACGCCCAGAGGAAGGCAGCACAGGATCGTGCTGACGATCGCCATCACGAGGTGGTTGTTCGGGGGGGCGCCGCCGGGCTGCATCGGGGCGCCGTAGCTGCCGGGGGGCGGAGGCGGCGGGAAGCCGCCGGGATTGCCGGGGTCGTTGCCGTAGGCCATCTTCTGTCGCTCCTGCTGTGCGTAGGGGGAGAGGTTCGATGTGAGACGGGACCGGGGTCAGTGACCGCTGTTCGAGGCGCCCATGGCGATGACTCCCGGGATGCGGAGCACCACCGGAACGGGCCACGCCATGCCCGCGTGGGGCGTGGCGAGGCCGGCGACCGCCATGCCGCGACCCTCCTGGCCGTTCCGCCTGATCTGATTCAGAGCGACGTTGCCGAAGATCACATCGAGGTTCGACGTGAAGCCGCACGTGAGCAGGCCGGCGACGCCCGGGACGGGCGACGCGACCGGCGTTCCGCCGGCGCCCCGCCCCAGGTGTGGCGGGCAGCCGTACGGAACCGGAGACGGATGCCCGTCACCACCCGCGTGCGGGTGCGGGCATCCCCCGGCGGACGGGCGGGGACCCGGGCCCCCGTAGCCGTCCGGCCGGTGCTGGTAGCTCATCCGAAGCTCCCGTGAGATCCTTCAAGTCGGCGGGAAGCTTAGCGAGAAGGAACGACCCTACAGGGCGAAATTTCGCTTCGTGGGCAACTTGTGATGAAAGAGTTGGGAACGATCCAATGGGCGTCCCAGGACGACCGCTCTTCCCTTTCCGCGGAGCGGTCCACTGGGCCGTGCTACCGGACGGTGGGGTCGTCGCCCTCGTCGATCGCGTCCCACATCGCCCTGTCGGCGTCCTTCACGCGGCCGGCCCCGCCCGTTTCCGCGCGCCCGGTCCCCCGCTCGTACCTGCTCGACATACCGGGCCAGCGGGGGCTCAGGACCGCCGCCGCCGCGCCCGCCCCGGCCAGGACGAGCCCGCCCGCGGCGGCCAGCACCGGCCAGGCCCAGGCGCGCGACTCCACGGAGATGTGACCGGCGGCCGTCACCACGCCCGTCATGTGCCCGGCGGCCGCCGCGATCGCCCCGCCGCGCGTGCCGTCCCAGGCCCCGGCCGCCACCGCCAGGCCGAGGAGGGCGACGACGGCGCTCGTCACCCGGCGCGCCACCCCCCGGGCCGCCAGCACGGCCAGCACGGCGGCGAGCGCGGCCAGCGCCGCGGGGGTCAGCCAGGCCACCAGGTCGTTGCCGGTGAGAGAGCCGGCGCCCGCTCCTGCGGGGCTCCCCGCCGTGCCGAGCGTGACCCAGACGCGGCCCGCGGCCAGCAGCGCGAGCCCGCCGCCCACGGCGCAGGCGGCCAGCCAGGCGAGCAGCGAGCGCCGGGCCGTACGCGCCCGGTCGCGGGCGGGTGCGGCGGCGGTCACGGCGCGCCGCTCACGTCGAGGACGTCGGCGTCGAAGCAGGTGCGGTCGCCGGTGTGGCAGGCCGCCCCCACCTGGTCGACCTTGAGCAGGATGGTGTCGCCGTCGCAGTCGAGCGCCACGTGCCTGACCCACTGGACGTGGCCGGAGGTGTCGCCCTTCACCCAGTACTCCCCGCGGCTGCGGGACCAGTAGGTCGCCCGGCCGGTGGTGAGCGTGCGGTGCAGCGCCTCGTCGTCCATCCACGCGAGCATGAGCACCTCGCCGGTGTCGTGCTGCTGGACGATCGCGGGCACCAGGCCGTCCGGCGTGCGCTTGAGCCGGTCGGCGATCTTCGGGTCGAGGGCCATGAGGCCAATTGTGCCGCAGGCGGGTGGCGCCCTTTCCTCCTCCCGGCCTTGGGCGGCGAGCGCCCTCATCCGGGTGACCCGCTCCCCGTCACGTCACATCGCACGCGCGTCAGGCAGGCGTCGCCGAGACGATCGTCTCCAGTTCGTTGAGCGCCGATCTGAGGCCCTCTTTCAGGAAGACCCCGGTGGGATTCAGAACGATCTCGTCCACGCCCGCGCGCCAGTAGTGCGACAGCTTGCTCACGATGTCGCCCGCGTCGCCGAAGAGGAACGCGTCTCCCGCCGCGAGCGCCGCGCCGCTCGCCCGCGGGTCGCGCATGTCGACCGCGATCCCCGACCTGCGCAGCATGTCGACGTAGTGCGGAAGAAGCATGTGTGCGGCGCTGCTCGCCAGAGCCATGTCACTCGCGTCACGACCCGGACCGGACAGCGCGAAGGGAACGATCGCCACAAGGCGGGGCACGGGACGGCGCGCCGCGGCGGCGCCCGCGGCCATCGAAGGCAGGATGACGTCCCGCAGATACGCCGCGGGCGCGAGCCAGGCGACGGCCACGTCCGCGACCTCACCGGCCAGCCGCGCCGCCCCCGGCCTCAGTACGCCCAGCCCGACCTCCACCGGCGGCCGGGAAAGAGACGGGAGTTCGGCGTGGCAGGTGAAGTACTCTCCCGCGCAGTCCGCCTTCCCCTCGTCCAACAGGGATTTCATGATGACGAGGTACTCTCTGGCCGCTCCTATCTGGCTGCCGTAGGCGCGGCCGAGCAGCATGTGCTGGAGGGCCGCCCAGCCCGCCCCGTATCCGGCGACCACCGGATGCTCCATGGTCGTCGCGAGATGGCTCGCCTCCAGGGCCGCGCCGAGAGGATGCCGGAACGGCATGAGTGACACGCCGATTCCCACCGGCAGGCGGTAGCCGCGTCCCGCGACGTAGGTGAACGTCTGGTGCGGGTCGCAGGTCATGCTCTGCCCCTGCCACAGGCGATGGGCGCCGCTCTGCCGGGTGAAGGCGGCGAACGGCAGGGCCTGGCCCGACCACGGGGTGGCGTGCGGAACGAAAACCGAGAGCTTTCCCATCAGCGGGCTCCATGAGGTCGGACGCACAGCTCAGGACAGCGCCTGATCGTGCTCCGCGTAGGCGGACATTTCGCGGCTGTACGCACCGCTGACGGCGACCTGCGAGCGCACCAGATCCCGATACACGCCCGGCACCGAGAGCAACTCCTCGTGCCGTCCGCTCTGCACGACCCTCCCCTGCTCGAGCACGACGATAAGGTCCGCGCTCATGATCGTGGACAGCCGGTGGGCGATGATGACGCGCGTGCACTTCAAGCCGTCGAGCGCGTTCGCGATGAGCGACTCGGTCACCGTGTCGAGCGCGCTCGTCGCCTCGTCCAGCACCAGGACCCGCGGACGCCGGGCCAGAGCGCGGGCGAGAGCGATGCGCTGACGCTGCCCTCCCGACAGGTTCCCGCCCAACTGCCGGATCTGTGTGAAGTAGCCCAGCGGCATGGCTTCGATTTCACGATCGATGTGCGCCTGCCGGGCGGCCTCCCGCACCGCCTCCATGTCGATGTCGCCGTTGCCGAATTTGATGTTCTCGGCGATCGAACGATTGCTGAGGACGATCTCCTGCGGGACGTAGGAGACACTCCGGTAGAGGGAGTCCGGGCTCAGGTCGCGAAGCGGTATGCCGTCGTAGGCGATATCCCCCGCCTGCACGGGATAGAGGCCGAGGAGGAGTTTCCCCAGTGTGCTCTTTCCCGAACCGCTGCTCCCGACTATGGCGACCCGCTGCCCGGGCCGGACGTCCATCGACACCCCTTCGAGCGCCGGCACCTTGGCGCCGGGATAGGTGAAGCTCACCTCACGCAACGAGATGGACCCCTCGATCCCGGCCTTGCGGTCTCCGAACGTGTCGCGCGAGGCGGGCTGGTTCACGATGTCGCCCAGACGGTACACCTGTGCGTTGACTGTGATCATCTGCGTGAACGCGCTGGACAGCGACGCGACTCTGCCCAGGCTTGTGGCGGTGAGCGTCTGCACGGCGATCGCCGATCCGAGGTCGAGGCTCCCGCTCAGGACCAGCCACAACCCCGCCAGCAGGACGAACAAGGGACCGAACATCTGCAGGAGGGCGTATCCGCTGGAGACCGCTCCCTGCAGGACGATCCGCCGCCGCGTCTGGTTCAACGCCCCGGCATAGGTGCTCTCCCATTCCTTGAAGAACGCGTCCGTCATTCCCGAGACCTTCAGCAGCTCGATCGAGGAGAGCGCCTCCAGTTGCATGGACGTCGATTTGACGGTCTCGCCGATCTCACGCTCCGTGGTGTTCCGGATCGGCCGGTACGTGACCAGCGCCAGGACGAACATGCACAGGAAGACCCCGAGCGCCGCGAAGCCGAGTGAAGCCGAGCGGAAGAAGATATAGGTGAAGGCCGCGATCAGGCTGCCGACATCCAGCAGCACGGTCGAGACCTCGCCCGAGATCAGGTCGCGTACCGAGGTGATGCTCGACAGGCGATACATGAGTTCGCCTTGGGACCGGCCGGAGAAGTACTTGTAGGGCAGCCCCAGCAGCGTCTTGAAGGTCCTGCCCATCATCACCTCCCCCAGGTTGCGTATGGCCTGGGCCAGGCAGAGGCTCCGCACCAGGGAGACGGCGAAGTAGGCGACCATCGACACGGTCAGCATGAGGATCACCAGCGCCAGCGGCCTGCCCTGGAAGAGGCCCGCGTATTCGTTGACCGCGAACTGCGTGGCGATCGGCAACAGCAGCGTGAACGCGTAGAGCAGAAGCGACATCGTGAAAACGCCGGCCAGCGGTCGCGCCTCGCGTCCGCCCGCTCGCAGGAACTCCCGCCACACGCTGGGCTCGCGGTCACGGACCGGTGTGTAGGAGGCGCCGGGCGTCGCCTCGATCACCAGGCCGGAGTAGATCTCCTCGAACTCCTCGATCGAGTACTTCCTGCGGCCCGCCGTGGGATCCACGACGGTGACGCTCTTTTCGCCGACGGTCTCCACCACGACCAAGTGGCTGTCGTAGCAATAGGCGATGAGGGGCAGGGCAAGACTGCCCAGCCTGTTCACCGTCGCGCGGAAGAACCTCACCCGCATCCCGTGGTCCCGCAGGATCGACGCGACCTCGCCGAGGGTCAGCCCGTCACGACCGACCTCGTACCGGCGGCGCAACTGCGAGATGCAGTCCCGGGACCCGTAGGCCGTCAGGACCATCGCGGCGCAGCAGAGCCCGCACTCCGCCTCGGTGAACTGCTGCACTTCCCTGACCCGGCGCACGCGCGTCATCGTCCTCCCAGGCACAGGGGCAGCCCGATCGCAGGCGCCTCGATCATCAGTTGCGCGTAGTACCACCCGGACAGACCGAAGAAGAAGGAGGGAAGCCCCGCTATCGGGCCGATCCCGCACCTCCAGCCCGCCTCGGCGGACCGCTCGATGAAGCGACTGCTCAGATCCTTGGCCTCGTCGCGCAGTTCCGGCCAGGAAAGACGTCCGGCCAGCCAGCACGTCAACGCCAGCCGGCCCGCGACGCCGTGGCAGAAGCTGATGTCGTCGCCCGGATCGCCGTAGAGCATTCCTTCCACTTCCGGCGTGATCGCGTCACGGATCTGCGCGTCGGAATACCCGACGGCGGCCAGGAGCTTGGTCGCGGCGAAGGCCACACCGGCGTACCCCTTGCACCAGCCGGCTCGGCGCGCGGGATCCCGGAGGCAGTCGTCGGTCCACCTGCCTCTGAGGTAGGCCGACGCGAAGCGCGTCAGGTGCTCCCGCGCACGCCCATCGGTGTCGGCCCCCGCGGCGACGAGCGCGCTCATGGCCGCGATGCGGCCGAAGCGCCCATGGACGAGCCCCAGATCGCCCTCCTGCTCCTCCGGAGGCCCGTCCACCTCCACGAGGCGCCGCAGCAGTCGTCCCGCGGCCGCTTCGGCCACTGCGGGAACACGGTCCCCGTAGTACTCCGAGAGAAAGACCGCGTATCCGCCGAAGCCGTTGAGGTAGTCGAAATCCTCCTTCGACAGCCGCTCGGCCTCGACCTGGTTCGCGAGGGAGAGCGCTCTGTCCGGCCCGGAAGCCCCACCGACGTCTTCGCCGGTCCAGCCGTCGCCGGGTATGCCGACGCCGCACCTGCGCAGTTCGAGGCCCGTGACCAGACGCGACAGTATGCCCGTGAACGGCGAGACCGTCAGTGGTGTGACGGCTTCGCCGATCCTCAGCGGGTGTGCCGCTGCGTAGATCTTGCCCACGTCCCACCCGAACGCGGTGTGCCCATCGACCGCCGCCGACCGGGCAAGGTAGAGCAGCAGTCCCCCGCCCTCGTGCAGCAGCGTGTTGGCGGCGCCGAGCCGCAGCCCCTCCCCGTCCAATTGCGGCATCAGAAACGACGGCGTATCGCCGTCGCCGACCACGAGGTCCCGCAGAGCCGCGATCCAAGGCCGCGGATCGTTGAGATCCGGCAGAACGTCCCTGTGACGCGCGCCTGCACGTCTCCGCACGGGACGGGCCTTCCACACGTCGTCGGAGGAACTGGCCAGGGAGTACGTGATGTAGGCGAGGTCACGGCGCACGGGCCGGCCGAAGAACCCGTCGATTCTCGCCAGGAGGGATTGCCGGGGAGTGCCCAGCACGCCGTTCTCCACCTCCGCGCGCCGGCCCAGTTGCAGGTCACGTGAATCACACCGAACACCGAAGAAGGGAACGTCGAGATCGAGGAGCGCTCGTACCTCCTCATCGTGCACCGCATCGGTCACCTCCGTCGCGATCCCCTGATGCTGTCTCGGCAGTTGCGCGAGGAACTCCTCCCGGCTTTCCCTGCTCGTCAGGTACGCGGGGTGCGTCGACGCCTCGAGGAACCGGGCGTACAGGAAGGTCGGACGGGGGATGTGACGAACCGACCAGCCGTCGACTCGTGAGGCCACGTGCCGGATGGCGTCACGGTTGGCGGCAAGGAGCTCACGGGCTTCCTCGAACCCCGTGAGGATCTCATCCATCCACAGCCGCGGGTCCACCGGCTCGCCGTTCACGGCCGCCATGTTCGTGCCGTGGTTCATGACCACCGGCACATGCTCGAATCGAATCCCGTCGGTCCCGGCGTCGACCACGACAAAAGTCTTCAGTCGGTGGGATGGTGTCGGGTCCGGACAACCGATCGCCGAGATGTCGACATCCAGCGCCGCCCCCTTGTAACGGGCCGGAAACATCAAGGTGTTGAGCACCGAATTGTTGATGTCCAGAACGAGTGCGCCGAATTCCTCGCGAGCGAGCAGGGACACGAGTGTTTCCGGATCGAGCAGGACGGGACCGGCGGGCAGGGCGATGACGTTCTCGAGATGCAGGTCACCGGCACCCAGCATGCTGAACAAGGCGGCCGCCCGGCCGAAGAGCCGGAAATACCGGCCGGGTCCCGCACTCTCGTCGAGTTCTGCGTACTGGATGTACTCCTGCCACAGATGCGTCGGGCTGATGACCGCTCTCGGGTAGAGGGGGCCGAAGAAGGCGCCGTCCTCGTCGACGACGCGCCGCACTTCGGCGAGCAACTTCTGACAGCTCTCATGCTGCGGTTTGTAAACCGCCGACATCCCGTTACTCCACGACACCCGAGAGACGGTTCTTCCGCCGCAGTGAGAGTCGCCCATCCCCATGGTGATCCTGGTGACTCGGCCGCGCACGCCCAGAACGGCCTCCAGAGACGCCCTGTCCCGCCATGCCGCGCGCAGCACTTCTTCCGCGTATGACATCTGCCGCTCGGTGATCAGGGTCAGCAACCGGTGCAGTTCGGGGAACCGGGCGAGGATCGTGTCACGCCCCTCCGTACCGCCGGCCCATTCATGGAACCCTTTGTAATCCAGCGCCGATTGGCCGCGGAAAGTTGTGATCAGGGTTCGCGTGCCGATCGCGACGAGGGAGTCCATGACCGATGGGAGCAGAGAAGCGGCCACTTGGGCAAGCTCGGTCGACTCGGCGAACTCCGGCTCCCATTCACGCTCCCACTCCCGCAGTCTCAGGGCGCACGCAGACAGAAAAGGCCAGTAGAAGTCCCCGAACACGTCGGCCCTGGCGTGGGCGCAGTCACGCGTCAACTGGTCCAGGTTCGCGTCGTCCAACCCTGTCGTCACCGTTCTTCTCCTGATCACTCACCGTCCGAACGGGGCGCCGCCACCTGTGAGGACGGTGGCGGCGCCCCTCACCTGCGGCTTGTCAGCAATAGTTGGTGCAGGCCTGAGTCGGGCAGGCACCACCCAGAGCCACGCTCACCCCGGTGATGGAGGCCGTGATGGCGGTCGCGCAGAGGATGCCGCTGGCGTTCACGCCGGCGACGAGATCGTCCGGCACCTCCGCAAGCTGCACCAACTCGTCCACGGGCACGAAACCGGTGCTCGCGTCCTTGATGAGATCGGCCATCTCTTCTCCTTTCCTTTCCTTGTTCCGGTCGGGCCTCCGGCGGTTCCGGAAACCCCGCTGAGAACGCGCTTCACCGCTCCACGAACGGGACTTCCCGGCCGCTCACTCGAAGCGCAGGACGGATGGATATGTCTCGGGATCCAGGTGCCGGAGGATCGACCAGGCGAGACCCGCCTGCCCGACCATGAAGCTGTTGCTGTAGGCGTACTTGTTGTCGTTTCGGTCCTCGTAGCGTTCGAGGACCTCGATGAACAGCCGGGGATACAGCTGATCGACGACGCCGGCGCCGAACAGCCCGGGAACATCCCGCTCGGCCACGCCGATGATTTCCGCCGCGCCCAGGTCGCCGTGACAATAGGTCAGATTCCTGCCGAAGCCCCGTTCGAGGGTCAGCTCGGCAAGCCGGGCCAGCCGCTCCGGGGAGACGACACCGGGCGCGTGGCGGACGAACGTGAGCGCCCCGAGGAGCATGCCCGGCGCGCCGTGGCACCAGGCGTACGAGCGGACCGGTTCCTCCCAGGCTCTCGGCCAGTCCCCGTCATGTTCGTCGAAGGCGTCCAGGGCGGCCTTGGCGACACTCGCCGCGAGCAGACGCGCATCGGGGTCGTCGAAGAGGACTCCGTACTCGAGGAGGGCCGGGCCTATGCCCATGGCCCCGTGCGCGAATCCGGTGTGCGAGGTGACCCGGCCGTCGGTCCCCGCCGACCGGCGCACCGCATCGATCAGCGCGCCCGCGACGCTCCGCGCCGCGTCCTCGGCACGCCTGCTGTCGATCCCGCTGTCCGCGTGCCGCCAGAGCGCCAGACAGACGCTCAGTGTGCCGGCGAGGCCGGAGACGAAGTCGATCTCGCCCCTCGGGTCGGACCGACGGGCCAGCCGGGAGGCCAGCTCACCGGTCGTCATACGGCCGCCGACCCCGAGCAGTCTCCTGGCCAGGGCGAGCGCGTAGACGATCCCGGCGAGGCCGGTCATCCCGTCGCCGGGAATCAAGGTCGTCTGGGAGCTCTCGGTCTCGAGCGCCGCCTCGACGGGATCGAACACGCGCAGGGCGGCATCGGCGTACCGATGGTCCCCGGTCTCACGGGCCAGACCGGCCAGGAAGAGCGCGGGCCCGATGCTCCCCCCGTACAACTCGAAGCCGAGACTCCCCGGCATCCACTGCCTCTGGTCCGGGACTGTGATCAGAGGAGCGACCCACGTGGCAGGGGCGTTCTTTCCGCCGCCGTCGATCATGCTATCGACGAATGCATCACCGATCCTGACGGCCTCGTGGACGTATCTCGACTGGCTCGGTCGCGGAACCGGAGCGTCGCCCGCACCCGAGAAACCCGTCAGCTCCTGGCCCGGGGGAAGCTTGTTGACGAAGGCGAGATCGATCATCCTGAGCTGCCGCTCGACCGCATCCGGCCCGAGCTCGCGGATGCGGGTGCGCACCGTCTCCAGAGCCGGCTCCTCGAAGGCGTGTGGATAGACGATTTTCCCGCCGCTGGACAGCGCGCAAGAGCGTGGCTGGAAGGAGAAGTAGGGGACGTCCCCATCGCTGAGCTGCCGCGCCTCTTCGTCGGCGACCGAATGGTCGGCTCCCGCGGTCAGGGCCACGCGGTTCAGTACGGCCGCCCTGACAAGCGGGTCCGTGACGGCATCGGGATGCGTCGCCATCCGGAGCAGCTGGGAGTAGAAAACGGTGGGATTGTTGATGTACCGGAGCTGGACGTCGCCCAGGTACTTCTCGAGAGCTGCGCAGACCTCTTCACGGTTGGAGAGGGCATGGGCCAGGACGCGGCTGAACTCCGACTTGATGATCTCTCGTTGTCTGCGTACCGGCAGCTCGCCGGTGCTCTGCACCGAGGGATTCGCGTTGACCGCGGTCATCTCGGCGTCACCCAGTTCGATGTACATGTCGTCGCGGCCCACGTTGCGCAGCTGCAGCGTTTTGAAAGGAATTCGCTGTCCCGGGTCGTATCCGATGGCTCCGACGTCGAAACCGTCACCCGCGCCCACCAGCATCGGCAGGATTCCGATCCTCGCGACCGACTCGTGAGCCTCGCGGATGGCGTTGAGGGATACACCGGAATTCACCTCGTTCACGAGGCGGAGACGTGGAGTGAGTAATGTCTCCGTATCGACGACCACCGGCCCTGCGGCGCAGGTCACCACATTCTCGTAGTGGATGTCGGTCGCCTTCAGGAGATAGAGGATTCCGGCGAGCTGCCCGATCTGGGCGAAGTAACCCTCGACTCCGCTCAGGCACTCCCCGTGCTCCACGTATTCGACGAAGCCGCCGCCGTCGCAAGGGAGTACGGCAATGGTACGGAGACGCGTTCCCATGCCCTCGTTGATCCAGGCGAGAAAGGAGTTGTAGCCCTTCTCGGCCTCGACCGGGTGAGGCTTGTAGAGGACGCGGCCGGAGTCGGCGAACAGAATTTTCGCCACCGATTTCGCGCCGTTGTGAGTGTCGCCTTCTCCGAGCCTGATACTCATGATTCGGAGACTGTCGCCCAGGCCGGGGATCGCGTCGGGCAACCGGTCCCGGTTCCTCTCCGTCTCGGCGATGACGTGCGCCAGGTAGTCAGCGGCCAACCGGACACGCCTGTGGGCGAAGCGGAACAGATACGGGTACCGGTTGAGGAGATGGGCATGTCCGGCTTCGCTACTCATCCACTCGCGGTAACTCCGGTAGCGAGCCTCCGGCGTGTTCCCGGACAGAAGACCGGCCACCTTGCGCTCGTGAAGCTCCTCGAGCAAGGTCCTCGTCATGATGCCGGCGACCACCATCACCTGGTTGTCGACGAAATCCTCGACGATGGTGTTGCCGCGGGCCGCCATGTCGCACGTCTCGACGGCTGTCCGCACCGGCCCCGACCACAGGGTGACGAAGTGAGAATAGTAATCCGAGAAAACTCCGTCGGAATCGCGCGCCGGATCATATGGCGGCGGTGCGGCCGGTCGGCCCGGCATAAGGCGGTCGGTCCCGGATTTTGTCACCCGGAGCAGCTTCCCGTAGAGGTGATCTCTCGTGTCGTCTGAGGACAGCTCCGGAAGATATGTGGCAAGTATGTTCGCCACATCGTTCGGAATCGGGGTTGCGACAGTCGTCACCATGCACGCCGTTTCTGATCACAACAGGAGATCACAAAAAGGAGACACGACGAAAGAAGGCGCCTGACGCATGGCGCCAGGCGCCCGGGAGAATCAGTGCTGGCAGGTCTTCTGGCACTCCACGCTGAGGGTGCAGATCGCGCCCGGGTTACCGAGGACCCAGCTCGCCACCGTGTAGCACTCGATCAGGGTCAGGCTCCCCGCCGACCTGGCGGTCTCGATGTCCTGGTTCTCGATCTCCTGCAGGATGCCGGCGTTCGGACTGGTGGTTCCCTTCATTTCCGCTCCCTTTCCCGAAGACGGACGTTCATGGGCATGCGGGAATCCCACAACGAAGGGCGACTGTCCCCTGTCTCGCTTCTTCGCGGTTCGGAGTGGGGTTCCCTCCAGAGAATCGCATCGCGATCACCGCGCCAGCAATTACTCGTTCGAGTTATCTTTCCCGTCGAAGCCGTGACGGCAGATCATGTACGTATAGCCGACGATGCCGGCCTGCAGGCGGGACTCCACACCCAAGGCCTCGAGCACTCTGGACGTGTGAATCTTCACAGTATGCTCGGTGAGAGTGAGATGCGCCGCGATGTCCTTGGTCGTCATTCCCATTCCAAGGCATTGCAGCACCTCTCGTTGACGCCTGGTCAGGCTACGGACACGTCCGGTGAGTTCGGCCGACCTGCATGGGCATCGACCATTAACACGCGCCTTTTCATTTGAATGGAAATCGTTGTAACCGGCCTCTTGCGACATCACCGTTCACTCCTCGCCGGGAGCAACGCCTGCGATTGACACGATGGCGGTTGGGGCCCGGTCCCCGCCTGATCCTTTGCGGCGGTGAGACCTGCCGGCCGCGGCTTCTACAGCGGCGCCACAGGGGCAGAGCCACCACTGTGCCGAAGACGTCGTCTCAGCAAATCAATAGTGGACATGCGCTGACGGACCGCACGGCGAACGCCGGGAACGGTGATACTCGCCCCGATCGATCGACGTCACCGTCGAGGATGGCGACCGGTCAGCGCCCGATCGTGAACCAGCGGCTCCCCCGTCTCAAGGAGTCCGCATGTGGAGACTTATCGCTCGAACACATGGGGACCGAGCCGGCTCGATCGATGCCGCGAAAGTCCCACAGCGGTCCCGCGGGACCGAGGATCGACAGGGCCGGTACACCCGGGTCCGGGCACGCATGAGCAGACAGACATATGCAAGCAGTCCCCCCGTCAAGAAGAAAGTCGACCTCATACGCATCGGCCTGTCCGTGAGTCACAGAAGACGATGCACTCGCGCCCCCGCTCACGTCCCCACGGAGCGGGGGAACAAAAATCTTGGGTGTCGTCCAGGTCCGAGGACACAACGGACTCCACTAATTTCGGTCACCTCTCGCGTTCATTTCGGGTGCGTCATAATTGGCACGCACCCCTCCCGCCTTGGTACACGTTTTGACAACGATGATTACCAGTTGACCTACGGTAAGTAATGAAAACTTATAAGGATTGCTCAGGTTACGTCCAGATTTCACCGATGTGACGTACGCCACACAAATTTGATATCTAGAAACTATGTAGAGTGTGCGGCTACCCATAACGGCGACGACGTTTCGGCCGCGCCATCCCTGTCGATCTGCGGATCGTGATCCTGCGCCGTGCGACGTCCCGCATCGTCCTGGGACGGTCAGCCGTCCGCACCCGTGCGGGAGGCGCAGACAGGGCCGCAGGAGGGCGGCGATCTGCCCGGGAGGCGCGTCGCGCAGCTCTTCGAGTTTCAGCAGGTGCCTCCCGAGGACCACGCCGATGAGCACGGCGCTGATCACCGCCGCCCGAACGCCGGCGTCGGCGGCGGGGACGGCTTCGGCGAGCTGCTCCCGGTAGAGGGCCGCGCCTTCCGCGACGGGCTCGGAGGCTCTTGGAGCCGAAGTAGTGCATGACGAGCCCGGGGTTCACCCCGGCGGCCGCGGCGACGGCCCGGATCGTCGTGTCCGCGTATCCCGACTCCGCGAACAGGCGGGCCGCCGCGGCGAGGATCCGCGCCTGTGTCCCGGCGCATCGAGGGCCGCGAGGTCATCCGCGACGGACTGATCCTCCTCCTTCGCGACCGCTGGAACCCGCTTGGCCTCTTCGGCGCCTTGCGCGCCTGATCAGGGCCGGAAGACGTCGGCCGCGGTGATCGGCAGAACGCCCTCAGGCACGTGCGTGACCTCCTCCCGGACGCATACGGCGTACTTCAGCGAGTCCACGTCGCCGGTGAGGTCGACCGCCTTGCGCGACAGCCGCGCCCGCAGCCGTTCCGCGTCCGCCGTACGGCTCCACTTGGCCTCGCCGACGAGGACCGGAACGCGCGTGCGGGCGGGTTCCGCGAGCACGACTGGCGTCGATCCCGTCCTGCCCGTCGTCCTTCCACCAGGGCCCGACGGCGACGACCCGGGGCCCGAGTTCCCCCGTCGCTGCGCGCCGCCTCGGGTGGTCGCGGAACGCCTCCTCGTAGACCAGCCCGAGATGCTCGCTCATCGCCTCGTACACGGCCTGGACGACGTAGATCAGCGGGCGGTGGTGGCGGTGGTCCAGGAGGCGTAGAGGTCGGCGTACACGCCGGGCTGCCCGACCAGGACGGCGTGCGGGCCGCGCTGCACGATTCGGCCGTGCTCGAACACCAGGACCTCGTCGGCCGCCTGGGCGGTCGAGAGCCGATGGGCGATCGAGACGGCCGTACGGCCCCGGGTGACGCCGTCGAGGGCGCGGGCGAGCCGCACCTCGGTGGCGGGGTCCACGGCGGAGGTGGCCTCGTCGAGCAGCAGCAGGTCGGGGTCGGCGAGGTAGGCCCGGGCGAGCGCGACGAGCTGCCGCTCCCCGGCCGACAGGGACTCGCCCCGCTGGCCGACCGGAGTGTCCAGACCGGCGGGCAGGCCGTCGAGCCAGTCGGCCAGGCCGAGCTCGGTCAGCGCCCGGGTGATCTCCTCCCGGGTCGCCGAGGGCCGCCCGAAGCGGATGTTGTCCTCCAGCGTCGAGTCGAACAGGAAGCCGTCCTGCGGGACCATCACGATCCGCTCCCTGAGCGAGGAGAACGTGACCGTCCGCAGGTCGATCCCGTCCACGAGGATCCGGCCGGAGGTCGGGTCCATGAGCCGGGTGAGCAGCTTGGCGAAGGTGGTCTTGCCCGATCCGGTCTCCCCCACCACCGCGATCCGCGTCCGCGGCGGGATCTCGACCGACACCTCGTGCAGGACGGGCGGCCCGCCGGGGTAGGCGAAGCCCACGCCGTCGAAGCGGACCGAGATCGGGCCGCGCGGCAGCGTCGCGCCGTTCTCCGGGTCGGCCACGTCGGCGGGGGTGTCGAGCACACCGAGGATGCGCCGCCATCCCGCGATGGCGTTCTGCGCCTCGTTCAGCACCTCCGTCGCGGTCTGGAGCGGGCTGATGAACAGCGTGATCAGGAACAGGAACGCGATGAGCCGCCCCGCCGTGATCGACTCGGCGACGCCGAGCCACACCCCGGCCACGACCACTAGCGCGACCGTGATCGAGGCGACCAGCTCGGTGGCGGGGAAGGTGAACCCGACGATCTTCTGGGCCCGGGTCTGCGCCGCGCGCATCCCGTCCACCGCCGTGTCGATCCGCTCGGCCGTGCGGTCCTCCGAGCCGTACGCCCGGATCACCGCGCTGCCGACGACCGACTCGCTGACGGCGGCGAGGACGTCGCCGGCGCGCTCGCGCACCCTGGTGTACGCCCTGGCCACCAGGCGCTGGAACCGGGGCAGGGCCAGCACCAGCGGCAGGAAGCAGGCCCACACGATCAGCGTGAGCTGCCAGGAGTAGACGGCCATGAGCACGGTCGCCACCACCAGCTGGCCGGCGGAGACGATGACCATCAGGCCGCCCCACTGCATGAACGTGCTGATCTGGTCGACGTCACCCGTCACCCGGGAGACCAGGCCACCGCGCCGCTCGGTGTTCTGCGTCAGCACCGACAGGTCGTGCACGTGCCGGAAGCCCTTGCCGCGCAGGGCCGCCAGGCCCGACTCGGTGGAGCGGTAGAGCCGGACGTTCATCAGGTAGCCGCACAGCGCGGTCAGCACCACGGCGAGCGCGCACAGGACGACGGCGTTGCGGATGAACGGCAGGTCGGGCCCGCCCGCCCGCAGGCCCCGGTCGATGACCTGCTGCACGGCGATCGGCACGACGACCTTGCCCAGCGTGGCCAGCACGGCCAGCACGAGCGTCCCGGCGAGCCCGCGGCGGAACTCCGGCGACAGACGCAGGCCCTGCCTGAGCGTCGCCAGCGCGCTCCGATCGGCCGCCCGCAGGGACGAGGTCCCTCCGGCGGCCGTGTCCGTCACGACGGTCACCGCGTCACACTCCTCGCGAAGGGCTTCGAACCGTGCGTCATGCCACGATCTCCTCATCGGTGTCGAGGGTGGCCCGCTCGGCCTCCTCGCGCTCGTACGCGGTCACAAGGGCGCGGTAGCCCGCACAACGGGCCAGCAGCTCCTCGTGCGTGCCGTGGTCGGCGACCAAGCCCTGCTCCAGGTAGACGACCTCGTCGGCCAGCGCGATCGTCGCCATCCGGTAGGCGACCACGATCACCGTGGCCTCGGCGGCGCCGTCGCGCAGCCCGTAGAGGATGCGCTTTTCGACCTGCGGGTCGACGCTGGAGGTGGCGTCGTCGAGGATGAGCAGCCGGGGCTCGCGCACGACCGCGCGGGCCAGCGCGAGGCGCTGCCGCTGCCCGCCCGACAGCGTCGCGCCGCGTTCGCCGATCCGGGTGTCCAGACCGGACGGCAGCGCGCTGACGAAGCCGTCGGCCTGCGCGAGCCGCAGCGCGGCCCAGACCCGCTCGTCCGGCACCTGCCCGCCGAGCGCGATGTTGCCGCGCACGGTGTCGTCGAACAGGAACGTCTGCTGCGGGACGAGCGCCACCGAGGCGCTCACCTCGCCCCTGGCCACCTCGCGCAGGTCGGTGCCGTCGACGCGGACGACGCCCTCGCCGGGGTCGATCAGGCGCGCGAGCAGCTGGGTGAGCGTCGACTTGCCCGCCCCGGTCGGCCCGACGACCGCGATCGTACGGCCCGGCTCGACGGCGAGGTTCACGTCCCTCAGCACCGGGTTCCCCGGCACGTACGCGTAGGAGACGCCCTCGGCCTCGATGCGGGCCGGGCCGGAGGCGTCCAAGCGGGCGGTGCCGTACTCCATGGAGCCGGTGGCGTCGAGGACGTCCCTGACCCGCGTCCAGCCGACGACGCTGCGCGGCAGCTCGGCCAGCACCCAGCCGAGCGCCCGGATCGGGAAGGCGAGGAGGGTGAACAGGTAGGCGACCTGGATCAGGTCGCCGGCCGCGACGCCGCCCGACTCCAGCCGAAGCGACCCGACGAGCAGCACGGCCAGCACGCCCAGCGTGGGCAGTGCCTCCAGCATGGGATCGAACAGCCCGCGGACCCGGCCGACGGCGACGTTGGCGTCCCGCAGCGCGTCGGCCTTCGCCTGGAACCGCGCGGTCTCCGCGTCCTCGCGGCCGAGCGTCTTCACGACGAGCGCGCCGTCGAAGCTCTCGTGCGCGACCTCGCTCACCTCCGCCCGCAGCTGCTGGGCCCGCATCGCCAGCGGGGACAGCCTGCGCTGGTAGACCAGGTTGAGCACGGCCACGGCCGGGAAGATCAGGAAACCGACGACGGCGAGCACCGGGTCGACCAGCACGATCGCCACGGCGGCCGTCACCAGCATCACGACCACGCCCACCGCCATCGGCAGCGGCGCGAGCGGCGCCCAGGCCGCCTCGACGTCGGAGTTGGCGTTGGACAGCAGCTGCCCGGTCGGGTGGCGGTGGTGCCAGGCGAGGGGCAGCCGCAGGTACTGCCGGGTGACCGCGCGGCGCGAGTGGGCCTGCATGCGGTACTGGTGGATCCCGGCCATGATGCGCCTGCCCATGATCCCCGCGGCCTTGAGCACCGCCACGCCCACGATCAGCAGCGCCGCCGCGACCAGTGCGCCGGCGCTCGCCGTGCCGTCCCGGAACGCGGGCAGCACGGCGTTGTCGGTGGCCCAGCCGAGCGCCCAGGACGAGGCGACGGTCATCGCGCCGTAGAGGGCGCTGGCGAGGACCGCGCCGGTGAAGATCCTCGGCTCGGTCCTGATCGCCACGCCTATGACCTTGAGACCCTGGAGCATGACTGAGCTGCCGGGCCGCGCCGGAGACTCCTTTGTCGGCACGCGGTGCTTTCCTTCCGATCTGGGGATCAGCCGGGCCGCTCCCTGCGAGCGCCCCGGAAGGGACATTAGTCACTCGGGGACGCCACCGGATCGGTCACCGGACCGACGCCGCCCAAGCCCTTGGTCCTACTCATGTCTCGCCGATCACCCGCGACCGCGCGGCGTCCGCCAGACACTCTCGACACTCCCTATCATCCTGATCAATCCGTTTATTCCTCGGACACGCCCGGCCGCCGCCCGTGGCCGGCGCATAGGCTGATCACGTGACACACGCCCAGACGGAGCGCGCGGCGCTCTGCGACCTGCTCGACCGCCTCGGTCCTGAGGCGCCCACGCTCTGCGAGGGATGGGCCACCGTGGACCTCACGGCCCACCTCGTCCTGCGCGAGCGCCGGCTCGACGCCGCGCCCGGCATCGCGCTGCCGTTCCTGGCGGGCTACACCGCCGCCGTGCAGGACCGCGTCAAGCGGCGCCACCCCTACCCCGAGCTGGTCGGGCTCGTCCGCCACGGCCCGCCGCGCTGGACGCCGTACGGCCTGGTCCCCCGCCTGGACGAGATCGTCAACACGGTGGAGCTGTTCGTCCATCACGAGGACGTGCGCCGGGCGCAGGCCGGATGGGAGCCTCGTGTCATCCCGAGGGACCTGCAGGAGGCGTTCTGGAACCGGCTGCGCGGCGCCGCCCGGCTCTTCCTGCGTAAGGCCCCGGTGGGGGTCGTGCTCCGCCGCCCCGACGGGGCGAAGGCCGCCGGGCGGAAGGCCGAGCCCGCGGTGGTGGTCACCGGCGAGCCGTCGGAGCTGCTGCTGTTCGCCTTCGGCCGGCAGGCGCACGCCCGGGTGACGTACGACGGGGACGCGGCGGCGGTCGCCCGGCTTCAGGAGGCCCGGTTGGGGCCATGAGGACGCCAGGGCGGGACATGTCCGGAAACCTCCACGTAAACGTCGTGCGATGGGGCAGCATGAGACCAGCACACGATGTGTGGGAGCGTTTGGGAGCCCCGGATGAACCTCAAAAAGGTCCTGACCTATGTGGCCATCGCGTTCGTGATCTTCTATCTGTTCACGCAGCCGGCGAACGCCGCGGGCGCGGTCAGGAACGTGTTCGAGGGCGTCACCACGGGAGCCGAACGCCTGTCCGCCTTCTTCACCTCGCTCTTGTCGCACTGAGCCGCCCTCTTGGCCGCCCTCTTGCCGGGCCGGGCCGCGACCGGGCGTCCGCGCCCTCCGTCTCACGATGAGGGCGGAACGGCCTCATGTCCTCTCGGCTAGTTATGATCAAAACTGCCGCCGGGTACAAACGACCGGGATACCGACTGCAGGAGGCCCCCCGATGAAGGCGAAGAAGGTTCTTACGTACGCGGCCATCGCGTTCGTGGTCTTCTACCTCTACAGCCAGCCGCAAGCGGCGGCGGGCGCCGTGCGAGGCGTGTTCGACACGGTCAACACCGGAGCCAGCCGGCTGGCGACCTTCTTCACCTCGGTCCTGAGTTGAGGCCGCGGACTCCCCGTCCCCGAACTCTTTCCGGCGACCCCGACCGTCACCACAGTCGGCGACCGGCGACGGCACGACAGCAGCCGACGTAGCAGTAGCAGACAAAACGACCTTCAGAGCCGCAAGGCTCTCCGCGTACAGGGCCGGCAGGGCATCCGCCCTTGCTCCGCCGGCCTCTTCTCCCGCATCCCCGCGCGACTTTCTCCCGCGCGCCTACGATCGGCGACGAGCGCACGCACTCGGCGCGCCGTGGAGGCTCACCCCCGGATCGGGGTCGTCTCCCCTGCCCCGGCATCGCGCTCTCACACCTGTCCGTCCCGACTGGGAGCGGGCCAGGCGGCCGCAGGCGTCACCCGCCTCGCCGGTGCTCGGTGAGCTCGTACTCCACGAACGCGCCGATCATCGCCCGCCAGACGGCCTCGGCGACCTCCGGGGACAGCCCCTCACGCTCCGCCCGCTCCCGGGCCGCGGCCACGACCCGCTCCACCCGGCCGGGAGCCCGCACGGCCTGCTCGTCGGTCTTGAAGGCGGCGGCCGCGCGGACGAGACGCTGCCGCTCGGCCAGCAGCGTCGTCAGCCGGGCGTCGATCCCGTCGATACGGCTGCGGACCTCGTCGAGCGAGGTGGGATCGGACATGCGTTTCCTCCCGATGGCCGGCGGTGATCACTGGTCGGCGGTGATCATTGGCAACCATAGAGGACCTGACCGAACATGACCGATAAAGACCCCACAATCGCATATGCCGGTTTTCGCCCACTATCACCCTATTTGCAGTGTTTGGTATGGACGATGGCGTGATGGTCGGCTGACCATGAGGAAGGCGGACTCCGGAGCGCCGCACGGTTCCTCTACGGACAGGAGACAGCTATGCGTGCCAAGCGTTTCCCGAGCCTGCTGGGCCTCGCGTTCCTCGCCGCCGTCGGTCTGGCCGCGGCCCAGCCGTCCCACGAGGCGTCCGCGGCCACCACCTGCTGGGGCGACCACGGGTGCGGCAACGGCGGATCCTTCCAGGGGCAGTGGCAGTACCAGTCGATGGCGTCCTCCTCGCTCGGCACCGGCCCGGACGCCTTCCCCACGGCGATCGTCGACATCGACTGACAACCACGACCGGGGGCCGGAACCCGGCCCCCGGCAGGCGTTCAGCGAACCGGGTGACCGGCCGAACGCAGCGTGTCCTTGACTTCGTGGATCTTGAGCTGCCCGAAGTGGAAGACCGAGGCGGCCAGCACGGCGTCCGCCCCCGCTTCCACCGCGGGCGGAAAGTCCTCCAGCCGCCCCGCGCCACCGGAGGCGATCAGGGGGACGCTCACCGCCGCCCGTACGGCGCGCAGCATCTCCAGGTCGAATCCCGACTTGGTGCCGTCGCCGTCCATCGAGTTGAGCAGGATCTCGCCGACGCCGAGCTCCTCCCCCCGCCTGGCCCACTCCACCGCGTCGATGCCCGTCCTCCGGCGCCCGCCGTGAGTGGTCACCTCGAACCCGGAGGGCGTGGGCGGACCGTCGACCACCCGGCGCGCGTCCACCGACAGCACGATGCACTGCGAGCCGAACCGGCGCGACGCCTCGGTCAGCAGTTCGGGCCTGGCGATGGCGGCGGTGTTGATGCCCACCTTGTCGGCGCCCGCGCGCAGCAGCCGGTCCACGTCCTCGGCGGAACGCACTCCCCCGCCGACGGTCAGCGGGATGAACACCTGCTCGGCCGTGCGGCGCACCACGTCGAGCATGGTCCCGCGCTCGCCGGAAGAGGCGGTGATGTCGAGGAAGGTCAGCTCGTCGGCCCCCTCGGCGTCGTAGCGCGCGGCCAGCTCGACCGGGTCGCCGGCGTCCCTGAGGTTCTCGAAGTTGACCCCCTTGACGACCCGGCCGGCGTCGACGTCCAGGCAGGGGATCACCCGCACCGCCACCGTCATCGCCGCACCTCCTTCGACACCACGGACCCCGGCACCACGGGACCTACCGCCAGGATCACGGGCTCAGCCCTCATCGTTGCCACGTTCCACCGGCCGATACGCCTCGACCTCCACCTCGACCAGCATGCGCTCGTCGACCAGCCCGGCGACCTGCACGCTCGTGCACACCGGCCGTACATCGCCGAAGATCTCGCCGTGCGCCTTGCCGACGGCGTCGAAGTCGGCGGCGTTCACCACGTACAGGCGGGTGCGCACCACGTCGGCCCGGGTGGTGCCGGCCTTCTCCACGGCGTCCAGCGCGATGGAGAAGGCGGTGAGCGTCTGCTGGTAGGCGTCGCCCACGTGCCGGACCTCGCCGCCCACGGTGGCGGTGCAGCCGGACACGAGCACGTGCGGCCCGGCGACGACCGCGCGGGCGTAGCCGTAACGGTCCTCCCAGGGACCGCCGGAGGAGATCCGCCCTTCGGGCATCTGGGTGCTCATGCGCTCTTCACCACCGCGAGCGCCTCTTCCAGGGTGAACGCCTGGGCGTACAGCGCCTTGCCCACGATGGCGCCCTCCACACCGTCCGGCACGAGCGTCGCGATCGCCCGCAGGTCGTCCAGCGAGGACACGCCGCCGCTGGCGATGACCGGGCGGTCGGTCCGCGCGCAGACCTGGCGCAGCAGGTCGAGGTTGGGACCGCGCAGCGTGCCGTCCTTGGTGACGTCGGTGACGACATAGCGGGGGCAGCCCTCCGACTCCAGCCGGTCGAGCACCTCCCACAGGTCGCCGCCCTCCTGCGTCCAGCCGCGGGCGGCCAGCGTGGTCCCGCGCACGTCCAGTCCCACCGCGATGCGGTCGCCGTACTCGGCGATCGCCTTGGCGCACCAGGCGGGGTCCTCCAGCGCGGCGGTGCCGATGTTGACCCGGCGGCAGCCCGTGCTCAGCGCGGCGGCGAGCGAGGCGTCGTCGCGGATCCCGCCGGACAGCTCCACGTTCACGTCGAGCGCGCCGACGACGGAGGCGAGCAGCTCACGGTTGCTCCCCCTGCCGAACGCCGCGTCGAGGTCGACCAGATGGATCCACTCCGCGCCGGCCTCCTGCCAGGCCAGGGCGGCGGCGAGCGGATCCCCGTACGAGGTCTCCGTCCCCGCCTCGCCCTGTACGAGGCGGACGGCCTGGCCGTCGGCGACGTCGACGGCGGGGAGCAATACGAGCGACATTTGGTCATGACCTCCGGTCGAAAACGATGGTGACGAGCACCGGGAGCAGCAGGATCGAGCCGAGGAACACGCCCAGCCGGGCCATCCACGAGTCGAGCAGGATCCAGGCGAGCACCTGGACGAGGAACCACAGCACGGCGACGACGGCGTTCTCGGTGCGGCGGCGGCGGGCGAGATATCCGCGCTGCCGGGCCACCCGGACCGGTTTCGCCGTCCGCGGCAGCACCGCGCCCACGACCCCGGCCACGGCTCCGGCGACGGGAGCGACGACCCGCTCGCGCATCTCGCGCCGTCTGGCGGCCCTCGCCTCGCGCTCGGCACGGGCCGCCGCGAGGCGTTCGCGCTCGGCTTCGCGCTCCGCCCTCCGGCGTGCCCGTTCCTTGCTCATCGGGCCTCCCGATCAGGTCCGGTCACGGCCTGGCCGGCCGAACGCGCCGCGGCCGGGCGACGGATGGACACCGTCGCGTGCCGCCGATCTCCAGTGTCGCACCGCCGCCCCGAGATTTCGCGTGCCGCGCACGCTCAGACCGTGCTCAGCCAGTTGGACAGCAGCACGGCCCCCGCGTCCCCGGACTTCTCGGGGTGGAACTGGGTGGCCATGAGGGGACCGTTCTCGGCGGCGGCCACGAACGGCACGCCGTGCTCGGCCCAGGTGACCAGCGGCTCGCGGAAGCCGTCGCCGGCCTGCAGCCGCCAGTCGCGCACCCCGTAGGAGTGGACGAAGTAGAAGCGCGTCTTCTCGTCCAGCCCGCGGAACAGCACGCTGCCCTCGGGCGCGGTCACGGTGTTCCACCCCATGTGGGGAAGCACGGGCGCGTCGAGCCGCTCGACCGTGCCGGGCCACTCGCCGCAGCCCTCCGTGTGGACGCCGTGCTCGACGCCCTTCTCGAACAGGATCTGCATGCCGACGCAGATCCCGAGCACCGGGCGCCCGCCGGCCAGGCGGCGGCCGACGATCTGGTCGCCGCGCACGGCCTTCAGCCCCTCCATGCACGCGGCGAACGCCCCGACGCCGGGGACGACGAGCCCGTCCGCCTCGACGGCCGCGTCGAAGTCGGCGGTGACGGTGACGTCCGCCCCCACCCGGGCCAGCGCACGCTCGGCCGAGCGGAGGTTGCCCGAGCCGTAGTCGAGCACGACCACCCGCTTGTTCACTGCCACCACATCACCCCCGCGGTGATCGCCAGGGCCGCGCCGACGCCGGCGAGCGCCGCCAGCAGCTTGAGGCCCTGCCGTATGCCCGATATGACCCCGCCGATCAGGAAGAGGCCGATGAAGATCATGCCCCCGGACGCGAGGGTCATCAGAGGACGCCCTTGGTGCTGGGCACCCCGCTCGCCCGCGGGTCCCGCTCCGAGGCCTCCCGCAGCGCCCGCGCGAGCGCCTTGAACTGCGCCTCCACGATGTGGTGCGCGTTGCGCCCGTACGGCACGTGCACGTGGAGGCAGATCGCCGCCTGCGCGACGAACGACTCCAGGATGTGCCGGGTCATGGTGGTGTCGTAGTCGGGCCCGATCATCGGGGCCATGCCCTCGGGCTCGGTGTGGACGAGATAGGGCCGGCCGGACAGGTCGACCGTGACCTGCGCCAGCGACTCGTCCAGCGGGCAGGAGGCGTTGCCGAACCGCCGGATGCCCGACTTGTCGCCCAGGGCCTCACGGAACGCCGCGCCGAGCGCGAGCGAGGTGTCCTCGATCGTGTGGTGGGCGTCGATGTGCAGGTCGCCCTCGGTCTTCACGGTCAGGTCGAACAGGCCGTGCTTGCCGAGCTGGGCGAGCATGTGGTCGTAGAACCCGACGCCGGTCGAGACGTCGACGATCCCGGTGCCGTCGAGGTTCACCTCGACCAGCACGGACGTCTCCTTGGTCGTGCGCTCGACCCGGCCGCGACGCTCGTTGAGCTCGGTCATGACAGGACCCCCTCCAGCGCGGCGCGGAACGCCGCCATCTCTTCCGGCGTGCCGATCGACACGCGCAGCCAGCCCGCGGGACCGGTCTCCCGGATCAGCACCCCGCGCTCGAGCAGTCCCTCCCATACGGACCGCCGATCCGGAAACGTACCGAACAGCACGAAGTTGGCATCGGAGTCGGCGACCTTCAGGCCGCGCTCGCGCAACCAGGTGACGGCGGCGTCCCGCTCGGCGCGCAGCGCGTCCACCGTGCCCAGCAGTTCCTCGCGGTGCGCCAGCGCCACCCGGGCCGCCGCCTGGGTCAGCGTGGACAGGTGGTACGGCAGGCGGACCAGCAGCATGGCCTCGACCACCGCGGGGTCGGCGGCGAGATAGCCGAGCCGGGTGCCGGCCATCGCGAACGCCTTCGACATGGTGCGCGTCACGATCAGCCGGGGGTTGCCCGGCAGCAGGGTCAGCGCCGACGGCGTGCCGGTGCGGGCGAACTCGGCGTACGCCTCGTCCACCACGACCACGCCCGGCGCGGCGGCGAGGATCCGCTCGATCACCTCCAGCGGCAGGGCCGTGCCGGTCGGGTTGTTCGGCGAGGTCAGGAACACCACGTCGGGGCGGTGCTCCTCGATCGCGGCCACCGCGGCGGCGGGGTCGATCGCGAAGTCCTCCTCGCGCAGGCCCTCGATCCACCGGGTGTTCGTGCCGCCCGCGATGATCGGGTGCATCGAGTACGACGGCTCGAACCCGATCGCCGAGCGCCCGGGGCCGCCGAACGCCTGCAGGATCTGCTGGATGATCTCGTTGGAGCCGTTGGCCGCCCACATCTGGCGTGCGGTCAGCCCGTGACCGAGGTAGTCGGCGAGGTCCTTGCGCAGCTCGACGGCGTCCCTGTCGGGGTAGCGGTTGAGCGTCGCCGCGCCCTGCCGTACGGCACGGGCGAGGTCGTCGATCAGCGCGGCCGACGGCGGGTAGGGGTTCTCGTTGGTGTTGAGCTGGACGGGCACGTCGAGCTGCGGCGCGCCGTAGGGCTGCTTGCCGCGCAGGTCGTCGCGGATCGGCAGGTCGTCGAGGGTCGTCATGCGGGCACTTCCCAGTCGAAGCGGGCGCGGATCGCGGCGCCGTGGGCGGGCAGGTCCTCCGCGTCGGCGAGCGCGCACACGTGCGGCGCGGCGCCGGCCAGTGCCTCGCGGCTGTAGTCGACGACGTGGATGCCGCGCAGGAACGTCTGCACCGACAGGCCGGAGGAGTGGCAGGCGCACCCGCCGGTCGGCAGCACGTGGTTGGAGCCCGCCATGTAGTCGCCGAGCGACACCGGCGCGTACGGCCCGATGAAGATGGCACCGGCGTTGCGCACCCGGGCGGCGACCGCGCGGGCGTCGGCCGTCTGGATCTCCAGGTGCTCGGCGGCGTAGGCGTCCACGACCTTCAGGCCGTCCTCGACGTCCGAGACGAGCACGATGCCCGACTGACGGCCGGCGAGCGCCTCGGTGATGCGCTCGGAGTGCCGCGTGGCGGCCACCTGGCCGGGCAGCTCCTTCTCCACCGCGTCGGCCAGCTCCGGGCTGGTGGTGACCAGGACGGCCGCCGCGATCACGTCGTGCTCGGCCTGGCTGATCAGGTCGGCGGCGACGTGGGCGGGATCGGCGGTCTCGTCGGCGAGGATCGCGATCTCGGTGGGGCCGGCCTCGGAGTCGATGCCGATACGGCCCTTGAGCAGGCGCTTGGCCGCGGCCACATAGATGTTGCCGGGGCCGGTCACCATCGTGGCCGGGCGGCACTCCTCGGTGCCGTAGGCGAACATCGCCACGGCCTGGGCGCCGCCCACGGCGTACACCTCGTCGACGCCGAGCAGCGCGCAGGCGGCGAGGATCGTGGGGTGCGGGAGCCCGCCGAAGTCCTTCTGAGCGGGCGAGGAGACGGCCAGCGAGGGCACGCCCGCCTCCTGGGCGGGGACCACGTTCATGACCACGCTCGAGGGGTAGACGGCCCGGCCGCCGGGGACGTAGAGCCCCACGCGGTCGACCGGCACCCAGCGCTCGGTGACCGTGCCGCCCGGCACGACCTGCGTGGTGGTGTCGGTGCGCCGCTGGTCGCGGTGGACGAGGCGGGCGCGGCGGATCGACTCCTCCAGCGCCGCGCGCACGGCCGGGTCCAGCTCCTCCAGGGCGCGGGTGAGCGCCTCGGCGGGCACCCGCGCGGACTGCAGCTCGACGCCGTCGAATCTCGCGGTCAGCTCCCGTACGGCTGCCGCGCCACGATGGCGTACGTCCTCACAGATGGGCCGCACCTTGTCCAGGGCGGCCTCGACGTCGAGTTCGGCGCGGGGCAGCACGTCGCGCAGGTCGGCAGGAAGGGACCCGCGCAGGTCGATACGGGAAATCACCGTCCCAGTCTACGGATGACCAGGGACGGATCCGCGTGTGTCCAGCATGCGGGACGGGCGTTTCACCGGCGCGCGCACCGGCCCGGAGCTGCGGCGTCGCCGCCGGTGGCCGATTCGGGGCTCCGCACTTGACAGGTTTTCGGGCACCCGTCCACACTCTCGGGCACCAGCAGTCGCATTCGGTCACAGGAAGGATCTCGTGCTTCCGGCCCAACGCCACCAGCGGATCACCGAGGCCCTCGGGCGGAAGGGCACGGTGCGCACCGAGGACCTGGCCGCGCTGCTCGGCGTCTCCCACGAGACCGTGCGGCGCGACCTGGCGTTCCTGGAGCGCCGCGCGCTGCTCGTCCGGGTGCACGGCGGAGCGACCGCGGCGCCGTCAGGCACCGGCGAGGAGTCGTCCTACCTGGAGCGCTCGACGAGCCGGTCCGAGGCGAAGGCGATGATCGGCGAGCTCGCGGCGCGACTCCTGAGGCCGGGCCAGACCGTGATCATCGACGTGGGCACCACGGCCGTCCACGTCGCCAGGGCCGTCCCTCCGTCCTTCCGCGGGGTGGTCGCCACCTGCTCGCTGCTGGTGGCGGCCGAGCTGGCCGGGCGGCCCGGCGTGGAGGTGCTGGTGGCGGGCGGGCGCGTACGACGGGGCGACCTGGCCGTCTCCAACGCCCACACGCTGGCGTTCTTCCGGGACCTGCGCGCCGACGTGGCGTTCCTCGGCTCGGGCGGGATGGACGCGGAGGCCGGGCTCACCGACCACTTCCTCGACGAGGTCGCGACCAAGCGCGTGATCCTCGCCCACACCGCCCGGACGTACGCGCTCGCCGACAGCGCGAAACACGGCAGGGTCGCCGCCTACCGGGTGTGCGGCCCGGAGGACCTGACCGGCCTCGTCACCGACGAGGAACCCCCGCCACCGCTCGCCTCCGCCCTGGCCAGGGCGGGCACGGAGGTGATCGCCCCATAAGCCGGCCCGGCGGGGCGGCCGCGCCGGGTGGGCGCGAGGGCCCGTCCACGCGTGGCCGGGCGGGACAATGGCCGCATGGAGATCTGGATCAATCCGGCCTGCTCGAAGTGCCGGTCGGCCCTGTCCCTGCTGGACGACGAGGGCGCCGGGTACACGATCCGGCACTACCTGGAGGACCCGCCGGGCGCGGAGGAGCTCGCCGAGGTGCTGCGCCGCCTCGGGCTGGAGCCCTGGGACGTCACCCGCCTCGGCGAGCCCGTCGCGGCCGAGCTGGGCATGGAGTCGTGGCCGCGCGACCCGGCGGCCCGTGAGCGGTGGATCGAGGCCCTGTCCGCCCATCCGATCCTGATCCAGCGGCCGATCATCACCGCCGACGACGGCTCCGCCGTGGTGGCCCGCTCCCCCGAGGCCGTCCTCTCCGTCCTGCCCTGACGCGTCGCCCACGGACCGGCGTACGGACGCGGGGCGGCGGACGATCCCGGTAGCCCGCCGTCCCTCCGGGCATGTACGTTCGCCGTGCGCTTGTACCGCGACGTGTACGGCAATCCGCGCGCCACCTGACGCCGAAGGGGCCTGTGCCGAGATGACGACGACAACGCACACCGTGGAGACCACCGGAGCCACCCTCGTGTACGACGTGGACGGCCCGCCGCCGGCCGCCGGGGGCCGCCCGCCGCTTTTCATGGTCGGCCAGCACATGGACGCGACCGGCTTCCGCACGCTGGCCTCGTACTTCCCGGACCGGACAGTGGTCAGATACGACCCACGCGGCCGGGGCCGCAGCACGTGCGAGGACGGCCGGGCCGCCAGCTCTCCCACGGTCCAGGCGGGCGACGTGCACGCCGTCATCGAGGCACTCGGCGCAGGACCCGTCGAGATGTTCGCGAACGGCGGCGGCGCGATGACCGCGCTCGCGCTCGTGGCGGCCCATCCGCACGACGTGACCACCCTGGTGGCGCACGAGCCGCCGCTCATCCGCCTGCTTCCCGACGCCGAGGCCGCCGAGCGCGCCTTCCTCGGATGCATGCGGGCGTACGAGGCCAAGGGGTTCGGCGCGGGCATGGCGGCCTTCCTCACGATGACGAGGTGGCGAGGTGAGTTCACGGACGCCTACTTCGCGCGGCCCCCGGCGGACCCCTCCCAGTTCGGGCTGCCCGCCGAGGACGACGGTTCCCGTGACGATCCCCTGCTGTCCGACCGATCCACGGGTGTCGGCAGCTATCGCCCCGACGCCGGGGCGCTGGCCGCGGCGCCGACGCGTGTCGTGATCGCGATGGGCGAGGAGTCCCGCGACCTTTTCACCGGGCGCACCGCGGCCGCCACCGCCGAGTTGCTCGGCCAGGAGGTGACCGTGTTCCCGGGTCACCACCGCGGCTTCCTCGGCGACGGCGCCGGACGGCCCGAGGCCTTCGCCCGCGCGCTGCGCGAGGTGCTCGACGCAAGCGCCCGGCGGAGCTCCGGCGGGTGATCCGCCACGCGGTGACGAGCCGCCCGCAGGGGGCGGGCAGGAGGCGGGCAGGGGGCGCGCCGCACGACCTGGTGGAGTGTTCATGGGTCTCGGCGGGGTCGGTCGCTGCGCCGTGTCGGTCGCTGCGCCGTAAGGAAGCTCCGGTCTTCGCGAAGCCGGCTCCGCTGGGCGCAACGCTCGCGGTCCTGGTTTCCTTCCGCTCCGTTCCCTCAGTGGCGATGGAGCCCGGTTCGATGGAGTCCGGTGGACAGCGCACAGACGACCCTCGCGTCGGCCCTGTCGTCATCGCCCTAGTCGTGTGGCTCCTGTCAGCCGGTGGTAGGTGAAGGCCCAGCGGTCTTTGCCGGTTGTGTGGCGGGTGTAGCGCTCGGGGTGCTGGTAGCGGTCGCGGTTGTGGAACTGGCAGGCCGGGCCGAGGAGCTTCAGGTCCGTGAGCCCGCCGGTGCTCCAGTTGTCGGCGTGGTCGATCTGCCACATGGTGGCCGGTAGCGGGCAGCCGTCGATCCAGCAGGTGGCGTAGCGGGCGAAGACCGCCCGGCGTTGGGCCGGGGTGGCCAGTCTGACTTTTCGGCCCATGTCGAGCACCTGTCCGTCGGCGTCCATGACCAGGCGTACCAGGGCGGAGGTGCGGGCCAGGCGGTGCACGCCGGAGACCGGCAGCACCTGCCCGGTGGCCAGCAGCAACCCCGGGGCCCTGCCCAGCAACGCTCCCGGCAAGGTTCCCGGCCATGTCTTCGGGCCCGTCTCCGGGCCCGTCTCCGGGCCTGGACCCAGCCCCGGCCCTTGCTCCGGGGCTTTTCCCGGCCCTGCGGATGGCGTCTGCGGCGCTCCTTCCGGTGGTCCCGGTGGTGTCACCGGCGACTCGCTCGACGAGCGTCGCGCCCCGCCGCACCCGCACGCGCTCTCGCCGTGCCCCCAGCGCCCGTCACCGTGATTCACACAGCCGTGGATCTCACAGCCGTGGATCTCGCACGTACCCAGGCCAGGCGTGCGCTGCCCGCCGCGCACGTCGCCGTAGGCCTCGCACATGTCCAGCCCATGCCGGGTTCCCCCCGCAGGCCGAGGCCCGGCGTGGGCGTGGCGGGCAGAGATGTCTCCGGGAGGAGGATCCGGCGGTTGCCACTCAACCCAGCGCGACCTACCCGACCCTGGCCCGCTCTGCTGTGACTCGCCCTGTCGTGACTCGCCCTGCTGTGACTCGCCCTGCTGTGACTCGCCCTGTTGCGGCTTCTCCTGCTGCGATTCACGCTGTCGCGGCTTGTGCTGCTGCCGCTCGCTCAACCGCGCCCCCTCCGGCTGCACCTTCTCCGACTGCGCTCCTTCCGGCTGCGTTCCTCCCTGCTGCCCGACCTCCGGCTCGTTGCTCTTCGCCTGTGCGCATCCGTCCGCGTCACCGAGCCCGGCGGCACCGGTGCCGGGGGCCACCGTGTCAGTCCATCCGGCCTCGCCGGGCGCACCGAGTGTGAGCTCGACCGCCTCGGCGGGTTCCACGGACTCGCCCGAGTCGATGAGCTCGGGGGCGGTCGGCTCGGTGGCGTACGTGCCCTGCCCGTCGCGGCCATCCCGGCCGTCTTGAACGTCCGCGGGGTGGTTGGCGTCGTCACCCTGCTCACCCTGCTCGCCCTGCTCGCCCTGGTCTGCGACCGGGTCGGCGTCCGGGGCGGGGTCGGTGGGAAGGGATTCGGCGTTGACCAGGACCAGAAGCTCGGCGACGATCTTCTGTTCCAGCAGCGCGATCAACGCATCCGCCTGACGCACACTCAGCGGCCGGTCATCCCCCTCCGCCCGTGGTCGGGCGTAGGCGTCCAGAAGCGCCCGCAACCGGGCGGCCGCCTCACGCGGGAGATGGAATTCTCCTTCCAGCCCGCCGCCCTTGCCCGGGCGGACCCGCAGGAAGCGCCGCCCGTAATCGGCCCGCTCATCACGCTCTTCCCCGTCGGGGTCCAGCACCGCCCGCAGATACCGGCCCGCCCTGGCCACCTCCGCCGGGCCCGCCTTGACGGCCAGTTCCAGCAGGATCGGCTCGGCCAGCCCCGCCTGCTCCTCATTCAAGCCCGCGGTGGCCGTGCAGATGGCCTCCACCACTCCCGCCGTCAACCGCCCCTCAGCGAACGCTTCCTGCACCCTCGGCAACCGGGCCAGTTCGATACCCAGGGTGAGCAGCCGGCCGGCACCCGCGACGGTCATTCCTCCGGCAGTACGCAACCAGCTGCGGGTGGAGGCATGCCCATACTGCTTGGCCAGCCCCGACCGATGCACCCGACCGACACGGCCGGCCAACGCGGAGGTGATCCGATCCCGGACCACCATCAACTCCTCAGCCTCAGCCAGGCAAACGCCCGCATCGTCGGGAAGTGGCGTCAGCGCCAGCGCCTGCGCCGACTCCCGCAACGACCCCACCAGCACCCACGACGACCTACGGCCCCCGTCCCGGCCTGCGCCCCGGCCCCGGCCTGCACCACCATCGGCATCCCCGGCATCACCCAAACCAGCACCAGCACCAGCACCGCTACCGGTATCGACCCCGGCGGAATTAGCCCCAGCGGCATCGCCGGCAGTGGCCGTGTCGTCCTCCGCATTGGCCGAACCGTCCCCGGCCGAACCGCCAGTGACGGCACCGCCAGTGACCGAAGCGCCCTCGGCTGAACCGGCGCGCGGGCTCCCGGAACCCCGTGATTCGGGGTTTCCGCCGAGAAGATGACCAACAGGGAATCCGTCACGGGCGAGGGAACCATCCGATGACCACAACGGGGAATTGGCGATCAGCTGATTCCACCAGTCGCCGTCGGCCCTGTTCGATCGACGAGAGTGCTCAGGATCAGAACCAAACGGATCCATCGCACCCCCTTCAACGAATTCGAAAACCTGTATGAATTCTGTCACCGCCCCGCCACTCACAGCAACCATCAGAAGCGGATAGTTGGAGCATCAGGTCACCCCGAGAACGGGCACCAGCGCATGAGGCCACCTGCCGCGCCGTCCATCCATGTTCACCGCAGTGAAGGGAGCGGAAGGAGCGAGTACCACGAGCGTCGCGCCCAGCGGAGCCGGCCCCACGAGGACCGGGGATTCCTTTCGGCCCGGCGACCGACCCCGCCGAGGGCCACGGACACCCAACTAGGCTTGCCGGCGTGAGCAAGACCAAGAGCAAGGGCGGCCAGGGCACTCCGGCGACGGTCGCCCTCACGCAGGCGAAGGCGGAGTTCACCCTCCACCCCTATGACCACGACCCGAACGCCCAGGCGTACGGCGAGGAGGCGGCCGACGCGCTCGGCGTGCCGTACGAGCGGATCTTCAAGACGCTGGTGGCGGAGACGGAGGCGGGCCTGGCCGTCGCGGTCGTGCCGGTGGCGGGCAAGCTCGATCTCAAGGCGTTCGCGGCCGCGCTGAAGGGCAAGCGGGCGGCGATGGCCGACGCGGCCAAGGTGGAGCGCGTCACCGGCTATGTGGTCGGCGGCATCAGCCCGCTCGGCCAGCGCAAGCGGCTGCCGACCGTGGTGGACGCCTCCGCGCTCGGCTTCGAGAGCATCTACTTCTCCGCCGGGCGGCGCGGCCTGCAGATCGAGACCTCTCCGGGCAACCTCATCCGGCTCGCCCAGGCGGTGACCGCCCCCATCGCGAAGCTCTGAACCTGTCGAGTGTTGCCATCGCCCGTACGGCTCCGGCCACCCGAGACTGGCGGAAGCCGTAAGGAACCGGGGGGAAAGTGAACGAGCACGAGCGGACCGGGCAGGACGGCGGCCGCACCGAGGTGGCGGGCGCGCCCGCCGGCCTCGCCGGTCTGACCGCGACGGAGATGGCCGCGTTGCTGCGGGCGCGCGAGGTGAGCGCGGTCGAGCTGACCGAGGCGTGCCTGCGGCGCGTCGAGGAGACGAACCCGCACGTCAACGCCATCGTGACGCTGACCGCCGAGCGGGCGCTCGACCGGGCCGCGCGCGCCGACGAGGACCTGCGGCGCGGCCTCGTGCGCGGCCCGCTGCACGGCATCCCCGTCGCGCACAAGGACCTCGCCGACACGGCGGGCGTGCGGACCACGTACGGCTCACGGGCGTTCGCCGACCACGTCCCCGCCGCGGACGACCCGCTCGTGCGGCGCATCCGCGAGGCGGGCGGGATCGCGCTGGGCAAGACGAACACCCCCGAGTTCGGCACCGGCTCGCACACGGTCAACGAGGTGTTCGGGGCGACGCGCAACCCCTACGACCTGTCGAAGAGCGCGGGCGGCAGCAGCGGCGGCGCGGCGGCGGCGCTGGCGTGCCGGATGGTGCCGCTCGCCGACGGCTCCGACATGGGCGGGTCGCTGCGCAACCCCGCGTCGTTCTGCAACGTGGCGGGCCTGCGGCCCACCCCGGGGCGGGTGCCGGCGAAGTCGTCGGCGGCGGCCTGGTTCACGCTCAGCGTGCCGGGGCCGATGGCCCGCACGGCCGCCGACCTGGCGCTGTTCATGTCGGCCGTCGCCGGGTTCGACCCGGCCTCGCCGTTCTCGATCCGCGAGGACGGCGCGGCGTTCGCGGGGTCCCTCGACATGGAGCTGTCCGAAGTCCGTGTCGCCTTCAGCCCCGACCTCGGCGGTCTCCCGGTCGACCCGCGCACGGCCGCGGCGACGGCACGGGCGGCCGAGACGCTGGCCGGTCTGGGCGCGAAGGTCGAGCGGGTGGACCTGGACCTGTCCGACGCCGAGGAGGCGTTCCGCGTCTACCGGGCGTGGTACTACGCGCTCAGCTTCGGCGACCTGCCCGAGGTGGGCCCCAACGTGGCCTGGAACGTGGCGCAGGGACGGAAGGTCACCGGTGAGGACCTCGCCCGGGCCGAGCGGCTGCGCACCGGGCTGTTCCACCGCATGTGGGAGTTCTTCGGTCGGTACGACTTCCTGGTGGCGCCCGTCAGCCAGGTGCCGCCGTTCCCGGTCGGGCAGCCGTACGTCACGGAGGTGGCCGGGGTGGAGATGCCCGACTATCTGGCGTGGATGCGCTCGTGCTACTGGATCAGCGTGCTGCACGCGCCCGCCATGTCGGTGCCGTGCGCTTTCACGCCCGAGGGTCTCCCGGTCGGCCTGCAGATCGTGGGCAGGCCGTGGGCCGACATGGACGTCCTGCGCCTCGGGCACGCCTTCGAGCAGGCGACCGGCCTCTGGCGGACAGAGCCGAGCCTCGACGGCTTTTAACGGCGCCGCTGGTTGTAGGTCACGGCGAACTCGACGACCCAGAAGACGGCGGTGGCCACGAGCGGCCAGGCGAACAGCACCCCGTACGCCGTCAGACCCAGCGAGGACGTCATGGTGTACCCGCCCGGTCCCGCCGCCTGCACCTCGCCCTCGGCCCTGCCGCCGACCAGCATCGCGACGTACCCGGCGAGCAGCCCGCCGGCGGCGAGCCCCACGAGGACCTCGACCGGCCGGGTGCGCGACAGCACGTATCCCACGATGCCGCTGACCAGGCCGAACCCGCCGGTGACCACGGCGAACCAGCCGTCGGCCTCGATGAGCGACTGCGACTCCGGATCGGCCGGATGCGGCACCCCGTCGATCAGCACGTATCGCGTGGCGGGGGCCAGCGCCCACCACATGTATCCGGCGACCACGCCGAGGACGGCGAGCACGAGGACGGTTACGACGATCGTCGCCAGATTGCCCCTCAAATGCCGCACCGTCCCGATAGTACCCACCTGGTGATCGCGTCCGGTCCCGTTAGTCTTGCTGCACGTGCCCAATCGAGAGTGCCGAATCGAAACAGGGCGCGGGGGGCGCACGGCACATGTGGGGCCAAGGAGGCCGAGTGAGCGAAGAGGTATGGCAGATCGACCCGTCCGGCCCGTTGCGGGGGGACGTGGAGGTACGGGGATCGAAGAACGCGGTCTCGAAGCACATGGTGGCGGCGATGCTCGGAACCGGTCCGAGCACTCTGCACAACGCCCCGGAGGTCGGCGAGGTGGGGCTGACCGCCGCCATGCTCGAAGCCCTCGGCATCCACGTGGAGATCACGCCGGGTGAGATCACCATCGAGCGGGGCGCCGACATCCGTCCGCGCGTGCCGGAGGAGTACACCGGGCTCAACCGCATCCCGATCCTGATGCTCGGCCCGCTGCTGCACCTGGCGGGCGAGGCGTTCGTCCCCCTCGTCGGCGGCGACCCCATCGGCAGGCGGCCGGTCAACTTCCACGTCGAGGCGCTGCGGTCGATGGGCGCGGAGATCGAGGTCGGCGACAAGGGCATCACCGCCAAGGCGGCCCGGTTGCGCGGCAGCCGCATCACGCTCCCCTACCCCAGCGTGGGCGCCACCGAGACGATCCTCATGACGGCGGTGCTCGCCGAGGGCAAGACCGTCATCAAGGGCGCGGCGATGGAGCCCGAGGTGGTGGAGCTGGCGCTGTTCCTGCAGCGCATGGGCGCGATGATCGAGCTGAGCCCCGACCGCCGCATCGTCATCGAGGGGGTCGAAAAGCTGCACGGCGCCTCCACCTGGCTGGCCGGCGACCGCATCGAGGCGTTCTCCTACCTCGTGGCGGGCCTGGTGACGGGCGGCGAGGTGCGCGTGCACGGCTGCCCCCAGGATCGGCTCGTCACCGCGATCACCACGCTGGCCCGGATGGGCGCGCGGTTCGAGATAACCGACGACTGGCTGTGCGCCTCGGCCCCGGACGGCCTGCGCGCGGCGGCGGTGCAGACCGACACCCACCCCGGGTTCATGACGGACTGGCAGACGCCGCTGATGGTGCTGTTCACCCGCGCCGAGGGCATGTCGGTGCTGCACGAGACGGTGTTCGAGAACCGGCTGGTGTACGTCCCCGCGCTGCAGAAGATGGGGTGCGAGATCGAGGTGTTCGCCCAGTGCCTCGGCGGACCGGCGTGCCGCTACCACGACACCAACGCCAAGCACTCGGCGGTCGTACGCGGAATCTCCAGCCTGCGCGGGGCCGACGTCACGCTCCCCGACATCCGCGCCGGGTTCTCCGCGGTGCTGGCCGCCGCCGTGGCCGAGGGCACCTCGACCCTGCGGGGCGTCAACCACATCGAACGCGGTTACCACAGGCCGTTCGAACAGTTCACCTCCCTCGGGTTGAAGATCAACAGGTTGACGTAAAGCTTCGCGGCCCGCGGGTTTGGACAAACGCCAGAGGTCGCACTGATATCCCGTGACCTCTCGTCTTCTCGGGCGCGCCGCCCTCGCGTTGGTCCTGTGCGGCGCGGCCGGGGGCACGCTGGTCGCCGGGCTGGTCATGCCCTATGTGGGCGGGGCCGGCCTGGCGGCCAAGAGCGCCGCCTCCACCTTCACCGACCTGCCCGCGCCGCCGCGCGAGGAGCCGCTGCCCGAGGTGACGCGGCTGCTCGACCGCGACGGGCGGCAGATCGCCCAGTTCTACTACCAGAACCGGCAGTCGGTGCCGCTCAGCGCGGTCGCCCCGGTCATGCGCCAGGCCATCGTGGCCATCGAGGACTCCCGGTTCTACGAGCACGGCGGCCTGGATCTCAAGGGCACGCTGCGGGCCTTCGTCACCAACACGCAAGCCGGCGGGATCCGGCAGGGCGGGTCGTCCATCAGCCAGCAGCTCGTCAAGAACATCATGCTGAACCAGGCCGAGTCGGAGCAGGAGCGGGCGCAGGCCCTCGTCCGTTCGTTCCGCCGCAAGCTGGACGAGCTGCGGTACGCGCTGGCGCTCGAACGCAAATACACCAAGGACCAGATCCTCGAGCGCTACCTCAACATCGCCTATTTCGGCGCGGGGGCGTTCGGCGTCCAGGCGGCGGCCAGGCGGTTCTTCGGCGTCGACGCCGCCGACCTCACGCTCACGCAGGCCGCGACGCTCGCCGGCGCCGTGCGCACGCCGTACGACACCGATCCCTCCCTGGGCGACGAGCACCGTGACCGCCTGCGCACGCGGCGCGACCTGGTCCTGAGCCGGATGGCCGAGCTCGGGATGATCGGCACGGACGCGGCGCGCACGGCGGCGGCCGAGCCGCTGACGCTGCACCTGCGCCCCGAGCCCGGCGGCTGCGCGGGCAGCGCCTATCCCTTCTTCTGTGTGTACGTGGAGCGCGAGGTGCTCACCAACCCCGCGTTCGGCTACACCAGGGCCGACCGGGAGCGGCGCCTCCAGCGGGGCGGGCTCACCATCTGGACGACCATCGACCCGGCCGCCCAGCGGGCCGCGGAGCGGGCCATCGCCGCGCGGGTCAGGCCCCGCGACAACCAGACGGCGTCCGAGACGATGATCGAGCCGGGCACCGGGCACATCCGCGCGATGGCGGTGAGCAAACGGTACGGCCGCAACCCGCACGACCGCGACCTCGGGCCGAGCACCACCTACAACCTGGCGGCCGACACCGCGCACGGCGGCGGGCTCGGCCTGCAGGCGGGCTCCACGTTCAAGGTCTTCACGCTGGCCACCGCGCTCAAGCAGGGCATGCGGTTCGGCGACGGCTTCACGATCCCCGGCTCGTACGTCCCCTCCTACGGCTACCGCGACTGTTCGGGCAGGGCCGTCAACGACCCGCACACCGTCATCCACAACGCCGGCGGCGAGGGCGGCGGCGGGCCGTACAGCCTGGAGATGGGCACCTGGCAGTCGGTGAACATCTTCTACATGCGGCTGGAGCGCGAGGTCGGCCTGTGCGACGTCGTGCGGACGGCCACGTCGCTCGGCATCAGGCGGGCCGACGGCACGCCGCTCCACGAGGTGCCGACCTTCACGCTGGGCGCCAACGAGATGGACCCCACGACCGTGGCGGCGGCGTACGCGGCGTTCGCCGCCCGCGGCCGCTACTGCCGGCCGATGGCCATCGCCGCCGTCGTGGAGCGCGACGGCACCCGCACCGAGATACCGCCGGCCTGCGAGACCGCGCTCGAACCCGCGGTCGCCGACGCGGTGAGCCACGTGCTCACGGGAGTGTTCACCAAGGGCACGATGCGCGGCCAGTCCATCGGCCGGCCGGCCGCCGGCAAGACGGGCACGAACAACGGCTACACCTCGGCCTGGTTCGCCGGGTACACACCCGGCCTCGCCGCCGCCGTCAGCGTGGGCGACATCCGCGGTTCCTATCGCTATCCGCTCACCGGCGTCACCATCGGCGGCCGGTACTACGGTTCCGTGCAGGGCGCCTCGCTGCCCGGCCCGATCTGGGTGGACTCGATGCGCGCGGCGCTGAGGGACACCCCTGTGACCGGCTTCGTCCCGCCCGACATGGCCCGGTTCGGCGGCGGGTTCACGCCCGGTCTGAAGGAGGCGCTGGAGAAGCAGCGCAAGAAGGAGAAGAAGAAGCGGCAGGCCGAGCGTGACAAGCACGACGACGACCACGGCGCCTCGACCTCCGAGGAGGACGCGACGGACGGCGCGGCGGCTTCCGGCAGCGCCGGCACCACCCCCGCCGCCGCCCGGGCCACCGCCAGGACCACCCCCACCGCCGTGCGGGCCGCCGCCCCCGCGGCCCCTTCGAGCCGCTCGGCCACGGTCCACCCCGCCCGCAACCCGTCGGCCGCCGCCGGCACCCACTCGGTGGCCCGCGGCGTCTCACCCCGTGCGCCACTTCGCAGAGGCCCCGGCCGCACGCAGTCGAGCGAGGCGGGCTGGGCGAGTCTCGCCCGCCCCCACGCCGCTCCCCCAGCGGCGCCGCCCGCCGTTCGGCACGCCAAGGCCCACCGTGACGCGGCCCGACCCGGCACGGCGAAGCGCGGGACGCCGGAACACCGCGCGGCGGGCCCGGCCCGCACCCCCCGCGGCCGCGGCCATGCCGTGAGCCACGAGGGCCGGCGCCCGCGGACCACCACCCACGACGCGGCGCACGCGGCGAAGCACCCGGCGCCGCGAAGCCGGGGAGCCCGCCGGGCCGAAGGGCCGGCCCGGCACCACCATCCCGTCCACCGCGTACGGCGCCACGCCTGAGCGGCCGGACGCCGCGCCCGCCGTCGCGCCCGCCGCGGAGGGAGACGGGGGGGCCATGATGGGGGCATGCGCGGACGTGCTCGCACACGTATTCTCACTTGGGCCGGCGGGATCGCCGCGCTCGGCGCCGGCGCGGCGCTCGCCGTCTACCTCTCCTCGGTGGGGCTGGACAAGGCCGACAAACTCGCGAGCGTCATCGGGCTCTTCGTCGGCCTCGCGGGCCTGGCCGTCGCGGTATGGGGGCTGCTGCCGACGCGCCGGCAGGAGACGACCCCACCGGCGAGCGGCACCGGCAGGGTGAACCACGCGGCGAACCACGACGTGCACACCGCGGTTCACAACGAGATCAGCGGCGGCACGGTCCACGGCCCGGTCATCCAGGCGCACACCGTCAACGGACCGGTCGTGCCGGACGATCGCGCGGGGAAGGACTGAGCGCGTGGCCGCGACGCGCAACACGATCAGCGGCGGGCTCTTTTTCAACGCGGTGATCCAGGGACACACGATCACCGTGCGGCTTCCCCCGCGGGTGACCCCGGCGCTGTCCGGGGCGCCCCCGCGGTCGGAGGCGTTCACCGGCAGGGACGACGAGCTGTCCATGCTGCTCGGCCTGCTCGGCCCCGCTCGGGACACCGGTGCCGGTACGAGCGCCGGGCCGGACCGGCCGCGTGCCGCCCTTGTCACGGGCCTCGGCGGATCGGGCAAGACCGAGCTCGCCCTGCAGGCCGCGCATCTCGCCCGGGAGCGCGGCTGGTTCCCCGGCGGGGTGCTGTTCACCGACCTCCGGGGCTACAGCGACATCCCGTGCCATCCCGAACAGCAGGACGACCACCCCTCCGGGGCCGGGCACCGCCGCGGAGCACCGGGCCACCCCGGCACCCGCCCGGACGAGGGGTCCGGCCGCCGCGACAGGGCGGGACACGGTCGAGGGTGCGGTGCGCGGCCGGTCGAGGTGCTCGGCGAGCTGCTGCGGGCGCTGGGGCTGGACCCAGAACACGTCCCTCCGGGCGTCCAGGACCGGACCCGGCTGTTCGCGACGGTGCTGGACGCGTACGCCGAGCAGGGCCGGCCGATCCTGCTGATCCTCGACAACGCCTCATCGGCCGAGCAGGTCAGGCCGCTGCTGCCCGGCACGGGGAAGGTGCTGATCACCTCCCGGCACACGCTGGACGTGGGGGCGCGCCTCCTCGATCTCGGCATGCTCGCGCCCGGCGCGGCCGTCGAACTCCTGGCCCGCGCGCTTCGCCTGGCCCTGGGCGACGCCGACACCCGGGTCGCCCGGGAGCCCGCCGCGGCGGCGGACATCGCGGAGCTGTGCGGAGGGTTGCCGCTGGCCGTGCGGATCGTGGCCGCGCTCCTGGCCGCCGATCCCTCCCGTCCCCTGCAGGCGATGGCCGAGGATCTGGCGGAGACCGCGACCCGGCTCGACGAGCTGTCGTACGAGGAGCGCGGGGTGCGCGCGGCCTTCGAGTTGTCCTACCACCGCCTGGAGGCGGAGGAGGCCCGGATGTTCCGGCTGATGACCGCCGCCTCCGGCCCCGACCTGTCCACCGAGAGCGCCGCCGTGGTGGCGGACCGCGAGCCCCGCCGTGCCCGCCGTCTGCTGGAGGCCCTGCACCGTGCGCATCTCGTGGAGCGCGGCGGCGCGTACGGCCGGTGGCGCATGCACGACCTCGTCCGCCTGTACGCCGAGGAGCGGGCCCGCGACCAGGCGGGGCCCGACCGGCACGAGGAGGCCTGCGAGCGGTTCGCCGGCCACTGCTGCGCCCGGGCCCGTGCGGCCGGAGCGTGGCTGTCCCTGCCGGAGGCCCAGGCCCGGCAAGAGACACAGGCCCGGCAAGAGACACAGGCCCGGCAAGAGACACAGGCCCGGCACGAGACGCAGAACCGGCGGGAGGCGTTCGCCTCGAGGGAAGAGGCCGTGGCGTGGCTGGACGCCGAGGGACGCACGCTCGTGGCGGCCGTCACCGCCGCGGCCGGACGCGGCGACTGGGCACGGTCGCACGCGCTCGCGGTGGACCTCGCGCCCTACTTCGAGTTCCGGCAGCGCGCCGGCGAGTGGATCACCACGGCCCTGGCCGCCGTGGACGCGTCGGAGCGACTGGGACATCACGCCGAACTCGCCGCGGCCATGACCCTGGGCAACGCCTACCGCCTCGCCCGCCGCTACGACGAGTCCTCCGCCCAGCTGCGCAGGGCCCTCGGGCTGGCGCGCGACGACCGCGCCCGCAGCCCGGTGCTGCACAACCTCGGGCTCACGTACCTGCGGATGGGGGCCCTGGCCAAGGCGGAGGCGTGTCACCGCCGCGACCGGCGCATCTGCGCTCTCGCGGGCGATCTGCGCGGCAGGGCGCAGGCCGCCGTCGCGCTGGGCGACGTGCTGCGCGCGAGGCGGCGCTACGGGGAGGCCGCCACGGTGCTGACCGAGGCCGTCACGCTGCTCCAGCGGCTCGGCGCACTCGGCCTGGGCAGCCGCACCGCTCTCATGCACGCGCGGGTCAACCTCGCGCTCACCTACCTGGCGGGCCGCCCGGACCGCACGCCCACGTACATCCTCTGGCAGTTGTGCGCCGCCCTCGCCGCCGCGCGGGACCTCGACGACCGCCACGCGCAGGCCATGATCTTCATGAACCTGTGCACGGCCTACCGGAACAGGTGCGCGGCCTGCCACGGACCGTCCGCTCTGGCGTGGGGCCGGCTCGCGGTCGCGCTGTTCGACGAGCTGGGCGATCCCTACCACCGAGCCCTGGCGCTGACGGCGCTCGGCCTGGCGGCCGGGCCGGAGGAGGCCCGCCGCAGCCTGGCCGAGGCGCTGTCGATCTTCCAGGGTCTCGGCGCCGAGCGGGAGTGCCGGGAGGTGCGCGCCCTGTCGCGGACGGACCGCACGGAGCCGCCCCGCCGGGAGGCGTGTACGGCCGACGAGTCCGAGCAGGTGCGCGACTGGGTGGACGACCTCCCGCACGCCGTGCTGCGCGGCGACGACGGGCGCCTCGGCGAGGTGCTCATCCCCGGCTGCAACGTCGGCTGAGACGCACCGCGGCGGAGATCAGCCGGGGTTCTCATCGGGGCCGGGACGGTCGCCGTCCATCTCCTCCGCGCGGCGAAGGGCATTGGCGAGTGGGGGCACGTCCCATTCGGCCCGCTCCTCGTCCGTGGTGGCCGGATCGACCCGGTACAGGCGCCGTCTTCCCCCTGTGTCGACGTATTGCGTTCCGTATCGCTGGGGAAGACCGCGATGCGCCCGGGACCGGGCCGTGCGCCTGTGATGCCGTGAACCGCTCATCGCGCCGGGCCGGGAGCAGGCGCGTGGACGCCGGGCTCCCCCGCTGTCCACGCGCCTGTCACGTTGGCCGGGCGACCGGTCAACCGGCCAGGCAGGCCGGGCCGAGCAGTTGCTTGAGGTCGCCCATCAGGGCGGGTGAGGGGCTCACGCGGAGCCGGTCGTCCAGCCGCATGACCGTCGTACGCGGCCCGTTGTGCACCTGGAGGTGGACCTCCGTGGTCCCCGGGTGGGTGGTGAGCACCTCCTTGAGCCGGCCCACGACGGGCGGCGTGCAGCGGTTGATCGGCATGCTCACCACCAGCGGCCCGCCCGACTCGGCCGTGAGGTCCGGCGCGGTGACCTCCATCGCGATGATCTTCGCGACGTCCTCCCGCTTGTCGATCCTGCCCTTGACGAAGACGATCGCGTCCTCGGCGAGCACGGTCGCGCAGAGCTGGTAGGCCGACGGGAAGATCATGACCTCGATGGAGCCTTCCAGGTCCTCCAGCATCGTGAGGACCCAGGTGTCGCCCTTCTTGGTCACCTTGCGCTGCAGGCCCGACAGGATGCCGCCGACCGTGACGACCTGCCCGTCGGGGCGGCTGTCGTCCTGCAGCGCCGCGATCGAGCAGTCGGCGCCCGCCGACAGGATGTGCTCGACGCCGAACAGCGGGTGGTCGGAGACGTACAGGCCGAGCATCTCCCGCTCGAACTGCAGCAGCGTCGTCTTGTCCCACTCCCCCGGCGGGATCTGCACGTCGAAGGTCTGGTCCTCGGCGCCGTCGATCGCGCCGAACAGCGAGTCCTGGCCGATCGCCTCGTTCTTCTTGATGTCGATGATCGCGTCGACGGCCTGCTCGTGCACCATGAGCAGGCCCTTGCGCACGTGCCCGAACGAGTCGAACGCGCCCGCCTTGATCAGAGACTCGATGACGCGCTTGTTGCAGACGATCGCGGGGACCTTGCGCAGGAAGTCCTTGAAGTCGGTGAACCTGCTCTTCTCCTTGCGCGCCGCGATGATCCCGTCCACGACGTTCGCGCCGACGTTGCGGATGGCCGACAGGCCGAAGCGGATGTCGGTGCCGCGCGGGGTGAAGTCGAAGTCGGAGTCGTTGACGTCCGGCGGGAGCACCTTGATGCCCATGCGGCGGCACTCGTTGAGATAGAGGGCCGACTTGTCTTTGTCGTCCTTGACGCTGGTGAGCAGCGCCGCCATGTACTCGGCCGGGTAGTTGGCCTTGAGATAGGCGGTCCAGTACGACACCAGGCCGTAGCCGGCGGTGTGGGCCTTGTTGAACGCGTAGTCGGAGAACGGGAGAAGGATGTCCCACAGGGCCTTGATGGCCGCTGCGGAGAACCCGTTCTCCTTCATGCCCTTCTCGAAGAACTCGAACTGCTTGTCCAGCTCGGACTTCTTCTTCTTGCCCATCGCGCGGCGGAGCAGGTCGGCGCCGCCGAGCGTGTAGTTGGCCACCTTCTGGGCGATGGCCATGACCTGCTCCTGATAGACGATCAGGCCGTAGGTCGTGTTGAGGATGTCCTTGAGCGGCTCCTCAAGCTCGGGGTGGATCGGGATGATCTCCTGCTGGCCGTTCTTACGCAGGGCGTAGTTGGTGTGCGAGTTGGCGCCCATCGGGCCGGGCCGGTAGAGCGCGAGGGCCGCGGAGATGTCCTCGAAGTTGTCGGGCTTCATCAGCCGCAGCAGCGTGCGCATGCCGCCGCCGTCCAGCTGGAAGATGCCGAGCGTGTCGCCCTTGGCCAGCAGCTCGTAGGTCCTGGTGTCGTCCAGCGGCAGATCGAGCAGCTCGATCCTGTTCCCGGTGTTGCCCTCGATCATCTTCAGGCAGTCGTCGATGATCGTGAGGTTGCGCAGGCCCAGGAAGTCCATCTTCAGCAGGCCGAGCGTCTCGCAGGTCGGATAGTCGAACTGCGTGATGATCGCGCCGTCCGAGTCGCGGCGCATGATCGGGATGTGGTCGGTCAGCGGCTCGGCCGACATGATGACGCCCGCGGCGTGCACGCCGGTCTGCCGGATCAGGCCCTCCAGGCCGCGCCCGAGGTCGATCGTCGCCTTGACGTCGACGTCCTCGTCGTACAGCTTGCGCAGCTCGCCCGCCTCGTTGTAGCGCGGGTGGTCGGAGTCGAAGATGCCCGACAGCGGGATGTCCTTGCCCATCACGGCCGGGGGGAACGCCTTGGAGATGCGGTCGCCCAGCGCGTACGGGTAGCCGAGGACGCGGCCGGCGTCCTTCACGGCCGCCTTCGCCTTGATGGTGCCGAACGTGGCGATCATGGCGACCTTGTCGGCGCCCCACTTGTCGGTCACGTAGCGGATCACGTCGGCGCGCCGGCGCTCGTCGAAGTCGATGTCGATGTCGGGCATCGAGACGCGCTCGGGGTTGAGGAACCGCTCGAAGATCAGGCCGTGCGGGATCGGGTCGAGGTCGGTGATGCCCAGCGAGTACGCGACCAGCGAGCCGGCGGCGGAACCACGGCCGGGACCGACCCGGATGCCGTTGTTCTTCGCCCACATGATGAAGTCGGCGACCACGAGGAAGTAGCTCGGGAAGCCCATCTGGAGGATGACGCCGATCTCGTTCTCGACCCAGACGCGGTGTTCCTCGTCCACGCCGCCGGGGAAGCGGCGCTTCATGCCCTCCCAGACCTGCTGCCGGAAGTACTCCTCCTCCGTCACCCCCTCGGGGATCGGGTAGGTCGGCATCAGGTTGTGGTAGGGGAAGAAGCCCTCGGGGTCGACCTTCTCGGCCACCAGCAGCGTGTTGCGGCAGCCCTCCTGCCAGATGTCGGAGGAGTCGACCGCGCGCATCTCGTCGGCGGTCTTGATGTAGTAGCCGCTGCCGTCGAACCGGAACCGGTCGGGGTCGCTGAGCTGCTTGCCGGTCTGGATGCACAGGAGGGCGTCGTGACCGGCCGCGTCCGACTCGTAGGTGTAGTGGGAGTCGTTGGTGACGACCGGAGGGATGTCCAGCTCGCGGCTGATCCGGATCAGGCCGTCGCGGACCCGGCGCTCGATGTCGAGGCCGTGGTCCATGATCTCCAGGAAGTAGTTGTCCTTCCCGAAGATCTCCTGGTACTTCGCCGCGGCCTTCAGCGCCCCGTCATACTGGCCGAGCCGCAGCCGGGTCTGCACCTCTCCCGACGGGCAGCCGGTGGTGGCCATCAGGCCGTCGGCGTGCTCGGCGAGGATGTCGGCGTCCATCCGGGCCCACTTGCGGACGAAGCCCTCGGTGTAGGCGCGCGAGCTGAGCTTCATCAGGTTCTTCAGCCCGGTCTTGTTCCGCGCCCAGATGGTCATGTGGGTGTAGTAGCCACCCGCGGACACGTCGTCGCTCTTCTGGTGCGGCTCGCCCCACAGCACCGGCTTCTTGTGCATGCGCGACTCGGGCGCGACGTACGCCTCGATGCCGAGGATGGGCTTCACCCCGGCGCCGGTCGCCTGCTTGTAGAAGTCGTAGGCGCCGTGCATGTTGCCGTGGTCGGTGATCGCGATCGCGGGCATCTCCAGCTCGCCCACGAGTTTGAACATCTGCTTCAGCCGCGCCGCTCCGTCGAGCATCGAGTACTCGGTGTGGACGTGCAGATGCACAAACGAATCACCCATGAGACCCCCATCGTCACCGGACCGCGGACCAGAGCCTACGCCGTGATCGCCAACCAGTGGGACTCAGGTGAAACAGAGTTTATCTCCGTTCCTCGCCGTCCCGCCGCTCCTCCGACAGGCGCAGTCCGGCCTCGATCACGGCGTTCATGATCGGGGCCAGCAGCCCGGCGCCGAGACGGGGCGCGCGGCGGGCCATGGCCGCGACGAGGCGGCGCTCGCGCTCCATGTCCCGTCCCTGGAACCCGCCGACGGGCTTGAGCCGCTGGATCCGCCCGGCCAGCGCGACCCGGCGTTCGAGCAGCGTGGCGAGGGCCGCGTCCACACGATCGATCGCGGCCCTCGCGGCGTCGAGGGTTCCCGGGTTCTCCGGCCGTACGAGCGCCGCCATGACGGTGGCCGCCTCGTGCGCCGCCGCGAGCGTGCCCTCGGACGCGGCCGGGCCGACCAGCAGGCCGTCCGCCCCCGCCGCCACCGCGGCGCCCGCCAGCGCGCCGTCACCGCCCAGGCCCGCGAGCACCGGGCGGCCGCTGCGGTCCCGCGCCGCGCGCATCAGCCCGAGGTCGGGCGCGGCGTCCTCCGGCTCGCCGCGGCCGCCGCTCTCGCACAGCACGACCGCCTCGTTGCCCTCGGCCACGCAGTCGTCGACCGCGGCCAGCCACTCCTCCAGCGTCGCCACGCGCCCGCCCCGCACGATCCCCCGCTGCAGGACGACGGGCAGCCCGAGGCGGGCCGCGGCGCGGACGAGGCCGGGGTCGCCCGCCCAGCCCGCCCCCACCACCACCGCGTCGGCGTGCCGCGCCACGGCGGGCAGGTCGTCGGCCGAGGCGGGCTCCATCAGCAGCGGCCCCGCCCGGCGCGCCCCGGCCTCGCCGGCCGTCCCGGCCGCCGCCGTGTCCGGCGAAGACCCGGCCGCCGTGTCCTTAACCGCGTCCTTCACCGCGTCCTTCACCGGCATGTCGCCCGTTGACGGGCCGCCGTCGCCGCGCAGCCGCAGCCAGCGGGCGTCCCGGCCGCCGATCACCACCACGGGTAGCCCGTCGCCGATCACGAGATCGCCGATCCGTACGGCGTCGCGGTCGAGTTGGGCTGCCTTCGACATGTGTGCTCCTCCGTACGCAGGCCCAGCGGAACCGGCCGCCTGACATCGGGACTCGCTGGGATCGGACTGTGCTTGGACTGTGCTTGAACTGGGTTCGGACTGGGCTCCGACTGCCGGAAAACGAAAAAGGCAGAGACGATGGCGTCCCTGCCTCAAGCCGGCTCCGGATGGTCGCTAGCTCATCGTCACGCGACCGGCCCTCCCGGAGCCGGCCTTGTAAACGAGCTGTACGTACCCATAACAAGGACCTTAGCAGCGACAGGCCACGACTCGAACCGATCTGTCTCGCATTCCGGGATCGTCGGCCATGGAGGCGGTTGATCCCTTTGCCATCCATGGGACGATTCATGGGTCCAGGAAGGGGTTCGAGTGTCGCGTGCGGAAGGCCGGCTCGTCGGAGGCCGGTACCAATTGGTGGAGCCGATCGGCCGGGGTGGCATGGGCGTGGTCTGGCGCGCCCACGACCAGTTGCTGGACCGCGAGGTCGCGGTCAAGGAGGTCCGATACGACAGCGCCATGGGCGACGAGCTCAGCGACCTCAACCGGCGGACCATGCGCGAGGCCCGGGCCGCCGGGCGCCTCACCCACCCGAACGTGGTGGTCGTCCACGACGTGATCGAGGAGGACGACCGGCCCTGGATCATCATGCAGCTGGTGCCGTCCCGCTCGCTGGGCCAGGTGATCAGGGAGGACGGCCCGCTGTCCCCCGAGCGCACGGTCGAGATCGGCCTGCAGATCCTGGACGCGCTGCGCGCCGCTCATCGCCAGGGCGTGCTGCACCGCGACGTCAAGCCCGAGAACGTGCTGCTCACCGACGACGCCCGGGTGGTCCTCACCGACTTCGGCATCGCCCGGCTCGAAGCCGACTCCACCATGACCCGCACCGGCCTCGTCGGCACCCCCGCCTTCATCGCCCCCGAACGGCTCCGCGGTGAGGCCGCGCAGCGCGAGTCGGACCTGTGGTCGCTCGGCGCCACGCTTTACACGGCGGTGGAGGGCAAGCCCCCGCACGACCGCGGCATGGCGATGGCCACCATGCACGCCGTGCTGAACGACGACCCCGCCCCACCCCGGCGCGCGGGCGCGCTGGGCCCGGTCCTGCTGCGGATGCTCGCCAAGGAGCCCGTCGACCGGCCCGGCTACGAGGAACTGACCCGGCTGCTCAAGCGGGCGTCGCGGGACCTGTCCCCGTCGTCGTCCCGGCCCGCCTCCCCCGCTTCCGCCGACCCCGCCCCCGCCGAGCCCGCTCCGCGGTCCACCAAGCCCGAGGCCCGGAGCCCCCGCACGCCCGCCTCCGGGTCCGGGGCGGGCAAGGCGTCCCGGGGCGCGGCGCCGTACCCGCCCGTGTCCTCCCCGCCCGTCTCTTCCCCGCCCGTGTCCTCCGCATCGTCGTCGGCGCGTGACGACGCGGCGGGCGCGGCGGGGCCGGGCCGTACGGCGTCCGCGCGCGCGGACGCCGAGCGCGGCGCGACCCGGGACGGAGCCGCGGGCGACGCCGCGGGCCCCGGCGAGATCACCTCGCCCCTCCCGGTCATCCAGGACGACTTCGAGGCCCCGCAGGCGGACGACGGCAAGGCCCCGGGAAAGGCCGGGAACGCGTCCGCGCCCATGCCGGAGACCGGCGTGCAGGCCCCGCCCGCCCGTACGACGCCGTCGGTGAGCCAGGCCGCCTCCGGGAGCGGACAATCCTCGGAGGCGAAGGACGCGGACGGCACGGTCAAGGTCTCCTCAGCCGGGACGATCGCCGCCGGCAAAGCCGGGAAGACGGGGAAGGCCGGCAAGGACGGCAAGACCGGGAAGGACGGTGGAACGCCGAAGGGCGGAGCGGCCTCCGGTGAGGCGGCGGCCCCGGCGGCCTCCACCACGGGCGGGACTCCGCAGGACTCCGCGAGGACGGGCGGGGACGCGGCCGGCACGGGCGCCGGCACCGCCCGGAAGGGCGATTCATCCGGCGCGGGCACAGCCTCGGCGAGCGCGACGAGCGCGGGCGCCGGCACGAGCACCGCAGCGGACGGGGCGCGTCCGGCGTCGCCGTCGCTCCGCGAAGCGGGCGGCTCCGGTGGCGCCTCCGGTGCCGCTTTCAGGGCGGGGGCCGGGGGCGCCGGCCGTACGGACCTCGCGGGCGACCGCGCCGAGAGGTCCACGTCCTCCGGGGGCGGCGGTTTCGCACGGGGCACGGACGACGAGCGGCGTGCCGCCACGGCCGACCGGGTGAAGGACGCGCCGGGCGCGGGCGGGGTCGCCGGCGCGGGAAGCCCGATCGCCGGACTGAGGCAGGCGCCCGCGGCGGTGCCCCCGCAGGGCGGCCAGATGTGGCACGAGGTGTCGACCACCCCGGTCCAGCCGCGATCGTCGAACAGCCTGCTGAAGGTCGCGCTGGTCCTCATTCCCGCGCTGCTCCTGGTCGCGGGCATCGCGGGCTATCTCGGCCTGAAGGCGGGCGGGAACGACTCGGGGGACGATTCCGCCGCCGCGTCCGACCCGGCCGGAACGGGCACGACCTCAGGGAAGCCCTCCGCCTCGGCGCCCTCCTCCGGCGAGCCGTCCGCGTCCCCCTCGGACCAGGCCGCGTCCCCGTCACCCGAGCCCTCCACCGGCTCAGAAACCCTCCAGCCCGGGGACGTCCCCGAGGGCTGGCACAAGTACAAGCACCCGAGCGGGTTCTCCATCGCGCTGCCGAAGGGGTGGCACGCCGACGGCAGCGGCAACGGCGAGGTTCGCCTCCGCGGCGACTCGCACACCTACCTGGAGATCCACCACACCTCCAGTCCGGAGTCGGACGCGCTGAAGGTGTGGCGGCGCGATGTGCCCGGGATGAGCCGCAACTTCCCCGGCTACAAGCTCGTCGCCATCAGAGAGGTCAAGGACTACTGGAAGACCGCGGCCGACTGGGAGTTCACCTTCGGCGACAGCCGCTACCGGTCGCGCGTGATCGACCGCGGCTTCGTCACCGACAAGCACAACGGCTACGCCCTGCTCTACAAGACGCAGGACAAGGACTGGAAAAAGAAGAAGAAGCTCTTCGAGACCATGGCCGCCACCTTCAAACCGGCGAAGTAGCGCGGCGGCCCCGCCTCAAAGCCGGCGGCGGCCGGGGTGTTCGACGCCCGGCCGCCGGTGCCGAAGGGGACGGCGGAAAGGACGAGCCTCTCACCCTGCCCGACGGGCCTGTCACAGGTGGCGGATGGGCGCCTGCCGGCGTCGCGACGTACCGGGGGTCACGGCAGGGCGGCGGCGCGATGCGGAGGTCAGGGCTGGCCGACGTAGTCGACCAGGACGGTCGCCGCACGGGCGGTCCAGCTGGTGGGCACCGGCGTGAACGTCACCTTCCCCGACCCGTAGCACGGCAGCGTCGCGGTGACCGGGATCTCCGCCTTGACCCCGTAGTAGCGCAGCGCGAGCGCCCTCGCGACGGTCGACGTGTCGCCCAGGTCCACCGCGATCGTGGTGCCACCGCCGCCGGTGTAGCCGGCGCTCGCCGCCGACGACGAGATCGCAAGGGGCCGCACCTCCACACTCTGCCCGGCGAGCGGATGACCGGTCTGTCCTGGGTACACCGGCCCGAAGCACGCCATCTTGATGGTCGCGTGACCGGTCTGACCATTGACGAAGCCGTAGAAGTACTGGTGGGGGGCGATGGGAGCGGGGTCGACGACCTCGGCCGAGGCGGGCAGCGCGGTGGCCGCCACGAGGGCGGCGGCGGCCAGGGGGACGAGGCGCGCTGCTGCGGTGCGGAACACGGGACCTCCGGCGGACGACAGGGACGGGGGCGTGCGACCCGCACGGTAGGCCGGTCCTTCCGGCGGGTCAACGCTCCCGTTCCCCGCCGGATCCGGTGCTCGGGAGACGCGGCGGACCCCGTGAAAGGTTCACCCCGCACCGAGGGCCGCCTCCGGCACCCGGTGTGGCCGGCTCCGCCTCCACCGCGGACGCGGGCGGGACCGGGGTGAAGCACCGTGTCCGCCGTGGTGGCGGGCTCAGCCCGCCCGGCGGGCCTCCTCCAGGTAGGCGACCAGGCCGGCCATCCGCTCGGCCGGCCAGGGCAGGGTCCCTCCGATCTCCGCGCTGTTGTCCCGCCACATCCTGCGGGCCGCCGCCGCGGTCTCCGCGCCCGCGGGTCCCTCCGGGTGGAACCGGCCCGCCAGCGCGTCCCAGCGGCGTACGAGGTCCCGGGCCCGCGGGTCGTCCGCGGGGGTGCCGCCGGCCAGGTGCCGCAGGCCCTCCTCGACGAGGCCGGCCCACTCGCGCCTGGCGTCCTCGACGCCTTCGGGGCCCAGCGCGTCCCTGCGCTCGGCGAGCCGGCCACGCTGCTCTTCAGTGAAATATGTCTCGAACACCGACACGACCTCCAACGTCGTCATCAACCGATCCGGATCGGGGCCGTACGGGTCGTCGGCCTGCCGGAGCAGGTCACCGATCCGCTGCCGCAGCACGCCGATCCGCTCGGCGTGCTCGTCGAGCCTGCGCAACTGCTCAGCCAGCAGGTCGCGCAGCGACTCCGGGTCGTCCGCCGTGCCCGCGAGGACGGCCGCGACCTCCTCCAGCGGCAGCCCGAGCCCGCGCAGCGCCCGTACGCGGTAGAGCCGGCGCAGGTCGCGGGTGGTGTACCGGCGATGTCCGGCGGCCGTGCGCTCGCTCGCGACGAGCAGCCCTATCTCGTCGTAGTGGTGCAGCGCGCGGACGGTCGTCCCGGCCGCCCGCGCCAGTTCTCCGATGGACCACCGTCGTCCGGCGTCGTCTGCCCCGCTCACGCCGGAAACGCTACGACCTCCCCCGACGTGAGGTTCAAGGGCCACCGGCCCGCTGGGGTGGCCGGGGTGGCGACGGTCCTGGCCTTCACGCGTACCCGGACGACGAGGCGCGGACACCAGGTCGGAAACCGCCTGGCTAGACTGCGGCTGGACGCAGGTCGCGGCCCGGCACGGAAGGCACTGAGTGGAAGGCACTGGGCGATGATCGACCGCGACGCCGTCGCACTCGACGACCCTGTCGGCGAGTCGCTCCGCGGCCACCACACGCACCTGGCCCGCCGGTCCGGCAGGGCGGCCGGTTATCTCCCGGAAGTCGCGACCTTCTCCACGGTGTCCGCCGACCCCGACCCGGCGGAGTGGGCGGACCTCGCACGGCTGCTCGGCCGTGGCGAGCTCGCCGACCTGTTCAGCTGCCCGGCCACCCCGCCCGCGGACTGGGAGCCGGTCTTCCGCTTCGGTGGCTTCCAGATGATCCGTCCCGCGGGCAGCCCGCCCGGCCGCGCCGATGCCGAGACCGATCCGGAGATCGTCGAGCTGGGCGCCGACGACGTGCCCGAGATGCTCGAGCTCACCGGGCGGACCCGGCCGGGGCCGTTCTGGCCCCGCACTCGTGAACTCGGTGCCTATCTGGGTGTCCGCGAGAACGGCGCCTTGGCCGCCATGGCGGGCGAACGACTCCACCCGCCCGGATGGACCGAGATCAGCGCCGTCTGCACCGCCCCCGAAGCCCGCGGGCGAGGTCATGCCGCCCGCCTGGTGCGCGCCCTGGTCACACGAATCACGTCCCGGAACGAGCGCCCGTTCCTCCACGTGTCCGATGCCAACATCGGCGCGATCAGACTCTACGAGCGGCTCGGCTTCGTGATCCGCAAGCCCGTCACGTTTCGCGGGTTCCGTACGCCGTGACCCCCTGGCCGCCGATCAGGCCGTAACGACTCCGGTGCCTACCGCGAGGAGTTCGCGCAACTCGCCGACAGTCCTGCGGCCTCGCTGGTCCACCGGTATGGCCCGCAGCACCAGGTGTCCGGTCTGCACGATGTGGTGGCTGCGATAAGCGGCCGGAAGAGTGGTGATCACGGTGGCGGCCTGGCGCATGCCCACATCCGCTCCTCCCTTGGAGACGGTGCAAAGCGCCTCGTGCAGCCGGACATCAGCGTCGTACCGGTAATCGCGGATGGCGTCGAGCACCTGCTCCCTGGCGCGATCCGCCGCCGCCTCGTCGCCGGCCCCGGCGAACACCCAGCTCTGCGCGAAGTGGATCTGGTCGGGCTTCCAGAAGCCGAACGTGTCACATTCGACGCCGCCGGCCGCGTGGGCGACAAGGGCGCGCACGGTACCGCGCGCCTCGTCGTGCCTGCCCAGCAGGCTCAACGCCTTCGCTCGGGCGGTCAGCAGGGCCGCCGTCTCCAACTGCCGCCGCACGATTTGAAGTTCCAGCCAATGTCGGAAACGAGGGAGAGGCCGGGGCGTCAGCGGGAGTAGTACTCGACCACGAGCTGCTCGTCCACCGGGACCACGATTTCCTCGCGCGCGGGGCGCCGCAGCAGGGTGAAGTTCAGCCCCCGGTGGTCGACGCCGAGGTAAGGGGCCGTCCGATCGTCCGCGTACGTGCCCTCGGCGGCGGCCACGAACGGCTGCCTCCCGGCCGACCGGTCCCGTACGCCCACCGACTGGCCCGGCTTGACCTGGTAGCTCGGGATGTCCACCTTGCGGCCGTCAACGGTGATGTGCCCGTGGTTCACGTACTGCCGGGCGGCGTAGATCGACGGCGCCAGACCGGCCCGCAGGACGAGCGAGGCGAGCCGGGTCTCCAGCAGCGCCACCAGTTCCTCCCCCGACCGGCCGGGGCGGCGGACGGCGAGGTCCCAGTAGCGGCGGAGCTGACGTTCCGACACGTCGTAGTACCAGCGGAGCTTCTGCTTCTCCAGCAGCCGCATGCCGTAGTCGCCGGTGTTGCGCCGGCTGGTCTTACGGCCGTGCTCCCCCGGCGGGTAGGGCCGGGCCTCGAAGTACTTCACCGCCTTACGGGTGAGCGGAACGCCCGCCCGCCGCGACAGCCGCACCTTCGGTCCCGTGTATCGCATGACCCCTCTTCTCAAGTTAGGTAACCCTTACTAAGGTAAGCCTAACCTACTCAATCAAGGAGCTCCCATGCGCCACCCGGTCACCGCCGCTCCCGCCCCCGAACGCGTACGCACGCTCGCGGCCCTGGCGGCGCCCACACACGTCTCCGTCGCCGGGTCCGACGTACCCGCGGCCACCGCCCGCGGCGGCGTGGACGACAGAGGGCGGCCGGTCCTGCTGGTGAAGCCGGGCGAGACCCTGTACGCCGCGCCCACGGAGACCCTGGTGACCGTCGACCTCACGGCGAGCAGGGAGGTCGGCGGGGTCGAGAGGCCCCGTGCCCTGCTGAAGGTGCGAGGGTGGACGCAGCCCGTGCCCGCGGCGGAGACGCGCGCCGCCGCCGTCGCCATCGCGGAGGCGTGCCCCGACGAGGGCCTGTTCGCGGCCGTCGAGGGCTGCGGTCCCGCGCTGCTGCGGGTCGACGTCTGCCACGTGATTTACCTGACCGGACAGGAGTCGGGCATCCTCGACGCCGAGAGTTACCTCGCCTCGGCTCCCGACCCGTTGCTTCCCCTGGCCGAACGCATGGTGCGCCACGTCAACGAGTCCCACTTGCAGCAGTTGAGGGAGACGGCGGAGAGGCTGACGGGGGAACCTGCCCAGGAGGTGTGGCTCTGGGAGCTGGACCGCTACGGCGCCACGTTGCGGCCGGGCCCCGGCCATTTGGTCAGGGTCTCCTGGCCGTCGCCCGTCGCGACGCCCGCGGCGCTCGAACGTGCTCTGACCTGCCTCATGCAGCCCTCCTGAGCGGCGGCCTCCCCGCAAACGGCAGGCCGCGCCCGCGCGGGCCGCGTTCGGCACACCTGCGGACATCCCGATGCGGCGCGCTCAAGGTCTCCCGCTCTTTGCAACGCTTTTGTAAGCGAACTGAAAGTCGGCTGAGATTGCCTGTTTCGGGAGCCGCGACGGTGGAGTGGCCGTTCCGCGAAGCCGGCGCAGTCCAGAGGCCGGCGCAACCCAGCGGACCTCCCGCCCCGCCGGCCGCGGCGTCACCCGTGCGAGACCCGTAGTTTGTGGAGAGCCGAAGGGGCATGATGCGGACGTCGACGACTCTGTCGATCTATGTCGAGCTGGCACGTGGTTCTGCCGAGTCGATGGCGGCGCAACTGGCCAGGCAGCTGCGGCAGGCCGTGCAGGACGGCCGCCTGCCGCCGGACACGCGCCTGCCGTCCAGCCGGACCCTCGCCGAGCTGCTGGAGGTGTCCCGGCCGGTGGTGCAGGAGGCCTACCGCGTCCTGGAAGCAGAGGACCTGATCGAGAGCAGGCGGAGGTCGGGGACCTACGTCAAGCGGGCGGAGAAGGCCGCCGGGGAGCCCTACCGGGAAAGGCCGCCCGCGGAACCGGTCCGCCGGGCCCTCGTCGATCTGTCCCCCGACCAGCCGTCCGGAGAGGACTTTCCGGTGCCGGTGTGGCGGGCCGCGTGGCGCCGGGCCGCGCACCGGATCCCGGACCTGGTGGAGGGGCCCGGCGAGGCGGTGCTGCGCCGTGCGGTGGCCGCGCACCTGCGGGCGACACGCGGCCTGGACGCCGATCCGGAGAACGTGCTGATCACCACCGGGGCCCGCCAGTCGCTGGACCTGGTGGCGGCGGTCGCGATACAGCCGGGCACCCTCGCGGCGGTCGAGGACCCCTGCCTGCCCACGGTGATCCGGCTGCTGCGCCAGCGCGACGTCGCTCCCGTGCCCGTGCCCGTGGACGCGGACGGAGCCCTGGTGGAGGCCGTGCCCCCCACCGTGGGGGCGGTCGTGGTGCGCCCCTCCCACCAGATGCCGCTGGGGGTGGAGCTGTCCCTGGCGCGGCGGCGCGCGCTGATCGAGCTGGCGGTCGCGCGCGGCGCGCTGATCGTGGAGGACGACCGGGACCACGACTTCACCGAGACGATCCGGCCGCAGTCGCTGTGGGACCTGAGCCGCGGCCGCACCGACGAGGTCGTCTACGTGGGCTGTCTGTGCCGGGTGCTCCCGGACGTGGTGTGCACCGGGTACATCCTCGCGCGCGGGCGCCGGCTGCGGCAGCTGGCCGAGCACCTGTCACTGCGGCAGTCGGGCACCGTGGCGGTGGCGCAGCGCGCCGTGGCCGAGATGCTCGGCTCGGCCGAGACCCGCGCCCGCGTCGACCGGCTGCGCAACGCGTACCAGGCCAGGCGCCAACTCGTGGTGGAGTCCCTCGCCGGTCACCCGGCCGTGGAGCGGCTGGGCGGCACCCGGTCCGGCTCGCACGTCCACGTCGAGCTGCGCCCCGAAGCACCCGTCGACCGGGTCGTGCGTGCGTTCGAACGGGAGGGCGTCGTGACGCCGACCACCGCGCGATACGAGTGGAGCGGCCTGGTACGTCCCCGGAACGGTTTCCTCGTCAGCCACAATCACCTGGCCGAAACGGTGCTGTCCCGCACGCTGGAGAAGATCACTCGCTGCCTGGATCGCGCGGTCCCCTGTCCCTGCTGACGCGCGGGCGCCTGTCCACTAACGACCGCGAATGCCCGCCAACTGGCTATCCTCGTCCGTCCCGTGCACCGGCAGGATGAGAAGCAGCCGGCCAGGCCCGTCAACGTGGACGCTCTGGGAGCGACGCGTCGCCATGGGCGCGTGAGAAGGCGAACCCCCGCCGGCGTCGACACCGACGCCCCTCGATAAGCCGCGACCGGAAGCGGGCGCCGCCGCCCGGCCTCCCCGCTCCTTCCGGCCCCCGTCGCGGCGTCCGGTACACCGCAGGGCCGGTGCGTGGACGGCCGGGCACGAACTCCCCGCCCCGCCCGCCGGTGAACCGGCCTTCGCGCGAGGCCGCCGTATCCGAGTGCCAGAGAAAGGTCACAACATGCTCTTCCGCCTGCTGGGACGTGTTCAGGTCGGCGACGACGCACCCCTGACCGTCGGATCCGCCCCGGTGAGGGGACTGCTCGCCGCGCTCCTGCTCGAAGAGGGACGGTCGGTGCCGGTGGAGCAACTGATGAGATACCTGTGGGAGGACCCTCCCGGCTCTGCCCGTAAGAACCTGAGACTGCACGTCGCCCGGCTGCGCGGCCAGCTGGCCGCCCTGGGGCTGCGCGACCGCCTGATCACCCTGCGGGGAGGCGGCGGCGAGGGCGGCTACCGGCTGCCGGCCATGGCGGAGGAGGTGGACGCGGTCATGTTCAGGCGGCTCGCCACCGAGGGCTTCGCCCGGCTGCGCGCCCGGCAGCCCTGCGCGGCGGAGGAAACGCTCACTCGGGCCCTGGATCTGTGGCAGGGGCCGATCGGGCAGGACTGCACCGCCTCGGAGCTGTTGCGGGCCCGGTTCACGGCCTTCGGCGAGCTGCATCTGACGGTGCGGGAGCGGCTGGTGGAGGCCCGCCTGGGCTTGGGCCGCACGACCGACCTCATTCCCGAGATCCTGGAGGTGCTGGCCGACGCTCCCTTCCGGGAGACCTCCTGGGCGCACCTGATGCGCGCGTACTATCTGGGCGGAGATGTGGCCGGGGCGATCTCGGCCTGGGGACGCGCCACGACGGTGCTCGGCGACCAGCTCGGCCTCGACCCGTCGGCCGAGCTGCACGAACTCCACCTCGCCGTGCTCCGCCGGGACGACGACGCCGTCCGGGGCGCCGTCGTCCCCCGGCCGGAGGCCGCCCTCCGGCTGGTGCGGTGACCACCACCGGCCGAACTATGATCCAGGTCTCGGGCTTGAAGATCTCTGGAGAAAACGCATGAGTGATGTGAGCACCGGCACCGGCAAGGTGGTCGTGAACAGGGCGATGTCACTGGACGGCTTCATCGCCGGTCGTGGCCACGCGATGGGCTGGGTCGCCGAGCACCTGACTCCGGACGCAATCCCGGAGGTGATGGCGGCCACGGGCGCCATGCTCATCGGCCGGGGCACCTACGAGGTCGCCAAGCGCATGTCCGCCGAGGGCACCGCCTACGACGGGGGAGCACAGTTCGTCCTCACCCACAGGCCTCCGGACGAGCCGGACCCTGCCGTCACGTTCCTCACCTGTGAACTCGAGGAAGCCGTCGCCACGGCACGCAGCGCCGCGGGCGACAAGAACCTGGAGATCCTCGGTGCCGACCTGGCCGCCCAGTGCCTGCAGCGCGGGCTCGTCGACGAGATCCTGGTGTATGTCCTCCCCGTGCTCCTCGGCGACGGCGTCCGCTTCTCGCCCCCGAGCCTGGGCAGGATCGACCTGGAACCTTTCGGCAACACCCAGTCGGGCGCCGTCACGACGCTCCGCTTCCGCGTGCGGAAGTAGGCGCGGAACTTACGCGCAGCCGAGGCGCCGGCGCAGGAATGCGTGCAGCCGGCGGGCCGGAGCGGGGTGGATGAGCACGCTGGGCCGCCCCGTCCGCCGACGGCCCGGGCGGCCTCCTTCCACCGATGAAAGTTGCACGTCCAAACGAAATCAGCACCAGGTCAGGGGCTTGCGGGCCACCTTCGCGTTGACCATCCGGCAGGGCAGGCAAAAGGATGCCCTCGACGTTCGCCCTCGGAGAGGGCGACAGCGCGACCGCTCGAAGGAGCTCCCCCATGCACGGCTCGCTCACCCGCCGGCGGCGCGCCGGCCTGGCCCTGCTGACGTCGGCGGCGCTCGCCGCCGCGTCGGCCCTGGTGGCGGCGACGGCCGTCACCGCGCCCGCCTCGGCCGCGACCTCCGCCACCGTGTCGGTGAACACCGGCACGAGCCTCGGCACGATCCCGGCCGCCGGCCACGGCGTCAACGTCGCCGTCTACGACGGGAACATGAACAGCTCTCCCATCTCGGGCCTGCTGCGGGACGCGGGCTTCACCGCCGTCCGCTACCCCGGCGGGTCGTACGGCGACATCTACCACTGGAAGACGCACACCACCGAGGGTGGCTACGTGGCCCCGGGCACCGACTTCGACACCTATGTGAGCACGGTGCGCTCGGCCGGCGCGCAGCCCGTCGTCATCGCCAACTACGGCACGGGCACCGCGCAGGAGGCCGCCGACTGGGTGCGCTACGCCAACGTCACCAAGGGCTACGGCGTCAAATACTGGGAGATCGGCAACGAGGTCTACGGCAACGGCCACTACGGCTCGGGCTGGGAGCAGGACAACCACTCCGACAAGAGCCCGAAGGCGTACGCGAACAACGTCCTGCAGTACATATCGGCGATGAAGGCCGTGGACTCCTCGATCAAGGTGGGCGTCGTGCTCACCACCCCCGGCGGCTGGCCGGACGGCGTCGTCGGCTCCGGTGACACCGCGGACTGGAACAACACGGTCATGTCGATCGTGAAGGACAAGGCCGACTTCGTCATCGTCCACTGGTACCCGGGCGCCACGTCGGCGGCCGACAGCCTGACGAAGGTCTCGCAGATCGCCCCGATGGTGAGCACGATCCGCTCGCTGCTCACGAAGTACGCCGGGAGCGGGGCGTCGGGCATCGGCATCGCGGTCACCGAGGCGAACCTCAACTATCAGCTCAACAGCGCGACGACGGCCCTGGGCGCCGCGGACAGCTACCTCACCTGGTTCGAGAACGGGGTGATGAACGTCGACTGGTGGAGCCTCCACAACGGCACCAGCAGCAGCCCGAAGACCAACGACGACGGGACCGCCGACTACAACGACTTCGGCATCCTGTCCTCGGGCAGCTCCGGGGAGCCCCCCGTGAACACGCCCCTGCCGCCGTACTACGGCCTGGCCATGGTCGGCAGGGCCGGTTCGCCGGGTGACACCCTGGTCAAGACCTCCTCGTCCAGCTCCCTGCTCGCCGCGCACGCGGTGCGGACCTCCGGCGGCGTCAACGTCGTACTGATCAACAAGGATCTGAACAACTCCACGACGGTCTCGCTGTCCTACTCCGGCTTCTCCCCCGGCGGCGCGGCCACCGTCGTGCAGTGGCGCAAGGGCGCCACCTCGATCAGCACGAGCAGCGCGTCGTCGGCCACCTCGATCACGCTTCCGCCGTACTCGGTCACCGTGCTGAAGGCGGCCGGCGGCGGCACGCAGTCGCCGTCCCCGTCCCCGTCCGCCTCGCCCTCACGTACGCCGTCCCCGTCCCCGTCGCCGTCGCTCTCGCCCGGCGCGGGCCAGGGGTGCTCCGCGGCGTACAAGGTGGTCAACTCCTGGCCCGGCGGCTTCCAGGCCGAGGTGACGGTCACCAACACCCGCACCACCGCGATCTCCGGCTGGACCGTGGGCTGGTCGTTCCGCAACGGCCAGACGATCGGCTCCTCGTGGAACGCCTCGGTCTCCCAGTCGGGCGCCGCCGTCACCGCGAAGAACGTGAGTTACAACGGCGCCCTCGCGGCCGGTGCGTCCGCGTCGTTCGGCTTCACCGCCGACGGCGCCGGTGACGTGCCGTCGCCCGTCGCCTGCACCGCCGGCTGACGCCCGCCGCGCCCGCCCGTGCGCTCGTCGCCGGGCGGGCGCGGCCCCCGCCGCTCCCAGGCCGTGTCGCCGGGCACCGGAACGGGCGCCGACCCGCGGCAGCGCCACCGGCGGATGGACGCGGGCATGACCGCGGTCATGGTTCCATCGGGCGATTGCGTCCGATCCGAATCGCTCTAGGGTCGAGACCATGGCGCGTTTCGACTGGCTTCGCGACGCCGACCGGCCGTTCCTGTTCAACATCGTGTTCTGGGCGATGATGGCCATCCTCGCCTTCGGCTTCGCGCAGGGGGTCGTGACCGGCACCGGCACCCCGCTGGACTACGTGCTCTTCGGCGGCAATCTCCTGCTGCTCGCGATGCTCTGGCCGGTGCTCCCCTGGAATCGGGCGCGGGGCCGTCACTGGCTGGCCCCGCTGTTCCTGGCGGCGGCGATCATGCTGGGGTTCACCGGGTCGTGGCAGACCCACCTGCCCCTGATTCTCATCGCGGTGGCCGACCTCGCCTTCCTGTACGGCATGCGCCTCGCGACCGCCATCCTGTCCTGCGTCGTGGCCGGGTCCCTGTTCGTCCCCCCGCTCCTCGGGTCGACGATCGCCGACGGCGTCGTCCAGGCCGCCGCCATGGCGGTGTTCTCCGCGTTCGTCCTGGGCATGGCGGCGTCCACGCTGGAGGCGCGGCGCAGACGTGAGGAGGCCCAGGGGCTGCTGGAACGGATCAGGGAGCTGGCCGTCGCCGAGGAGCGGGCCCGGATGGCGGCCGACATGCACGACTCGGTCGGCCACCACCTGACCGTCATCAAGATGGGCCTGGAAAACGCCGAGCGCTTCCGCGAGCGCCGTCCCGAGGCCGCCTGGGCGGAGGTCCGCCAGGCCAAGGAACTCACCGTGGAGGCGCTGACCGACGCGCGGCGCTGGGTGCGCGCGCTGCGGCCGCTCGCGCTGGACGGCCGCGTCGGCAGCGCCGCGCTCGAACGGCTCGCGGCGTCGTTCGACGGCACCGGCATCAGCGTGAGCTTCGAGGTGCGGGGCGAGGAGCGGAATCTGGAGGCCGACACCGAGCTCGTCCTCTACCGGGTGCTGCAGGAGGGGCTCACGAACGCGCTACGGCACGCGAAGGCGCAGCATGTGCACGGCACGCTCACGTTCGGCGACGACAGGGTGGCGCTCGTGGTCAGCGACGACGGAACGGGCAGGGACGCCCGGGCGCGCGGCGGCTTCGGGCTGACGTCGCTGGCGGATCGGGCCAGGGCGCTCGGCGGCACGCTGGCCGGTGGCAACAGGCCGGGCGGCGGATTCGAACTGCGCGCCGAGCTGCCGTCGCCGGGGGTGCGGGCATGACGCGGGTCAGGGTCGTCCTGGTGGACGACCAGGCGCTGCTGCGCCAGGGGCTGCGCAAGCTGCTGGAGGTCGAGGACGGCGTCGAGGTCGTCGGAGAGGCGGCCGACGGGCACGAGGCGCTGCGGGTCATCGGCGAGTGCCGCCCCGACGTGGCGCTCGTGGACATGCGGATGCCGGGCATGAACGGCGTGGAGCTGATCGTCCGCCTGGCCGCCGAGCACCCGGAGGTGGCGGTCGTCGTGCTCAGCACGTTCGACGAGGACGAGTTCATCTTCGGCGCGCTGCGCGGCGGCGCGACCGGTTACCTGCTGAAGGACTGCTCGCCGGAGGACCTGGTCACGGCCGTGCACCGGGTGAGCCGCGGAGAGACCGTGCTGGGCAGCCCGGTGGCGGCCCGCCTGGTCGCCGAGCTGCGGCACCTGCCGGTGAGCCCGGTCGCCTTCCGCGGGCAGGAGTTGCTGTCGGCTCGCGAGGTGGAGGTGGCGCGGATGGTCGCCGCCGGAGCCGCCAACAGGGAGATCGCGGCGCACCTGCTCATCACCGAGGGCACGGTCAAGAACCACGTGTCCAGCGTGCTGCGCAAGCTGGGCCTGCGCGACCGCATCCAGCTCGCCCTGCATCTGCGGGCATGACCCCGCCGCCCGGACCACCGGCGGCTCCCCTGCCGGGGAGCCGCCGGCGCGGGATCACCAGGAGGCGGGCTTGCCCTTCTGGTAGAGCCACACGTCGAAGAACGCCTTGAGGTCCACGCCCGAGACCTTCTCCGCCGCGCGGATGAAGTCGGCGGTGCTCGTGTTGCCGTACCGGTGCCGCGCCGCCCAGTCCTTGATCAGCGAGAAGAAGGCGGAGTCGCCGATCTTGCCGCGCAGCGCGTGCAGCGTCATCGCGCCGCGGTTGTACGGCACGTTGCCGAACATGTCCTCGGGCCCGGGGTCGGCCGTGACGACCTGCCAGAACGACGAGGTCGCCGCCCGGCCGTAGTTGCCGGCGCTGTTGAACGTCTGCTGCGCGGTGGCGCCTCCGGTGTGCTCGGTCCACAGCCAGGTCGCGTATGTCGCGAAGCCCTCGTTCAGCCAGATGTCGGACCACTTGCCGACGCTCACGCTGTCGCCGTACCACTGGTGCGCGAGCTCGTGCGCCATCGTGCCGACGCTCGGCGCGCTGGAGAAGATCGGCTTGGTCTGGCTCTCCAGCGCGTAGCCGACGTCCGGCGCGCGGTCGATGATGGCGCCCGCCTGGTCGAAGGGGTACGGCCCGAAGATCGAGGAGAAGTAGCCCAGGATGTCGGGGATCCGCGCGACGGCCGCGGCCGACTGGGTCACCAGGCGCGGGTCCACCGCCGTGTAGACCGGGATGCCGCCGGGCGTGGTCGTCTCGTTGACGACGAAGTTCCCCAGGGTCACAGTGGCGAGGTAGGTCGCCATCGGCTCGGCCGAGTCCCAGACGAACGTCGTCTCGCCGTTCGCGGTCGTCTTGGAGACCAGGCGGCCGTTGCCGACCACCGTGACGCCCTCGGGGACCGTCGCCCGGAAGGTGAACGTCGCCTTGTCGGCCGGGCTGTCGTTCGACGGCAGCCACGCGGGCGCGCCCTGCGGCTCGCCCGGCACGAACACGCCGTCGTCGGTCGGCACCCAGCCCTCGATCGAGCCGTCGGGGTCGGTGACGACCGGCGGCGTCCCCGCGTACGTCACCGTGACCGTGAAGACCTCGCCGGTCTTGAGCTTCGGCCGCGGGGTGACGACGAGCTCCTGACCGTCGCGGGTGAAGCCGGCCGGGTGCTTGCCGACCTTCAGCGACGTGATCCGCGGGCCGCGGAAGTCCAGGTTGAACCGGTCCAGGTCCTGGGTGGCGACCGCGGTGATCACCGTCGTGGCGTCCATGACCTTGGTGGCGGGGTCGTAGGAGAACCTGACGTCGTAGTGCCGCACGTCGTAGCCGCCGTTGCCCTGGTCGGGGAAGTACGGGTCGCCGAGCGAGGGGGCGCCGGCGGAGTAGCGCGGCTCCCCGGGGTTGCCGGGAGCCGCGAGAGCGGTGGTCGCCTGGGTCGCGGTGAGCAGCGCGGCCGCGAGGGCGGCGCCGCCGATCCGCGCCGCCCGGCGCGAACGGGACGATGACATGGAAGTCCTTTCATGGGGCCGAGCGGCCGGGGAGCCGGCCGCTCGGCCCGGTTTCCCGTGTGGGATCAGGCGACGACGGAGCGGAGCGGGATGCCCGCCGCGCCGAGGTCGCGGACCAGGTCGCGAACGAACGGGTGCTCGTCGGCGGACAGTCCGTCGGGGTTCGGGATCGTGATGTAGGACGAGCCGTCCGCGGACGCGGTCAGCGCCGTGTCCGTGTAGCGCTCGACCACGGCCCGCGTCCGCGCCAGGTCGGCGTCGGCCACCTGGATGACGATCGGCCGCCACTCCCCGCCGAGGTTCGGCGGCTCCTGCGCCGTCGCCGCGGCGCTGCGCAGGGACTCCGTCTCCGGCTGTGCCGAAGCGATGCGCTGCTTCGCCTGCGGCGTGCCCGCCGGGTAGAGCAGCGCGTTGGCGAGGAGGTGGATGCCGTTCTCGTTGTACGCCCTGAACAGCGGGTTGTACGCGAACAGCACGGCGTGTCCCGCCCCGGTCGGCTCGTCGACGAGAGAGGCGGTGCCCTTGAGCGCCTCGGCGCCCACCGTATAGCCGTTGGACCAGAACGTGTCATCCGAGGGGTAGGTGAGCACGTTCACCCCGGTCTGGCTGGGGTTGAGGATCGGGTCGCCGTTGTTGAACTGGAAGTCCTCCGCCGGGCGGCCGAGCGACACCGGGCTGCCCTGGGTCACGTCCACCCGGAAGTGCGAGCCGATGACCTGATAGCCGGTCGGCTTGGCCTTCTCGGTCGTCGAGGTCAGGCCCGCGGACCTGGCGACCCGGGTGCCCTCGTTGCGCAGCCCGACGTACGTGCCGCCGGCGGCCACCCACTGCCTGAGGTTGGCCAGGCCCTGCGCGGTCAGCCCGCCGTTCGCGCTGCTGCCGTCCGGGACGAGCAGGACGGTCCGCCCGGTGAAGGCCGGGGTGTTGCCGTTGACGTCGGCCGTGGTCACCGGCGTGAGCCGAAGGCCCCAGCGGTCGCCGAGCACGTAGCGGGCCTCGCCGTACGAGCCGGAGGTGGTGGAGACGCCGGTGCCGGCGAACAGGCCGACATCGGGGGCGCGCAGCGCGGCGCCGGAGGCCGGGGCGGCTGCGCCCTCGACCGTCACGCCGAGCGAGCGGGCCAGCTTGTCCAGCTCGCCGCGGTTCATCGCCGTCGCGGGCAGGCCGACGACCCCGGTCCGGTCGTCACGCGTGAGCGGCACGCCCGCGCCGAGCAGCCGGAAGGTCAGCTCGGAGGCGGCGGCCGAGTCCATCGGGTAGGAGTACGACCCGCCCTTGGGCGCGGCGGAGGCCACGCCGCCGTCGACGTCCTTCACGAGGGCGGCCTTCGGCGACAGCGCGTCGCCGGTGGAGATGACGTCCACGCCCGCGAGCAGCGGGTTGCTCCAGGAGGAGACGTCGTAGAAGTAGGGGAACGGGACGTAGGGGTCCTCCCCCATGACCGCCTGGATCCAGTGCTTCTGCGGCTGGTCCATGGGGATCCAGTAGGCCCCCTCGGGGACGGTCACGTCACTGGCCGTCCGGCCGCCGAAGACCCGCGCGGAGGGCACCTTCACGGGCTTGCTCACCCGGTAGACCTCGACGTCCATGCGGCGCAGCCGCTCGACCAGCCGGCGCACGTCGCCGAGCTGGCGGTCGGGCAACAGGAAGTACGACCGGATCGCGATGTCGGGCACCGGGAACCGGACGGTGTTGGTCGGCTGGACGACCTCGTTCGGCTCCAGCACCCCGGCGGCCCCCTCGGCGAGCGCGGTCCGCCAGATCGAGTAGTAGCCGTTCAGGACCTCGCGCCGGTTGTCGGCGGCCCAGCCCGTCGTCGCCCACTGGGTGTTGAACTGCTGCTGCACCCGGTCCTCGACCGCCGACGAGCTGCCCTTCTCGAACGTCATCCCGGCGGCGCCGAAGCCCGCGGCCGGGACGCTGTCGCCGTAGCCCATGTAGAACAGGTCGTACGTCGCGTAGTTGAAGTAGCACTCGGTGGTGACCGCGCCGCCGCAGGCGCCGTTGTAGCCGAAGCCCACCGCGTTCGCCGCGCCGATTCGGTTGATCCAGTTCACCGGCTGGTCGGCGATCTCATGGTGGATCGGGTCGGCGTTGGGCGGGAAGAAGTACTGCCGCCCGCCCATCTCGTGCGCGTCGACGAAGACCTGCGGCGGATACTGACGCAGCATCTCGATCTTGCCGTCGGTCTCCGGCTGGGTGCGGGCGAACCAGTCCCGGTTGAGGTCGAAGCCGTACTCGTTCGTCCTGCGGCTCGCATCGCGGCCGTCCGGGTTCTGGGTCGGCATGATGACCGTGACCAGGTTGTCGTTGCGCTTGGCGACGTCGCAGGACAGGCCGCCGGCCAGCTCGTACAGGGTCTTGAGCGCGGCGTCGGCGCCGCTCTTCTCGCCGCCGTGCACGTTGCCGGCGATCCAGACGATGGCCGGCGAATCGTCGGCGATGCGCGCCGCCTTGTCCGCCCGCAACGACCTCGGGTCGCGCAGCGAACGGATCTGGTCCGCGATCTTCTTGAGCTGCCCCGGGACCATGTTGCGGGAATTCGACACGATGGCGTACGGCAGGTCCTGGCCGGTCACGCTGTGCGCCACGGTGCCCGTGACCACGCGGTCCGAGGCGCCTCCCACGGCTTCCACGTACTTCTTGATCTCTTCGGTCGTGAGCACCCGGGGCTGGCCCTTGCCCAGCGGGAAGCCGAAGAACTGCTCGGGAGCCGGGACCTTGCCCAGGTGAGCGTCCGGGTCGGTGCTGCATCGATCGGGCGCTTTACGCGCGTCGGCCGGGTCGGCCTGCGCGGGGGACGCGGGCGTCAGCGTGAGCGCGGCCGACACCAGGACCGCGACGCCGAGCGCCATGCCGTAGGGGGATCTTCCGCACAACGTCGTGCGTAACCGCATCTCGCCTCCAGGCGGGGGGACGGGGGATGTCTCGGGGGAGCACCCGTCCGGGAAACGACAAAGTCACTGCGGACAGTATTAGAAGGGAATAAACCGGACAAGGCGCCGCGAAATATAACCACACCCGGATGGAAACTGTGAGCAATGGCGTTTCCGCATGTCAATGTGGAATCGCCTGACCGAATCGTCCTTTTATAACGTCCGATAACGACTGGGCATCGGGTTCGCCCGCTGTCGATCTCGGTGCGATCGGAGCGTTCGTCGCCGTCGCCGAGGACGGGCGCTCCTCGAGGCCGCGGCCGGGCTGGGCATCAGCCGGCAGGCCGTCTCCGAGCGGATCGCGTCCTGATCGAAAACGGACGGCCGCGCGCCGGGCTGTGGGACCATTCAGGGGGTTTAGAGGAGGGCAGGGTGGACGAGGAGCGTCGGGTGGCGGGCAGGTATCACCTGCTCGAACCGATCGGCCGCGGAGGCATGGGCGTCGTCTGGCGTGCCCACGACGACCTGCTCGACCGTACGGTGGCCGTGAAAGAGGTGCTCTACCATCCCACCTCGGAAGAGGACAGGGAGACCTTCAACCGGCGCACCATCCGCGAGGCGCGCGCGGCGGGCCGCATCGACCACCCGAACGTCGTCGTCGTCCACGACGTGATCGAGGAGGACGGCCGCCCCTGGATCGTGATGCAACTGGTGCAGTCGCGGTCGCTTGGCCAGGTGCTGCGTGAGCAGGGCCCCCTCCCGCCCGGCAGAGTCGCCGCGATCGGCCTGCAGGTGCTCGACGCGCTGTGCACCGCGCACGCCGCGGGAGTGCTCCACCGGGACGTCAAGCCGGAGAACGTGCTGCTCAACGGGGAGACCCGGGTGGTGCTGACGGACTTCGGCATCGCGACGATGCCGGAGGAGAGCGGACTGACCATGACCGGGGGCATCGTCGGCACCCCCGCGTTCATGCCGCCCGAGCGGCTGAACGGCCACCCCGCGATTCCCGAGTCCGACCTGTGGTCCCTCGGCGCGACGCTGTACGCCGCGGTCGAGGGCAGGACGCCGTTCGACCGCAACTCCCCCGTGGCCACGATGGCGGCCGTCCTGCACGACGAGCCGGCCCCGCCTCAGCGGGCGGGCGCCCTGACACCGGTGCTCGAGGGCCTGCTGCGCAAGGATCCGGCCCGGCGTATGGGCGCGGCCGAGGCCGCCGCCCTGCTCAACGCCGCCCTGTCGGCCGGTCCGGGTTCCCCCGCCGCGGAACCGGGCTCGTGGAGCGGCGCGCCGCCGCGGCCTTCCGCCGGCCCGTGGCCGCAGACCCCGTCCGGCGCGTATCAGTCGTACGGCGGGCCGCACGGGTCCGGTGGTTCCGAGCCCTGGCCGGGGGCCGCCGCTCATCCCGGGGCGACCGGACCGGGCGGCGGGGCCTACCCGAACGACCACGTCACCGGCCACCCCGAGGGCCCCGGGATCACCGGGCCGGGCGCCGCCGTGGGCGCGGGACGCTTCGCCACGAATCCGGGCGGCGGCGGGGCCCACCCCGGCCCGGACGGCTTCGGTCCGAACGGCTACGGTCCGAATGCCCACGGATCAGGCGGCCCGGCCGGTCCCGCGGCGCCGGGCCCGCGGCGCGCGGGACGCGGCTCCGCCAGGGTGGCCCTGTTCGTCCTGTTACCGCTGCTGCTCGTGGCCCTCGCCGCGGGCGGCTGGTACGGCTACACCAAGCTGAACGGCGACGGAACCGTCGCCGAGAATCTCACCCCGTCGGATTACGGTCACACCTCGGGCGCCGCCGGCCCCACTCCGGCCGACACCGGGGCGACCGGCGCCACGACCAGGCCGAGCACCGCCGGGGACGCGTCCGGCGAGCCGTCCGCGCCGCCGTCGCGGACACCGCCGGAGGAGCCGTCGCAGGAGCCGTCCCCGGCACCCCCGACGCCGACGGCGGCCAGGCCGCCCGCCGGATGGAAGACGCACCGCGACCCGCTGGGCTTTTCGATCGCCCTGCCGGCCGGCTGGGTCCCGTACGGCAGGGAGGACACCCGGGTACGCTTCCACGACCCGCGCGGACGGGACTACCTGCAGGTGGACCTGACGCCGTGGGACACCACGGATCCGGTGACCGCCGTGCGCACGGTCGAGGCGGCCTCGACCAAGCAGGGATACCTGCGCGGCTACGAGCGCATCGGCATCACGAACGGGGAGTACCTCGGCGTGCCCTCCGCGGACTGGGAGTTCACCCACAGGACCGACGCCGGCAGGGTGCGGGTGCTCGACCGCGTCTTCCGGCTCGACGACGGCCGCTGCGTCGCCATCTACTGGCAGGTCGCCGACTCCCGATGGACTTCCGGTTTGTCCTACTTCAACGCCTTCACGCGCACCTTCCGACCGAAATAACGATTCGGTGAAGATCCGCAGGTCGAGGGGGATTTCTCCCCTCAAGAGCAATGATGTCGCATGCGTTCGCTCAAGAGGGGTAGCGCGACAATCATGGCTGATGCGCAGACCTCCGAACGTGTCGTGGCAGGACGCTATCGCCTGATCGAGCCGCTGGGGCGGGGCGGCATGGGCACCGTGTGGCGCGCCGTCGACCAGGTGCTCGAACGGGAGGTCGCCGTCAAGGAGCTGCTCGCGTCGGCCGAGCTCACCGGCCCGGAGCGGGAGGTCTTCACTATCAGGACCTTCCGCGAGGCCAGGGCCGCGGGCCGGTTGAGCCATCCGAGCGTGGCGGCGGTGTACGACGCCTTCGAGGAGAACGGCTACCCCTGGATCGTCCTCGAACTGATCCCGTCCCGGACGCTGGGGTCGGTCATCCGCGAGGAGGGCCCCCTGCCGCCGCGCAGGGTGGCGGAGATCGGGTCGCAGGTGCTGGCCGCGCTGCGCGTCGCCCACGCGAACGGGGTGCTGCACCGGGACGTCAAACCCGACAACGTGCTGCTCGCCGACGACGGCCGGGTCGTGCTGACGGACTTCGGCATCGCCGCGATGGAGGACGACTCGCCGGTCACCCGCACCGGCATGCTGATCGGCACACCCGCGTTCATCGCCCCCGAGCGGGCGGCGGGACGGCAGGCGCAGCGGGCGTCGGACCTGTGGTCGCTCGGTGTGACGCTGTTCATGGCCGTCGAGGGCCGCTCGCCGTTCCATCGGGGCCACGCGCTCGCGACGCTGGCCGCGGTCATGTACGAGGAGGCCGGCCCGATGCACCACGCCGGCCCGCTGGCGCCGGTCATCGAGGGCCTGCTGATCAAGGACCCGGCCCTCAGGATGACCGCGGACTACGCCGCGCAGCACCTGCACGCCGTGGCGTCCGGTCAGGTGACCGGCCCGGTGGTGCCGCGTCCGCGGCAACCGCCCCGGCTCGCCCGGCTGATGCCGATGTTCGACACCACCGCGCCGACGCCCGCGCCCACTCCTCTGCCCGGGGTGACCCCGACGCCGGCCCCGGTGCCCGCCGCCGTACCGGCGGGCGGACACCGCAGGCCCTGGGCGCTGGCGGCGGGCTCCGGGGCTCTCGTCCTGTTCGTCGGCCTGGCGGCCGGCGCCGTCGCGTTCGCCACCGCCCGGCACCCGGCCGACCCGAGGGGGACCGCCGTGGTGAGCACCCCCACGGTGACGGTCTTCGCGACCAAGACCGCCGAGGCCGCGAAAACCACCGAGGCCGCCAAGGCCGGCAAGCGGACCGAGAGCCGCGGGGCGGAGAAGACCACCACCACCCGGCCCGTGACGAACACCGGGAGCGGCGCGTACGGCGGCGCCGGCGGCGGGCACCGCACAGACGACCGCGGCGGGCCGGCGGACGGGGTCAGTCGGAGACCGCCCGGCGGATCCGGCCGGGACAAGCCCGAGAAGAAGCACACCGGAGCCGCCTCCAAGGGTGCGGGCACGTCCAAGGGCCAGGGCAAGTCCAAGGGGTCTCCCCCGGCGAAGCAGGCGGGCAAGGGACCCGGCAAGGGGAAGCCCTCCACGCCCGGGAACGGCCGCGGAAGCGCCGCGCCGTCCCAGGGCAAGGGTGGGGGCCCGGGAAAAGGCGAGGGCCAGGAGGCCACCACGGACGAGGGCATCGGTGACATCCCCGACGGCTACACCCAGCCGGAGAACGACTGGGACGCCTGACCGGCGAACGGCGCGGAAGACTCCGCACCGCCGCTGACGCCGCGTCAGCCCTCGTCGGAGAGGATCTCCAGTGCCCGGGCCAGGTCCGGGGGGTAGTCGCTGGTGAAGGTCATCCACTCCCCCGTCGCGGGGTGCTCGAACGACAGCGAGACGGCGTGCAGCCACTGCCGGCTCACCCCGAGGCGGGCGGCGAGGGTGGGGTCGGCGCCGTACAGCATGTCTCCCACGCACGGGTGCCTGAGCGCGGCCATGTGCACCCGGATCTGGTGGGTCCTGCCGGTCTCCAGCTTGATGTCGAGCAGCGAGGCCGCCCGGAACGCCTCGACCGTGTCGTAGTGCGTGACCGAGTCCTTGCCCCCGGCCACCACCGCGAAGCGCCCGTCGCCCGACGGGTGCCGGTCGATCGGCGCGTCCACGGTGCCCCGCAGCGGGTCCATGTGCCCCTGGACGAGCGCGTGGTAGCGCTTGTCGACGGTGCGTTCCTTGAACGCCCGCTTGAGATGGGAGTAGGCCCGCTCGCTCTTGGCGACGACCATGACGCCGGTGGTGTTGGCGTCGAGCCGGTGGACGATGCCCTGCCGCTCGGCCGCGCCGCTCGTGGACACCCGGTGGCCGCCGCCGAGCAGGCCGCCGATCACGGTGGGGCCGGTCCAGCCGACGGTGGGGTGCGCCGCCACGCCGATCGGCTTGCTCACCACGACGACGTCGTCGTCCTCGTACAGGATCGTCATGCCGGGCACGGGCTCGGCCACGGGCATCGGCGCGGCGGGCGGCGGCGGGATCGTGACGTCCAGCCAGGCCCCGGCGTGGACGCGGTCGGACTTGGCCGGCACGGCGCCGTCGACGAGCACGTCCCCCGAGGCGATCAGTTCGGCCGCGCGGGTGCGGGAGAAGCCGAACAACCGGGCCAGGGCCGCGTCGAGGCGCTCGCCCTCCAGGCCGTCCGGCACGGGCAGGCTGCGCTGGTCACCCATCGGCCCGCTCCTCTGTCTGCTGCTGCGCCCGGTCCTGCGCCCGGTCGCGCGCCCGGTCCTCCGCACGGTCCTCGCCCGGTTCCGTCTGGCGGGTGCCGTCGATCTGGTAGCCGCGCCAGGCGAGGAGCACGGCGAGCACGCCGCCGCACACGATGGCCGAGTCGGCGAGGTTGAACACCGGGAACCGGGTGGCCGGGAACACCTGGATGAAGTCGACCACGTGCCCCTGGAACGGGGCCGGCCAACGGAAGATCCGGTCGGTCAGGTTGCCGACCGCGCCGCCGAGCAGCAGGCCGAGCGTGATCGCCCAGGGCAGGCTGTGCAACTTCCGCGCCGTACGCAGGATCGCGACGACGACGGCCAGCGCGATCACGGTGAACACGATCGTCATGCCGGTGCCGATGCTGAAGGCGGCGCCGGCGTTGCGGATCACGGTCAGCACCAGTGCCCCTGGCACGACGGTGAGGGGCTCCTCGTGCTCCAGGAACTCCACGACGAGGTACTTGCTGACCTGGTCGAGCGCGTAGACGACCGCGGCCACGACGACGAGAAGGGCGATCCGCCGCGCCCGGCCGGGCCTCGCCGCACCACCGCTCAGCGGCGCTCCTCCCGCTGCTTGCACGCTACGCACAGCGTCGCCCTCGGGAAGGCCCGCAGGCGATCCTTGCCGATCGGCTTGTGGCACGATTCGCACTCTCCGTAAGTCCCCGCCTCGACGCGGGCGATCGCCCGCTCGTTCTGCGCGAGCAGGTCGCGCGCATTCAGGGTAAGGGCGATCTCGCGCTCACGCTCATACGTCTTGGCCCCGGCATCAGCCGGATCATCCCCCGCGCCCTGGCTCACGTCCCCGGACGCGAGCTGTTCCTCCGCCCTGGCGATGTCGGCGCGCAACTCCTCGATCTCGTGCCGCAGCCGCTCATGGACCTCGGCGAGCTCCTCGTCGGACCAGACGTCGTCACTGATGGCGGTTCTCGCCGTGCGCGTCGTCATTGCGGGCCTCCCCTTCGCCCATGGACGTTCGAGCCCCGGGACCTGCGAGCCCCCGGACCCTTCGAGCCCGGAGCCCCTCGAACCCCGGAATCTGCAGCCCCGGACCCTTCGAACCCCGGAATCTTCCGAGCAGGGTGCACATCGAGCCGGTCCGGGCAGAATAAGTCGCCGATAACGGATCGGCAACGGACTCGCCGAGGCTTTTACCCCACCCGTAACCGGGTGACGCATTCGGCCAGTTCCTCCTCATCGCCCCCTATTTCGATCAATCGCGAGGGATCGGTGCGCCGGACGACGTCGGCTCCTGCCTCCGCGGGCGGCACGCGCACGCGCCCCGGGATTCCCGAACGGCTGAAGCGACGGCCCGCAGGGCCTCCCCCGCCCCCGCCTACTCCCGCGTACCCGCTCAGAAACCACGGAGTCTCCGTACGCTCCTCCCACGTATTCCCGCGATGAACCGGGTCTCACTCGGATCGTCACGCGCATATCGGGAAGCCCTTCCGGCCTGGTTGCGTTATCGTCATAGTCTGCAAGGCGTTGATGGGGACGAGTACCTCCGCATCCGCCCGCTCAGCGACCCGGGGACGGTGTGAGCCCGGGGCGGGCCGCGTAGGGAAGATCACCCCGGAGCCGCCGGAAGAAAGGCCGTCAGGCCGAGTAGACCCGGCAGCGGAGGAAAACGAGAGGGCGCCCGGCCGTCGGTCCGGACGTCAAGAAGGGTGGTACCGCGGAGCCGTCCGGCGGCTTCGTCCCTTCACGCCATGTCAGCAGCTGTCACAGCCACCGCGTGGAGGTCCCGCCCGACGATGTCTTCCCACTATTTCCGCTCACTTCCCGCGCAGGTCGACCTGCCGGCCCTCGAACACGAGACCCTCGAACGCTGGCGGGACGGGAAGGTTTTCGAGCGCTCGCTGGAGCAGAACGCCGGCGGCCCGTCCTGGGTGTTCTTCGAGGGCCCGCCCACCGCCAACGGCATGCCCGGCGTGCACCACGTCGAGGCCCGCGTCTTCAAGGACGTCTTCCCCCGCTACAAGTCGATGCGCGGCTACCACGTCCCCCGCAAGGCCGGATGGGACTGCCACGGCCTGCCCGTCGAGGTCGCCGTCGAGAAGGAACTCGGCCTGTCCGGCAAGCCCGAGATCGAGTCGTACGGCATCGCCGAGTTCAACGCGCGCTGCCGCGAGTCGGTGCTGCGGAACGTCGACGCGTTCGAGGAGATGACCGAGCGGATGGGCTACTGGGTCGACATGTCCCAGGCCTACCGCACCATGGACCCCCAGTACGTCGAGGCCGTGTGGTGGTCGCTCAAGACCGTCTGGGACAAGGGCCTGCTCTTCCGCGACCACCGGATCACGCCCTACTGCCCCCGCTGCGGCACCGGCCTGTCCGACCACGAGCTCGGCCAGCCCGGCGGCTACGAGACCGTCTCCAGCCCGTCGGTGTACGTCCGCATGCCCGTCGTCTCCGGCCCGCTGGCCGAGCTGGGCGCCTCGCTGCTCATCTGGACCACCACTCCCTGGACCCTGGTGTCCAACACCGCGGTGGCCGTGCACCCCGACGTGACGTACGTCGCGGCCCGGCGCGGCGACGAGGTGCTGGTGGTGGCCGAGCCGCTGCTGCGGCGGGTCCTCGGCGAGGACGCCGAGGTGCTGGCCACCTACCAGGGCTCCGAGCTGGAGCACACGCCCTACCGCCGCCCCTTCGACCTCGTGGACATCGAGGGCGCCCACTACGTCGTGCTCGGCACGTACGTCACGGTCGAGGACGGCACCGGCCTGGTCCACCAGGCCCCCGCCTTCGGCGCCGACGACATGACCGTCTGCAAGCGCTACGGCCTGCCGGTGGTCAACCCGATCGGCCCGGACGGCCGCTTCCTGCCCGACGTGCCGTTCGTCGGCGGCCTGTTCTTCAAGGACGCCGACGAGCCGCTGACGGAGAACCTGCGCGAGCGCGGGCTGCTGTTCCGCGGCGAGCACTTCGAGCACAGCTACCCGCACTGCTGGCGCTGCCACACCCCGCTGCTGTACTACGCGCTCCCATCCTGGTACATCAGGACCACCGCGATCAAGGAGCAGCTCCTCGCGGAGAACGAGCGCACCAACTGGTTCCCCGAGACGATCAAGCACGGCCGCTACGGCGAGTGGCTGCGCAACAACGTCGACTGGGCGCTGTCGCGGTCCCGCTACTGGGGCACCCCGCTGCCGCTGTGGGTCTGCTCGGAGAACGAGGACCACGTCACGTGCGTCGGCTCGCTGAAGGAGCTGGGTGAGCTCGCCGGCCAGGACCTGACCGGCCTCGACCCGCACCGCCCGTTCGTCGACGACGTGACCTTCCCCTGCTCCGCCTGTGGGGCCGAGGCTCGGCGCGTGCCCGACGTCATCGACGTCTGGTACGACTCGGGCGCCATGCCGTTCGCCCAGTGGGGCGCGCCGCTGGTCAACAAGGACGTCTTCGAGAGCTCGTTCCCGGGCCAGTTCATCTGCGAGGCGATCGACCAGACCCGCGGCTGGTTCTACTCGATGATGACCGTCGGCACGCTGGTGTTCGGCCGGTCGTCGTACGAGAACGTGCTCTGCCTCGGCCTAATCCTCGCCGAGGACGGCCGCAAGATGAGCAAGCACCTGGGCAACGTGCTGCGGCCGATGCCGCTCATGGACCAGCACGGCGCCGACGCCCTGCGCTGGTACATGGCCACCTCCGGGTCTCCCTGGGCGCCGCGCAGGATCGGACACGCCGCGCTGGAGGAGATCGTCCGGAAGGTCCTGCTGACCTACTGGAACACCGCGTCGTTCTTCACGCTCTACGCCAACGCCGAGTCGTGGTCGCCGGCCCGCCTGGCCGAGGCCCCGGCGTACGCCGAGCGGCCGCTGATCGACCGGTGGGCGCTGGCGGAGCTGCACCGCACGGTGGCCGACGTCACCGCCTCGATGGAGGAGTTCGACACCGCCCGGGCGGGCCGCCGGCTCACCGAGTTCCTGGACGACCTGTCCAACTGGTACGTCCGCCGCTCGCGCCGCCGCTTCTGGTCCGGTGAGGAGTCGGCCTTCGCCACGCTGTACGAGTGCCTGGAGACCGTCACCCGGCTCATGGCCCCGCTCGTGCCGTTCCTCACCGACTACCTGTGGGACGTGCTGCGCGACCCGGACGCCCCGGCCTCGGTCCACCTGGCGACCTGGCCGGAGGTGAACACAGCGCTGCTCGACCCCGAGCTGTCGGAGCGGATGGCGCTGGTGCGCCGGCTCGTGGAGCTGGGCCGGTCGGCGCGTGCCTCGTCGTCGGTCAAGACCCGTCAGCCGCTCGGCCGCGCCCTGGTCGGCGCCCCCGGCTGGGCCGCACTCCCCGGCGAGCTGCGCGACCTGATCGCCGACGAGCTCAACGTGCAGCGGCTGGAGGACCTGTCCGGGTTCTCCGCCGACCTCGTGACGTTCACGGTCAAGCCCAACTTCCGCAGCCTCGGCAAGCGGTTCGGGTCGCGGACCAAGCTCGTCGCCGCGGCCGTGTCTGCCGCCGACCCCGGGGAGCTGGCTCGCGCCCTGCGCGCGGACGGGTCCGCGACGGTCGAGGCCGGGGAGCTGGGCACGGTGGAGCTGGGCGCGGACGACGTGATCGTGACCGAGCAGCCCAAGTCGGGCTGGGCCGTCGAGACCGGCGCGGTGGACACCGGCACCGGCGAGACCGTGGCGCTGGACCTGGCGATCACCGACGAGCTGCGCCGGGCCGGCCTGGTCCGCGACGTGGTCCGGCTCGTCCAGGAGGCCCGCAAGTCCACAGGGCTGTCCATCACCGACCGCATCCACCTGTGGTGGTCGGCCGACGGCGAGCTGGCCGAGGCGCTGCGCGAGGGCGGCGACGCCGTCGCCGACGAGGTGCTCGCCTCCAGCGTCACCGAGGGCGCCCCGGACGAGGACCTGCCGGTCCACGAGGACACCGACCTCGGGCTGTCCTTCCGCCTCAGCAAGGCCTGACACCACGTCGGTGGGGCCGGTCGCCGACCGGCCCCACCGACGTATCCGTGAGACCGCGGTCGGCCCGAACCGCCCTCGTGACCGAGGCGTCACTCGTCATGGTCGTCGTCGCGACGGTTCGCCACGATGACGGCGAACGGCGGGATCACCAGTGCCACCACGAACATCACGATCGCCGCGGTGGTCGAGAACATCCGGACGACGGTGCCGGCCAGCACGAACAGCGTGAGGCACGTGCCCATCATCAGCAGGTACGCCTTCTGCCGGCGTCGCACGCCTCCAGCGTAGGGCCGATCCGCATGACACGGCCACGGGCGGCATTTCCCAGCCCGGCGGGCCGGGAGCGCGTCAGCGGTCGTTCTGGCAGACCGAGCAGGGGGTGAGGCCGGCCTCGTCGGCCTCGGCCCGCGTCATCGTCTCGACGCCGCCGTCGTCCACACCCTTGACGAGGGGGCAGCTGCGGTTGTGGTAGCGACGCGTTCCGACGATGACCTGCACCGGCGTTTCCCCGGCGGCGCCGCCGCCGGCACCGGACCCGCTCCGGGCCGCGTCGCCCTTGTCAGCGCCACCCTTGTCAGCGCCGCCCTTGACCGCGCCGCCCGGGCCGGACATCCGCGTCATGCCGGGACCGGGCGTGTCCGCGTCGTCAGGCGCCGTCCGCGTGGGTCCTTCTGCTCCCCGCGCGCCCCCGATAGCAGAGGAACGCGGCGCATCGGACTCGCCGGCATCGGAAGAGGACGCCTCACGAGCCTTCCCCGCGGCCGGCACATCGGCCGTGGCGGTGTTCTTCCCTGTGCTCTTCCCGGCGCTTTCCTCCGCGGCCTTGCCGACGGCAGGCCTGCCGGAGGTGGAGCCGGCCGAGGCCGCGAATCCGGCGCGCCCGGATTCGCGGGTCTCTGCCGGCTCCACCGGCTTTCCTGTCCCCGTACGCGGGGACGTGGGAGCACCCTCCACGCGGGACGCGGCTTTCGCGTCAGCGCCGGAGTCGCCCTGGTCGTCACGGGCATGGTCGTCGCCGGCCTGCTCGTCCTCCGCCCGAGAGGAGGGAGCCTTCTTCGACGAGGCCGGAGCCGATGCGGGGGCCTTCTTCCCCGCCGCCGTCGCACCCGGCTCGTCGTCTCCCGACGACGGCGCGTCCTTCGCCCCCTCACCGGCGGCGCCCGTGGAGCGTGCGGGGTCCCACGGCCGGGAGGCGCCGGGCCTGAACCAGTCGTGCTCCGCGGTGTCGGTCAGGGAGTCGTCCGTCTCGTCGTCCGTCCGGCCCGACGCCGATCCTGCCGCCGGCGGAGACCAGGCCGGTGCGGACCATGACGTGGCAGAAGGCCTGGACGGCGCGGGGGATCCCGACGGCGACCCGGAAGGCGACTGCGAAGGCGACCCCGAAGACGCGGCGGAAGGCGAGGACGTCGGCTCGGCCGCGGCAGGCTCCGGCGTCTTCGAGCCGGACGACTGTGACGCGCCCCGGCCGAACCAGTCCACCGGCGTGGGCCCGTCACCATCGGTAGCGGCGTCGGCCTCGGTGGCCGTCTCGCCCGCCGGACCGGCGGATGCGTCCGTCTCGGCTGCGGCGTCGCCGTCCCCGGGCGCCTTCCGCGGCGTATCACGAGGCTCTTCCCGCGCTTCGTCGGAGGACTCGCCCTCGGACTGCTTGCCCTCGGACGGCTGCTTGTCCCCGGCCGGTGCGGACGGGCCGGCCGCGGCGGGACCGGACGCGGTGACACCCGCGGCAGCGCCTGAGACACCGGGAACGGACGACTCTGAGACGGACGACTCGGGCAGGCGTGGCCCCGGGACGCCGGGCTGAGGGAGCCGCACGACGGGCGGCTCGCGATCAGCGGACGTGGGACGGGGCGGTTCCTGGCCGGTCGTGCCGGAGGTCCCGGCTGGAGGCGTGATGGTCGGCGTGGCGGTCGTGGGAGCGGCTTCGGCGCGCAGGCTCTCGTCACGGACCGCGTCGTCGCGGAGTGCGGGTTCCTCCGGCCCCACCGTACGGGCGGAGGTCTCGGGGAGGCAGGTGGTGCAGGGGGTGAAGCCCTCCTCGCGGGCCTCCTCGTGCGTGAGCTCCTCGGTCTCACGCCCGGCGAGCTGTCGGCACGTGGCCAGGTGGAAACGCTTGCGTCCCGGGATCACGAGAACGATCGCGTCGGGGGCGAGGCCGCGCCCGACGCCGGCCGGCGGCCGCGTGATCGGTGCCGTCGGCTGAGGGGGCGAAGAGGGGAAGGTCTGGGGGGGCGGAGACGGGAAGGCCTGCGGGGGCAGTGCCCCGTGATGCGTGACCGGCGGTGCCGCCACCATGGGCGTCGCCACCGGATGCGCCGGTGCCCCGGCGAGGGCTCCGCCGTACGCCCCGCTCACGGCACCGACGTGCGCGAGCTGGGGCACGGACGAACCCTGGGGGGTGGGGGCCGTTCCTTCGGCGGCGGCACGCCCGCCGGCCGGGAACAGCTCGTGGCGCCTCAGCAGTGCCCCGATCAGCAGACAGACCGCCGACAGCACGCTGACGACGATCGACCACATCACTAGAAGGGGCGTCCCCAGCACGACACCTGCGATGAGCAGGACGATTGCGGCGAGGACCAGGGCGGCACTGATGAGGATCACGGGGGGTTCTCCGAGCTACCGGGTCCCTGCGGGGACCCGTCACTACTTACCGGCGGTCGTTGTGGGGGCCGTCGGGTCCGGGGAAGGCGCCGGAGTGCTGCGCGGGCTCCTGGCCGAACGGGTTGGGGGCGGCGGTCATCTGCTGGGGAGCGGGGGCGACGGCGTGGGCCATGGCCGGGGCGGCGCCCACGATCGGGAAGCCTCCGCTGCCCTCACCCGCGACGTTCAGCTCGGCGAGCTGGTTCTCCAGGTACAGCTTGAGGCGGCTGCGGTACTCGCGCTCGAAGCTACGCAGCTCCTCGACCTTACGCTCCAGCTCGTCGCGGGTCTGCACCAGGGTGCCCATGGCCTGGCGGTGCCGCTCCTGGGCGTCGCGCTCCAGTGTCTCGGCGCGGGCGCGGGCGTCGCCGATGATCTGCTCGGCCTGGCGGCGGGCCTTGCCGAGGATGTCGTCGGCCTCGCGCCGGGCGCGGGTGACGGTCTCGTCCGCCTCGCGACGGGCGTCGGCGATCGCCTGGTCGGCCGTCTGCTGGGCGAGGGCGAGCACGCGGGCCGCGGTGTCCATGTTGTCCTCGGCGGGCGGCAGGCCCATGCCGACGGGCACCGGCTCGGGACGGGCCGGCTCCGGAGGCTTGATCGGCTCCGGCTGGGGGGCCATCATCTCGGGCTTGGGCTCGGCCACGGGGGCGGGCGCCATCTGCATGGAGCCGGGCATGCCCATGCCTCCGGGGACCTTCCCCCTGAGGCACTCGGCCAGCTTCGCGCGGAGTTCCTCGTTCTCCTGAATGAGTCGGTCCAGCTCTGCCTCGACCTCGTCGAGGAACGCGTCGACCTCCTCCTCGTCGTACCCCGGCCTCAGCCGGGTGGTACTGAACTGCTTGTTCCGCACATCGGCGGGCGTCAACGGCATTTGGGTCTCCTTGGCGCGCTTGGAGTCTGTCCGGTCGGACGGTACCCGATCAACGAAGCGCGTTCACGACTTGGATCAAGACCAAAACCACAATGAACAGCACTGTGAAGCTCAGGTCAAAGGCCACCGTACCCAACCTGAGGGGCGGAATGAAACGGCGGAGGAACTTGAGAGGCGGGTCGGTCACTGTGTAAACGACCTCCGCCAGCACCAGGACGACCCCGGTGGGCCGCCAGGCGCGGGCGAACGCCTGCACCGTATCTATGATCATTCTGCCGATCAGCAGAACCAGGAAGAGGGTCAGGGCGATGACCAAGATCTCGCTAATGATCCCCACGGTCGAGCCCCGCCTCCCCTCGGTCCAGCCGTCCCCGGGCCGCGCGGGCACCGTTCAGCCGGTCACTGTTCATGTAAGGAACTCTAGCTCTGGTTGAAGAAGCCGCGTTCCGCGATTCTGGCCTTGTCTTCGGCGGTCACCTCAACGTTGGCGGGGGACAACAGGAACACCTTGTTGGTAACACGTTCGATGCTGCCGTGTAGGCCAAAGACGAGACCTGCCGCGAAATCGACAAGGCGCTTGGCGTCGCTGTCGACCATCTCTGTCAGATTCATGATGACCGGTGTGCCCTCGCGGAAGTGCTCGCCGATCGTCCGCGCCTCGTTGTACGTGCGGGGATGCAGGGTGGTGATGCGCGCCAGATCGGTCGTACGGCGCTCCAGCACGGTTGTGGGGGGACGCGGAGCGGGGACGGCCGTCTCGGCGTCCTCCTCGCGCTCCAGAGGCTCGGCGTGCGGGACCGAGGATCCGGCGAAGCCGCGCCGCGGCGACTCGTACTCCTCGTCGCCGTACTCCTCGTCGGTACCGTACTCTGCCGCGTACCTGTCTTCGTAGCGGTCGTCCTCCACGAGACCGAGGTAGACCGCCATCTTGCGCATCGCGCCGGCCATCGCTCGTCGTCCTCCGCGTTACTGGTGCCTTCAAGGTCCCTTCGGAAGGCCAGGGCGGTAGCCGTACCCCCCTTGGAGCTCACCGCTGATCGACCTCTACCTGTGCGCGGACACCATGGTCCACTTGGGGGACATTACCTGACGAAGGGCTTTCTGCGGCCGAGCAACGCCGTACCGACTCGCAGGTGTGTCGCGCCGTTCGCCACGGCCTGGGGGATGTCTCCACTCATCCCGGCCGATATCACATCGGCGGCGGGATGATCCTCCCGGACGCGCCCGGCGACGGCCCGCAGCCGGGCGAACGCGGCGGCCGGGTCCTCCCCCAGCGGAGCGACCGCCATGACCCCCCGCAGCCGCAGCCCCTCCGCCTTCGCGACGAGCGCGGCGAGCGCCGGCACCTCCTCCGGCACGGCGCCGCCCCGTCCCGCCCCGCCGTCCAGTGCGACCTGCACCAGGCAGTCCACCTCGCGCCCGGCGCGTGCGGCCTCGCGGCTGAGCGCGTCCACCAGGCGGGGACGGTCCACCGAGTGGACCATGTGGGCGTAGGAGACGACCGACCGGACCTTGTTGGTCTGTAACTGACCGATGAAGTGCCACGTCAGGCCGAGACCGGCGCACTCGGCCGCCTTGGTCGCGGCCTCCTGGTCGCGGTTCTCGCCGACGTGCGACACGCCCAGCTCCGAGAGCAGCCGCACGTCGGAGGCCGGGTAGGTCTTCGTCACGGCGATCAGCGTGATCTCCGACCGCGACCGGCCGGCGGCCCGGCAGGCGTCCTCGACGTGCCGCTCGACCTCGGCCAGAGCGGCCGCCAGCTCCTCGCGCCGGTCACCCACGGACCGCGACCCCGGTTGCGAGGGTCACTTGAGGAAGTCCGGCACGTCGAGCTCCTCCTCCTGCTCCTCGAAGATCACGCGAGGCCGGGGAGCCGGCTGCGCGGTCCGCGAGGTGATCGGGGTCGGCGGCTCGGGCGTGGGCCGCGGGATCGACACCGGGCCGGTGGCACCCTGGTCGCGCCCGCCGTCGGCCTGCGCGTCCCGCGGGAACGGCGTGACCGCCTCGGCCTGCTGCGCCTGCGGCACGGGCGCGGCCTGCTGGACCGGCTGGCTCGCGGGCTGGGCCGGCGGCGGCACCGGGTTCACCGGGACCTGGTTCACCGGGGCCTGGTTCACCGGCAGCTGGTTCACCGGCTGCGCGGAGGCGGGCGCGGGCTGCGCGCTCACCGGCCGGACGGGCGGCTGGGCCGGCTCCGGGCGCGGCTCCGGCTTGACCGGGGCGGGCGCGGGACGGGCCGCGGGCGCGGCCGGCGCCGGACGGGCCTGCTGGGGCCGCGACAGCGGCGCGGCCACCGACTTGGCCGGTTCCGGCTCGTCGAACCCGGCCGCGATGACCGTCACCCGCACCTCGTCGCCGAGCGCGTCGTCGATGACCGTGCCGAAGATGATGTTGGCGTCGGGCGCGGCGGCGTTGCTGACGAGCTGGGCCGCCTCGTTGATCTCGAACAGGCCCAGGTCGGAGCCGCCCGCGATGGACAGCAGCACGCCGTGGGCGCCGTCGATGCTCGCCTCCAGCAGCGGGCTGGAGACCGCCATCTCCGCGGCGGCGACCGAACGGTCGTCGCCCCTGGCGTGGCCGATCCCCATGAGGGCGGAGCCCGCGCCGGACATGACCGACTTCACGTCGGCGAAGTCCAGGTTGATCAGACCGGGGGTGGTGATGAGGTCGGTGATGCCCTGCACACCGGACAGCAGCACCTGATCCGCGGCCTTGAACGCGTCGAGCACGCTCACCTGGCGGTCGGAGATCGACAGCAGCCGGTCGTTCGGAATGACGATCAGCGTGTCGACCTCCTCGCGGAGGGTCTCGATGCCGGCCTCGGCCTGCATGGCCCGGCGCTTGCCCTCGAAGCTGAAGGGCCGGGTGACGACGCCTATCGTGAGCGCGCCGAGCGAGCGGGCGATGCTGGCCACGACCGGCGCGCCGCCGGTCCCGGTGCCGCCGCCCTCGCCCGCGGTCACGAAGACCATGTCGGCGCCCTTGATGACCTCCTCGATCTCCTCCCGGTGGTCCTCGGCGGCCTTGCGGCCCACCTCCGGGTTGGCGCCCGCACCGAGGCCCCGGGTGAGCTCGCGCCCCACGTCGAGCTTCACGTCGGCGTCACTCATCAGCAGCGCCTGGGCGTCAGTGTTTATGGCGATGAACTCGACGCCCTTGAGTCCCTCCTCGATCATCCGGTTGACGGCGTTCACTCCGCCGCCGCCGATGCCGACGACCTTGATGACCGCGAGGTAGTTCTGCGGTGCTGCCACGACGAGGGGCCTTTCCGCTCGTTTGCGTTTCATGCGGGCAGGGCCCGCCGTCTTCTGAACTCTCACCCTCAAGTTGAGATTTAGAGTTATGTCAACCTGAGGATTGATACGGACAGTAGGGTTGCCCGTCCCCCAGGGTCAACTAACCGCGCCGCAAGGCCGTCCGGCGTGTCGCGCGCTGTCCTTTTCGCACGATGCCCCGCTCCGGGGCGGGCCCCGATCATGCGCTCACGGTCCGTGAGATATCTCACTTGACCGTCACCACCTGCGGCGAGCTGACATCGTAGCTGCTTCCGGGCTTGGCGAGGGCGGCGAGCAGGACACGCCCCTTCTGCGCCGAGTGCCCCGCGTCTCCCCAAACGACCGTCCGGCCGTCCGTGAGTTTGAGCGTTATCGACCGGGGCGAGGGGACGCGCAGCTCCCGCAGCCGCTCCAGAACGCTCTCCGGCAGCGCCTGCAGCACGGTGAGCCCTGCCCTGGTGGCGGGGTCGTCCATGGCGGCCCGCTGGACGCGCAGCACCGGCAGCCGCGGCGGGGCCACGGTGACCTGCTGCAGGACGACCCCGTACCGGTCGATCACCGCGGTCGTCGCGCCCATGGGCACGGCGGCGGCGGGGACGCGCTCGACCACGCTGATGCGCAGCGTTCCCGGCCAGCCGCGGTCGACCGCGGCCGACTCGACCGCGCGCATCGCCCGCAGCCGCCGTTCCACCTCGGCGAGGTCCACGGTGGCGAGCGGGGTGCCCGTGCGCACCGCGGCGGCCTGGCGCAGCTGTTCCGCGGGAATCCGGCTGTTTCCGGTGATCTCGACCTCACGCACGCCGAGGACGGGTGAGAAGAACACGACCCACGTGGCGACGCCCACCACCCCGCCGGTCAGCAGCGTGGCGAGGGCCGAACGCCGGACGGCCCGCCTCACCGGTCCCCCACGCTCCGGATCACTGCCCGGATCACTGGGCGAATCACTGGGCGGACAGCTCCGCGACGATCTTCGGGCCGAGTTCCGTCACGTCTCCCGCGCCCATCGTGAGCACGATGTCCCCGGCGCGGGCCCGCCCGGCGACGAGCGCCGGCACGGCCTGCCGCTCGGGCGCGTAGACGATCCGCTCGGCGGGAAGCGGGATCTTCCCGGCGACGAGCGCGCCGGAGACCCCGGGCTCGGGGTCCTCGCGCGCGCCGTACACGTCCAGCACGATCACCTCGTCGGCGAGGCCGAGCGCGGCGCCGAACTCGTCGGCGAAGAACCGGGTGCGCGAGTACAGGTGCGGCTGGAAGACCGCGATGACCCGGCCGTCGCCCGCGACGACGTCGCGGGCGGCACGCAGGTCCGCGGTCAGCTCGGTCGGGTGATGGGCGTAGCTGTCGAAGACCGTCACACCCGCGGCCTCGCCCTTGGACTCGAACCGCCGTTTGGCCCCGGTGAAGGCGGCCAGGCCCTCCTTGACGTCGTCGAAGCGCAGGCCGAGGTGGAGCGCCACGGCGATCACCGCGGTCGCGTTGAGCGCGTTGTGCCGGCCCGGCACGGCGAGGCGGACCTCGCCCCGTCCGGGTCCTCCCGGCGCGGCGGGGCCGAGCTCCACGTCGAACTCCACCCCGAGCCCCCGCGGCACGATGCCGGTCGTGCGCAGGTCGGCGCCCACGCTCTCGCCGTACGTGACGACGGTGAGGCCGCGCTCACGGGCGACCGGCACGAGGGCGGCGGCGCCCGGGTCGTCGGCGCAGACCACGAGCAGCGACCCGATCCGCTCGACGAAGCGGGCGAAGCTGTCGTGCACGGCCTGTGGGTCTCCGTAGTTGTCGAGGTGGTCGGCCTCGACGTTGGTCACCACGGCGATGCCCGGCGCGAGCATGAGGAACGAGCCGTCGCTCTCGTCGGCCTCCGCCACGAACACCTCGCCCGCGCCGTCGTCGGCGCCGAGGCCGGTCGTCACGAGCTGGCCCCCGACGCAGTACGACGGGTCCTCGCCGCACTTCTGCAACGCCACGGTCAGCATCGAGGTGGTCGTGGTCTTGCCGTGCGTGCCGGCGACGGCGATGCCGGTGCGGCCGGTCATGACCGACGCCAGCGCGGCCGCGCGCGGGATCACCCGCAGGTTCTGCCGCAGCGCCTCCCCCAGCTCGGGGTTGGAGTCGCGGATCGCGGTGGACACCACGACCGTGTCGACGTCCCTGATGTGGGAGGCCGCGTGGCCGACGTGGATGACGGCGCCCAGCTCGCGCAGCTCGGTCAGCAGGTCGGAGGGCCGCGCGTCGCTGCCCGACACCGGCACGCCCCGCTTGAGCAGGATCCGGGCGATGCCGGACATCCCGGCGCCACCGACGCCGATGAAGTGCACCCGCCCCAGGTCGGCCGCCGGGACGGGATCCACGAGCTTGACGAGACTCATCGGTGAGCGATCTCCAACACCTTGCGGGCGAGCGCCACGTCGGCGTCCTTGCGGCCCATCCGGGATGCGGCCTCGGACATCGCGACCACGCGCTCGGGGTCGTTCAGGATCGGCAGCAGCGTCTGGACGATCCAGGCCGCCGACAGGTTCGCGTCGTCGACCATCAGGCCGCCCCCGGCCCGCACGATGGGCTCGGCGTTGAGGCGCTGCTCGCCGTTGCCGTGCGGCAGCGGCACGAACGCCGCGGGCAGCCCCACGGCGGTGAGCTCGGCGCAGGTCATGGCGCCCGCGCGGGACAGCACGAGGTCGGCCGCGGCGTAGGCGAGGTCCATGCGGTCGACGTACGGCAGGATCACGTACTGCGGGTCGCCCGGCGGGGGTTCCACCTCGACGGTGTTCTTGGGCCCGATCACGTGCAGCACCTGGACGCCCGCCGCCCGCAGGTAGGGCGCGGCCTCCAGCGCCGCCTGGTTGACGGAACGGGCGCCCTGCGAGCCGCCGAACACGAGCAGCGTCACCCGGTCGGGCTCCAGCCCGAAGTACGACCGCGCCTTGTCGCCCATCGACAGGCGGTCCATCGTGCTGATCTCGCGGCGCAGCGGGATGCCGATGTACTCGGCGTTCGGGAGCACCGCGTCCGGATGGCCGGTGAAGACGCGCTCGGTGAGGCGGGCGCCGAGGCGGTTCGCCAGACCGGGCCTGGGGTTGGCCTCGTGGACCACGATCGGCACGCCACGCCGCCGGGCGCCGAGATAGCCGGGCGTGGCGACGTATCCGCCGAAACCGACCAAAACGTCCGCTCCGACCTTGTCGAGGATGCTCGCCGCGCTGCCGATGGCCCCGGCGAGGCGGCCCGGCACGGTGAGGAGCTGAGGGCTGAGCGATCGGGGCAGCGGCACGGCAGGCACGAGTTCGAGCTCGTAGCCCCGGGCGGGCACCAGGCGGGTCTCCAGGCCGCGCTCGGTGCCGAGGCAGGTGATGCCGATCCCCGGGTCGAGCCGGCGAAGCGCGTCGGCCAGCGCGAGCGCCGGCTCGATATGGCCGGCCGTCCCGCCGCCGGCGAGGACCACCCTCATGTCACTCCCTGTCTTCGCGGATGTTCTCGCGGATGCTCTCGCGGGTTCTCCCGCGTCCGTTCCTCCGTCGTTCCTCTTCGCGCCGTCCGTGGCCGTGCCGGCTGTGGGGCCGCCTGCCGCCGGGCCGATGCCCGCGAGGACGCGGGCCGCCGCCCGGCGCGGCCGTTCAGGCCAAGCCAGCTTAGAGCCCGCGCGGCCGGTCCCGGGCCACGGGCGGCCAGCGCCTCGGCCGCTCCGGGCTCCCGTTTGGCGAACGACACCAGCATGCCGAGCGCGGCGAGCGTCGGCAGCAGCGCCGATCCGCCGTACGACACCAGGGGCAGCGGGATGCCGGTGACCGGGAAGACCCCGATGACCGCGCCGATGTTGACGACGGCCTGCCCGGCGATCCAGGCGGTGACGGCGGCGGCCGACAGCCGGATGAAGGGGTCCTTCGTCCGCATGGCGATGCGCAGCCCGGCGTACCCGAGCAGGCCGAACAGCGCGACCACCACGAGCGTCCCCATCAGCCCGAGCTCCTCGCCCAGGATGGAGAAGATGAAGTCGCTTTCCGCGTGCGGAACGTAGTTCCACTTCTGCCGGCCCGCGCCGAGCCCCAGGCCGAACCAGCCGCCCGAGCCGATCGCCATCAGCCCCTGGGCGGACTGGAACCCCTCGTCCTGCGCGGTCTCCCACACGTGCATGAAGCCGGTGAGGCGGCCGAGCCGGTAGGGCTCGACGATGATCATAGTGGCGGTCGCCAGCGCGAGCAGCGCGAGCATCCCGCCGAACAACCGCACGGGCGCGCCGACCACCCACAGCAGCGCCAGGAAGATCATCATGAGCACGAGCGTCGTGCCGAGGTCGCGTCCCAGCATGACCAGGACGGCCAGCAGGGCCACCCCCGGCATCAGCGGGATCAGCAGCTTGCGCCACTCGATGCGGCCGGCGCGCGCCCGCGTCGCGAGCAGGTCGGCGCCCCACAGCACCAGGGCCAGCTTCGCCGGCTCCGACGGCTGGACCGAGAACGGGCCGATGACGATCCACCGCTGGGCGCCCAGCACCTCCTGGCCGAGGAAGATGACCATCAGCAGGCCGAGGATCGCCAGGCCCATCAGCGGATAGCCGGCCAGGCGGAAGAACCGCTGCGGCAGCCGGGAGCAGACCCACATCAGCGGGAGCCCGATCGCCACCGATGTGACCTGCTTGAGGAACCAGTAGAACGGGTCACCGGTTTCCTGCAGTGCCGCGATGCTCGACGCCGACAGCACCATCATCAGCCCGAGCGCCAGCAGCAGCGCGCTGCAGCCGAGCACCAGGTGGTAGGACGTCAGCGGGCGGCCGAGCAGCTCGCGAAGCGCGGCGAGCTGGTTGGCGGCCCAGCCGAGGGGCTCGGGCCCCCCACGCTCGGATGCCTGACGCTCGGGTCCCTGGCGATCCGCCTTCGGCGCGGCCGCGGCACCGGCGGGGCCGGTCGCCGGGCCCGTCCCCGGGCCCGTCACCGGGCCGCCAGCCGCTGCACGGCTCGGGCGAAGGCCTCCCCACGTGCTCCGTATCCGGCGAACATGTCCAGCGACGCCCCCGCGGGGGCGAGCAACACGGTGTCACCCGGGGTGGCGAGCCGGGCTGCTTCGGCGACGACACGGTCCATGACCCCAGTGTCTTGCCCCGGCACGTCCACGACGGGGACATTCGCGGCGTGTCGCGCCAATGCGCGGCGGATCACATCCCGATCGGCCCCCAGCAGCACCGCGCCGCGCAGCCTGGGCGCGGCCTGCCGTACGAGGTCGTCGACGTCGGCGCCCTTGAGCTGACCGCCCGCGACCCACACGACGGACCCGTAGGCGGCCAGCGACGCGGCGGCCGCATGCGGGTTGGTGGCCTTGGAATCGTCCACGTAGTCGACCTCGCCGACCCGGGCCACGTGCGCGATCCGGTGCGGGTCGGGCGTGAACTCCCGCAGGCCGCGCCGTACGGCCTCGGGCGGCACGCCGTGCGCGCGGGCCAGCGCGGCGGCGGCGAGCGCGTTGGCGACGTTGTGCGGCGCGAAGGGGCGCACGTCCTCCAGCGAGGCGAGCTCCTCCGCCGAGGTCACCGGGTCGGCCACGAAGGCCCTGTCGACCAGCAGGTCCTCCACGACCCCGAGCTGCCCGGGCCGGGGCACGGCGAGCGTGAAGCCCACCCGGGAGGCGTACGGCTCGGCGAGGCGGGACGACCACGCGTCGTCGGCGTTGTAGACCACCGTCCCCGCTCCCGCGTAGACCCGCGCCTTGGCCGCGGCGTACTCCTCCATCGAGCCGTGCCAGTCGATGTGGTCGGGCGCCACGTTGAGCACGGCCGCCGCGAGCGGGGCCAGGGTCGACGACCAGTGGAGCTGGAAGCTCGACAGCTCCACCGCCAGCACGTCGTACGGCCCGTCGACGGCCTCGACGATGGGGACGCCGACGTTGCCCACGGCCACGGCCTTGTGCCCGGCGGCGGACAACATGGACGTGAGCATGCGGACGGCGGTGGTCTTGCCGTTGGTGCCGGTCAGCGCCAGCCAGGGGGCCGCGGACTCCGGCCGCAGCCGCCAGGCCAGCTCGACCTCCCCGATGACCTCGACGCCCGCGTCCACCGCGGCGGCGAGCAGCGGATGGGTGGGACGCCAGCCCGGCGAGGTGACCAGGAGCGAGGTCCCGGCGGGCAGGGCGGGCTCGCCGAAGCGCACCTCCACACCCAGCCCGGCCAGCTCGGCCGCCGACGCGCGCTGCCGCTCGCCGTCCGCGGCCTCCAGCACCGTCACGCGCTCGCCGCGCGCCGCCAGGGCCCGCGCCGCGGCGGCGCCCGACACGCCGAGACCGGCGACGACGACGTTCACTGTTTCGGCATCCATTCGAGGTAGAACAGTCCGAGACCGGCGGCCACGCACAACGCGGCGATCAGCCAGAAGCGCACCACGATCGTCGTCTCGGCCCAGCCCGACAGCTCGAAGTGATGCTGGAGCGGCGCCATCCGGAAGACCCGTCTGCGGGTCAGTTTGAAGGACCCGACCTGGATGATGACCGACATCGTGATGATAGCGAAAAGGCCGCCCAGGATGACGAGCAGAAGCTGGGTCCGGGTGGTGAAGGCCAGACCGGCGATCACGCCGCCGAGGGCCAGCGAGCCGGTGTCACCCATGAAGATCTTGGCCGGCGGGGCGTTCCACCACAGGAAGCCCAGGCAGGCGCCGAGCACCGCCGCCGCGACCACCGCCAGGTCGAGGGGATCTCTCACCCAGTAGCAGTTGGGGCCGAAGCCGACCGTCGTGCAGCTGTTGCGCAGCTGCCAGTTGCCGATCAGCACGTACGCCGCGAGGACCAGGCAGGTGGCGCCGGAGGCCAGGCCGTCGAGCCCGTCGGTCAGGTTCACCGCGTTCGAGAAGCCCACGATGAAGAAGAGGACCCAGATGATGAAGCCGATGAGCCCGATGGACGGGCCGATGTCCCGCAGGAACGACACGTGCGTGTCGGCCGGGGTGACGGCGTAGGCGTTGGGGAACCGCAGCACCAGCACCGCGAAGATCGCGCCGATCACCAGCTGCCCGCCGGCCTTGGCGCCGCTGCGCAGGCCCAGGCTGCGCTGCTTGTAGATCTTGATGAAGTCGTCGAGGAAGCCGACCGCGCCGAGGCCCGTCATCAGGAACAGCACCAGCAGTCCCGAGGCCGTCGGGGGGTCGCCGACCGCCGAGAAGACGGTCGCCCCGTGGGCCACGAAATAGCCGATCAGCGACGCGATGACGATCACCGTGCCGCCCATCGTGGGAGTGCCCTTCTTGTCGTAGTGTCCCGACGGGCCCTCCTCCCGGATGTTCTGGCCGTAGCCTCTGCGGGCGAACAGCCGGATGGCCAGCGGCGTGCCGACCATCGACAGGATCAGCGAGATCGCCCCCGCGATGAGGATGTTCCTCACCGGGCGTCACCTCCGAGGATCGCCTCGGCGACCCGCTCGAGTCCGGCCGCACGCGGCCCCTTCACCAGCACGACGTCGCCGGGCGCGAGCCGGTCCGACAACTCCCGCGCCGCCGCCGCGACGTCCGGCACGTGGATCGCGCCGGGCGCGCCCCGGAGCACCGGCTCGGCGTCCTCCCCCACGACGACGACCGCCTCCAGGCCCGCGCCCGCGGCCAGCCGCCCGAGGTCCTCGTTCAGCGCCGGGCCGTCCTCGCCCAGCTCGATCAGCGCGGCGATCACCGCGAACCGCCGCCGCCCCTCCCCGATCACCGCGAGGCTGCCGAAGGCCGCCCGCATGGAGTCGGGGTTGGCGTTGTAGGCGTCGTTGATCACGGTCACGCCGTCGGGCCGCTCGGTGACCTCCATGCGCCAGCGGCTGCGCGGCTCGGCCGCCGACAGCTCCTCGGCGATGGCGGCGACCGGCAGCCCCAGCTCGTGCGCGGCCGCCGCCGCGGCCAGGGCGTTCTCCACCGTGTGCCGGCCGTACAGACGCAGCCGGACCGGGGCCGTGCCGGACGGCGTGCGCAGCGTGAACGAGGCGCGGCCTGACGCGTCGAGCGTCTCGTCCTCCGCACGCACGTGCGCCTCCGGCGAGCGCCCGAAGTAGGTCACCCGCGCGCTCGTACGCCCGGCCATCGCGCGCACCAGCGGATCGTCGGCGTTGAGCACGGCGACCCCGTCGGCGGGCAGCGCCTCTACGAGCTCGCCCTTGGCCTGTGCGATCGCCTCCTTGCCGCCGAACACCCCCAGGTGCGCGGTGCCGACGTTGAGCACCACGCCGATGCGGGGCGGGGCGATCCTCGCCAGGTAGGCGATGTGGCCGATGTTGCGCGCGCTCAGCTCCAGGACCAGGAACCGGGTGGTCTCGTCGGCCTTGAGGACGGTCAGCGGGTGGCCGATCTCGTTGTTGTGGGAGCCGACGGGGGCGACCGTGGGACCGAGCCTGGCGGCGAGGCCGGCCAGCAGGTCCTTCGTCGTGGTCTTGCCCGCGGACCCGGTCACGCCGACCACGGTCGTGGCGGGCAGCTCCGACAGCACGGCCGTGGCGAGCGAGGCCAGGGCCGCGAGCGGGTCGCCCACGATCACGGCCGGCTCCTGGACGGGCCGGGTGGCGAGGACGGCGGCGGCGCCTGCGTCACAGGCCTGCGGGGCGAAGTCGTGCCCGTCGGCCCGCTCGCCCTTGATCGCCACGAACAGCGAGCCCGGTCCGGCCGCACGCGAGTCGATCACGACGGGGCCCCGGACCACGGCCGCGGGGTCGGCCGCCCCGTTCAGTTCTCCGGACGTGATCTCGGCGACCCGGGCCAGCGGCAACGGGATCATGGTTTTCCTGCTCTCTTTCGCGTCGCTAACTCGGTCGCCGGGGCACGACCCGGCATCGGCTCACGCATCGGCGGCCTCTCGCGCCGCCCGCCGCGCCCGGCCCCGCTCCGCGATGGCCGCGGCGGCCACCTCGCGGTCGTCGAAGGGAATGACCTCGCCCCCGACATACTGCCCCTGCTCGTGCCCCTTGCCGGCCACAACTACCACATCTCCGCACGTGGCACCGCCGACCGCCAGGCGGATGGCGGCCGCCCGGTCCGGCTCCACGACCACGTGGGCCCGCTCCTGTATGGGTACCCGCAGCGCGCCCTCGAGCATCGCGGCGAGGATCGCGAGCGGGTCCTCCGTACGAGGATTGTCGCTGGTGAACACGACCAGGTCGGCGAGGCGGACGGCGGCCTCGCCCATCATCGGGCGCTTGCCGCGGTCGCGGTCGCCGCCGCAGCCCAGCACGATCACCAGGCGACCGCCGGGCCCGTCGTCCAGCACGGCGCGCAGCGAGCGCAGCACCGACTCGACCGCGCCCGGCTTGTGCGCGTAGTCCACGATCACCTGGACGTCGTCCGCGCCCGGCACCCGCTCCATCCGGCCCGGCACGCCGGCGAACTCGCCGACGCCGGTCACCGCGGCCTGCAGCGGGACCCCGGCCTCCACCAGCGCCACCAGCGCGCCAAGGGTGTTGGCCACGTTGAACGGGCCGGGCAGGGCCACCGACACGTCGGCCTCGACCCCTCCGGGACCGACCAGGCGGAACCGGCTGCCCGCGGCGCCGAGGCGCACGTCCTCGGCACGCCAGTCGGCCTCCGGCGCCCCGGCGGCGGAGAAGGTGGTGATCGGGATCTTGGCCATGGCGGCCAGCTCCCGCCCGTGGGCGTCGTCGATGTTCACCACGCCCGCCCGGCTGAACTCCGGGGTGAACAGGCGCGCCTTGGCCGCGAAGTAGTCGTCCAGGTCGCGGTGGAAGTCGAGGTGGTCCTGCGACAGGTTGGTGAAGATCGACACGTCGTAGAAGAGCCCGTCCACCCGGCCGAGGGCCAGGGCGTGGCTGGAGACCTCCATGGCGGCCGCGCTCACGCCCCGCTCGCGCATCAGCGCGAACAGCCCCTGCAGGTCGGTCGCCTCGGGAGTGGTGAGCTCGGGGGTGAACCGCACGTCGCCCGCGCGGATCTCCACGCCGCCGACCAGGCCGGTGCGGTGGCCCGCCGCCCGCAGGCCCGCCTCCAGCAGGTACGTGGAGGTGGACTTGCCGCTGGTGCCGGTGACGCCGATGAGCGTGATGCCGGCCGCCGGCTTGCCGTACACCCAGGCGGCGACCTGTCCGAGCACCGCCCTGGGGTCGGGCACGACGAGCACCGGCAGTCCGGTGGCGACGGCCCGGTCGCGGCCCTCGGCGTCGGTCAGGATCGCCGTCGCCCCCGCCGCCAGGGCGTCGCCGGCGAACTCCGCGCCGTGCCGGGCCTTGCCGGGGGCGGCCACGTAGAGGTCGCCGCGCCGCACCCGGCGCGAGTCGAGGGTGACGCCGGTGACCGTGCCGCGGACCACCCGCGCTCCGGGGGACGGTACGGTCGCCGGCGCGCCGAGCAGCGACACGAGCGCGGACAGCGGGCGGGCCTGGACGGCCTCGGGACGCATGGACGACGGGGAACGCACGGCGAGAGCGTACCCCCCTCCGCCGCTCTCCCCTGCCACTCCGGCACCGGTCCCTCCGGCTCCGGCAGCTCCGACACCGGGCACTGCGACTCCGGTCACTCCGCGGTCACTCCACCGGGCGAAGGACCATCGCGGGCGCCTTCGTGCCGGTCGGGGGGATCTTCCTGCTCTTCAACGCGAAAGTCATGACGTCCTTGAACACCGGGGCGGCGACGGCGCCGCCGTAGTGGCCTTTCTTCGGATCCTGGATCACCGCCAGGGCCATCAGCCGGGGCTGGTCCGCCGGGGTGAAGCCGACGAACGTCGCGGTGTATCCGCAGTATCCCGCGCACTTCTCGTCGTATCGCATGGCGGTGCCGGTCTTGCCCGCGACGCGGTAGCCCTCGATCGAGGCCTCCTCCCCCGTCCCCTCGTGGCCCACAGCCGCCTCCAGCATCAGCGCGATCCGCCGGGCGGTCGTCTCACTGATCACCCGCGTGCCCTTGGCCGCCGGGCTGGGAACGAACGCGCCGTGCGCGTCGGTGGTGCCCGCCACGATCGAGGGGGTCACCCGCACGCCGCCGTTCGCGATCGTCTGGTAGACGCTGGCCATCTGCAACGCGGTGACCGAGATGCCCTGGCCGTAGGCGATCGTACAGCGCTGGCTGCCCGACCATGTCTCCCACTGCGGCAGCAGGCCGGCCTGCTCGCCGGGGACGCCCGATCCGCTGCGGGCGCCGAAGCCGAAGGACCGGAACATGTCGTACAGCCGCTGGCTGGAGATCTTGTCGGATACCATGATCGTGCCGACGTTGCTCGACTCGGCGAGGATCCCGGTGAACGTCAGCGGCTCGGGCTTGTGCGGGTGGGCGTCCCTGAGCTGCCGGTCGGCGCACTGGATGTGGTCGGGCACGCGGAAGACGCTGTCGGGGGTGACCACCCCCGCCTCCATCGCCGCCGCGGCCGTGATCACCTTGTTGGTGCTGCCCGGCTCGAACACCTCCGACACGGCACGGTTGGCGCGCTCCTCCGCCGTCGCCGACTGCCAGTGGTTGAGGTCGGCCTGGGGCGCGTTCGCCATGGCGAGGATCTGCCCTGTGGGAATGTCCATGACGATCACGCTGCCGCTGCGCGCCCCCGTCGCGCGGACCTGCCGGTCCAGCGACTGCTCCGCGGCCCACTGGATGTCCCTGTTTATGGTCAGACGCACGTCACGTCCCGGCACCGGAGCCTCGCGCTGGCTGCGCGTCATCGGGATGCGCTGGCGGTTCGCGCCGAGCTCGATGCTCTGTTTGCCGTCCTTGCCCGCCAGGATGTCGTCGTACGCGCTCTCCAGGCCCTCCAGGCCTCTGCCGTCGACGCCGACGAAGCCGAGCAGGCCGCCCGCCAGCGAGCCTCCGGGATAGAGGCGCCGGTAGGTGTCCTTGACGCCCACGCCCTTGAGCTCGAAGCCCATGATGCGCTTGGCCCGCGGCGGCTCGACGTCGCGGGCCAGCGGGATGTACCGCTGCGTGGTCTTGGCCAGCGCGGCGGCGATCTCCTCCTTGGGCTTGTTCAGCTCCCGTGCCAGCGTGGTCGCGACCAGGTCGCGCTTGGCCGGGTCGACGTCCTTGGGATCGACGTAGATCTCCCTGCCCTCGACCGTCACGGCGAGGTCGTGGCCGTCGGCGTCGGTGATCGAGCCGCGGCGCGCCGGCAGCGTCTCCGGCTGCACACGCTGCTGCGCGGCCCTCGCCTGGAGCACTTTGGAGTCGAAGCCCTGAAGCTGCACCAGCCGGCCGGCGAACAGCGACAGCACGATCGCCATGACCACCAGCGCCGCCCTCAGCCGCCGGGCCGGATTGCCCAGCCGGAGCACCGCGGGCGGACGCGGCGGGCCCGGCGGACCCGGCGGGCCCGGTGGGCCCGGTGGGCGCTGCGCGCCGGAAGAGCGCTGGGAGCCTGGGGGACGCTGCGGACGCGACGGGCCGCCGCCGGGACGGGAACGGCCCGCGCCGGTCCCGCCGGGTGCCCCCGGCATGAAAGACCCCGGTGCGGAAGCCCCCGGCGTGGCAGTCCTCGAAGTGGCAGTCCTCGAAGTGGAAGGCCTCGGCACGCCGGTCCTGCCGGGAGCCCCGGCCTTGGCGGAAGCACCGTCCGCGGGACCCGGCACGCCGCCACGCGGCCGGTCGGGGGCGCCGGGGGCGCCCGCCCGTGACTGCCCCGACCCCGCGCCGCCCGCGCCCGTTCCCCGCGATCCCGCCGGGGACCGCTTGTCGTTGCCGGGTCCGGCGCCCCGAGGCCGGTCCCCCGCGTCGCCCGGTCCGTTCGCCCGCCCGCCGCGCGGGCGCCCCTCATCGGGAACCGGGTGCTGTGCGGCGGCGCGGCGCGGGCCGCCGCCGGGCACGCCGGACCCGTCCCTTCTCGTCGTACGCGCGGGTGACGGGGACCTGCCCGAGGCACGGGCGGACCCGCCCGGCGCGGACCCGCGCCTCCCGGGCGACTCGCCTGAGCGGTCGTCCCGGGCGCCGTCACGTCCGCCCGCGGCGTCGCGTGCGCCGTTCTGCCTGCCGCCGCTCTGCCTGCCACCGCCATGCGGGGCGCCGCCGTTCCCGCCGCGCCGGACCGGGCCGCTCGCCCTGCCGTCAGGGCCGGTGTCGTCAGGGCCGGGATCGGAGGACCGGCCCTGACGACCGGGCCTCGGCGGCCCGTCCTGCCTCGACGGCCGCCCCGGGGAGCCCGGGCTCCTCCTGTCACCGCCCGGGCCCTGGCCACCGCCGCGCCCGCTGGGACCCCCGCGGCCGGGACCCGGGTTCCGGCCGCTGTCTCTCACCGGTCCGTGCCCTCCTTCTGGGCTTGCTCCGGCGTCGTCGCGCCGCCGCCCGCGTCGATGAACTTCGGTGCGGTCCTGTCGGGTTCGAGGCCCTGCCCGGCGGCCTGCTCCCGCACCGCGTTCGGCTGCGTCCACTGACGGAGCTGGTTCTCCTGCTCCGCGGCCTGCTCGTGCAGCTCGTCGATGCTCGACCGCAGGTCGCTCAGTCTGAACGAGTCCTGCGCGAGAACCGTGTTGAGCAGCAGGAGAGTCACCAGGCCGCCGCACATGAGTCCCACGACGAGGAGCACGAACGGCGCCCTCGCCGGCCGCCGGAACGCCCGCCGCGCCATTGTGGCACGCGTGGACGCCGCCGGCCGGGTTTCGGAGCCGCCGCGCCGGGCGGTTCGCGGCGTGGGCGCGACCTCGGTGAGGCTCCGGGCCTCACGGGACGGCGCGGGACGGGCGCCCGTACGGGGCGTGGCCGTACCGGGAGCGGCGGGGGCGGCCGTACGCGCCCGGGCGCCGTCACGCTTCGGGGCCGCGACGGAACCGGCGGACGCCGCCCGCGCGCCGTCGGGCCGGGCGGCCGGAACCGCCTCACCCCGGCGCGCGTCCGTACGGGACCTCCGGGGAGCCGGAACGGCCTCGCCTTGGCGCCGGCCGTCCGCGCCCGGCCGGGGAGCCGGAACGGCCTCGCGCGCACGCTCGTCACCCGCCGTGGGGGCGCCGGGGCGGACACGGCGCTTGCCCGGAGTGGCCGCGGTCTCGCCCGCCGTCGCGGCGGCCCGGCCCGGCGTGCGGCCGGGCACGCGCGGCGGCACGGCCGTGCGCGCGGCCGCCCTCCTGGTCTCCTGCTCTGTCCTCATCCCTCGCGGATCCTCTCTGCCGCCCGCAAGCGGGCCGAGGTCGCCCGCGGGTTGCGGGCCACCTCCTCGTCGTCCGGGAGCTCCGCTCCCCTCGTCAGTAGGCGGAACCGGGGCTGGTGAGCCTCCAGGGGGACGGGCAGCCCGGGGGGGCTGGTGTCCCTGGTTCGCGCCACGAGGACCTGCTTGGTGAGCCGGTCCTCCAGGGAGTGATAGGCGAGCACGACCACGCGCCCGCCCAGCGCGAGCGCGGCGAGCGCGGCGGGGAGCGCGCGCTCGAGCGCCGACAGCTCCCCGTTCACCTCGATGCGCAGCGCCTGGAACGTTCTCTTCGCGGGGTTGCCCCCGGTCCGCCTCGTCGCGGCGGGTATCGCCGCGCGGACCAGGTCGGCAAGCCGTTTCGTGCTGGTGATGGGGTCCTTGGCACGCTCCTTGACGACGAGGTTCGCGACGCGTGCCGCGAAACGCTCCTCGCCGTAGTCGCGCAGGATTCGGGTGAGGTCCGCGGCGGAGTAGGTGTTCACCACATGCTCGGCGGTGAGCTCCTGCTCGCGGTCCATCCGCATGTCGAGGGGGGCGTCGTAGGAGTAGGCGAAACCGCGCTCGGCCTCGTCGAGCTGAGGGGAGGACACGCCGAGGTCGAACAGCGCGGCGTCCACGCGGGGCCGTCCGGCGTCGTGGAGCACGTCGGCAAGTTCGTCGGAGACGGCGCGCACCAAGGTGACGCGGTCCGCGTACGGCGCGAGCCGTGCGGTGGAACGCTCGATGGCGGTGGGGTCGCGGTCGATGCCGATGAGATGGAGAGAGGGGTGGGCGGCCAGAAGCGCCTCGGCGTGCCCGCCGAGACCCAGGTTGGCGTCCACGGCCACCGGTTCCGGCCCGGACAGCGCCGGAGCGAGCAACTCCAGTACGCGATCGAGCATGACCGGAACGTGACCACCCGGCTGACCGGGCTCTTGCGACAACGCTTCCAACCCCCATTTACGCCGCAGTACTCGCGGATTCGCGGCTGTGCCGCCGGTGACTACCCAACGGATCCCCACCCATGCCGGTTCCCGGGAGGAAACCGACCCGTCCGGCCAGGTCCCCATCCGCGTCGCCGGCCGTGGCGTCTGACACCGGGGAAGGTGCATCAGCTGCCACATGGGAGCGGGTGGAGACCTCGCCGAACGTCACCGACGGGTCAATTGATCAAAAGGAAAGAACGATCTACAGAATCCCGGGCAGCACCTCCTCCGACAGATCGGAGAATGCCTGCTCCTGGGCCTCCAGGTAGGTGTCCCACGCCTGGGCGTCCCAAATCTCCAGCCGCGTGTTGGCGCCGATCACGACGCAGTCACGTTCCAGCCCGGCGTACCGCCGCAGCGTCTGGGGAATCGTGATGCGTCCTTGCTTGTCCGGCACCTCGTCGGACGCGCTGGCGAAGAAGACACGGCTGTAGTCGCGGACCGCCTTCGCCGTCACCGGAGCGGTGCGCAGGGCCTCGGTGATGCGCTGGAACTCCTCTACGGGGAAGACGTAGAGGCAGCGCTCCTGGCCTTTGGTGATCACCAGACCCTCCGCCAGCTCCTCGCGATACTTCGCCGGCAGGAACAGCCGTCCTTTGTCGTCGAGGCGTGGGTGGTGGGTGCCGAGGAACACCGGACCCACCTCCTGTGCCTTGTGGAGCGCTCAGCGCTATAGCCCCTGCCCTCCACTGCGCACCACCATACTCCACTTCTCCCCACCGTCAACTGATTCCGCACGTGCCGGCATTCAAAATCGGCGGCGTTTTCGCAGGTGAAATGGGGTGGGTCGGAGTGGGGCGCCGCGGCGCCCCCCGGCGCGCGCGCGGGCGTGTCGGCACTCGCGAAACCTCCGGCGGCTACGGGGTTCCGGGGCCGCCCCGGGGGCCGGGTGGGGGGAAGTGGAGCGCGCCGGGGCCGCCCCGCGTTTGCGTGTCACGGGATTCGGACGAGCGCGGCACGTGACCGCGAAGAGATGCCACAACACTGTGGGCAGTTCACTCGGATTTCCGGACAAAGTCGCCCTGGAACGACAGGGGACATAGGGTCAGTGCACAGAATGGAAAAGGAACGTTTAATGCCCCATTCTCGGGGACGCACCCTCATGGAGGCCTGGTGGCAGTAACACCCGACGTCACCGATGCGGCAGCCCGGCTCGAGGATCTGGTCGACACCGCCCACCGGATCCGCAACGCGATCGAATCAGTGATCGAGGGCAAGAGCGACGTCGTCCGCCTGACTCTCACCGTGCTCCTGGCGGAGGGCCACCTGCTGATCGAGGACGTGCCCGGCGTGGGCAAGACGATGCTCGCCAAGGCCCTGGCGCGCTCGATCGACTGCCCCGTCAAGCGCGTCCAGTTCACCCCCGACCTGCTGCCGAGCGACATCACCGGGGTCAGCGCGTACAACCAGCAGACGCGGGAGTTCGAGTTCAAGCCCGGACCGGTCTTCGCCAACATCGTCGTCGGGGACGAGATCAACCGGGCCTCCCCCAAAACGCAGTCCGCCCTCCTGGAGTGCATGGAGGAGCACCAGGTGACGGTCGACGGCGTGACGTACGCGCTGGAGTCGCCGTTCATGGTCATCGCGACGCAGAACCCGATCGAGATGGAGGGCACCTATCCCCTCCCCGAGGCGCAGCGCGACCGCTTCACCGCCAAGATCGCGATGGGGTACCCGGAGCCGGCCGCCGAGCTGGAGATGCTCGACGTGCACGGCGCCTCCCAGCCGCTGGACAAGATGGAGCCGGTCGCGACCACGGCCGAGGTGGCCGCGCTGATCCAGGCCGTACGCGCGGTCTACGTCTCGCAGCCGGTCAAGCGTTACGCCGTCGACATCGTGGCGGCCACCAGGCACTCTTCCGACCTGCGGCTCGGCGCCTCCCCACGGGCCACCCTCCATCTGGTGCGCAGCGCGCGGGCCCACGCCGCGCTGTCCGGCCGCGACTACGTGATCCCCGACGATCTGCAGGACCTGGCGGTCCCCGTGCTGGCACACCGCCTGATGCCGAGCCTGGAGGCGCAGGGGCAGCGCCGCCACCCGGAGCAGCTCGTCGGCGAGCTGCTCCGGCGTGTCCCCGTCCCCGACGCCTCGTGACACGGACACCCGCGAAGCACCCAGTGAGGCCACTTCGGTGACGACCCCAGTAGTACGGACGACCCACGCGCGGCGGAACCCCGCGCCACGCCGCATCTCCGAGGGCGTCCGGTTCGGCGCCCGCCCCCGCGTAACGACAGCCGGCGAGTGACGGAGGGCCGATGACCGGGCTCAAGGCTCTGACCCCGCGAGGACGCTCGTTCCTCGCCTCCGGCGTGGCGGCCCTGCTGTGCGCCCTCGTGCTCGGCGAGCAGGACCTGCTCCGCGTGGCCGTGCTGATCATCGCGATGCCGTTGCTCGCGTCGCTGGTCGTGGCCCGCACCCGTTACCGGCTGGCCTGCGCGCGGCGGCTGGGCCCGGCACGGGTGCAGGCGGGCGAGGAGAGCACGGTCACCCTGCGGCTGGAGAACGTCACCCGTCTGCCCACCGGCCTGCTGCTGGTCGAGGACACCCTGCAGTACGCGCTGGGCACACGGCCGAGGTTCGTCCTGGACCGGATGGAGCCACGCGGCATCCGGGAGATCGACTACAAGGTGAGCTCGGACCTGCGCGGGCGCTTCCCGATCGGGCCGCTGTCCGTGCGGATCGCCGATCCGTTCGGGCTGGTCGAGCTGGCCCGTTCGTTCACCATCACCGACACGCTGGTGGTCACCCCCGAGGTGGTGCCGCTGCCGCCGGTGCGTCTGTCGGGCGAGTACAGCGGCGGAGGCGACAGCAGCACCCGCTCGGTCGCGGCGGCGGGCGACGACGACGTGGCGCCTCGCGAGTACCGCCAGGGCGACGACCTGCGCCGGGTCCACTGGCGCTCCACCGCACGGCACGGCGAACTGATGGTCAGGCGCGAGGAGCAGGAGTGGCAGAGCCGGGGCGCGCTGCTGCTCGACACCCGCAGGCACGCCCACCGGGGAGAGGGGCCGCGCTCGTCGTTCGAGGTCGCGGTCTCGGCCGCCGCGTCCATCGGCATACACCTGTCCGCCGAGGGGCTCGCCCTGCGCCTGGTCACCGACCAGGGCGCGCGGCACGTGGTGGAGACCGGCCAGTCGTGGTCGCTGCTCGACACGCTCGCGGTCATCCGGCAGAGCACGGCGCGGTCGCTCGAGCACGGCGTCGGCGCGCTGCGCCAGGGCGCCGGCGAGGGGCTGATCGTCGCGGTCCTCGGGGCGCTCGACCCGGAGGAGGCCCGGACGCTCGCCCAGCTCAGGCACCCGGGCGTGACCGCCGTCGCGGTCCTGCTCGACCTCGCCTCCTGGGACGGCGCGTCCTGGGACGCCGTCGCCGCGGAGAACGCGCGGACGGCGCGGTCGGTCCTGACCGGCGCGGGGTGGCGGGTGCTCGACCTGCCCGCCGGCGCCTCGCTCGCCGGCGTGTGGCCGCAGGCCGGAAACAACAGGAGCGCGGCCTGAGCCGGCCGCTCCGGCGTGACGGAAGGTAGAAAGCGATGAAACTGCCGGTTGCGGCGGGGCTGGCCACGGCGGCCGTCACGGTCACGCTCTATCCGCTCTTCGAGGGCGGCGCCTGGTTCTGGTCCTGCTTCGGCGCGATCCTCGTGGCCACCGTGGCCGGGCTGGCGGTCTCTCTCCTGGGCGCCCGCCCGTGGGTCGCGCCGGCCGCGTCGTTCGTGGCGGTCCTGCTCTACCTGACGCTCGTCTTCACGCCGGAGGAGGCGTGGCTGCGGATCGTCCCCACCAAGGACTCGATCGTCCGGCTCGCCGAGCTGGTCGGCTCCGGGTTCGACGACATCCAGCGGTACGCCGCCCCGGTGCCGGACGATCCCGGCATCACGCTGCTCACCACGGCGGGAGTGGCGCTGATCGCCCTGCTCGTGGACGTCCTCGCGGTGCGGCTGCGCCGGGCCGCGCTGGCCGGGCTGCCGCTGCTCGCCCTGTTCACGGTGCCCGCGGCGGTGGTCACGGAGCCGATCGGGTGGATCGCGTTCGTCATCGCGGCGTTCGGCTACATCGGCCTGCTCGTCGCCGACGGGCGGGAACGCCTGAGCCGCTGGGGCCGGGCCGTCGTGGTGCGCCGTTCCTCCGGCTCCGCGCGCGGCGCCGCCCCCGACACCGAGCGGCTGGCCCTGTCCGGCAAGCGCATCGGCGTGACGGCGATCGCGCTGGCGATCCTGGTGCCCGCGGCGCTGCCGGCGCTCTCCCCCGACCCGCTGTTCGGTTTCGGCGTTGGCAACGGCTTCGGCGGGGGCGGCGGCAACATCGGCATCCCCGACGCCATCGCCAAGCTCGGCGGCCAGCTCAGGCAGCAGCGCAACGCCACCGTGCTCACCTACACCAGCAGCGATGACGTGTCGCGCTATCTGCGGATCTACTCCCTCGACATCTTCGACGGGACGAAGTGGACACTGGCCCCGCTGCGCGGGCGCCCGGAGGACCGCGTGTCGGAGGGGCCGCTACCGCCGACGCCCGGGCTCCGTCCCGGGGTGTCGGTGAAGCGGGCCGAGATGCGGGTCACGATGAGCGAGGACATCGGCACGCTCAACTTCCTGCCGCTGCCGTACCCGGCGCGGCAGGTCGAGGCGGACGGCGACTGGCGCGCCGACCGGTCCTCGCTCATGGTCTTCTCCACCGAGGACGAGGCGGCCGGGATGGAGTATCGGGTGGTGACCGAGGAGCCCGAGCCCACCCTGACGGAGCTGCGCACGGCGGTGACGCTTCCGGACAGCGACCGTTACCTGCAGCTGCCCGACGGGCTCGACCCCCGGGTGGCCGCCCTCGCGCGCCGGGTGACCGCCGACGCCACCACGCCGTACGAGGCCGCGGTCGAGCTCCAGGAATGGTTCACCCAGGCCGGCCGGTTCACCTACGACGTGCGCGCGTCCGGGTCGGGCGCGCAGGCGCTGTCCCGCTTCCTGTTGCGCGACCGCAGGGGCTACTGCGAGCAGTTCGCCGGGGCGATGGCCGTCATGGCTCGTCTGCTCAACATCCCGGCGCGGGTGTCCGTCGGCTACACGGGCGGCACCAAGATCGACAACGTCTGGACGGTCCGCACCCACGACACGCATGCCTGGCCCGAGCTGTTCTTCGACGGCATCGGCTGGCTGCGGTTCGAGCCCACCCCCGCCGGGACGGGCGGGCAGGGCACGGCCCAGGTGCCGTCGTATTCGCTGCCCGTCACGCCGACGGCCGATCCCACGGCGGGCCCGTCCGCGGGGCCGACGTCGGACGAGGAGGACACCGGCCAGGACGCCGGGCCGGTCCGGCCGAACCCGCGCCAGCTCGACCGCGACCTCGACGGCACGGCCATCGCGGCCGACCCGGGCAGGCCCGTGGCCGTCAAGGCCGGGATCGGCGCCGCCGCCGCGCTCGCGCTGCTGTTGCTGCCCGCCGCCGCACGGCTCCTGGTGCGCCGCCGGCGCCTTGGCAGACTCACGCGGACGGCCGCGGACGGCCACGCCGCCTGGGCGGAGCTGCGCGACACGCTCACCGACCTGGGCATGGCCGGGGAACCAGGCGAGACGCCGCGCGCGCTCGGCCGCCGGATCGCCGGGCGGCACCCGCTCGGGCCGCAGGCCGCCGAGTCGCTCGCCCGCGTCGTCACATCCGAGGAACGGCTGAGGTACGCCCCCACGCCCTCGGCGTCGGGGCCCGTCCCGGCGGACCTGCGTCACATCAGGCGCGATCTGGCGGCGAGGACCTCACGGTGGCGGCGCCTGGGGGCCGCACTTGCCCCGATGTCCGTCCTGCTGCGGGTGCGGGCGGCCGGCGAGGGCGTGCTCGACGTGTTCGACCGGCTGGAGGGACTGCGGCTCCGGCTCTGGCGGACAGGGCGGACGGGCGCGCGTGAGACGGCCGCGGCCGCGAGGCGTCCCGGCGCGGCGGCGGCGGCGGGAAGCGGCGATTCCGGCAAGGACCGGACTCTGACCGGCGCCCGCCGCTGATCTGCCGCCTCCCCGCCCGCCCCTGCCATGCGGGGGGCGGAGTCCCTGCCGTGCGGGGACGGAAGCCCCTGCCGTGCGGGGACGGGAAAGAGCGCCGGTCGCCGCAGACGACTCGGTGGGCCCGCGGAGCGGGCCCACCGACGGTGGCTCAAATGGGGAGCAGTGGTTCAGATGGGGATCAGTGCTCGTCGTGGCGGCGACGCCAGCGCTCTTCCATGCGCTCCATGAAGCTCTGCCGCTGGGGACGGCGGCTCCGGTTGCGGGACGGCGGGGAGTCATTGAACCCGTTCATGCGCTTCCAGCTCGACAGGCCCCACAGACAGGTGGCCAGCATGACCACGAAGCCGGCGGCACCGAGCCAGATCTGGGCCGCGACGACGCCGACCATCAGCAGGACCACGCCGAGTGCGAAGCCTATGGAGGCCTTCACCAGGCGGCGCTTGTAGTGGCTGCGCGGATCACTGATCCGTACGGTGTTCGCCCACTTCGGGTCCTCGGCATAGAGGGCCTGCTCGATCTGGTCGAGCAAGCGCTGCTCGTGCTCAGACAGCGGCACGGCGCCTCCCAAGGACGGCCCCATTCAGGGGAAGACGGCAACGGACGACACGGGGTGTCCGAACCTCGCGGTCGGTTATCCCCAGAATACGAGGCCTCAGACGTAGGCGAAAGAAAACGTCCAACGCGGTCCAAACCGGAGGTGACGTCATGGACCTATTGGACCAAACGGACGCCGAACAAGCGACGCCGGCTTCACCGCGTCCGGACCGAAGCGGCGAGCGGCGCGGTCCATGGCCTGTTCCGCCTCCCGCCAGCCGGTCTCCCGCTCGCCCAGGCCCAGCTGGCGGGTCGCCGCGGCGGCCGGGAGCAGGTTCTCCACGCGCACGCCGACCAGCCGCAGCCGCACCCGCTCCAGCCCGGCGGCCTCGAAGAGCCCGCATGATGTGTCGAAAATCTCCTTCGCGACGTCGGTAGCCTCGCGCAGCGTACGCGACCGGGTGATGGTCGTGAAGTCGGATCGGCGGAGTTTGACGCTGACCGTTCGGCCGACGTGCCCGCCGGACCGCAGGCGCGCGGCCACCCGCTCCGACAGCCGCAGCAGCTCACGCCTGATCGTCTCGGGGTCGTCGACGTCGTGGGGAAACGTCTCCTCGTTGCCGATGCTCTTGTCGGGCGCGTGCGGCACCACCCGGCGCTCGTCGCGGCCCCACGCCAGGGCCGCGAGGTGCGCGCCGACGGCGCCGAACTCACGCTGGAGCGTCGTCACCGGCACCTGGGCCAGATCCCCCACGGTGCGGATGCCGAGCCGTACGAGGGCCTGCTCGGTGCGCTCCCCCACGCCCCACAGGGCGGCGACGGGCAACGGGTGCAGGAACTCCACGACCCGGTCGGCCGGGACCACGAGCAGGCCGTCCGGCTTGCACTGCCGCGAGGCGAGCTTGGCCACGAACTTCGTGCTCGCCACCCCCACCGAGCAGGTGATGCCGTACCGCTCGGCGACCTGGGCACGGATCATCCGGGCGATGGCCACGGGGCTGCCGAGCCTGCGGCGGGCCCCGCCGACGTCGAGGAACGCCTCGTCGGAGGCGATCGGCTCGACCTCCGGAGTGATCGACTGGAAGATCTCCATGACGCCGCGGGACACCTCGGCGTACGCGGCGTGCCGGGGCGGGATGACCGTGGCCTGCGGGCAGATACGCCGGGCCCGCGTCATCGGCATCGCCGAGTGGACCCCGAACCGGCGGGCCTCGTAGGTGGCGCTGAGCACCACTCCTCGCGCGCCGGTCGCGCCCACGATGACCGGGGTGCCCCGCAGCTCCGGACGGTCGAGCAGCTCGACGCTGGCGTAGAAGGCGTCCATGTCCACGTGCAGGATGGGGCAGCCGCTGTCGTCGACCGGCCCGTCCGGCGGTGGCGACGGATCCCGAGGCAGCAGCTGGTTCCGGGACATGAGACCAGCCTACCCGACCACCGCATTATCCGAACATTGTTTCTACTGGCGGTAGGCGACGACATGGATCTGGGTGGCGACGTCGCGGAGCACCGGATGGGTCGCCGCCGCCCGCTCCAGTGCGACCAGGCCGTCGGGGTCGCCCTCGGCCAGCATGCCCGGGACGAGGTCGGCGAAGATCCGCACGCCCTGCACCTCGCCGACGGTGAACCCGGCGCCGGCCAGCAGCGCGCCCAGCGTCTCGCGGGAGAAGCGGCGCGGCGTCGGGTCGCGGTCGCCCCAGCGGCCCGCCGGGTCCGACAGCACCCGGCGCGCCTCGTCGAAGTGGCCGGCCAGCGAGCGGTGGACGGCCGTGGCGACCGAGTTGGCGGCCAGCACGCTCACCACCCCGCCCGGCCGCAGGATGCCGCCGACCGCGCCCAGGGCGCCCGCCGGGTCCTCGACGTACTCCAGCACGCTGTGGCACAGCACCAGATCGGCGCTGCCGGGCTCGAGCAGCTCGCCGAGGTCGGCGGCGTCGCCCTGCAGGCCCTTCACGCCGACGCCCGTCTCCGCCGCGCGGCGCTCCAGCGCGGCCAGCGAGTCCGGGGTCGGGTCGACCACGGTCACGGCGTGTCCGAGCGTGGCCAGCGGCACGGCGAAGCCGCCCGTGCCGCCGCCGGCGTCCACGATGTCGAGCGTGTCGCGCCCGGTGGCGGCCGTCCGCTCGGCCAGGAGCGCGCGCAGCGCCTCCCAGACGACGGCTCGGCGTGTGGCGTCACGCACTTACGGCCTCCCTGTCGGGCCTCTCGAAGCTGTCGGCCCCCGGAACCGCCGGTCTCCCGGAGCCGCCGGTCCTAGGGACGTGGGGTCAGAGCGAAAGCGAGGGCTTGAGCTGCTTGAAGCGGGCCAGCAGTCCGTTGACGAACTGCGGCGACTCGTCGGTCGACAGCTCCGCGACCAGGTGCACCCACTCGCTGATGACCACGCCCTCCGGGACCTCCTCCGACCACAGCATCTCGTAGGTCCCGCCGCGCAGGACGTTGCGGTCCACGGCGGGCATGCGCTCCAGGGTCCAGCCCTCGGCGTACGTCGAGATCAGCTCGTCGATGCGCTCCAGGTGCCGGACCACGCCCTCGACGAGAAAGGACGTGTATTCGTTGACCGGCGGGTCCGCCCGCTCCACCCGCTCGGCGAGCACGTCGAGCGGGCTCAGCTGCCGTGCCTCGGCCTCGAAGAGGATGTCCAGCGCGCGGCGGCGGGCCTTCCCCCGAGCCGACACGTCAGGCCCGACCGAGGTACTCGCCGGTGCGAGTGTCGACCTTGACCTTTTCGCCGGTCGTGATGAAGAGCGGGACCTTGATCTCGGCGCCGGTCTCCAGAGTGGCGGGCTTGGTGCCGCCGGTGGAGCGGTCGCCCTGCAGGCCCGGGTCGGTGTGCGAGATGGTCAGCTCGACGGCCGCCGGGAGGTCGACGTACAGCGGGTTGCCCTCGTTGAAGGCGACGGTCGCGGTCGTGTTCTCCAGCATGTAGTTGGCGGCGGTGCCGACGACCGAACGCGGGATGTTGACCATGTCGTAGGTCTCGGTGTCCATGAAGACGAAGTCGTCGCCGTCGAGGTAGGAGTACTGCATGTCCCGCTTGTCGACGTTCGCCACGTCGACCTTCACGCCGGCGTTGAAGGTCTTGTCGACGACCTTGCCGGACAGGACGTTCTTGAGCTTGGTGCGGACGAACGCGCCGCCCTTACCCGGCTTGACGTGCTGGAACTCGACAACGGTCCACAGCTGCCCATCGTCGAGCTTGAGCACGAGTCCGTTCTTCAGGTCGTTCGTCGTCGCCACGTAGCGTCTCCCGCGTGCGGCTGCCCTACAGGACGAGCAGCTCCTTGGTCGTCAGTGTGAGAAGCTCCGGCCCGTCACCACGCGTCACCAGCGTGTCCTCGATGCGCACACCGCCCCTGCCCGGGAGATATACCCCCGGCTCGACGGTGATCGGAACTCGATCCTCTAGTCTACCGGTCCTGCCAGGGCCCAGGAACGGCAGCTCGTGGATCTCCAGGCCGACTCCGTGACCCAGCCCGTGGCCGAACCGCTCGGCGTGGCCCGCCCGCGCGATCACGTCACGAGCCGCGGCGTCCACCTCGTGCGCCGTCGCCCCCGGCCGTACGGCGTGCCGGCCCGCACGCTGGGCCTGCCGTACGAGGTCGTAGAGGTCGCGCTGCCACGGGGTGGGCGGGCCCACGGCGACGGTGCGGGTCATGTCGGCGTGGTAGCCGTCGTAGCGGGCGCCGAAGTCCATGGTGACCAGGTCACCCCGCTCGATCGGCCGCTCCGAGGGCGAGTGGTGCGGGATCGACCCGTTGGGGCCGCTCGCCACGATGGAGTCGAAGGCCGGCTTGTCGGCGCCGAGCTCGACCATGGCGGCCTCCAGCCACCGGGCGACCTGCCGCTCGGTGACGCCGGGAGCGATGCGCTCCACGACCAGGGAGAACGCCTCGTCGGTGATCGCGCAGGCCCGGCGCAGCGCCGCGATCTCCCCCTCGTCCTTCACGGCCCTGACGGTCTCCACGAGTCCGCCGACCGGCGCCAGGGCGGCGTGATCGGCGGACAGCCGCAGGAACAGCCCCACCGGCATGTGGTCGGCCTCCACCAGCACCTTCGCCGCGCCCGGCCCCCGCGCGAGCAGGGCTCCCGCGACGTCGCGGTCCTCGATCACCTCGACGCCCGAGCACATCGCCCGGGCCGTCTCCAGGTAGCGCGAGTCGGTGGCGAGCACGGCCTCACCCGCCGCGGTGACGAGCACGGCGGCGTTGGAGCTCGTCAGGCCGGTCAGGTAGCGGACGTTGACCGGCCAGGTGACGAGGGCCGCCGCGGCCTCGTGCTCGCGCAGCGCCCCGGCCAGGCGCGCGCGGCGGGATGTGTGCATCACGCCCGGGACTTTACGCCCACGCGGGGCGTCTCTCACCTGGCAGATCCAGTTCAGGAGCCTGCCCCTCGCCGCCGGTCTGACGGCCGGCGGTCCGCCGGACGGGGCCGGTCACGCCGCTTCGGCGCTGAGGGTCTGTGCCACGGACCGGCGGGCCGCCAGGCGTGCGGGCAGGGCGGTGAGTGCCGCCGTCGCCACGAGAGTCGCGAGTGCGGCGCCGAGCAGCCAGGAGGAGGGTGCCTCCACCGCGTTCCTGGCCGAGAAGAGCGAGAGCAGGCCGGCGCCCAGAGGGCCGCCGATGAGGGCACCGGGCAGGCCGGGCAGGAGCTGGGCGGCGGACAGCCCCGCGGAGATCTGTCCCGGGGTGGCGCCGAGCGTACGCGCGATGGCCATGTTCGCCCGGGCCTCCATGGCGGTGGTCCAGGTGAAGGTGACGGTGTTCACGACGGCGAGTGCGACCAGCAGGATGGTGACGGCGAGCATCAGCATGCGGTCGTGCTCGCCGCGCAGGTTGGGCAGGGCGGATGAGCCGTTCAGGCCGTAGCCCCTCTCCGGCTGGGCGTGGAGGGTCAGCAGGGCGACGATCGCGATCACCGTGGTGGCGGTGGCACACGCCTGCAGCACGGCGCGGCCCGGCCGGCGGGCGGTCAGCCGCAGCCCGAGCAGCAGCGGCGTGGGCAGCAGCGCGGACAGCGCGGTGAGCCAGGGCCGGTGACGGGGCTGGTGAGCGGTGGCGGACAGCGCCGTGACGGTCGCCGTGCGCATGGCCCGCAGCGTGGGGCGCAGCGTGGACAGCACCGCCACCGACACGGCGAGGACGGTCGCCGCGGCGACGGTGGCACCACCGGGCCCGAAGGCGTCGCCGATCCGGCTGGCGGTGGGGCTGGCGATGGCGGGCACGGTCAGGCGGGCGATCACCAGCCCCAGCGCGTCGCCGGCCAGCGCCAGCGCCAGATACTCGGTGAGCAGAACGGTGGCGATCAGGCCCGGGGCGGCGCCGACGGCCTTGAGCAGCCCGGCCCTGCGCGTCTGCTCGACGGCGCGTCCCGCGGCCAGCGCCGCCACTCCGGTGATGGCCAGGAAGCTGAGCAGCCAGCTGCCGACGACCAGGATCGGCTGGGTGTCCCTGAGGATGACCATGTCCTGTACGGCGGTGAACTGCCAGGAGTGGAAGTTGATCCTGATGTCGACGAGCCGGTGGGCGTGGCGGAATGCCTCGGCGGCGGCGGGGTCGCGCAGCTTGAGGTCCACGGCCGTGGTCACCGGGAGATCGTGGGACGACGCCAGCGTCCGGGCGTCCGACCGGGTCATCCAGGCCAGGCCGCTGTAGTCGCTGGGGCCGCCGCCCGGGCCGATCTGCGCCGCCCAGGGGTAGATGGAGGTGGCCGCGGTGACGGCGATCCCGACGACGGGGTAGGACCGGCCGGCGATGGTGACGTGGTCGCCGACGCCGACGCCCAGTGCGGTGGCGAAGCCGCGCTCGAGGACCGTGCCGCCGGAACGTACCCAACGGCCCGAGGTCACCAGCGGCCGGTTGACCGCGCCGGGCGTCTCGGCGAAGCCCTGCACCACCACCGGGGACGAGACGGAATCGCGCGTGCCGAGGGTGGCGTAGACGATGCGATAGGGACCGTGATGGGCGATCACTTCGGGAGCGTCCGCAAGCGAGGCCAGGGCCGAGGTCACGGCGGGCCCGGTGTCGCCGGAGAGCGCGACCACGTCCGGCCCGGCGGTGGCCGCGCGGGTCTGCTCGTACAGCGCGTCGCTCACGCCGCGCAGGGACAGGCCCAGGGCCATCGTGGCGGTGGCCACGGTCACCGCGAGCAGGAGCATCGCGGCCTGTGCCCTGTGCCGGCGCACGTCGGCCAGCACCAGACGCACGACGAGCACGACGGAGCCCATGGCGTTCAGCCCTCCAGCCCGATCAGCCCGCCGAGCCCGCCGAGCCGCCCGGTGCTGGGGCCGGTGCCGGCCAGCCGGGTGTCGTCGACGAACATCCCGTCGCGCATCGAGATCAGCCGGTCGGCGGTGGACGCGACCCGCTCGTCGTGCGTGACGATCACGAGGGTCTGCCCCGCGGCCCGCAGGTCTTCGAAGATCCTCAGCATGTCGAGGGTCGCCGCGGTGTCGAGGTTGCCCGTCGGCTCGTCGGCGAAGACGACCAGCGGGTCGTTGACCAGCGCGCGAGCGACGGCGACCCGCTGGCGCTGCCCGCCCGACAGCCGCGACGGCAGGTGCCGGGCGCGGTCGGCGAGCCCCACCCGCTCCAGCAGCAGGCTCGCGCGGCGCCCGGCCTCGCGGCGCGAGCGCCCCGCCAGCAGCGCGGGCAGCTCCACGTTCTCGGCCGCCGACAACTCCTCCACCAGATGGAAGGCCTGGAAGACGAACCCCACCGACCGGCGCCGCATGCGCGCCAGAGCCCGCTCGCTCAGCGTGTCGATGCGCCGCCCTGCCACCCACACCTGTCCATCCGTGGGCCGCTCCAGGCCACCCAGGAGGTGCAGCAGAGTCGACTTCCCGCAGCCGCTCGGCCCCATCACCGCCAGCGTCTGTCCCTGGGGCACCTCCAGGTCGACCTCGTCCACCGCGCGGACCCGGCCCTGTCCCCGGCCATGCGTCTTCACCAGGCCGCGGGCCCGGACCACGGCGCTCGGCACGTTCATCCGCCCTCGATTCCGCCGTCGGCTTCGGACCAGGCCCGCTCGCAGGCGTCCAGCCAGCGCAGGTCCGCCTGCAACCGCAGCACGACCCCTTCCAGCAGCAGGCCCGCGCCCGACCCCGCCGGCTCGGCAAGCGCCGCCTGCTGCGCCTCACGCAGGTGGCGCAGCAGCTCCCGGCGCTGCGCCGCCACCAGCTGCACCGGGTCGGCCAGCCGGGCCGCGGCGGCGGCGGTGAGCTTGAGATGAAACTCCGCCAGGTCCGGTTTCGGCCAGCCCACCTCGGCCAGCCAGGCGGCCACCCGTTGCTGCCCGGCCGGCGTCAGCGCGTAGACCTTGCGCTCCGGCCGCTCGGGCAGGCCGTCCGCCCGCTCGCAGACGACCAGCCCCGCCCGCTCCAACCGGGCCAGCGTCACATAGATCTGACCGCGATTCATCGACTCGCCCAGCGGGCCGAGACCGCGCCGCAGCCGGGCGTGCAAGTGGTACCCGTGCGACGGCTCCTTGGCGAGCATCGCCAGCACCGCGTCCTGCATGTCACCCCCTAACGGTTGGCCAATAGATAGCGGTTACCCATAGGACGTGTCAAAGCGCTGCACACGGCGATCTCGTGGACTCGCCCGCCGCCGATCGGGGAGGGAGGCGAAGACAGCGGGGGCGGCCGGCGCGGGACGGGCGGCGCGGGACAGCCGGCTCCCCGCGCCGCCGGACGGCTCAGGAGGCCAGGTCGCGGATCTTCTCGATGAGCCGCACGCGCTCCTCGTGGGTGTGGGCCACGGGGGCGACGTTGAGCGTCGTGACCCCCGCCTCGCGCAGGGCCGCCAGCCGCTCCCTGATGTGGCCCTCCGGGCCGACGAGCGACACACGCTCCAGCAGTTCCCGCGGCACCAGCGCCTCGGCCTCCTTCTTCTTGCCCTCCAGGTAGAGGTCCTGGATCTGCTCGGCCTCCTTCTCGTAGCCGTAGCGGCGGGCGAGGTCGTTATAGAAGTTCTTTCCCTTGGCGCCCATGCCGCCGATGTAGAGGGCGGCCATGGACCGGCCGAGCTCCAGCACGCCGTCGGCGTCGTCGCCGATCGCCAGCACGGCCTGCGCGATGACGTCGAGCTCGCCGAGCGCGGGGTCCCGGCGCTCCCGGCCGGCGGCCAGCGACGGGCCCCACACCTCGCCGGCCTTCTCGGGCATGAAGAAGATCGGTTCCCAGCCCTCCGCCAGCTCGGCCGCGAGCTTCACGTTCTTGGGCCCGATGGCCGCGATCACGATCGGGACGCGCTCGCGCACCGGATGGTTGATCAGCTTGAGCGGCTTGCCGAGGCCGGTGCCGCCCTCCAGGGGCAGCGTGTAGTGCCTGCCCGCGTACTCCAGCCGTTCGCGCCGCCACACCTTGCGGCAGATCTCGATGACCTCTCGGGTGCGGCCCAGCGGCGCGGTGTACGGCACGCCGTGGAAGCCCTCGATGACCTGCGGCCCGGACGCGCCGAGGCCCAGCGTGAAGCGCCCGTCGGAGACGTAGTCGAGCCCCGCGGCCGTCATGGCCAGCAGGGCCGGCGTGCGGGAGTAGATGGGCAGGATGCCCGAGGCGATCTGCAGCCGCTCGGTCCTCGCCGCGATGTAGCCGAGCTGGCTGACGGCGTCGAAGCTGTACGCCTCGGCCACGAAGACGATGTCCAGCCCGGCCTTCTCGTAGTCGGCCAGCTCGGCGACGGTCTCCTTGAAGCCCCCCGAATAGTTGAGGGCCATCCCGATCCGCATCCGCTTCATCCTTCCGCGTCAACCCATCAGTAACCGAATGATGTTCCGTATTCGGATTCCAAGGCTAGTGCCGCGACAGGGGCTCACCAAGAATGGCGTTTTCCGCGGATCACTCCTTGTGGAGTCGCCGCAGGTCATCGGGGGTGTCGACATCGGCCGGGTCGCCGACGTCGTCGCAGGGCACGGCCGTGACCAGTTCCGGGTGCGCCCGCAGGAAGGGACGCGCGCCCACGTCGCCCTCGGCGAGCGCGGCCACCTCCGCCAGGTGCTCGCGCGCGATGAGCACCGGGTTGCGGAGCGCCCCGCCGTACGCCGCGACGGCGACGCGGGCGCCCGCCTCGAACGCGGCGATCAGCCGGCGCACCGCCCCGGGCCGCACCAGCGGCTGGTCGGCCAGCGCGATCACCACCGCGGGGGCGGCCGGCGGAAACGCGTCCAGCCCCGCCCGCAGCGACGACCCCATGCCGGACGCCCAGCCGGGATTGCGCACGACGACCGCACCGGCGATCGGCACGTCGGCGGCCCCGAGGACGACCAGAACCGGCCGGCACCCGCCCTCGGCGAGCAGCCGCACGCCGCGGTCGGCCAGACGCTCCCCCTCGAACTCCACCAGCGCCTTCGGGCCGCCGAACCTGCTGCCGCCCCCGGCGGCCAGCAGCAGTCCGGCGACCGCCGCGCCGCTCACCGCGGCTCGCCGTGGATGCGTCCCGAGGTCTCGGTGAGCGGCCTGCCGCTGCCGCCCCAGCGCAGCTGGATCAGCTCGGCCGCGATCGACACGGCCGTCTCCTCGGGCGTGCGCGCGCCGAGGTCGAGCCCGATCGGCGACCTCAGCCGGGCCAGTTCGTCCTCGGTCAGGCCGGCCTCGCGCAGCCGCGCCAGCCGGTCCGCGTGCGTGCGCCGCGACCCCATCGCCCCGACGTACGCCGCGGGGGTGCGCAGGGCCACCTCCAGCAGCGGCACGTCGAACTTCGGGTCGTGGGTGAGCACGCAGATCGCGGTGCGCTCGTCGACCTCGGCGGCGGCCAGGTAGTCGTGCGGCCAGGCCACCACGACCTCGTCGGCCTCGGGGAAACGCCTGGCGGTGGCGAAGACCGGCCGCGCGTCGCACACCACCACGTGATAGCCGAGGAAACGCCCGATCCGCGCGACGGCCGCCGCGAAGTCGATGGCGCCGAAGACCAGCATGCGCGGCGGCGGCGCGAACGACTGGACGAACACCCGCAGGTCGTCCAGGCGCCGCTCGCCGTCGGGGCCGTAGCGCCGCACACCGGTCAGGCCCTGCGCGAGCATGCCCCGCACGTCGTCGTCCACCGCGTCGTCGAGCCGGGCCGAGCCGAGCGGGCCCGCCGCCCGGTCCGGCCAGACCACGCGGCGCGCCCCCACGCGGCCGGGGCCCGCGACGATCGTGGCCACCGCGACCGGACGCCGCGCGGCGACGTCGGCGGCGACCTCCGCCAGCTGCGGATAGTCCCGCCTGGAGACCGGCTCCACGAACACGTCGATGATCCCGCCGCAGGTCAGGCCGACCGCGAAGGCGTCGTCGTCGCTCACGCCGTACCGCTGCAGCACCGGCGTTCCGGTGGTGACCACCTCCGCGGCGAGCTCGTAGACCGCTCCCTCGACGCAGCCGCCCGACACGCTTCCGGCCGCCTCGCCGTCGTCGAGGACGGCCATGGCGGCTCCGGGCGGGCGCGGCGCGCTGCGGAAGGTGCCGACCACGGTGGCGAGCCCGAACCGCCGCCCCTCCTCCCACCAGCGCAGCACCTGGTCGAGCACGTCACGCACCGGCCCCTCCCTTCCGTGCGGCCCGTACGGGCCGGTCGCCGGCCAGCAGCGCCGCGAGCTCCTCGTACGCGGCCAGGCTGTGCCCGGCGACGAAGTCCGTGACGTACGGCAGCGCGGCGCGGATGCCCGCGGTCAGCGGCCGGTACGCCGGGTCGCCCTTGTGCGGGTTGACCCACACGACGCGGCGGGCGAGCCGGGACAGCCGGGCCATCTGCGCACCGAGCAGGTCTGCCGGGCCCCGCTCCCATCCGTCCGAGGCGATCACGACGATCGCGCCCCGGGGGTCGGGCAGGCGCAGCAGCGCGCGCAGCTCCTCTCCCAGCCTGGTGCCGCCGCTCCAGTCGGGGATCGCCGCGAAGCACTCGTCCATGGCGAGGCCGGGGTCGCGGCGGCGAAGCGCCGCGGTGATCCTGGTGAGCCGGGTCCCCGCGCTGAACACCTCGGTCGCCCTCGGCTCCGCGCGCACCAGCGCGTGGGCGAAACGAAGCAGCGTGCCGGCGTAGGCGGCCATCGAGCCGCTGACGTCGACGAGCATGACGACCCGCCGCGGCCGGTCCTCGCGCACGCGGCGGCGCAGCCGGGCCGGCTCGCCGCCGTGCCGCAGGATCTCCCTGATCGTGCGCCGCGGGTCCGCCGCACCGCCGTGAGGCGACGGGCGGTGGCGCCGGGACCTGCGCGGCTGCCGCGCGCCGCGCAGCAGCGCGAGCAGCCGGTGCACCTCCCGCCGCTCGGCCTCGCTCATCCGCGCCACGTCCCTGTGCCGCAGCACCTCGATGTCGCTCGCCGTGGCCGGCGGCGCGCCGGGCTCGCCCGTTCCCTCCCGCTCCCCCGCGCCGTACGGCACGGCCACCGGGCGGGTCACGGTGACGGTCGTCCCCCGTGCGCGGCGCTGCGGGGGGAGCCCGCCGGAGAAATAGGCGGCGAAGCAGCGGTCATAGCCGGGCAGGTCGCCGGGCCCGGCGCACAAGGTGAGACGGCCCGCCCAGTAGACGTTGCGCCCGTCGGCGGCGTCGAGATGGCCGAGCGCCGCGAGGAAGTTCCCGGTGCGATGGTGGTCGGCCGCGACGCCGGCCGCCCGGAGCGCGCGGGCGAACCCGGTCACGACACGGGCGATCCGCATGGCGTCGCCGGCCGCCGTCTCCCGGGCGTCGGTCACGCCGCCGGGGCCCGGCGTGTCGCGGCCCGCGGGGGGACGGGGGCGGGCGTCAGCCACGGCCGCCGTCCGGTGTGAGCAGCCTCTGGGCCCGCACGGCCTCCTGGTCCTCCCGGTGCTTGAGCACCGCGCCCAGTGTGGCGGCGGCCAGGACGGGGTCGAGCTCGGCCGCGCCGAGCGTGAGCAGGGCCTCGGCCCAGTCGAGGGTCTCGGCGATGCCCGGCGGCTTCAGCAGGCCGGCCGCGCGCATCCGCCCGGCCGCCCGCGCCACGTCCGCCGCGAGCCGCTCGGCGCATCCGGGAAGGCGCCGCCGCAGGATCGCCACCTCCCGGTCGAACCCCGGATGCTCGAGCCAGTGGTAGAGACAGCGCCGTTTGAGCGCGTCGTGCACCTCGCGGGTCCGGTTGGAGGTCAGGACGACGACCGGCGGGGTCACCGCCCTGATCGTCCCGATCTCCGGCACCGAGATCGTGAAGTCGGACAGCACCTCCAGCAGGAACGCCTCGAACTCGTCGTCGGCCCGGTCGATCTCGTCGACGAGGAGCACGCTCGGCTGCGTCTCCAGGGCCCGCAGCAGCGGCCTGGCGACGAGGAACCGCCGATCGTAGATCTCGCCCTCGAGCGCGGCGACGTCGGCCGCCCCGGCCGCCTCGGCGGCCTTGAGATGCAGGAGCTGACGCGGGAAGTCCCAGTCGTACATGGCCTGCGCGGCGTCGAGCCCCTCATGGCACTGCAGCCTGATCAGCGGTGCGCCCAGGATCGCCGCCAGCGTCTTGGCCAGCTCGGTCTTGCCGACGCCGGCCTCGCCCTCCAGGAAGAGCGGCCGGCCCATCTTCAGGGCGAGGTAGGCCGCGGTCGTCACGCCTTCGTCGGCCAGGTAGTCGTGATGGTCGAGCAGCTCCGCCAGCCTCGCCGGCGCGTCGATGTCCGAGATCGTGGTCGTCCGCCGCAGCACACGGACAGGCTACGCGGCGGGCCTTCCGCAAGGCTCTGGCCGAATCCACCAAAGCCTGGCGAACCACGCGGCGCCGCGCCGCCACGATCACACAGATCCCCGGCTTCCCGTGTCCTACCGGCCTGGGGTGCTCTGCGGCGGTGAAGGCGCGCCGAGCACGGCGTCCAGCAGGCCGGGGAAGCGGCCGTCCAGGTCCTGCCTGCGCAGGCTCACGTAGCGCTGCCGGCCCTCGGGGACGTTGCGGATGACACCGGCCTCGCGGAGGGTCTTCAAGTGGTGCGACAGCGTCGACTTCGGCACATCTCCCCCGGTGGGCTGGCACGCCGCCACCTCCAGCGGGCCCTGCGTGAGCCGCCGCACGAGCTCCAGCCGCGAGGGGTCGCTGAGCGCGAACAGCACGTCGGTCAGCACCAGGCTCGCGGTCTCGGGGTGCGGGAGGTCCCGGGCTCCAGGCATGGTTCGATAATAATTGAACTATCGGCCATCCCGTCGTACGGTGTAACGGTTCGACAATTTTAGAACAATCGAGCCGGGAGTGCCGTGATGACGAACTCGGGGGGCTGCGCCACGCCCGTGAACACCCCTCTACCTGTCGCTGGGCGGCTCGCTGACCACGGGCGTCCTGCGCGTTTCCGACCGCCTGGCCGGCGGGCTCGTCGTCGCCGCGCTCACCGCCGCGGGCGCCGTGGCGTCGGTGGCCGTACGCGACAGGCCTGCGGGGCGGGTCATGGCGGGCGGGTCGCTGGTGCTCGCCGCCGGCACCGGCCTGACCCTGGCGGCGCTCGCCGCCGCCTCCACGCCGCTGTTCTTCGCCGGGACGGTCGTCGCGGGCTGCGGGTTCGGCAGCGCCTTCCTCGGCGCGCTCCGCTCGCTCGCGGCGCTGGCCGGCCCGGCCGAGCGGGCCGCGCTGTTCGCCTCCGTCTACGTCGTCAGCTACCTCGCCTTCAGCGTCCCCGCGCTGGTGGCGGGGCTCGCGGTGTCGTCGCTCGGCCTGCGGGCCACGGCCACCGTGTACGGCTGCGCGGTCGTCGTCCTGGCCCTCCTCGCGGCGGTCCTGGGCGTCGTCCGCGAGCGTGCCGCCCGCACGGCCTGAAAGACCCCGCGCGGCGCCCTTAGGGTTCGGCACATGACCGACGATCGGAGCCTGCCCCGGCCCGGCCGCCTCACCGGCTCGCCGGCCGGGCGGGCACTCGCCGCCGAACTGGCCGCCCGCTGGGCGGAGCCGCATCGGCGCTACCACACGACCGACCATCTGCGGGTGGTCCTGGCCGCGGTCGAGCCGCTCGCCGCCCAGGCCGCCGACGCCGACGCCGTACGGCTGGCCGCGTGGTTCCACGACGCCGTCTACGACGGCCGGCCGGGATGGGACGAGGAACGCAGCGCCCAGCTCGCGCAGGCCCGGCTGCCCGCCTGTGGTCTGCCCGCGGGACAGGTGCGTGAGGTGGCCCGGCTCGTGCGGCTCACGGCGGGGCACGCCTACAAGCCCGGCGACATGAACGCGGCCGTCCTGTGCGACGCCGACCTGGCGATCCTCGCGGCGCCGCCCGCCGCCTACGCGGCGTACGCGAGGGCCGTACGCGAGGAGTATCGGCACGTGCCGGACGCGGCCTTCAGGGCCGGACGGGCCGGGGTGCTGCGGGAGCTGCTCGCCAAGCCCCGCCTGTTCGGCACTGCCGTGGGCCACGACCTGTGGGAGCTGCCGGCACGCGAGAACGTCGCCGCCGAGCTGGCCCGCCTCTGAACTGGCCCGCCTCTGAACGACGCCCGGGAGCGAGTGCGGGCACGGGCCGGGAGCCGCATGCCGGGAAGTGCCGCACGACCCCGGCGCACCGGGGTGTCGCCGCCCGGCAGCCTTTACGGTGTAGATCAGGTGCGGGTCTTCGGCCGGCGCAGGCCCGACTCGCGCAGGCGGCGCACCAATTCCCGGCTGCCGACGGGCTCGGCCCCGAGATACACGGCCCGGTCGTAGACCGTCTCCGGCACGTCGTAGTGATCCCGGTCGAAGGCCCGCTCGGGCACGCCGAGCAGCCGGGCGAACTCGTGCAGCTCCTCCAGCGAGGAATCGCTGACCAGATGGGACCACAGCAGGCCGCGGGGTCCCGGCCAGTTCGGCCGGTCGATCAGCACCGTCATGCGCCCTCCCCTGCTCCGGGGCGAGCATAGCCCGGGCGGCGGCCGCGACCGCGCCCCGCGCCCGCGCGGACGAAGAGCGATACGGCGGGGCCCGGGCCAGAGCACATGCGGACACCGCCCGGGGACGGACCGCCGCCGATCACGTTCGAATCGTCAGGTGACCGGAGAGGGGCAGGCGCGAGCGGCCCCGACGGGGGCCGCCACGACACGGCCCGTCTCCGCGTTCACCGCGATCGCCCTAGCATGTCCCCTTTACCCTCTGACATTTGGGACAGCACTTGTATTTACGATGGTTTGTGCATCGATAAGTGCACTTGGGCGGCTTCGGCTTCGCGTACGAATTGCCGGGGGCCGCTTGCACGACCGCCGCGTCGCCGGCGCCCGCGAACGCCGGAGCCGCTCCGGCCGGCCAGAGCACCATCGCGCCGAGCAGCACCGAGCCGGCGATCTTACTGAGACGCGCACCTCGCATGACCTTTCCCCTCTCCGATCATGCCATGAATGGCGGATTGGGTTGTTCCTCCCTCATTGTCCGAGTCGCTTCCGGGAGGCGTCCAGACCACCGTCCGGCGCCCGGGATGATCCAGAGGAAATCCCACACGAACCCTCATTCGGCGATTGACATGGATCGACGAACAACGCGCGGGATCGCACCCGTATTTGTTTTCCCGCCGCACCCTTCTGGCCTGTGATCTACGCCCGGACAAACCGCCCGGCCGCGCCTGCCGGGATTTCCCCGGCGAAATGGTCAGGCGTTCCACGCTCTCGCCATACGAACCGCACGGCGGTCTCAAAATGTCCGTCCGGGCGCGGCATGGAAAGCGCCCCAACCCGGCAAAAGCCCGCATAGTCGGCGCAAGGATGGCAACCGTCGTCCAGAACGCGCCCTCGCGCCGGAGGTCAGGACGGCCCGCGACATCGCGACCGCGTCGTGAGCGCTCGCGGCGAAGGGCGCCGGCCACACCGCGCGACCGCCCGGATCCGGGACGCCAGACGGTGCTCGGGCCGGTGCGCCGCGGAACACAGGGTCCCATAGGGGGAAACGATGGCTGCACGAACTGTTCGATCCCTTACCGCGCTCGCGGCGGCGGCCGCGCTGACGATGGCACTGCTCGTCGGCTGCGGCGGCGGCACGACCACCGCCCCGGCGTCCGGGGGCGCCGTCGCGGCCGGCCCGGCGGCGCTCGTCACGCCGACCGCGGCCGAGACCGAGTACAACTCGCCGTGCCCGACCGGCGGCAACGCCAAGAAGTTCGCCAAGACCCGGTTCGCGCTGCACGCGGGTCTCGCGCTGGGCGCCTTCCACCGCTACATCTACAAACCGCTGCGCAGCGGCGGCTTCAGGGCCGGAGCGGAAAAACGCAAGCGCACGATCGCGAAGGCCGCGATCGCCGGCGCCTTCGCCCTGCACCAGCTGAAGGTCGCCAAGAGCTTCGCCACCGCCAATCCGAGCCTGTGCAGGGCCGTGGAGGGCGTCAACTCCCAGTTCGCCGCGCTGACCGACAAGCTGCACAAGGGCACCGCCACACCGGCCGACGTCGAGGCCGGCAAGAGCTCGATGACCGGCCTGCAGCGTGACGCCGCGAAGACCGGCTACAAGTTCAAGGAGCAGAACGTGAAGATCCCCGGCGCGAGCTGACCGGAAGGCGCCGGTGCGCGCGGGTCAGTCCACCTTCGCGAAGAACGCGCCGATGTCGGCGGCGAGGCGATCCGGCCGGTCCATCGCGATGAAGTGGTGGCCACCCGGGTTGTCCTCGGGCCAGTGGAGGATGGTGTTGTGGCGTTCGGCGAGCCTGCGGATGCCGGGCGGCCCGCTGTACACACCGGTCGGCGCGACGGTCTGGCCCTCCGGCCAGCCGAAGCCGGTGCTCTCGTAGTACGGCCACGCCGACGTCCCGAACGTCCCGGTGAACCAGTACAGGCTCACGTTGGTCAGGAACAGATCCCGGTCGATCACCTCCTCGAGCGGCCTGCCCGAAGCGTTGAACTCGTGGAACTTCTGGGTCATCCAGGCCAGTGCCGCGAGCGGGGAGTCGTGCCAGCCGTACGCGAAGGTCTGCGGCGCCGCGCGCAACAGCGCGTGGTGGTCGACGCCGTTCATCCAGTCCTGCTCCATCAGCCGGGCATAGGCCGCCCGCTCGTCCTCGGTCATCTCCGGAAGATCCTTCTCGGTGGGGAAGCCGAGGCCGCTGACGACGTAGACGCCGGCCACGTTGCCCGGCGCCGCCTTCGCCACCTCCGGGGCGACATAGGCCCCGAAGTCACCGCCCTGCGCGCCGTACCGGTCATAGCCGAGGCGACGCATCAGCTCGGCCCAGATCCGCGCCACGCGCGCCGCGGACCAGCCGGCGCCGCGCGGCGGCGCGGAGAAGCCGAAGCCCGGCAGGGAGGGCACCACGACGTGGAACGCCCGGGCGGGGTCGCCGCCGTACGCACGGGGGTCGGTGAGGCGGCCGATGAGCTCGGTGAACTCCAGGAACGAGTTCGGCCAGCCGTGCGTGAGGACGAGCGGCAGGGCGCCGGACTCGGCCGAGCGTACGTGCAGGAAATGGATGTCCTGACCGTCGATCTCGGTCATGAACTGCGGGAACTCGTTCAGCCGTGCCTCCTGCCCGCGCCAGTCGTAGTCCTGGCGCCAGTGGCGGGCGAGCTCCCTGAGGAAGGCGGCGGGGACGCCGCGGCCCCATCCGTCGCCGGGAAGCTCGCGGGGCCACCGGGCACGGTCCAGTCTGTCGTTCAGGTCGTCCAGGTCGGCCGAGGCGATCTCGATGCGGAACGGGCGGATCTCGGTGCTCATGTCTCTCCCGATGCGGTGTGACGACGAGATCGACGTTATGGCGCATGTAGGTCGTGGTCTGTCCTACATGACCGGGCATGCTTGGTGCCATGCGTGACATGTCCGCACGGTTGCTGGCTCTGCTGTCGCTGCTGCAGACTCCCCGCGAGTGGCCGGGGAGCGAGCTGGCCGAGCGCCTGGAGGTCAGCCCCCGGACCATCCGCCGCGACGTCGACCGCCTGCGCGAGCTGGGATATCCGGTCCAGGCGACGATGGGCGCGGTGGGCGGTTACCGGCTCGCCGCGGGTGCGGCGATGCCGCCGCTGCTGCTGGACGACGAAGAGGCGGTGGCCATAGCCGTCGGCCTGCGCACGGCCGCCGCGCATCCGGTGGACGGCATCGACGAGGCGTCCGTGCGCGCCCTGGCCAAGCTGGAGCAGGTGCTGCCCTCCCGCCTGCGGCACCGGGTGGGTGCGATCGCCGCCGCGACCGTGCCGATGCTCGCCGGAGCCGAGCCGCCGGTGGACCCGCGGACCCTGGTGGTGCTCGCCGTGGCCGCCGCCAACCGCGAGCGCCTGCGCTTCGCCTACCGGTCGGGCGACGGCGCCGAGACCAGGCGCCTGACCGAGCCGTACCGCCTGGTCGCCTCCGGACGCCGGTGGTACCTGCTGGCGTACGACAACGACCGCGACGACTGGCGGATCTTCCGCACCGACCGGATCGGCGACCCTCACCCGACCGGCGTACGGTTCCCGGCCCGCGTGCCGCCGGAACAGGACCCGGTCGAGTTCGTCGCCGCCATGCTGTACTCGTCCGCACCCGTCTACGAGGTGGTGGCGACCCTGCGTCTTCCGGCCGGCCAGGCCGCGCGCCGGCTCGGCGGGGCGGCGTGGAACGTCGAGGCGATCGGCGAACACAGCTGCCGCCTGCGCGGACCGGCCGACACCCTGGAGTGGCTCGCGTCGCGCCTGCTCATGCTCGGCTGCGAATTCGAGGTGCACGAGCCGCCCGAGCTGCGGGCGTATCTGCGTGCGCTCGGCGCCCGTGCCACTCGTGCCGGTGCCTCCATGGAGTAAACCTATTGACTTGGTAGGAAATATGGGCAATTCTGGTGGCGCTTTCGTCGTCATCTGAGAGGTGTGTCCATGTCCGTCGTCGAACTCGAGGGCGAGTTGGGGAGCGCGGTCCGGGGCGATCCCCGCCCCCGGACCCGCTCCGGCACCCTCTCCGGGGTTCGCGGGCCCGGGAGAGGGTGGCACAGGTGGGTCAGTCCCCTCGTCGTCGTGCTGCTGTGGCAGGCCGCCAGCGCGTCCGGGCTGCTGCCCGCCCGGCTGCTCGCCGCCCCGACGCGGATCGCCGCGACCGCGCTCGATCTGGTGGGCTCGGGGACGCTGCCCACGGCGATCGCGGTGTCCCTCGAACGGGTGCTCCTCGGCTTCGCCGCGGGAGCGGTCGCCGGCGTCGGACTCGCGCTGGTCGCCGGGCTGAGCCGGGCCGGTGAGAACGCCGTCGACCCGATCATGCAGATGCTCCGGGCGCTGCCGTTCTTCGGGCTGATCCCGCTGTTCATCCTCTGGTTCGGGATCGGCGAGACGCCCAAGGTGCTGCTGGTGGCGCTCGCCGTCTCCTTCCCGCTCTACCTCAACACGTTCGCGGGCATCCGGGGCGTGGACGGCAAGCTCGCCGAGGTCGCCCGGACGCTGAGGCTCGGCAGGGCCGCGCTCGTACGGCACATCGTGCTGCCCGGCGCGCTCCCCCAGACGCTCGTCGGTCTGCGGCAGAGCCTCGGCGTGGCCTGGCTGGCGCTGATCGTGGCCGAGCAGGTCAACGCCGACGCCGGCCTCGGTTACATGATCAACGACGCGCGGGAGTTCCTGCGCACCGACGTGATCGTGGTCGGCCTGCTGGTCTACAGCGCGCTCGGCCTGCTCACCGACGCCCTGGTCCGGCTCCTGGAAAGGAGGGCGCTGGTATGGCGCCGCGAGTTCCTGTCCCGCTGACCGCCCCCGCCCCGCCGGCTGAGGAGACCCCGCGGAACCGGAAGCGTCCGGAGAGCGAGCGGACCCCGGCCGGGGCCGCGTCACCCGGTGTCCGTCCCGCGGCCACCGTACGCGGGCTCACCCGCAGGTTCGGCGACCGCACCGTGCTCGACGGCCTCGACCTGACGATCGGGCGCGGCGAGTTCGTCGCGCTCCTCGGCCGCAGCGGCTCGGGCAAGTCCACGCTGCTGCGCGCGCTCGCCGGCCTGGACGGAGAGGTCGAGGGCGGCCTTGAGGTGGACGGCTCGGTGGCCGTGGCCTTTCAGGAGCCCCGGCTGGTGCCGTGGAAGCGGGTGCGCGACAACCTCACACTCGGCCTGGACGCGCCCGACCCGGCCGGGAAGGCGGAGGCCGCGCTGGCCGAGGTCGGCCTGGCCGAGCGGGCGCGGGCGTGGCCGCTGACGCTGTCCGGTGGCGAGGCGCAGCGGGCGAGCCTGGCCCGCGCCCTCGTCCGCGAGCCGGGTCTGCTGCTGCTCGACGAGCCGTTCAGCGCGCTCGACGCGCTGACCCGGATCACCGTGCACCGCCTGGTGCTCGATCTGTGGGCGGCGCACGGCCCGGCCGTGCTGCTGGTGACCCACGACGTGGACGAGGCGCTGCAGCTGGCCGACCGGATCCTGGTGCTCGACGACGGACGCGTCGCGCACGAGTGGACCGTCGCCGCGCAGCGCCCCCGGCACCGCGACCACCCCGACCTGCTCACCCTGCGCGCGGCCCTGCTGGCCGCCCTCGGCGTCCCCCCGGAGGGAACGGCATGACGAGAAGACTCCTCGCCGCACTGCTTGTCCTGGCGGCCGGGACGGCCTGCGCCCCGGCGGGACAGGGCGCGTCCGGCGGTCAGGACGGACAGGCCGGTGGCCGCGTCACCCTCCGGGTCGGCGACCAGAAGGCCGGATCGCAGGCCCTCCTCAAGGCCGCCGGGCTGCTCGACGGCACCTCGTACGCGATCACGTGGTCGCAGTTCACCTCCGGGCCGCCGCTGCTGGAGGCCGTGAACGCCGGCGCGGTCGACATCGGCGGCGTGGGCAACACCCCGCCCGTCTTCGCCGCCGCCTCCGGCTCGAAGATCAAGGTCGTCTCGGCGTACCGGCAGAGCGCCAAGGGATCGGCGATCCTCGTCCCCGAAGGGTCCCCCATCACCTCGCCGGCCCAGCTCAAGGGAAAGAAGGTCGCTGTCGCCAAGGGCAGCTCGGCCCACTACCACCTGCTGGCCGTCCTGAAGAAGCAGGGCCTGTCCTTCACGGACATCCAGGCGCAGTATCTGCAGCCCGCCGACGCCCTGGCGGCGTTCTCGTCCGGAACCGTCGACGCCTGGGCCATCTGGGACCCCTTCACCTCCCAGGCCGAGATCCAGCACAGGGCGCGGCCGGTCGTGGACGGCTCGGGCATCGTCAACGGCCTGGGCTTCCAGGTCGCCGCTCCCGCCGCGCTCGACGACGCGGGCAAGCGGGCCGCGGTCGGCGACTTCCTCACCCGCCTGGCCAAGGCACGGATCTGGGCCGCGGCCCATCTGAACGAGTGGGCGAAGGTCTGGGCACAGGAGACCGGCCTGCCCGGCGAGGTGGCCGACGCGGCCGTCGCCAACGCCGTGGCCACCCCGGTCGTGATCGACGACTCCGTCGTCTCCTCCGAGCAGGAGATCGCCGACGCGTTCACCGCCGAGGGCCTCATCCCGGGCACGGTCACGTTCTCCCAGTTCGTCGACGACCGCTTCAACGACGTCGTCAGGAAGGCGCAGCAATGAGATTCCACTGGTTCCTGCCCACCTCGGGCGACGGCCGCTCCATCACCGGCGGCGGTCACGGCCTGGCGCGCCGGCACGGGCAGTCGAGGGCCGCGGCGTCCCGGCCGCCCACGATCGACTACCTCGCCCAGGTGGCCCGCGCGGCCGAGCAGGCCGGCTTCGAGGCCGTGCTCACCCCCACCGGCACCTACTGCGAGGACGCCTGGCTGGTCACCGCCGCGCTGACCCAGGTGACGACCCGGCTGAAGTTCCTGGTCGCGTTCCGGCCCGGGGTGCTGTCCCCCACGCTCGCGGCGCAGATGGCCGCCACCTACCAGCGCCTGTCCGGCGGCCGGCTGCTGCTGAACGTGGTGACCGGAGGGGAGGCGGCCGAGCAGCGGCGGTTCGGCGACCACCTGGGCAAGGACGAACGGTACGCGCGGACCGCGGAGTTCCTGTCGATCGTGCGCGGCGCGTGGGACGGCCCGTTCGACTTCCGGGGCGACTACTACGACGTCGAGGGAGCGGCGGTCGCCGAGCGGCCCGACCCGGTGCCCGAGCTGTATTTCGGCGGCTCCTCCGCCGCCGCGGGCCCGGTGGCGGCCCGGCATGTGGACGTCTATCTCACCTGGGGAGAGCCACCGGCGCAGGTCGCGGCCAAGCTCGACTGGATGCGCGAGCTGGCCGCTGCCGAGGGCCGCGCGCTCCGCTTCGGCGTACGCCTCCACGTGATCACGAGAGACACGTCCAAGGAGGCGTGGGCGGAGGCGAAACGGCTGCTCGACCAGATCTCCCCCGAGGACATCGCGTCGGCGCGGGCCGTCCTGTCCCGCAGCGAGTCGGTCGGGCAGCAGCGGATGCTCGCGCTCCACGAAGGCTTTCACGGGAGCTCTCGCGGACGCTCCGGCAAAGGCTCCCGCGGCGGCGGGGTCAGGGATCTGGAGATCCACCCCGGGCTGTGGGCCGGGGTGGGCCTGGTGCGCGGCGGCGCCGGCACCGCGCTCGTCGGCAGCCACACGGAGGTCGCCGACCTCGTCGAGGAGTACGCCTCCCTCGGTGTCGAGGAGTTCGTCCTGTCGGGCTACCCGCATCTGGAGGAGGCCTTCTGGTTCGGCGAGGGCGTGCTCCCCGAGCTGCGCAGGCGCGGCGTGCTCGGCGCCGCCGCGCCCGTACGGCTGAGCGCCTGAAGGCCGGCGGAATGATTTTTCCGCGCTCGCGGTAACGGGGAGGACGCCGGACGTCGATGTGCGGGCTGAACCCGCACGCCAGACCCGGAGAGCCCGCCCATGACGACCGTTCCCGACGTTTACTACCGGCTGTGCGCGAAGATCGACCTCGCGCTCCGGTCCGCCGCCGATGCCCCGAGGACGCGCTTCCTCGCCGAGCACGCCTTGGGCTGGTGCCGTCGCCACCTGCCGGGCGACGACCCTGAGCTGGCCGCGGCGCTCGTACGGGCGGGGCACACGGCGTTTCACGGCAACGTCGTCATCGAGCAGGACAACGAGGTCCTCTGGCACTTCGAGCCCTACTTCGAGGAGGCCGTGAAGATCCGGCGGTCCGTCTACGGAGCCACCAGCGCACCGGTGCTGGACACCTTGGACACCCTGAGCCTCCTCCTGACGAGAAAGGAGAGGTGGCAGAAGGCCGCCGGCCACCTGCGCGAGCAGATCTCCATTCTGGAGGGACTGCACGGGCCGGAGCATCCGGGCGTCGCGAGCGCCGAGCAGCGCCTCGCCGACTGCCTGCGATGGTCGGGGAACCATGACGAGGCCGAAAAACATTACCTGACCTCGCTCGCCATCTGGAGATCCAGCCCTTTCGCTCACGGAGCCCACCTGGCCTGGTCCGGCTGGGGTTTCCTCTGTGAGAACAGAGGTGATCTGGGCACGGCGAGAACGGCGTTCACGGCGGCGGCGGAGATCCTGCGGGCACACGCGGGAGTGGCCGCCCCCGGTCTGGGCATCTGCCTGCCGGCAATCGGGCGTGTCGCGTCCAAACAGGGCGAGCTGGAGGAGGCCGCACGGCTGTACCGGCAGGCGGTGGCGATCCAGCGGGCGGTTCTGGGCGCTGCCGACCCGCAGGTCGCGGCGAGCTGGGAGACCATCAGCCACCTGACCGCGGCGAGTGACCTCACAAGGTCGCTGGAAGCGTCGCGGGAGGCTCTGCGGGCGGACGGGCACTGGTTGAGGGCGGGCGCGGCGATCGGCCCGGGTCAGGGAGGCGTCTACGGCAGGCTGTCCACGTTGATCGCCCGCTCCGACCACCACCTGTCGCTGCTCCTGACCGGAGGTCCCGCCACGGATGTGACGGCGGAGGCGGTGGCGGTCGCGGCGTGGCGGCGCCGGCTGCCCGGGCTGCTCGTCCACTTCTCCTGGTTGACGTCGCCGGGTGCCGACGCCGACCTCGCCGAGCAGATGCGCAGGCTCTCCGCCGAGCAGGCGGCGTACCAGCTGAACGAGCTGACCCCGATGGAGAGCACCATCGATTCCTGGCTCAGACGGGCCTCTTTCCGAGGGCCGGAAGCTCTCGGCGACACCCTTCGATCCGCATCGGCACTCCGGCCCGAGGCCGACCCCCTGCCGTCTCCCCCGCCGGACCCCTCCCGCGTGGCACCGCCGGACGAGTGCGTGGTGGAGTTCATCCGCCTCCCCGGGCACTCCGGAGTGCGGTATCACGCCGTCGTCTTCGCGCCCGGTGATCGTGCGGCCACCGCGGTCGATCTCGGTCCCGCCGAGGAGATAGACACCGCCGCGTTGCGCGCCCGGATCGCCCTGATGGGCGGCGGGGGCGCGGACGCGTTTCGCGGCGCGCTGCCGGAGGACGCCGGGGAGATCGACGCCGAGGCGCCGCACACGTTGCGCCGCCTCGTCGTCGATCCCCCCATGTCACTGATCGAAGGCTGTCACACGGTGACCTTCGTACTCGACGGGCAGCTGTTGCACGTTCCGCTCGGCGCCCTGCCCATGGGCCGCGACTCCCGCCCCCTGCTGACGGAGTTCTCCGTCAGGTACGCCAACGGGCTGGACGAGGTGGTGCGCGGCCGGCAGCCGTCCGAGACGATCGCGCCCGGTCCCGATGTCGTGGTCGCCGCGCCGGACTTCGACCTCGGGATCGAGCCGTCCGCGCCCTTCGGCCGCTTGTTCGACGATCTCCTGGGAACCTGGCTGGAGGGAGAGGAGGTCGCGGAGAAGCTCGGCGGCGCCATCCTGCTCACCCGCGATCAGGCGCTGAAGTCCCGGGTCCGTTCGGTGTGGTCTCCGCGAGTGCTGCACATCGCGAGCCACGGCTACGCGTTCTCCCTGACCGAAGCCCCTCCCGACGACCCGGAGCCATGGCCGCGCTTTCTGCGGCTGCGCAGGCATCGCGATCCGGCGCTGCGGAGCGGGCTGGCGCTGGCGGGGGTCAACACCTGGCTCTGCGGCGGCGACCCCGGCCCCGAGGCCGAGACCGGCCTGCTCACCGCGGCCGACATCGCGGGACTCCACCTCGTGGGCACCGATCTGGTGGTGCTGTCCGCGTGCGACACCGGCCGCGGCGACATCGATCGGGTTCTCGGGCACGCGAGCCTCGGTTTCGCGTTCCTCCAGTCGGGCGTGCGGACGGTCGTCGCGAGCCTGTGGAAGGTGCCCGACAGCGCCACCCGGAGGCTCATGGCCAGGTTCTACGATCACCTGCTGGACGGCCGGGGCAAGATGGAGGCGTTACGGCTCGCCCAGCTCGACATGCGCCGGGCCGGATTCCCCGCCTCGGACTGGGCGGCCTTCGTCTGCTACGGCGACGCCGGTCCGTTGAGCCGTACCGCCTCCGGATGACCGCGCGGACGCGCTTCAGCCGGCCTCGCCGGCGTCGGATGTGACCGGGACGGGCAGGGCGTCCAGGTGGTCGGCCGACACCTCCCTCATGGGCCGCGGCTGCTTGCCCACCTCGGACCTGGCCTGCCGTACGGCGTCGATCTCCGTGAGCAGGTCCGGCGTCCGCACCACGCGGTCGGCTTCCGGCCGGCCGACGGCCGTGGCGGCGGCGGCCATGATCGCGTTCACCATGTCGCCGCCCGCGAGGCCGGTCGATCGCTCGGCCAGCGCGTCGAAATCGAGCAGCGCCGCACCCGGCAGCTCCGGGGGCGTCAGCGTCTGCCACAGGCGGCGGCGCGTCGCCGCGTCGGGCAGGTCGAACCGCACATGGGCCAGGATGCGGCGCACGAAAGCGGCGTCGTAGTTGCGGGGGAAGTTCGTCGTGAAGATCACCAGCCCGCTGAACCTGTCCAGCTGCGACAGCATCACCGCCCTGGACACGTTGACGCTGTGGTCGGCGCTCTGCGTCACGTTGCTCAACCGGCTGCCCAGGATGGAGTCGGCCTCGTTGAACACGAGCACGGCCCCCTCGCGTCTGGCCGCCTCGAAGCAGGCGATGATGTTCTTGGGGGTGTCGCCGACGTACTTGGACTCGATCTCGGCGTAGTCGACGTCGATGAGCGGCCGGCCGCGGTGGTGCGCGATGGCCTCGGCGGCCAGCGACTTGCCCGTGCCCGAGGGGCCGTAGAGGTTGAGCGCCGTACCCTTGCGATGCGGGTCGATCTTCTGCAGGTTCCACTCCTGATAGAGCACCTTGTGGTGGTCGAGCTGCCGGAGTGCGAGATCGATCCGGGATCGGACGGCGTCGGGCACGATGAGTTCCTTCATCGAGCGGACGGGCGGCCGCACCTCGAAGCGCGGAGTCGTCTCCTTCGCGGCCTCGTCGCGCGGCGCGGGCGCCGCCGGCGCGGTGACGGCCGTGAACGGCTCTTCCCGCCAGTTGCCGGGCATGGGTCCTCCCTACAGGTGATGCATGATGTCGATGCTCGTGTGGCGGTCGCGCGCCAGTTGCGCTTTGACCGCTGGGTCGTCGATCTGGTCGTACGCGATCTCCTCGTCGGAGATGATCCGGACGCCGTGTTGCCTCGTCTGCACCCGGATGCGCCGCCGCACGGCGCTGGCGATGTCATCCAGCAGGATCACCGCCGACATCAGAGCGCCACGGTTCAGGTTGTGACGATGGAGCCAGGCCGCCACGGAGGTCCTGACGTCGTCCCAGAAGACGACCGTGACCGTCGCGGCGCCGGCGGCCGCGACGACGGCCGCCACCACCCAAAAGATCATTCGAGCCCCGCTTCCTCGCCGCCGGGGATCACGTGACCGCCTGCTCTTCCGGTACGGCACGCCACGTGCGGAAGGCGGTGGACCGCCCGGTCTGCAGAAGCTCCACCCGCACACCGCCGGGAAGTGACTCCCAGGGCAGGCGGAGCCGGGCGGTGGAGTGTGCGCCGTCATGCCGGTAGGCGACGGTGACCGTCGCCGGCGCGCCCCCTCCACTGTGGTCGAACCGCACGTCGACCACACCGATCTCCCTGTCGAGCCGCTCGCGCAGGTCCGGGTGGGCGTCCCCGAGGACCGCGTCGCGTACCTCCTCACGCGAGCGTCCGAACTGCTTGGCCCACTCGGTGCCGTACGCGTCGAGCACGACCTTGCCGACAGCGTTCGTCCGCAGGTCCCTCGCGTTCGCGCGGTCGGCGGGCGGGTGCTTCTTCAGCCGGCCGGCCCATCGCCTGGCGACGACGGCCGCCACGACCGCCACCGCGCCCATCACCAGCCACGTCATGGTCTTCCTCGCTTTTCTCATCGGTCAGTTCGTTTCGGTGAGCAGGCGGTCGTGGACGTCGACCATGTCGACCAAGACGTCGTCGACGCCCTCGCGCAGCAGGTGACTGCGCACCTGGGGAGGCAGGTCCTCCCAGCTCAGCGCCTCCTCCGACTCGCTGATCCTGCGGACGAACCGTTTGTCGCCCCCCTCCGGCTGCTTCAGATAGGAGGTGATGCGGACGATCCACTTGTCGCTGCCGGGCACCCGCAGGAACTCGACGACCTGCGAGAGGAGGAAAGAGCGGATCCGCTGCCAGGCGTCCTTGATCACCGCGCGGGCGGCGGAGGCGAGTCGCTCCGCCTCCCCGAACACCAGGCGGATGTCGTGGGCGAACATCGGCAGGTTGCGGTCCACCCAGGGCAGCAGGTGGTTGTGCGCCCAGAGCGATATGCGGGGCCAGAAGTGGAGCAGGGCGCCCGCGACCGCGCCTCCCACGAGGGGCCCGAGCACGAAGACAAGAGCGGGCAGCATGAGGAGTCCTCCGTTGTCGCAGAGGGCCGGGCTCAGCCGGCCAGGGGATAGAGCCGGAACCGGATGGCCTGCTGCCGCTTGGCCATGGCGCGTCGCCGCACGTCGGCGGGCACGTCCTCCCAGCGCAGCTCGGTGACGTCGCTGAACTTCCGCATGTTCCTGTGCGTGCCGGTCTGGTCGAAGAGGATCTCGATGAGCCGGCGGGGCGGTTCCTTCGGCGGCACCTGGTAGGTGACGGTGATCCACAGGAGGTGCCTGCCCAGCAGGGCGAGCAGCTCCGGACCGGTGGGCCGCAGATCGCGGATCAGCGGCCGCGCCTTCTCGTCGTCGCAGAGCTCGATCAGCGCCGGCAGGACCTCGTCGATCCGCCGGCCGACCAGGGGGGCCACACGCTCGGCCACGACCTGGTAGACCAGTGCGATCTCCGCCATCTCCTCGTCGGCGAGGCCGGCGACGGGGTCGTCCAGCAGCCGTTTGAGCAAGGTGACGGCGTAGGCCGCCGCGGCTTCGACCAGCTGACTCTGAAGGCGGGAGCGTTCCTGGAAAGAGTTCCACTCGTGCCGTGCGCGCGCCAGATACGCCCTGGCCGTGCCGGCGAGCGGGTTCGGCGGGCATGCGGTCATGACTCCCCTTTCATGGGTGAGGTGGTATGCCGACGTCCTTCAGGCAACCGCCATGGGCCCTTCCGGCGAAATGTCGTGACGCTTCCGGTCCGCTTCCGATGCCCTTCTTTCCATCCTGGCCATCGCGATCCACCGCATTTCAGTAGCATCGGGGCGGATGATCGGGGGGGAGGGAGGATCGTCTGATGGGGGTCCGGCTGACCCTTATGGACCGTGCCAGGCTGGAGCGCGACGGCGTGCCCGTTCCGCTGGAGCCGCGCTTCATGGCGGTGCTGATCCGGCTCGCGGTCGACGCCGGCAAGAACGTCGATGTCGACGACCTCAGCCGGGACGTGCTGCTGCCGAACCCCGGCCCCGGCGATTCCCCCCGGCTGCGCCGCAGCCACGTGCACAAGTGCGTCTCCACCTTGCGCAAGGCGCTCGACCCCGGCCGGCCGGGGGACGCGTCGGCCGTGCTGATCACCGATCGGGGCAGCAACCCCAGCTATCGCCTCGAACTCGGCGCCGGCGAGATCGACCTGCTGCGGTTCGACCACCTGATCTCCACCGCACGCGCCGCACCGCCGTTACAGGCGATCTCGGCGCTGGAAGAGGCGCTGAAGCTCTGGCAGGGCCGCCCCCTCGTGGACGTCAAGCACCACGAATGGGCCCACAAGCGCGTCGTGCTGCTGAACCAGGCGTACGACGAGGCCAGACGCCGGCTCATGGAGCTGTACGCCGGCATCGGGCGGGTCGACCGGGCCATCGAGACGGCCAACGCGCTGCTCGCCGATCACCCCGGCGATCCCGAGATCCGCGGGCGGCTCCCCGCCTTCTACCAGGAGTACGCCCCCACGGCTGTCAACGTCCGCCGCCTGGCCCCTCCGGGCACCGAGATCAGCGTCTGCGCCGGGGACCTGTTCGACCAGGACGACGCCCACCTCGTCGTCGGCTTCAGCGACACCTTCGAGACCAACACCGACAACGACTTCCTGGTCAGCCGGGCCAGCGTTCAGGGACAGCTCGTCTACCGGCTCTACGGCGGCGACCATCGCTGGACCGGGAGCTGCGCAAAGCGCTGCGGAACGCCCCCAAGACCGTCGAAAGTCGCGCCGTGAAGAAGTACGGCAAGCTGACCAGGCGTCCGGTCGGCACGGTGGCCGTGCTGCACCAGGGGGGACGCCGCATCTTCGCGGTGGCCTACAGCAGGGTCGACGCGGACGGCGTGCGGGCCCAGTCCAGCATGGAGCGCATGCGCCACAGCCTCGATCAGCTCTGGCTGGCCGTGCGCGCGGAGGGGCAGCACCGCCCGGTCGCCATGCCGATCGTCGGCTCGGGACTGGCCAGGATCTACGACCTCGACCGTGAAGGGCTGATCGAGCTGGCCGTGGGATCGTTCCTGGCCCATGCCCGCCGCGGCAGGCTCGCCGACGAACTGCGGATCGTGGTGCCGCCCGCGGAGCTCGCCAAGATCGACATGAATCGGGTCGACGAGCTGATCCGGCGGCTGTGAGCCACGTCCTACGATCGCCGGCTCCAGGCGTCGAGGCCGGCGAAGTACCCAGTCTCCGGCCGGCCTCGTTCCGGGTCGCGCACCGGGCATCCGGCGATCTTCAGGCGGGAGACGATTTTGTCCTCGCAGTCGGCCGAGTCGTCCAGCCGGATGTAGTTGAGGGCGGCGAGGTCGGCGACGCCCCTCATGTGACCGGCGGAGACGATGATCGTCCGGGTCGGATACAGCGCGTAGGCCATGCCCAGCTCGAAGAAGACGTTGGGCCGTGACTGCATGCCGTGCCCCGATTCATCCGGAGTGTCCCAGGGCAGTTGCAAAGCGGGGTGCAGGAGCACGGAGTCGTCCGGCGACATGATCGCGACGACCGCCGCGGCGAGCGCCAGGCCGCGGGCGATGGGGGCGCGCAGGTCCGGGGTCGCGGCACCCGTCGCGCCGACCAGCGACTCCCATTCCAGCGGTCGCAGGCCCAGCTCGCGAAGGAAGCCGAACACGCGGATCCGCAGCTGCTCGTCCCGTCCGTGGATGACGAAGACCCTGCGCGAGTCGAAGGGTTCGACGCCGGTGCCGGGGCGTGTCACCAGGGTGGCGCCGGTGACCGTACGAGCGGGCGTGTCCCCGGCCGGGCTCTGCCGGGCCGCCGCGTCGAGGTAGACGGCGTCGTCGTCGAGTTGTGTCGCGAACCACGCGGCCAGTCCCCGGTCGTCGTGGAACGGCCCCCGGTCGACGGCCGCGACCCCGGCGATGCCGAGCGCCCGCTCCATGTTGTCCGCGGTGATCTCCACGGTGCGCCGCATGGCCCTGACCCTCGCGGCGGCATCGGCGGCCCGTTCGCCCGTCGCCGACTCCACCGCGCCGTGATCGCGCTGCCAAACCCGCAGCTCGTACCGGAGTTTGGCCGCGTGCAGCAGATAGCGCGCCAGCGGCGGGATGGCGCAGTCCCCCCGCGACCACAGCCAGGCGCTCACCTGGGGGTCGCGGGCGGCGTCGCCGAGCACGAGCATCCGGCGCAGCTCGCGGGTGTCCCCGCCCGACAGCTCCCACAGTGTGCACCCGGCGTCCACGTCTGCCGCACGCGTCCACCACTCCCCGGTTTCGGGGCCCGCCGGGAGAAGCGGCCGGATCCGGCGCGCGAAACCGCCGTACGACCCCTGGCCGGCGTCCTGTCCCGCCGCCGGCCGGATACTCGCCAGATAGATCCTCGCCTCGCCCAGGAGGGCCTCACGCGCGTCGTCGACGACCTCGCCCCACTTCTCGTCGGCCTCATGCCAGCCGGGCCACTCCTCCATCGGCCGCCCGGCGGCCGGAGGCGTGACGGTCACCGGCACCGCGACCGACAGGTTGAGCGCGTCGTGATGGCGCCGCAACAGCACGTGGCCGCCGTTCGGGTCGCCCTGGGCGGCCACCGTCAGCTCCGGAATCGTGGGCTGCGGGAAGGCCGGGAGGTCCGCCGCCGAGCGGGGGAGGTGGGACGGCACATCCAGGCCGGGAAGGGGATCGGTCGTCGCCAGCGCCCGGCGGCACCGTGACCAGATCTCGCGGACAGCGCGGTAGGCGTCCGCGGCCCGGGGACCGTCGGCGGGGGCGTAGAGGTGAACGATGAGGTGCTGCTCCACCAGCGGGAGTTCGCTCATCACGGCCGAGTCACCGCTCGGTGTGGTCGTCGCCGTCCTGCTCCACCTGCTCGGTGAGCGCGTGGATCATCCGGTTCAGCCGTTCCCGCACCGGGTCGGGAGGAGGCACGGCGGGAGAGGCTCCGGCCCGGAGGATCCGGTGACCGCTCGCCGCGTCCTCGACTTCGCCGACGAGGGCCGCGGAGAAGACGCCGGCCCCGGCGATGACGTCCTCCTCAAGCCTTTCGAGCGCCCTGTCGGTTCGCGTCCAGGAGTCGGCCGGCAACCGCAGCATGCCGAGCAACCGGACGATCCGCAGCACCTGGCCGGCGGTCAGGTGCTCCTCGCTCGCGGACGCGGCGTTCCGCTCACCTTCGGTTTCGGGGATTCGCATGCACTGCTCCTCGCGGCGGCCGGCGATCTGGGCCGCCCTCCGGGCCGGACACGAGGACGCCGGAGCATGCCGGCGCCGCTCCTTCGGCCGCGGAGGAGACGGGTCCGTAGTCCGGGTCCCGGCATCGGCACGGGATCGCGCCACATCGCTTCGACGGGGTAGGCCAGCGATCTTTCCGACATCGCGGCGAGCATGTCAACCACTCGTGAAGCGGGCCACGCGCCCCGGGGAGATCCGACCGGCGACAGCCCGCGGCCGGCGGCGAACGGCGAAATTCCGGCGCCTCGCGGCCGCGCCCCGGACAGCCTCGGGCACCAGGGACAGCGCGACTCCGGCCGGGAGGGGCACTAGGTCGGGTCCGGGGCCTCGCCGCGCTCGCGGATGAGGGCGGTGAGCTGGGCCACCGCCCGGCGCGAACGCTCGCGCTCGCTGCTCTGGATGCCCATCGCGCCGAGGCTGATTCCGTCGGCGAGGTCCAGCTTGGGCCAGGGGTCGCCTTCCAGCATCGTGACGTCGAGCACCTCGGCCCATTCGAAGCGGTGCACCCGCAGCGGGTTCACCACCGTGATCCCCTTCTCGTCCGCCCGCACCCGCAGGCGGCCGAGCAGGTGCAGCACGCACGCCACCGCCACGCCGAAGGCGACCATGCCGATCCGGTCGAGAATCCTGAACTGCTCCGGCAGGATGACGGCCAGCACGATCGAGCCGATCACCATCACCGCCGCCATGCCGTACGCGATGATCGTCGTGACGCGGGGCCGCCAGGTGACGGGCAGCGGCGGCGTGCTCTCAGGCATGACGCCACCCGCCGGTGGGCACGGCGCGGTGACGTACGGCGTGCCCGGCCGGCGCGGCCGCGGGCGGATACTGCGTGATCACCAATAAAGTCTTCCCGGCTCGGCTCTGCGGATGTGAAGGGTGCGACGACGAGGATCGCGCGAGGTCAGCCGGCGAGGCCGCGCAGGAGGAGCGCGGTCTCCAGGGCGGCGATCGTCGCCTCGTACCCCTTGTCCTCCTTGCTGCCCGGCACACCGGACCGCTCAACCGCTTGATCAAGGGTGTCACAGGTCAGCACCCCGTTGCCCACCGGGGTCGACTCGTCGAGCGAGACCCTGGTCAGGCCCGCGGTCACCGAGTCGCAGACGTAGTCGAAGTGGGCCGTCTCCCCCCGGACCACCACCCCGAGCGCGACGACGGCGTCGCAGCGCCGGGCCAGGGCCTGCGCGATCACCGGGATCTCCAGCGACCCGGCCACCCGGGCCGTGACCACGGCCGCGCCGCTGTCCCGCGCCGCCCGCTCGGCCCGTGCCAGCAACTGGTCGGTGATCTTCTCGTGCCACCGGGCGGCGACGATGCCGACGGTCAGCCCGCCCGCGTCCACCGCCGTCGCGTCCGGCCGTCCCGCACCGCTCACGCGTCCTCCTCAGCCGAAATCTCACAGCCGCATGAGCGGATCACGCCGTGTCCGCCGATTCGCCTGCTTCGCTCGCTCATGCCGTTTCCTCACGCTCGGCGCCGGTCCGGTCGTTCACGACGCCTCCCTGCCGAAGTGCTCACCGTGGATGTCGCGGGGCACCCCGCCGGAGATCTCGTGGCCGAGCCGGTCGCGCTTGGCCGTCAGGTATCTCTCGTTGTACGGGTTCATCGCCACCGGCATGGGCTCGCGGCCCAGGACCTTGATGCCGTACCCGTCCATGCCCCGCACCTTCGCCGGGTTGTTGGTGAGCAGCCGCACCGACCTCACACCGAGGTCGGCGAGCATCTGCCCGGCGTTGGAGAACTCCCTGGCGTCCACCGGCAGCCCCAGCTCCAGGTTGGCGTCGACCGTGTCGCTGCCGTTGTCCTGCAGGCTGTAGGCCTGCAGCTTCGCCAGCAGGCCGATGCCCCGTCCCTCGTGGCCGCGCAGGTACACGATCACGCCGCGCCCGTTCTCGGCGATCACGCGCATCGCGGTGTCGAGCTGCACGCCGCAGTCGCAGCGCAGCGAGCCGAGCACGTCGCCGGTGAGGCATTCCGAGTGCGCCCGGACGAGCACGTTCTCGCCGTCCTCGATGTCGCCGTAGACCAGCGCCAGGTGCTCGCCGCCGTCGAGGGCGCTGGCGTAGCCGTACGCGCGCCAGACGCCGTAGCGGTTGGGGATGCGGGTCTCGGCGACCCGCGTGACCATCCTCTCCGACCTGCGGCGGTGCTCGATGAGCTGCTCGATCGACACCAGCGCGAGATCGTGCTCGTCGGCGAACTCGCGCAGGCGGGGCAGGCGGGCCATCGTGCCGTCGTCGTTGACGATCTCGGCGAGCGCGCCGGCCGGGGTGAGCCCGGCGAGCCTGGCGAGGTCCACCGACGCCTCGGTGTGCCCCGGCCGCACCAGCACGCCGCCCTCCCGATAGCGCAACGGGAAGATGTGCCCCGGCCGGACCAGCTCGTACGGCTCGGTGGCCGAGTCGCACAACGTCCGGATGGTCTTGGCCCGGTCGGCGGCGGAGATGCCCGTCGTCACCCCGTCCCTGGCGTCCACGCTGATCGTGTACGCGGTGCGCAGGCGCTCGCGGTTGTCCTGCACCATCAGCGGCAGGCCGAGCCGGTCGAGGGTGGCGCCCTCCATACCCACGCAGATCACGCCGCTGGTGTAGCGGATCATGAACGCCACCAGCTCCGGCGTCGCCTTGGCCGCCGCGAAGATGAGGTCGCCCTCGTTCTCGCGGTTCTCGTTGTCCACGACCACCACGGGCCGGCCGTCCGCGATGTCGCTCACGGCCCGCTCGATCGGGTCCAGCCTGATCACGCCCTGCTCACCGGTTCGCCCGCCTCGCTCACTCATGCGGTCACCGCCCGCAACTCGCGCGACTGCCGCAGCCAGCCGCGGAACCCGATCACGACCATCACGAAGAACACTCCGTAGACCAGGCCGGAGACCACCAGCCCGGAGCTGAACGCCAGCGGCACGCCGACGAGGTCCACGGCCACCCAGACGACCCAGAAGTCGACCAGGGCCCGGCCCTGCGCCCACGTCGCGACCGCGCTGCCGACGAAGATGTACGCGTCCGGCCAGGGCGCCCAGGAGATGTTCAGGCCCAGCGTGTTGAGATAGGTGAACACCAGGGCGACCGCGACCGTCCCGGCGACCATGACGCCCACGAGTGCCGCCCGCTCCACCGGCCGCGCCGAGCGGATCGGCAGCTCCGCGCCGCCCCGCATGCCGCGTGACCACTTCACCCAGCCGTAGATCGCCAGAATGCCGAACAACGCCTGCTTGAGCGCGTTGCCGGTGACGTGCGCGCTGACCGACGCCACGAACAGCAGCACCGACCCGAGCAGCTGCACCGGCCAGGTCCAGATCGTCTTCCTGATCGCGAGCACGACCGTGCCCAGCGCGCACACGTTCCCCACCAGGTCGGTCCACAGCACCGGCTTGCCGAACACATAGAACGCCGCGGCGTCCGTCCAGCTCATGCCACCAGCCCCTTGGTCAGCTTCTCGACGTACTTGGCGATCACGTCCACCTCGAGGTTGACCGGCTCGCCCGGCTGCTTGCGGCCCAGGGTGGTCAGGTCGAGGGTGGTGGGGATCAGGCTGACGGCGAAGGAGTCGTCCGTCACCGCGGCCACGGTGAGGCTGACGCCGTCCACCGCGATCGATCCCTTCTCCACGACGTACCGGGCGAGGTCCGCGGGCAGTGAGAGCCGGACGACCTCCCAGTGCTCCCCCGGCTCGCGCGACAGCACCTCCCCGGTCCCGTCCACGTGGCCCTGCACGATGTGCCCGCCGAGCCGCTGGTCGGCCCGTACGGCCCGCTCCAGGTTGACCCGCGAGCCGGGGGTCAGGGCCCCGAGCGAGGACCGGTCGAGGGTCTCCTTCATCACGTCGGCCGTGAAGGAGTCCCCCTCGGCTCCGGCCACCGTGAGGCAGACGCCGTTGACGGCGATCGAGTCGCCGTGGCGGGCGTCGCCGGTGACGACCGCGCCGCGCACCGTGAGGCGCGCTGAGTCGCCTCGCGGTTCGAGCGCCACGACCTCGCCGAGCTCCTCGACGATTCCGGTGAACATCTCAGCTCTCCTTAGGGGACTGCAGGCCGGCGGACTTCGGACGCAGGACCAGCCTGAGATCCGGTCCGACGGGGGTGACTTCGGCGAATTCCAGCCGGTGGATCTCGGTGATCGTCGAGACTCCGGCGGAGCCGAGCGCGGCCGCCCCCGCGCCCAGCAGCGCCGGGGCGAGGTAACCGACGACCCGGTCGACCAGGCCCTCCTCGATGAAGGCGCCGGCGAGGGTGGGCCCGCCTTCGAGCAGCACGCTCACGATCTGCCTCCCGTGCAGCTCAGCCAGGAGAGCGTGAAGATCTATTCCCCCGCGGGCGCGCGGGAGCCGTACGGCGTGCCGGGTCAGGTGGGCGGGGACGTCGGCGTCCTCGGCCACGGCGACCAGCGTGGGGGCCTCGTCGTCGAGGACGCGGGCTGTGGCGGGGGTGCGGGCGCCCGGGTCGACGACGACGCGCAGCACGGGCGCCGCGCGCAGGGGTGCGGGGACACGGGCGGTCAGGCGGGGGTCGTCGGCGAGCACGGTGCCGATGCCGGCGACGACGGCGTCGCTCCCGGCCCGCAGGCGGTGCACGTCGGCCCTGGCCTCGGGCGAGGTGATCCACTGGCTGGTGCCGTCCTCGGCCGCCGAGCGGCCGTCCACGGTGGCGGCGAACTTCCAGGTCACATGCGGCCTGCCGGCCCGCACGAAGGTCAGCCAGGCGGCGTTGACCTCCTCGGCCTCGGCGGTCAGCACGCCCTCGTCCACCACGACGCCGTGCCGCCGCAGGACGGCGGCGCCGCCCGCGGCCTTCGGGTTGGGGTCGGGAACGGCGACGACGACCCGGGCCACGCCCGCCTCCAGGAGGGCGGTGGAGCAGGGGCCGGTCCTGCCGGTGTGGTTGCAGGGTTCCAGGGTCACGTAGGCCGTGCCGCCCCTGGCCCGCCCGCCCGCCTCGCGCAGCGCCACGACCTCGGCGTGCGGGCCGCCCGCGTAGGCGTGGAAGCCCTCACCCGCGACCTCGCCCGACGGGCCGAGGATCACGCAGCCGACGACGGGATTGGGGCTGGTGCCGCCCAAGCCCCGGGCGGCGAGCGCGATCGCGCGCCGCATGTGAAGGATGTCCCCTGAGGTCACCCCGGTCTTCCTCTCGCCGTTGTCTACGGCGGGCCCCGGGGATCTTCGGGATGCGGCCTCGCATCACCGGCACGGACGGCGCCGCTGCCGGCGCGGCCGCATCCGGCCGCCCGGCGGCGTCACGGCCGCCCGCTCGCGCGCTTCCTCCCATCCGGACTTTCACCGTCGGTCCTGGAATCTCACCAGGTCCACCGGCCGATGGCTTCGGCCGGGTCGCGGACTGTCACCCCTGGGGGCAGGGGTGTCACCGCCGGTTCGGAATTACACCGACCCCGGAGCACGCTGCTCTGCTACCGCCAGTGTAGCCATGCCCGGCTCGTTGCCCTAGCGGGGGATTGCGGTGATCTGGGGCGGACGATTACCGCACGCGGTCCGTCTCGACCACGTGCGGGTTGTGTCACAAAACTGTGACACAAAGGCATTTGTGTAATAAGTAGTGTTCCGCACCGCGTATACCGAGGTCAACGCGGTCGCAGGACACAAGGTGATTTACTTTGCACAACGAAGCAAGCAAGTGGCGAACTACCCGCGTCAAGTGATTGACCCCTGCCAAATAAGTTGCCAGGGTTCCCTATAGTCGGATCTCTTCCGATCGTTATTGGGCCATCCGGGAGCACAGCACCATGACGTTCCCCTCCTCGACCGCGACCGACGCCGCCGCGGGGTCCGCGGACACCGCCGGCTCGGCCGAGTCCGGCATCGCCGTCGTCGGCCGCTCGCCCGGCCAGCTGATGTGGCGCCGTTTCCGGCGCGACAAGACGGGCGTGGTCTCGGCGATCATCGTGCTCGCGTTCTTCCTGATCGCGCTTCTGGCTCCCGTTATCGCGGCGCTGTACGGCAAGGACCCGTACACGACCTATGGCCAGAACCAGCCCGGCCTGCTCAACGAGTTCGGCTATCCCATCGCGCCCAACGGCGGCATGAGCGGCGAGTTCTGGTTCGGGCTCGAGCCCGGCCTGGGCCGCGACGTGTTCACGCAGCTCGTGTACGGCATCCGCACCTCGCTGAGCATCGCGGTCATCGTGACCGTGGTGTCCACGATCGTCGGCATCGTGATGGGCATCACGTCGGGCTACATCGGCGGCAAGACCGACTACGTGATCGGGCGGGTCATCGACACGCTGCTCGCCTTCCCCTCGCAGCTCTTCCTGATCGTCTTCCTGCCGGTGGTCGAGGCGGCGTTCGTGCTGCCCGAGGAGGAGACGCCGGTCTGGCTGCGTTACGTGTCCATCTGCGTCGTCCTCACCGTCCTCGGCTGGGCCACGATCGCCCGCCTGCTGCGTGCCCAGGTGCTGTCGCTGCGGGCTCGCGAGTTCGTGGAGGCCGCCCGCGTCACCGGTGCGTCGCCGGCACGGGTGATCTTCAAGGAACTGCTGCCCAACCTGTGGACGCCGATCATCATCCAGGCCACGCTCGCGCTCCCCCTGTACGTCGGCGCGGAGGCTGGCCTGGGCTTCCTCGGCGTCGGCATGACCGAGCCCACCCCCGACTGGGGCCGGATGTTCCAGGTGGGCGCGAACGTCTACCACTCCGACGTGACCTACCTCCTGTTCCCCGGCGTGTCGATGCTGATCTTCGTCGTCGCCTTCAACCTGCTCGGGGACTCCATCCGCGACGCCTTCGACCCCAAGACAAAGCGCTGACCACGCGCGCTCTCCCCCATAGGAAGGACCACATGAGATCGCACAGCAGGCGGATCGCCTCGATGACGGCCGTGCTCGCGGCGGGCGCGCTGGCCCTGGCCGGCTGCGCCAAGGGCGGGGGCGGCGGGGCGCCCCAGGGCGCGGCGGGCACCTCCCAGAAGCCGCTGGAGAACAAGGCCGTCAGCGCGATCGCGGTCGGCACCGCCGCCGACTCCACCGGCCCCGCCCCCGAGGTGACGGGCGCCAAGTCCGGCGGCACGGTCTACATGATCGACCGCGACGACTTCAGCCACCTGGACCCGGGCCGCATCTACCTGAACTACAACGCCTCGGTGTCCAAGCTGTTCACCCGCACGCTCACCGACTACAAGCGCGACGACGCGGGCAACATCAAGCTGGTCGGCGATCTCGCCACCGACACCGGCACCACCACCGACGGCGGCAAGACGTGGAAGTTCACGCTCAAGGACGGCCTGAAGTGGCAGGACGGCACGCCGATCACCTCGGCTGACATCAAGTACAGCTTCGAGCGCCTGTTCGCCGACTTCATCACCGAGGGCCCGGACTACGCCGAGACGTGGCTGGTGCCGGACGCGAAGAAGCCGTTCCGCGAGCAGTACAAGGGCCCGTACGACGGCAAGGAGCTCGACACGATCGAGACTCCGGACGACAAGACGGTGGTCTTCCACCTCAACGGCGCGCACCCGGACTTCAACTTCACCGTGGCCATGACCGGCTACGGCGCGGTGCCCAAGGCGCAGGACACCAAGCAGAAGTACGACAAGCAGCCGTTCTCCTCGGGTCCCTACAAGATCGTGAGCCACATCACGGACAAGTCGCTGGACCTGGAGCGCAACGAGAACTGGGACCCGAAGACCGACCCGATCCGGCACGCCTACCCGGACAAGTTCCACATGGAGTTCGGGATCCAGGCCCAGCAGACCACCGAGCGTTTCCTCGCCGACGCCGGCAACGACAAGTACGCGTTCACCTTCCACAACGCGGTCGCCCCCGAGCGGGTCCAGGAGGTGCTCGGCAACGCCGAGGCGATGAAGAGGTCGATCCAGGGCCTGACGCCGTTCACGACCTTCTACAACATCAACACCAAGCGGATCACCGACATCAACGTCCGCAAGGCGATCATCACGGCATGGCCGGCGAAGCAGATCCAGCAGATCGGCGGCGGTGAGATCAACACCGGCAAGATCGCCACGACGGTGATGAGCCCGACCGTCCTCGGCTACGAGGCCTTCGACCTGTACGGCAAGCTGGCCAAGCCCGAGGGCGACCCCGAGGCGGCCAAGAAGCTGCTGGCCCAGTCGGGCACCCCGAACCCTACGGTGGTCTACGCCTACAACCAGACGCCGACCCAGGAGAAGGTGACCGTCGCCATCAAGGAGGCGCTCACCAAGGCCGGCTTCAAGGTCGTGGCCAAGCCGCTGAACGCCGGCACCTACTACGACGCCATCGGCCCGGTGGACAACAAGTACGACATCTACTGGGGTGGCTGGGCCGCCGACTGGCCGACCGGCTCCACAGCGATCCAGCCGCAGTACGACGGCCGCCTGATCACGGACAACTCGCCGAACTACACGCACCTCAACGTGCCGGAGATCAACGACGCCATCGACAAGGCCAACGCGATCACCGACGCCGCCGAGGCGGGCAAGGCGTGGGCCGCGATCGACCGTCAGATCATGGAGCAGGCCGCGATCGTGCCGGAGTACTACCAGACGTACTTCGGCCTGTACGGCTCGGGACTCGGCGGAGTGCGCTTCGACCCGGTCTGGGGCGAGCAGTCGGCAATCGACATCTACGTCAAGCAGTAGCAACCCGGGTCCGCCGCCCCTCCGCGGGGCGGCGGGCCCCCGGCCCGTCCCGCCCGCAGGGAGCAAGTGCGAGACCATGACCAGCTATCTGGTACGCCGCGTCACCGGCGCCCTCGTGATCCTGGTGATCATCAGCGCGATCACGTTCTACCTCTTCTACGCCGTCCCGCGTGACCCCGCCCGGGCGTTCTGCGGCAAGATCTGCCAGCCCGAGACGCTGGCGCTGATCCGGCACAACCTGGGCATGGACGAGCCGCTGTTCGTGCAGTACTGGCACTGGCTGGTCGGCATCTTCGCGGGCCGGGACTTCGTCCAGTTCGGCTCCTGCCCGGCGCCCTGCCTCGGCTACTCCTTCGCCACCCAGGAGCCCGTCTTCAGCGCCATCGTCGACCGTTTCCCGGTGACGCTGTCGCTCACCCTCGGCGCCTCGGTGGTCATCCTGGCGTTCGGCATCCTCACCGGCATGATCGCGGCCTGGAAGGTCGGGCAGCCGCTCGACAAGATCGCCAGCTCCTCGTCGGTCATCGGGGCCTCGCTCCAGATCTACTTCGTCGGGCCGCTGCTGGCGTTCTACCTCGTGGACACCATGCAGCTGATCCCGAGGCCGTCCTACGTGCCGATCACCGAGAACCCGCTGGACTGGTTCACCCACCTGCTGCTGCCGTGGGTGGTGCTGTCGATCATCTTCACGGCCAATTACACCCGTATGACCCGCTCGCAGATGGTCGAGCAGCTCGCCGAGGACTACGTCCGCACGGCGCGCGCCAAGGGCATGTCGAGCCGCACGGTGTTCTTCCGCTTCGCCTGGCGCGGCGCGATGATCCCCATCCTCACGATCTTCGGTGTCGACCTCGCCACGCTCCTGGGCGGCGCGATCATCACCGAGCAGACGTTCAGCCTCCACGGCATCGGCGAGCTGGCCGTACGCGCCGTGCAGAACACCGACCTGCCGATGCTGCTCGGCGTGACCATCGTGGGCGCGGCGGCGATCGTCCTGCTGAACATCGTCGTGGACGTGCTGTACGCGTTCATCGACCCGCGGGTCCGCCTCAGCTGAGCCGCGTCCCATACGTCGACCCTGTAACTGGAGCAGCAAGTGACCACCGTGTCGTGGAGCGGCGAGCCGGGGACCTCGCGCGGCCCCGGGCCGTTCCTGTCCGTCCGCGACCTGAGCGTCGAGTTCAGCACCGAGGACGGCATCGTCCACGCCGTCGACGGCCTGTCCTTCGATCTGGAGAAGGGCACCACGCTCGGCATCGTCGGCGAGTCCGGATCGGGCAAGTCGGTGACCAACCTCGCCATCCTCGGCCTGCACGACCCCGCCCACACGAAGATCGGCGGGGAGATCTGGCTGGAGGACCAGGAGCTGATCTCGGCGGGCCGCGGCACGATGGAGAAACTCCGCGGCAACCGCGTCGCGATGATCTTCCAGGACCCGCTCACCGCGCTGTCGCCGTTCCACACGATCGGCAGGCAGATCGGCGAGGTCTACCGCAAGCACAAGGGCGCGAGCAAGAAGGAGGCCCGCGACCGGGCCGTCGAGATGCTCCGGCGCGTGGGCATCCCCCAGCCGGAGACGCGGGTGGACCACTACCCGCACGAGTTCTCCGGCGGCATGCGGCAGCGCGCGATGATCGCGATGGCGCTGGTGTGCGACCCCGACCTGCTCATCGCCGACGAGCCGACGACCGCGCTCGACGTGACCGTGCAGGCGCAGATCCTCGACCTCCTCAAGGAGCTCCAGCAGCAGTTCGGCACCGCGATCATCCTGATCACCCACGACCTCGGCGTCGTGGCCGGCACCGCCGACAACGTCCTGGTCATGTACGCGGGCCGGGCGGCCGAGCGCGGCACCGTACGCGAGGTCCTGCGCGAGCCGCGCCACCCCTACACCTGGGGCCTGCTGTCGTCGATGCCGCGCCTGAACTCGTCGGTGGACGTCCCGCTGAAACCGGTGCGCGGCACTCCCCCGAGCCTGCTCAACCCGCCGTCCGGCTGCCCGTTCCACCCGCGCTGCGACTACCCGAAGCTCGCCGGGCCGGAGCTGTGCTTCAACCAGCGGCCGTCGGTCTCCCCCGAGACCGGGCACGGCGACGCCTGCTACCTCACGCTGGAGCAGAAGAAGGAACTCCGCACCGCCCAGACCAAGGATCACGCATGAACGAGACGCTGCTGGAGCTGCAGGGGCTGGTCAAGCACTTCCCCGTGCGGGGCGGCACGCTGATCAAGCGTCAGGTCGGGGCCGTCCACGCGGTGGACGGCATCGACCTCGCGGTCGGCGCGGGCGAGACCGTCGGACTGGTGGGCGAGTCGGGCTGTGGCAAGTCCACCACCGGCCGCCTGGCGGCCCGCCTGCTCGAGCCCACCTCGGGAAAAATCGTTTATCGCGGCCGGGACATCGCGCACAGCTCGCGCAAGCAGCTCAAGCCGATCCGGCCCGAGATCCAGATGATCTTCCAGGATCCCTACAGCTCGCTGAACCCGCGGCAGACGGTCGGCACGATCATCCGCGGCCCGATGGAGGTCAACGACATCAACCCGCAGGGCGGGCGCAAGAAGCGGGTCCAGGAACTGCTGGAGATCGTCGGACTCAACCCCGAGCACTACAACCGCTTCCCGCACGAGTTCTCCGGGGGCCAGCGGCAGCGCATCGGCGTCGCCAGGGCCCTGGCGCTCGACCCCAAGCTGATCATCGCCGACGAGCCGGTGTCGGCGCTGGACGTCTCCATCCAGGCGCAGGTGGTCAACCTGCTGCAGGAACTGCAGCGCGATCTCGGCATCGCGTTCCTGTTCATCGCGCACGACCTCGCGATCGTGCGGCACTTCTCGCAGCGCGTCGCGGTCATGTACCTCGGCAAGATCGTCGAGGTCGGCGACCGCCAGTCGATCTACGAGCGGCCCCGGCATCCGTACACGCACGCCCTGCTGTCGGCCGTGCCCGAGCCCGACGTGTCGAGCGAGCCGCGCGAGCGCATCCGCCTGGCGGGCGACGTGCCCTCGCCGATCAACCCGCCGTCCGGCTGCCGGTTCCGCACACGCTGCTGGAAGGCTCAGGACAAGTGCGCCACCGAGGTGCCGCCCCTGGTCCGGCTCAGCGGCAACCGCGAAGGTCACCTGACCGCCTGCCATTTCCCCGAGGCGCCCACCACCCAAGGCGAAGACGTCGTCCTCGACCCGGCCCTCGCCTGACCCCGCACCTGGGGGTGACGGTCAGGCGGGCGGGGTGACGCCGGAGGCGAGAGAACGAAGCTCCTGGACGGCGCGGACGGGGTCGTCGGCGCCGTAGACGGCGTTGCCCGCCACGAAGACGTCGGCCCCGGCCTCGGCGCATCGCTCGATGGTCTCCACCGAGACGCCGCCGTCGACCTGGAGCCACACCTCGCCGCCGTGCTTGTCGATCAGCGCTCTCGCCCGCGACACCTTCGGCAGCACGACGTCGAGGAAGCGCTGCCCGCCGAAGCCCGGCTCCACGGTCATGACGAGCAGCATGTCGATCTCGGGCAGCAGGTCCTCATACCCCTCGACGGCGGTGGCCGGGTTCAGCGCCAGACCGGCCCTCGCCCCCGCCGCGCGGATCGCCCGCAGCGTACGCACGGCCGCCTTGGCCGCCTCGGCGTGGATCGTGACGCTGCCCGCTCCGGCCTCCGCGTAGTCCGGCGCCCATCGGTCCGGGTCCTGGATCATCAGGTGGCAGTCGATCGGCGTCGAGGTCGCCTTCAGCAGCGATTCGACGACCGGCAGGCCAAGGGTGAGGTTGGGCACGAACTGGTAGTCCATCACGTCGACGTGAAGCCAGTCGGCGACGTTCTCGACCCTCGCGGCCTCGTCGGCGAGGCGGGCGAAGTCGGCGGACAGGATGCTGGGCGAGATCTGAACGGCCATAGTCCCTGAAGTCTATTCAGCCCTCGCCCCTCCTTCAGGACGGGCGGCTCCGTCCCTGACATGGGCATGTCCACGCCGCGGATTCCCCCGGGCCGACGGCTGCGGCCGCCGCCTGCCGGAGCCGGCCGCGCGCCTCGGATGGCACTGTGGCGGGGGGTGGCACTGTGTCGGGGGTGGCACTGCGTCGGGGGTGGCACTGTGTCGGGGGTGGCGCGGCCCTCCCGGGCCGCGCCATTCGTGGAATGTCAGGCGACGGGGATCCAGGTGAACCGGCCGTCGGAGCCGCGCTCGGCCCGTCCGAAGACCACGTCGGCGAAGTGGCCGCCGTAGCCGATGGTGCCGGGACGGCTCAGCTCTTCGACCAGGCGGCGGCGGCGTTCCTCCGATTCCACCGGGTCGTGGTCGATCGCGCAGGACCACTCGGGATGGATGACCTGGACCGGCGAGTGGAGAGCGTCGCCGAAGGCGATGAGCCTCTGGTCGCCGCCGGTGATGACGTACGTGGTGTGGCCGACGGTGTGCCCGGTGACGAAAGACGCCCGGACGCCGGGGAAGATCTCCTCGCCGTCGTCGACCGTGCGGACGCGGGAGGCGAAGGCGGCCAGGCGGTCCGCGGTCGCCCCGGCCTGGGCGGCCAGTTCGCGCCGCTCCCATTCGGGCGCAGCGACGAGGTGGGGAGCGTGCGCGAACGGCGGAGCGCCGTCGCCGGGGGCGGCGCTCCAGGCCCAGCCCAGGTGGTCGATGTGCAGGTGGGTGATCGCGACGGCCTCGATCTGGCCCGGCTCGCGGCCCAGCCGCCGCAGGTTGTCGAGCAGTTCACCGCCGGACAGGCTGCCCAGCAGCGGGTTGCCGGGGTCGTCGGGGAGCGACGCGGGCCCCAGACCGGTGTCGATGAGCAGCGCCCGCTCGCCCCGCTCCACCAGCAGCGCGCCGAAGGCTCCGATCAGGAAGCCGTCCTCGTCGAGATAGTCGTGGAGGGTCTCCCAGTCGGCGGCGGTGGCGGCGGGCAGCCATCCGCGCTTCAGGCGCCCCGCCCCGTCCGGGACGAAGCTGACCGTGAGCTCGCCCAGGCGCAGCGAGCGGATGCGCGGTGGGCTGGTCAACCGGGCGTGGTCGAAGTCGGTCGTGGTCATGGGCCTGCCTCGTGCTCACCAGGGCGCCGCCGGGCGGCGGCACGGCCCGACGTTATCAACCAAGATCCCTCCGCATCCCGGGAACAGCCGCGAAAACGCCGTCGCGGCCGCTCTCGTCGCCATGGGGTCCGACCGGTACGCCGGATATGGACGTCCTCCTCGACGCGCCTTCGGAACACCCCGCGTCAGGAGGACGTCGTGGCGTTCACGATCTCCGAGGACCCACCACGGCTAGGCCCGGCGCAGCAGCGCCAGGAACATCGCGTCGGTGCCGTGCCGGTGCGGCCAGAACTGCGCGTACGGCCCGTCGCCGAGCCCTGACACCTCGGGCAGGAACGCGCGGGCGTCCAGCACCTCGGCCCGGTCGCGCACGTCCTCCACCACGGCCCGGGTCTCGGCCAGGTGCGGCGAGCAGGTCACGTAGGCCACCACGCCGCCCGGCCGAACGGCTTCCAGCGCGGAGTCCAGCAGCCGCCGCTGCAGCGCGGTGAGCTCGGGGATGCTCCGGGGGTCGCGCCGCCAGCGGGCCTCCGGCCGCCTGCGCAGCGCGCCGAGCCCGGTGCAGGGGGCGTCGAGCATCACGCGGTCGAACGCGCCGGGCCGCCAGGCGGGCCGCGTGCCGTCGGCGGTGATCACCTTCGCCTCGCGGGTGGTGCCCCACACCAGCCGGGCGCGGTGATACTGCACGTCGGCGCCGAGCAGCCGGGCGCCCCGCTGCGTCGCCACGGCGTCGAGCAGCCCGGCCTTCCCGCCGGGGCCCGCGCACATGTCCAGCCAGCTGCCGTCCCGATCGAGCGGCACGCGGGTCAGCGCGAGCGCCACGAGCTGGCTGGCCTCGTCCTGCACCGCGGCCCTCGCCTCCCCCACCGCGGGGATGGCGCCCGGATCGCCCTCGGGCAGATAGGCCGCGTACGGCGAGTAGGCGGCCGGCTCGGCTCCGGCCGCCACCAGCTCCTCCACCGTGGCCCGGCCCGGCCGCGCCACCAGCGTCACACGGGGCCGCTCGTTGTCCGCCTCCAGCAGCGCGGCCGTCTCGTCCACGTCCCCGCCCACGGCGTCGCGCAGGGCGCTGACGATCCAGCGCGGGTGGCTGTAGGTGACAACCAGATTGCCGATCGGGTCCTGCGCGCGCGGCGGAGCGACGATCTCCAGCCACTGCTCCAGCGTGCGGCCCGCGACCTTGCGCAGCACGGCGTTGGCGTAGCGGGACGGGCCCGGCCCGACGCGCAGCCGTACGAGGTCGATGGTGGCGCTGACCGCCGCGTGCGGCGGGATCCGCGTGCGCAGAAGCTGGTGGACACCGAGACGCACCGCGTCGAGCAGCGGCGGGTCCACCTCCTCCGGCGGCCGGTCGCTGCACGCGGCGATGACCTCGTCATAGGTCCCGAGCCCGCGCAGCGTGCCGTACGCCAGCTCGGTGGCGAGCGCCGCGTCGCGGCCGGTGATCCGCCGCTGCCGCAGCAGCGTCGGCATGAGCAGGTTGGCGTACGCGTCGCGCTCGTCGACGGCCCGCATCAGGTCGTAGGCGGCGTTGCGCGCCTCGTCGCGGGGCGGGCGCCCACGACCCTGCCTGGGCTGCCCGGCGTGCGCGGCGGCCGCGCCCTGCCCGGCCCCGCCCTGCCCGGCGCGGCCCTGACCCGTCTTGCCGCCACGACCCGGGCGGGCCTGTCCCGCGCCGCCCTGTCCGCGCCGGGGCCCCGCACCCCGCGCGTCGCCGCCCTGACCTCTGCCCTGCTTCACCCTGCCACCTTCGGCCCTGCCACCCTCGACTCCGCCACCCTCGGCCCTGCCATTTACCGGTTCGCCGCCTTCGCCGTCCTCGGCTCCGTGGTCCTCTCACGTCGTCCGCCGCCCCGGTCTGGTCCGGTCCGGCGAAACCCGCCGCCACGGCCCGCGTACCGGCCGCACGCCGTCCGCCCGGCCGTCTTCTCTCCGGTGCCGTCTCTTTTGGGCACGGCACCGGAGCGGGGTGCCGGCGGACAGAGGCCCTTCAGACCAGGGTCTCACCCTCCGTGAAGCGGACACCGCGGCCCCACTCGGCGGCCGCCATCTGCCGCTTGCCCTGGGGCTGCACCTCGCCGAGCTCGACGGGGTGGGTGCCTGTCCCGACGAGGACCGACTTCCTCGTGGCCGCGATCTCTCCGGGGGCGAGCTCGTCCGCGTCGGGCGCGAGCCGCACCGGGCCGATCTTCACTCGCTGGCCGCGGAACTCCGCCCATGCGCCCGGAGCCGGAGCGCAGGCCCGGATGAGCCGGTCCACCCGCATCGCGGGCGCGGCCCAGTCGATCCTGGCGTCCTCGACCGTGATCTTCGGCGCGAGGCTGACACCGTCCGCGGGCTGGGGACGCGCCTCGAGCGTGCCGTCCTCGACGCCGTCGAGCGTGGCCAGCAGCAGACCGGCACCGGCCTCCGCGAGCCGGGCGAGCAGTGTGCCGCTGGTGTCGCCGGAGCGGATCGGCTCGGTGAGCACGCCGAAGACCGGACCCGCGTCCAGCTCCTTCACGATGCGGAAGGTGGAGGCGCCGCTCACGTCGTCGCCGTGCAGCACGGCGTGCTGTACGGGGGCCGCGCCGCGCCAGGCCGGCAGCACCGAGAAGTGCAGGTTGATCCATCCCTGGGCGGGAATGTCGAGCGCCGCCTGCGGCAGCAGGGCGCCGTAGGCGACCACCGGGCAGCAGTCGGGACCGATCGCCCTCAGCCGGTCGAGGAACTCCGGGTCCCCGGCCTTCGCCGGTTTGAGCACCTCGATGCCCGACTCCTCCGCGAGCTGGGCCACCGGGCTCGGGTGCACCTTGCGCCCCCGGCCGGACTGCGCGTCCGGACGGGTCACCACGGCCGCCACCTCGTGGCGGGGCGAGTCCAGCAGGGCGCGCAGCGACGGGAGCGCGGTCTCGGGGGTGCCGGCGAAGACCAGGCGCACTACACGGCCCTTCCCTGCGTGGCGTGCGGCGAGAACTTCACCACCGGCGCCGACAGGCCGCTCCACTCGGCCTCGCGGATCGCCTTCATGGCGAGCTTGCGCTGCTTGAGGTCCATACGGTCGATGAACAGCACACCGTCGAGGTGGTCGGTCTCGTGCTGAAAGCAGCGCGCCATGAGGTCGGTGCCCTCGATCGTCACCGGCTCGCCGTGCATGTCGAAGCCCCTGGCCACCGCCCTGATCGCGCGGGGTGTCGGGAAGGACAGGCCGGGGAAGGACAGGCAGCCCTCCTCGCCCTCCTCGTCCAGCTCGCTGCCGAGGTCGAGATCGGGGTTGATGAGGTGCCCGAGCTGCTCGTCGACGTAGTAGGTGAACACGCGCAGGCCGACGCCGATCTGCGGCGCGGCCAGGCCGGCGCCCGGCGCGTCCATCATCGTGTCGGTCAGGTCCTTGACGAGCTTGCGCAGTTCCTTGTCGAAGTCGACCACCGGCTCGGCCGGGGTGCGCAACACCGGGTCGCCGAACAGGCGGATCGGCTGAATGGCCAAGGGTTGGCTCCGTTCACGTCGCATGCACGAGGAGGATCACCCCAGTCTACGGGCGTGAACGCACCTTCATCGCCGTCTTCCTGGCGGTCTTCGCGATCAGCGGATCGGGATGGTGCCTGCCGAGCATCTCCAGCACCGCGAGCGCGTCGGGGTGGTCGGCCCGGCCCATCTCGGGCACCAGCGTGAGCAGGTCCTCCCCGAGGAGGTCGAAATGGGCCACCGAGGCGACCGGAGCGCCGATGTAGAGCAGGGCGGCGAGGGTGTCCACCGCCACCCAGGCCCCGTCGCCCTGGCCGAGGGCGGGCGCGTCCAGGTCGCGCACGCCCAGCCAGGCCGCGGCGTAGCGCCACATCATCGGTTCGTCCAGGGCCTCCCGTACGGCCTGCTCGGCCTCCGGGCCCAGCTCCTCCAGCACGGTCCCGGCGGTGCCGCGCTGGGCGGCGTTGCCGGACGCGGCGATCTTGATGAGTTCGCGCGCCGCGTCCTCCGGCACCCGGCGCTCCAGCCACAGGGTGGCGGCGCTGGCGGAGGCCCGGCCGGTCAGCATGGCGTCGATGAGGTCGGCGGCGCCCAGCTCGGCGAGCGCCGCCACCTCCCCGAGGGACGGCGCGTCATGGCCCTCCCTGAGCAGATCGCGGCGCACGGCCCACACGCCCGGCTGGGTGAGCCGCACCAGCTCGCCGGTCAGCTCGACCAGCCCGCAGTACTCCAGCAGCGCCATGGCCGCCGCCAGTTCCCCCGGCAGGGTCATCCGCAGCCGCCGCAGGTCCGCGGGCCGCGCCTCGCACCCCACCTCGTGCGCCTGGAGGATGCCTCCGGCCAGGGCGGCGAGCGGCATGCCCTCACGGACCGAGTAGATCGTCGCGAGGATCTCGGTCAGGTGCTCGTCGATGACGGCCGAGCCGGTCAGGCCCTCCTCGGTCCGGTCGAGCACGTCCATGACCACGCCGTCCCAGAACTCCATGGGGTCCGGCACGCCGGACCCGGGGCGGGCGCCCTGCCGGGTGACCTCCACGAGACGGCCGTTGACGGCGACCACCCACAGCAGGCGCAGCCTGCCGGCCTCCAGCCCCAGCTCGGCGACCGCCGCCTCGGCCTCGGCCGGATGCGGCATTCCCTGCTCGGTCACCTCGCAGACGCCCCGTGAGGAGGCCGCCGAGCGGCCCGAAACCCACTCGGCGAGGCGCCGGGCGTCCCGCACGAGCGGGACCTCCCGCACCGCGTGCGCGATCTGCTCGTCGGAGGCGATGTCGACCGGCGGGAATGTGAGCACGTCGCTGTCGGCCATTCCAGCAACTTACTGCACAGCAGTCACCCGATGCCCCGCGAACGAGCCTTGAAAGCCGCTTTCCGGGCGGCTTTGGCGGCCGCCTGGTCCGGCAGCGTGCTGCCGAGCAGTTCGAGAACCTCGACCACGTCGGGGTGGTCCACCCGCCACATGTCCTCGATCAGATGGGCGGGCGGTCCCGAGGCCGCGATGTTCTCCGCGAAGCCCTCCGGATCGGCCTCGGCGGCGGGCAGCGCCAGCGCGAGCATGTCGACGCTCACCCACAGGACCTCCTCGGGGGTGAGCGCGGGCGCGTCCAGGCCACGCGAGGACAGCCAGTGGATGGCGTGCGGGCGGAGCTCGGTGTCGTCCAGGTAGGACCGCACGACCGGCGCCGCCTCCGTCCCCAGCCGGTCCACGATGGTCACCGCGACCCCGCGCACCTCCGCCGGGGCGCCGGCCACGGCGGCGAGCAGCTCCGCCGCCGCCTGCTCGGCGGTGCGCCGCGACAGCCACTCGGCGATGTCACGCTCGGCCGCCTCGTCGGCCGTGCCGTCGCCGATCAGGCCGGCGATCAGCCCGCTCGCGTCCCCCTCGGCAGGGGCGGGCGCGAGCGGCGCGTCCAGGCCCATGCCGGCGTACAGCTCGCGCAGGCCCCACAGCGCGTGCGGGGTCAGGGCCAGGCCGTCCTCGGTACGCTGGACCGTTCCCGCGTACGCCAGCGCGGTCAGCGCCTCGTCGAGCCTGCCCACCGGCCGCCCGGCGGCCACCTCGCGCAGGTAGTCGGCCAGCGCGTCCACCGGGACGGGCGACTGCAGCCGGTAGAGCAGGTCGTGGATCTGGGACATCCCCTCGTCCACCACCGCCTCCCCGGTGAGCGGCCCGCACCTTTCGACGAGGAACTCCAGCGTCCCCCGCCACAGGCCGAGCAGCTCCTCCTCGCTGCGGGAGCCCAGCTCGCGGAACACCTCCCCGATCGCGACGGCGGTGCCGTCGAGCCGGGCCAGGCCCAGGTCGAGCGCGAGACGCCAGGCCGGCTCGGGGCACTCGACGCCGAGCTCGGCCGTGCACGCGCGCGCGTCCCTGACCCGCAGGGACCGGCGCGTCGTCACCGTGCGTCCGCCCTCCACCAGCCATGTCACCACCCGGTGGGCGTCGCGCAGCAGCGGCACCTCGCGCACGGCGCGCGCCACCTCCTCGCGCGGCGCGAGCCGTACGGGCGGCAGGGGCGCGCAGCCGGGGCAGTCACAGTCGTCGCCGTCCACCGCGCCCTGTGTCCCCACGCCCTGGGCCCCCACGCCCCGTGCCGCGTCGAGCTCCAGCGAGTCGGGGCCGATGGCGCTGAACAGGCTTTTGGCCATGCCGAACTTGGACGTGTCGGCCAGCGCTCGCGGCATCTCCGGTTCGATACGGTCGATGGTCTCCCGCATCCGGACGGCCGTCTTGCTGCCGATCTCGCCCGTGTCCAGCAGGAACTCGACCAGTGTCCGCGCCGCGGCGACCGTCTCCGGTGCGCTCTCCGGCGGCGCGATGACCTTACGCGGGTAGATCTCCAGCAGGAGCTCCTCGAAGGTGCCCGGCCGGAAATCGCCCAGTTCGTTCACCTCCAGGTAGTCGCTGGCGTAGTCGCACAGCAGACGTACCTCGTCGACGTCGACCTCGACGCTCCGCTCGCGCCCCCAGGCGCGGAGGCCGTCGATGGCCCGGTTCACCCATTCGATCGACACACAGGCACGCTAACGGCTCGCTTTGTGCGAGGCGAATCGGTCAGATGAGGTCGAGAGGATCAATGTTCACACGTACCACGTCCGGTGCCTTGCGCGCGGAGCGCACACCGGAGGCGCCCTTGAGCGCGCGGGCCAGCGCGGACCCGAGGTGGCGCGGCACCCGGACCATGGCCCGCTCCAGCCCGCCGTCCACCGGAACCGGCCCCAGCACCTGCGCCCCCGTGGGCAGCACGGCGTCCGCCAGCGTCTCCCTGACGGCCGCCCCCGGGCCCGTCAGCGTGGCCATCCGCACCGCGGGGGGGAACCCGAGCTCCGCCCGCTCGTCGAGCTCGCGCTCGGCGAAGGTGACGGGATCCCAGCGCAGCAGGGCCTGTACGGCGGGCACCGCGGCGTCGGCCAGGACGACCAGCTCCCCCGCGGGCCGCAGCAGGGCGGCGGCGTTCGTCCAGCGCCGCAACGCCTCCTCGGCCGCACGCAGATCGGGGCGGCCCAGCAGCGCCCATCCGTCGAGCAGCACGGCGGCCGCGTAGCCGCCGTCCGGCACCGGCTCGGCCCCCGGCGTCGCCACGACCAGCGCCGGGGCTCCGCTCACCGTGGCGAGCACGCCGTCGCGCCCGCTGGTGCGCACGGCCACCGAGGGAAAGGCCCGGCCCAGCTCCTCGGCGGTGCGCCGCGCGCCCACGATGACGGCCCGCACTCCGTTCCCGCCGCAGGACGGGCAGCGCCAGTCGCCCGCGATCCGGCCGCACCAGCGGCAGTACGGCACGGCGTGCCCGCCCCGCAGCGCGAGCGGGCCGGAGCACACCGGCCCCGTGGCGACGGGCTCGGGGGCCGGGCGCACCGGCGGCAGGCCCGAGCAGCGGGCGGGGGCGCGGCAGTGACGGCACGCCAGCGCGGGCAGATAACCCCTGCGCGGCACCTGGACGAGCACAGGCCCGTGCTCCAGTCCCTCCCGCAGCGCCCGCCAGGCGAGGCTGGGCAGGCGGGCCGCCCGGGCCGCCTGGTCACGCGCAAGCTCGGCGTCGTCTCCCGCCGGGCGCACCCGGGGCGCCCGGGCCCGGACCACCGCCCGGTCGGGGACGAGCGGGGCCGCCCAGCCCGTCTCGACGAGCGCCGTGGCCTCGGCCGTGCGCGTGTAGCCGCCGACGAGCAGGCCCGCACCGGCCTGGTGCGCGCGCAGGCCGAGGACCTCCCGTGTGTGCGGGTAGGGCGCGTGGCGCTCGGCGTGCAGGTCGTCGCCGTCGTCCCAGACGACCGCCAGCCCGAGTCGGGCCATCGGCGTGTACGCCGCGGGGCGGTTTCCCACCACGATCCCGACCTCGCCGCGCAGCGCCTTGAGCCAGCGCCGGTAGCGTTCGGCGGGGCCGAGGTCCGCCGTGATCGCCACGTGCGGGGTCTCCCCCAGGGCCGCGGTCACCAGCGCCACGTCCTTGCCGTCGGGGACCACCACGACGACGCCCCGGCCGCCGTCCAGCGTCGCCCGCGCGGCGGCCGCTATGGCGTGCGGCCACGAGGGCCCGGCGGCGTCCGTTCCGGGCAGGGCCGTCCACACGGCGCGCGGCGCCCTGCCTTCGGCCAGCGCCTCCAGGAAGGACGCGCCCGCGGGGTAGGCCCTCCACGCGTCGCCGTACGCCCGCGCCGCCCACCGCCCTGCCGCCTCGTGTGCCGCCGCCTCGTGCGGCGCAGTCTCGTGCGGCGCCGTGCCCCCGCGGGCCTCCTCCCCGCACGCTGTCGCCGCGGGTGCCGCGTCGTCGCGGGCCACCGCCTGCTCTGTATGGCCCGCATCCTGCTCTGTCTGGCCCGCATTCCGCTCTGTGCGGCCCGCATCCCGCTCTGCGGGTTCCGCTCCCTCGACGGGGCTATGCGGGCCACGGGTGTCCGCCGTCACGCGTACGGGCTCCTCGGCCGCCGGGGACACGCCGGCGCCGGGGGAAGCCGCCCGCCGCGCGGGGGCCCTCGCCTCGGCCTCGACCCGGGCGTGCCGCGGCGGGACGGCCAGCCGCAGGATGTCCGGCATGGTCCCGGCGTACCGATCCGCCACGGCGCGGGCCAGCCGCGCGATGTCGGGGGTGAGGACGGGCTCCGGGGAGATCACCCGCTCCAGGAAGGACAGCCGGCCCGTGTGCTCGCTCTCGGCCAGCCGTTCGAGCAGGTAGCCGTCGGCGAGCTGGCCGGCGAAGCGGACGCGCACCCGGCAGCCGGGCACCGCCTCGGCGTCCATCGTGGTAGGGACGAGGTAGTCGAAGGGCCGGTCGAGATGCGGCAGCGGCGTGTCCACCACCACCCGGGCGACGGGGAGGTCCGGCGCCGCCTCGCGAGCGCCCTTGGCCGTGCCTGTGGCCGCGCGTGCAGATGTGCCTCTGGATGCGCCTTTGGACGCCCCCGTGGACGCGCTCGCCCGCTCAGCCGTTCCCCGCGTACGCTCGGTGGCCCGCCGCGGGGCGGCAGGAGGCGCCGGAAGAAGCGCCTCCTGAGGATGCGGGGCGCGGGTCGGCTCGGTCACGTCTACGTCCTACCAGACCCGGCGAGCCGCAATCACACGTACGCCCGCCGTCTGTGGACGTCCGCGCACGCGCAAACGGCGCCCGCCGCGAGGGGCGGGCGCCGCCGGGGCGATGATGGGTCGCTCGTCAGGAGGGGGTCACAGGCCGGCGGCCGTACGCAGGGCGTCGGCCCGGTCCGTGGACTCCCAGGAGAAGCCCTCACGGCCGAAGTGGCCGTAGGCGGCGGTCTCGGAGTAGATCGGGCGCAGCAGGTCGAGGTCGCGGATGATCGCGGCGGGCCGCAGGTCGAAGACCTGGAGCACCGCGTCCTGGATCGCGTCGATCTGCACCTTCTCCGTGCCGAACGTCTCGACGAACAGGCCGACCGGCTGGGCCTTGCCGATGGCGTAGGCGACCTGGACCTCGCAGCGGTCGGCCAGGCCGGCCGCGACGACGTTCTTGGCGACCCAGCGCATGGCGTAGGCGGCCGAGCGGTCGACCTTGGACGGGTCCTTGCCGGAGAAGGCGCCGCCGCCGTGACGGGCCATGCCGCCGTAGGTGTCGATGATGATCTTCCGGCCGGTGAGCCCGGCGTCACCCATGGGGCCGCCGATCTCGAAACGGCCGGTCGGGTTGACCAGCAGGCGGTAACCCTCGGTCTCGATCTCCAGGTCGGCCAGCACCGGCTCGACCACGTGCTCGCGGATGTCGGGGGTCAGCATCTCGCGCAGGTCGATCTCCGGGGCGTGCTGCGTGGAGACGACCACGGTGTCGAGGCGGACCGGGCGGTCGCCGTCGTACTCGATCGTGACCTGGGTCTTGCCGTCGGGGCGCAGGTAGGGCACGGAGCCGTTCTTGCGCACCTCGGACAGGCGGCGGGCCATGCGGTGCGCGAGCTGGATCGGCAGCGGCATGAGCTCAGGGGTCTCGCGGCAGGCGTAGCCGAACATGAGGCCCTGGTCGCCGGCCCCCTGGCGGTCGAAGGCGTCGCCGCCCTCGCCCTCGCGGTGCTCGTAGGCGTCGTCCACGCCCTGCGCGATGTCCGGAGACTGCGCGCCGATCGACACCGACACGCCGCAGGAGGCGCCGTCGAAACCCTTGTGGGAGGCGTCGTACCCGATCTCGAGGATCTTCTCGCGGATCAGCGCGGGGATGTCGACGTAGGTCTCCGTCGTCACCTCGCCGGCGACGTGGACCTGGCCAGTAGTGATCAGCGTCTCGACGGCGACCCGGCTCTTGGGGTCGTCCTTGAGCATGGCGTCGAGAATCGCGTCACTGATCTGGTCGGCGATCTTGTCCGGGTGGCCCTCGGTGACCGACTCGGAGGTGAACAGGCGACGGGACAACTCAGGGCTCCTCATGCAGCGGCTGCTGACGTCCATGAGTGACCGGCGGTAGAGCCGTGCCCTACCTGCGGCCACTCGATGCTCACGCGAGTCTAGCCTTACGGGCTGCGGAGCCGCGAAGCCGTCCGGGTTACGGTCATCGGCGCAGCGGCCGGCGAGAGGACCCGACGCGTCTCCGGACACGCCGTCAAAGGTCGGGTAAGGGATCTCTGGGCAGGTCGCCGGGCGAGAAGGCCTCCGCGTCGGCCGCCGCCACCACGGCGGCGTACTCGTCGTCGACCTCCAGGGTCATGCCGCCGATTTCGATGCGCGGCCCCGATCCGAACTCGACCGGGCCGAGGCGGGTGCGGCGGGGGTAGCGGGCCCACACGCCTGACGGCTCGTTCCTGCTGAACATCTTGGTGGACAGCAGAGTGACGGAGCTGTCCGTGACCACGACGAGGAAACCGATCGTGGCGGGAGGCGGCAGCGCCACCGCGGGAAACACATAGCGGATGTCCTCGCCGGGGCCGAGCATCGCCCGGCAGCGCTCCCTGATCGTGGCGGACACCGGCATGGCGATCGCTCCCTCGACGCACGACCTACGGGGGCGGGGCGGGCGCCCGCACCGGCACCACGCGGAATTCAGGCGAGACGCTGCGCCACCAAATCCCACACTACGTCGGCGAGATCCTCTTTGGGACCCCTCGGAATCTCCACGGAGCCGCCCTCCGCCGTGAGGACGACGGCCGCGTTGTCCGGCGTGCCGAACGCCAGGTTCTCCCCGACCTGGTTCACCACGAGCAGGTCGCAGCCCTTGCGCGCCAGCTTGGCCCGGCCGTTGGCCAGAACGTCGTCGGTCTCCGCGGCGAAGCCCACGATCACCCGCGGCCCCGGCCCTGCCCCGGCCTCCCGCGCGGCGCCGGGCCCGTGTCCGGCTACGCCCCGGCGACCCGCCGGAGCCTCGGGCGCGGGCGTGTCTCCCGCGGCGTACGCCTCTCGCCTGGCCCGGCGGTTCTCCCCCAGCTCGGCCAGGATGTCGGGATTTTTCGTCAGATGGATCGGATCGGGCTCGGCGGACGATTTTTTGATCTTCGTGTCGCTCTGCCGTACGGGCCGGAAGTCCGCGACCGCGGCGGCCATCACGACCGCGTCGGCGTGCCCGGCCGCAGAAAGGACCGCGTCGCGCAGCTGCCGCGCCGACTCCACCCGCACGACCTTCACGCCCGCGGGATCGGGCAGCGTCACGTTCGCCGCCACGAGCGTGACCTCCGCGCCCCGGGCGACGGCCGTACGGGCGAGGGCGTATCCCTGCAGCCCCGAGGACCGGTTGCCGATGAAACGCACGGGGTCGATCGCCTCACGGGTGCCACCGGCGGAGACGACGACGTGCCGCCCGGCCAGGTCCTCGCGCCGGCCCGCCAGCACGCGGCGGCACACCTCGAAGATCTCGGCGGGGTCGGGCAGCCGCCCCGGGCCGGTGTCGGCGCCGGTGAGCCTGCCGACGGCGGGCTCGATCACGATCGCGCCGCGCTCGCGCAGCGTCGCCACGTTCGCCCGCGTGGCCGGGTGCTCCCACATCTCGGTGTGCATCGCGGGCGCGAACACCACCGGGCAACGGGCCGTGAGCAGAGTGTTGGTGAGCAGGTCGTTGGCCATGCCGTGCGCGGCCCGGGCCAGCACGTCCGCCGTCGCCGGGGCCACGACGACCAGATCGGCCGACTGCCCGATGCGCACGTGCGGCACCTCGTGCACCGACTCCCACACCTCGGTGGTCACCGGATTGCCCGACAGCGCCGCCCAGGTCGGCTCGCCGACGAACCGCAGAGCGTCCCGGGTCGGCACGACACGCACGTCATGTCCCGACTCGGTGAAAAGGCGGAGCAGCTCGCAGGACTTGTAAACCGCGATGCCGGCGCTCACGCCCAGCACGACAGACGTCATGACGGAGGCGGTGCTCAGCCCTCGATGGGCTCGGAGGTGAGCAGGCCCTCGGAGACCTCGCGCAGGGCGATGGACAGCGGCTTCTCCTGGGCGTGGGTCTCCACGAGGGGCCCCACGTATTCCAGCAGGCCCTCGCCGAGCTGCGAGTAGTAGGCGTTGATCTGGCGCGCCCGCTTCGCCCCCATGATCACGAGGCTGTACTTGCTGTCGACGATGTCGAGGAGCGCGTCGATCGACGGGTTGGTGATGCCTTCCGCGTAGGCGGAGCTGCTTGCCACGTCAGTGATTCCCCTAGCTAGGTGAGTTTCCCATCAAGGTTATCAGCCGGTGGCACACGTCCTTGACGGACGTGTTGACGATCGTGAGGTCGAACTCCTTCTCCGCCGCCAGCTCGATCCGGCCCGCCTCGAGACGGCGGGCGATCACGTCGGGAGGCTCGGTGCCGCGGCCGCGCAGCCGCCGCTCCAGCTCCTCCCAGCTCGGCGGGGCCAGGAACACGAGCAGGGCCTCGGGCATCGTCGTGCGCACCTGCCTGGCGCCCTGCAGGTCGATCTCGAGCAGGGTGGGGACGCCTGCCGCCAGCTTCTCCAGCACGGGCCGCCTGGGCGTGCCGTACCGGTTGCCGGCGAACTCGGCCCACTCCAGAAGCTCCCCGGAGGCGACGAGCTCGTCGAACTCGTCGTCGCCGGCGAAGAAGTACTCCACGCCGTGCCGTTCCCCCGGGCGGGGCTTCCTGGTTGTCACCGAGACCGACAGCCACACCTCCGGGTGGGACCGCCGGAGCTCGGCGACGACCGTGGACTTCCCCACACCCGACGGACCGGACAGGACCGTCAGGCGCGGGCGAGGCATGGAGTCACCGCCGCGTGCCCGGAATTCGCTGGTCGCGACTGCCTCGTGGGCCCGATCTCCAGCGGACCGGGACGTGTCGGTCACTCCGTACCCCCGTGAAACTCGTTCGTACGCCGCCGAGATCAGCTCTCGGCGCCGCCGAACTCGCGCTCCAGGGAGGCGCGCTGGTTGGCGCCGAGACCCCGCACACGGCGGGATTCGGCGATACCAAGGCGCTCCATGAGCTGCTTGGCGCGGACCTTGCCGACGCCAGGGAGCGACTCCAGCAGAGCCGAGACCTTCATCTTGCCGATGACGTCGTCGGTCTGCCCATCCTTCAGCACCTCAGCCAGAGAAACCGCGCCGTGCTTGAGCCGGTTCTTGACCTCGGCACGCTCCTTGCGTGCCTTGGCAGCCTTCTCAAGAGCTGCGGCGCGCTGCTCGGGGGTCAGGGGAGGAAGAGCCACGCCGGGTCACCTCGAATTTCTTGTCGATGTACTCGGACGATGGGGGAAACTAGCTGGTCTTGGCCGTAACGGCAACGTCAAGCGGGGGTTCTGCGACTACAAAATTGATTTTACTACTTTTGGTATTCGAAAAGTTACTCTTCGTAGATCAAAACCGCCTCAGCAGGCCCGGAACCGGATGACGCTTGGTGACGGCCACATGAGACGTTCACGGGCCGCGAAGACCCTCGCCGAGCCGTTTCCCTCCGGTCTCGCGGACTCCCGTCGGCGAGCCGTCAGGGGCTCACGCGGCGCAGCGCGGCGGCGATCCCGGCGGCGGCCGCGCCGGGGTCGGGCGCCCCGGTGATGGGCCGGCCGATCACGAGGAGGTCGGCCCCCTGGGCGATCGCGTCCTCCGGGGTGGCCACCCTCGCCTGGTCCTGGGTGTCGGCGCCGGCGGGCCGTACGCCCGGAGTGATGAGCGTCACGTCCGGCCCGACCTCGGCGCGTACGGCGGCGACCTCCCTGGGCGAGCAGACGAGGGCCTGCGCCCCCGCTCCGACGGCCACGGCGGCCATACGGCGCGCGGCGTCGACCGGGGGTCCCTGGATGCCGACCTCGCGGAGATCGGCCTCGGAGAGCGACGTCAGAAGCGTCACGGCCGCGATCCGTGTGCCGGGGGAGGCCTCGACGGCCGCCCGCACCATGGCGGGCCCCCCGGCGGCGTGCACGGTCAGGTAGGTGGGCTTGAGCCGGGCGACGGCCCGGGCGGCGGCGGCCACGGTGTTCGGGATGTCGTGCAGCTTGAGGTCCAGGAAGACCTGCACGCCGCTCGCGCCGCGCACCGAGGCGATCACGTCGGGCCCGTACCGCAGGTAGAGCTCCAGTCCCACCTTCACCGTGGAGACGTGCGGGGTGACCAGGCCGGCCCAGCGGGCCGCGGTCTCCAGGTCGGGCGCGTCCAGGGCGACGGCGATGGGAGCGGGCGTGGTCAAAGCGAACTCTCCTCGAGATCTGTGCGTGTTCGTGGTTGCGCGCCCGCCGGGCGGTGGGCCAGGCCCACGACGTCGGCGAGCCGGTCGAACCCGCGCTCCTGCAGGAGCTCCTCAAGCTCCCTCAGTACGCGCGGGCAGGCGTAGGGGTCGTGGAACAGCGCCGTGCCCACCGCGACGGCGCAGGCGCCCGCCAGGATGAGCTCGAGGGCGTCCCTGCCGGTCGTCACGCCGCCCATGCCCACGATGGGCACCCCGGGCAGCGCCGCGTGGACCTGCCACACGCAGCGCACCGCCAGGGGCCGTACGGCGGGGCCGGACAGGCCGCCGGTGCCGGCCGCGAGCGCGGGACGCATCGTGTCGACGTCGATGCTCATCCCGACCGGCGTGTTGATCATCGCGAGGGCGTCGGCGCCGCCGTCGACGCACGCCCGCGCGACCGCGACGACGTCCGCCACATCCGGCGACAGCTTGGCGATCACCGGCACCTCGTACGGCGTGGCCGCGCGCACCGACGCCACGACCTCCGCCGCCGCGGCCCCGTCACGGGCGAACACCCTGCCGCGGTCCTCGACGTTCGGGCACGACAGGTTGATCTCCACGGCGGTGATGCCGGCGGCGCCGGCCAGGCGCCGCGCCAGCGCGGTGTACTCGGTCACGGTGCCGCCGCCGATCGAGACCACCGTGCGGGCGCCCCGCTCGGCCAGCCAGGGCAGCTCGCGCTCCAGGAACGCCTCGACGCCCGGGCCCTGCAGGCCCACGGCGTTCAGCAGCCCGGAAGGGGTCTCGGCCATCCGCGGCGTCGGCCGTCCCGCGCGGGGGGCCATGGTGATCGACCGGGTGACGAACGCGCCCAGCCGGTGGACGTCGGAGAACTGGGCCAGCTCGCGGCCGGTCCCCCCGCAGCCGGAGGCGGTCAGCACCGGGTTGGGCAACTCCACATGCGCCAGATAGGTCCGGAGGTCGGCCGTCACCGCCGGTCCCCCCGTCCCGGCTCAGGCATGCCGGCCGCCGGGCGCGCCGAGCGCGTCGAACGGGATGGTGCCGACGTCGTCGAACCGCACCCGCTCGCCCCGGAACACCGGGCCCTCGGTGCAGGCGCGGACCATGCGGGTCACGCCGTCGTCGCCGATCACCGGCACCACGCACGTCATGCAGACGCCGATGCCGCAGGCCATGGACTCCTCCACGGCCACCTGCACGGGGATGTCGAAGTCGGCGGCGACCGCCGTGACGCCGCGCAGCATCTCCATGGGGCCGCACGCGTAGACCGCGTCGGCCCGAGCGTCGGCGATCACGCCGGGCAGCACGTCGGTCACCGTGCCGCGCATGCCGAGCGAGCCGTCCTCGGTCGTCAGCGTGGTCGTCTCGCCCATCCGGCGGGCCCGCAGCGCCCCGAAGACCCGGTCGGCCGACGGCGCCCCCAGCACGAAGTCGATGCGGCAGCCCCGCTGCTGCAACGCGTCCCCCAGCGCGAACAGCGCCGCCGCGCCGTGCTCGTCGCCCACCAGTACGCAGGTGCAGGGGTCGCGCGGCAGGGGGAAGGGACGGCCGAGCGGGCCGACCAGGTCGAGCGTGTCGCGCGCCCGCAGGTCGGCGAGCCAGGCCGTCCCCGCGCCGCGAACGCCGAAGACGAGCTCCACCGTGCCACCGTAGTCCGGCTTCACGTCGTGAATCGTGAAGGCCCGCCGGGTGAGCATCGAGGAGTCGCGGCCCCCGACGGCGACCGTGACGAAATGGCCGGGCCGGAACCGGTCGGCGATGCCCGGTGCGACGACGGTCAGCGCATGGTAGGCGTCCACGCGGCGCGTCGTCAGCACCGTGCCCGTGACCTGAACCGGACTGCCGGCCACTCCCTGCTCCCTGTTCCTGGCGCCCGCTCCGCTCGCGCGGCGACGGGCGCCCAAGCCCTCCGCGTGTGTTCGGGCTAGTCTCGCAGCCTCCTGGCGTGTTCCTGGAGGGAACGCACGTCGATGTCGCCCCTGGCGATGTGCAGGATGCCCTGGACGGCGGCCGCCAGGCCCTGGACGGTCGTGACGCACGCGATGCCGCGGTTGACGGCGGCGGTGCGGATCTCGTACCCGTCCAGGCGCGGCCCGGACTGGCCGGGGCTGCCGAACGGAGTGCTCACGATGAGGTCCACCTCCCCGTCGAGGATGCGCCGCACGATCGTCGGCTCGCCGTCGGGACCGGTGCCTTCGCTGTGCTTGCGCACGATCTTGGCACGTACGCCGTTGCGGCGCAGCACCTCGGCGGTGCCCTCCGTGGCCAGGATCTCGAAACCGAGGTCCGCGAGCACCTTCACAGGGAAGATCATGGCCCGCTTGTCCTTGTTCGCGACCGAGACGAACGCCCGCCCCTTGGTCGGCAGCGAGCTGTAGACCGCCAGCTGCGACTTGGCGAAGGCCGTGCCGAAGAACTCGTCGATGCCCATGACCTCGCCGGTCGAGCGCATCTCCGGCCCGAGCACGATGTCCACGCCGCGGAACCGGTTGAACGGCAGCACCGCCTCCTTGACCGCCACCGGCGCGTCCATCGGCAGCGTGCCGCCGTCGTACCCGTCCGGCAGCATGCCCTCGGCGCGCAGCTCGGCGATCGTCGCGCCCAGCATCACCCGTGCCGCCGCCTTCGCCAGCGGCACCGCCGTGGCCTTGGACACGAACGGCACCGTACGGCTGGCCCTGGGGTTGGCCTCCAGGACGTACAGCACGTTGGAGGCCAGGGCGTACTGGACGTTCAGCAGGCCGCGCACGCCCACGCCGCGGGCGATGGCCTCGGTGGCCGCGCGGATCCGCTTGATGTCGAACCCGCCCAGCGTGATCGGGGGCAGGGCGCACGCCGAGTCGCCGGAGTGGATTCCGGCCTCCTCGATGTGCTCCATGACGCCGCCGAGGTAGAGCTCCTCGCCGTCGAACAGCGCGTCCACGTCGATCTCGATGGCGTCGTCGAGGAACCGGTCGATCAGCACCGGGTGCTCGGAGGCCGCCCTGGCCATGTAGGTCGCCAGCGTGTCCTCGTCGTACACGATGGCCATGCCCGCCCCGCCGAGCACGTACGACGGCCGTACGAGCACGGGGTAGCCGATCTCGTCGGCGACGGCCTTGGCCTCGTCCACGGTCATCGCGGTGCCGTGCTTGGGCGCGGTCAGCCCCGCCTCGGCGAGGACCCGGCCGAACGCCCCGCGCTCCTCGGCGAGGTGGATCGACTCGGGCGAGGTGCCGACCACCGGCACCCCGGCGTCCTTGAGCGCCTGCGCGAGCCCGAGCGGCGTCTGGCCGCCGAGCTGCACGATGACGCCGGCGACCGGCCCGGTCTCCTGCTCGGCGTGCACGACCTCCAGGACGTCCTCCAGCGTGAGCGGCTCGAAGTAGAGCCGGTCGGAGGTGTCGTAGTCGGTCGAGACGGTCTCGGGGTTGCAGTTGACCATGACGGTCTCGTAGCCGGCCTTGGCCAGCTCGAACGAGGCGTGGACACAGGCGTAGTCGAACTCGATGCCCTGGCCGATGCGGTTGGGCCCGCTGCCCAGGATGATCACCTTGGGCCGGTCCCCCACCGGCACCTCGGTCTCCTCGTCGTACGCCGAGTAGAGGTACGGCGTGCGCGCGGCGAACTCGGCGGCGCAGGTGTCCACGGTGTTGTAGACGGGCCGCACGCCGAGCTCGTGGCGCTCGGCCCGCACCTCGGCCTCCGGCACGCCCAGGATCTCGGCGATCTGCGCGTCGCTGAAGCCGTTCCGCTTGGCCAGCTCGAGCGTGGGCCGGTCGAGCGCGGTGATCGACCGGGCGACCTCGTCGATGGCGAAGAGCTGGTCGACGAACCACGGGTCCACCTTCGTGGCCTCGTGGACCTGCTCGGGGGTGGCGCCCGCCCTGATGGCCTGCTGCATCGTGCGCAGCCGCCCGTCGTGGGGCCTGCGGCAGGCCTCCAGGAGCTCGTCCAGGTCGCCCGGCTCTCCCGCCCAGCTGAACGAGGACCCCTTCTTCTCCAGCGACCGCAGCGCCTTCTGCAGCGCCTCGGGGAACGATCGGCCGATCGCCATCGCCTCGCCGACCGACTTCATGTGGGTGGTCAGCGTCTCGTCGGCCCCGGCGAACTTCTCGAACGCGAACCTCGGCACCTTGACCACGATGTAGTCGAGCGACGGCTCGAACGACGCCGGGGTCTCCTTGGTGATGTCGTTGGGGATCTCGTCGAGGGTGTAGCCGATCGCGAGCTTGGCGGCGATCTTGGCGATCGGGAAGCCGGTGGCCTTGGACGCCAGCGCCGACGACCGCGACACACGCGGGTTCATCTCGATGACGATCATCCGGCCGGTCTGCGGGTCGACCGCGAACTGGATGTTGCAGCCGCCGGTGTCGACGCCGACCTCGCGGATGACCGCGATCGCGACGTCGCGCATGTTCTGGTACTCGCGGTCGGTCAGGGTCAGCGCGGGCGCCACGGTCACGCTGTCGCCGGTGTGGACGCCCATCGGGTCGATGTTCTCGATGGAGCACACGATGACCACGTTGTCGTTGCGGTCCCGCATGACCTCCAGCTCGTACTCCTTCCAGCCGAGGATCGACTCCTCCAGGAGGACCTCGGTGGTCGGGGACGCGTCGAGGCCGGCGCCGGCGATGCGGCGCAGCTCCTGCTCGTCGTGGGCGAAGCCGGAGCCGGCGCCGCCCATGGTGAAGCTCGGGCGGACGACGAGCGGGTAGCCCAGCACGTCGGCCCCGCGCAGGCACTCGTCCATGGTGTGGCAGATCACGCTGCGCGCCGACTCGGCGTTGAGGCCGCGCTCGGCGGCCACCTTGGCGACGATCTCCTTGAACCGCTCGCGGTTCTCCCCCGCCTGGATGGCGTCGATGTCGGCGCCGATCAGCTCGACGCCGTACTTGTCGAGCACGCCCGCCTCGTGCAGCGCCACGGCCGTGTTGAGCGCCGTCTGGCCGCCCAGCGTGGGCAGCAGCGCGTCGGGCCGCTCCTTGGCGATGATCTTCTCGACGATGTCCGGCGTGATCGGCTCGACGTAGGTGGCGTCGGCGAACTCCGGGTCCGTCATGATCGTGGCCGGGTTGCTGTTGACGAGGATGACCCGGAAGCCCTCGCTGCGCAGGACGCGGCAGGCCTGGGTGCCGGAGTAGTCGAACTCACACGCCTGTCCGATGACGATCGGGCCGGAGCCGATCACCATGACGGACCTGATGTCCGTACGCTTAGGCACCCTGGGCCCCCTTCTTCTCCATCAGCTCGCAGAACTCGTCGAACAGGTACGCGGCGTCGTGCGGGCCCGCGGCCGCCTCGGGGTGGTACTGCACGCTGAACGCCGGGCGGTCCAGCAGGCGCAGCCCCTCCACGCAGTCGTCGTTGAGGTTGACGTGGCTGACCTCCGCCGCGCCGTACGGCGTCTCGAAGGGCCCGTCCAGCGGCGCCCGCACGGCGAAACCGTGGTTGTGCGCCGAGATCTCGACCTTGCCGGTCCTTCGGTCCTGCACCGGCTGGTTCACCCCGCGGTGGCCGTACCGCAGCTTGTAGGTGCCGAGATCGAGCGCCCGGCCGAGGATCTGGTTGCCGAAGCAGATGCCGAAGAACGGCACGCTCTCGCCCAGCACCTCCCGCAGGGACTCGACCGCGTATCCGGCGGCGGCGGGGTCGCCGGGGCCGTTGGAGAAGAAGACGCCGTCGGGGTCGAGGGCGAGGATGTCGGCCGCCTTGGCGGTCGCGGGCAGCACGTGCACCTCGCAGCCCCGCTCGGACATCCGCTGCGGGGTCATGGCCTTGATGCCGAGGTCGACCGCCGCGACGGTGAAGCGCTTGCGCCCCACGGCCGGCACGACGTAGGGCTCGCCCGTGCTGACCTCGCGGGCCAGGTCCGCGCCCTCCATGCCGGGCGAGCGCCGCACCCGCTCGACCAGCTCGGCGACCTCGCCGCCCTCGCTGAAGATGCCCGCGCGCATCGCGCCGCGCTCGCGCAGGTGACGGGTGAGGGCGCGGGTGCCGGGCATCGCGATGCCGACGACGCCCTGGTCGCGCAGGTAGTCGTCGAGCGTCCTGCGGGAGCGCCAGTTCGACGGGATCCGCGCCGGCTCGCGCACCACGTAGCCCGCGACCCAGACCCTGCCGGACTCCGGGTCCTCGTCGTTCACACCGGTGTTGCCGATGTGCGGCGCGGTCATCGCCACGATCTGGCGGTGATAGGAGGGGTCGGTGAGCGTCTCCTGGTAGCCGGTCATGCCGGTGTTGAAGACCATTTCGCCGAACGTCTCGCCAACGGCGCCGTACGGCGTTCCCTCGAAGACGCGTCCGTCCTCGAGCACGAGCAGGGCTGTCATACGAGCTTCCCTTCGAGAACGGTGGGACGGCCGCGCAGGAGGGTGGCGACGACGCGGCCGGGCAGGGTCAGTCCCTCGTAGGGGGTGTTGCGGCTCCTCGACGCCATCGCCGCCGGGTCCACGGGCTGCCGGACCGACGGGTCGTACAGCGTGATGTTGGCGGGGACGCCGGGCTCGATCGGGTGGCCGTGCCCGGCCAGCCGGCCGATCCTGGCCGGCCGCGCGGACATGCGGTCGGCGACGCCGGCCCAGTCGAGCAGCCCGGTCTCGACCATGGCCTCCTGGACCACGGACAGGGCCGTCTCCAGGCCGATCATCCCCATGGCCGCCGCGGCCCACTCGGTCTCCTTGTCCTCGACCGGGTGAGGCGCGTGGTCGGTGGCCACGCAGTCGATCGTGCCGTCGGCCAGCGCCTCGCGCAGCGCCCGCACGTCCTCGTCGGTGCGCAGCGGCGGGTTGACCTTGTAGATCGGGTTGTACGACCCGAGCGGCGAGCTCTCCGCGCAGGAGTCGGTCAGCAGCAGGTGGTGCGGGGTGACCTCGGCGGTCACGTCCCAGCCCTTCGACTTGGCCCAGCGGATGATCTCGACGGACCCGGCGGTGGAGACGTGGCAGACGTGCAGCCGGGACCCGACGTGCGCGGCGAGCAGGCAGTCACGGGCGATGATCGCCTCCTCGGCGACCGCCGGCCAGCCGGTCAGTCCGAGCCTGCCCGACACCGCGCCCTCGTTGAGCTGGGCGCCCTCGGTCAGCCGCGGCTCCTGGGCGTGCTGGGCGATGACGCCGTCGAACGCCTTGACGTACTCCAGCGCCCGGCGCATCAGCACGGCGTCCGACACGCACTTGCCGTCGTCGGAGAAGACCCGCACGCGGGCCGCGGAGTCGGCCATCGCGCCGAGCTCGGCGAGCTGGCGGCCCTCCAGACCGGAGGTCACCGCGCCCACGGGCTGGACGTCGCAGTGGCCGTGCTCGCGGCCCAGCCGCCAGACCTGCTCCACGACGCCGGCGGTGTCGGCGACCGGGGAGGTGTTGGCCATGGCGTGGACGGCGGTGTATCCGCCGCGCGCCGCGGCCTGGGTGCCGGTCTCGACGGTCTCCGCGTCCTCCCGGCCCGGCTCGCGCAGGTGGGTGTGCAGGTCCACCAGGCCGGGCAGGGCGATCAGCCCGTCGGCGTCGATCGTCTGGTCCGCCCGCGTGCCCGCGAGGCCGCCCGTCTCCGCCACGGCGCCGTCGCGCAGCAGGATGTCGCTCGGGGCGCCGCCCAGGATCCGGGCGCCCCTGATGAGGATGGTGGTCACAGTCTCCTCGTGAAGGTCGTACGTGCTCATTCGGCGCCGCCGATCGCCGGCTCGGAACCGCCGAGCAGCAGGTAGAGAACGGCCATCCGGACCGTCACGCCGTTGGCGACCTGCTCCACGATCGTCGAGCGCGGCGAGTCGGCGACCTCCGCGGAGATCTCCATGCCGCGGTTCATCGGGCCGGGGTGCATGACGATGGCGTCGTCGTGCAGGCGGGCGAACCGGTCGCGGTCGAGGCCGTAGCGGCGGCTGTACTCCCGCGCCGAGGGGAAGTAGGCCGCGTTCATCCGTTCGAGCTGGACCCGCAGCATCATCACGACGTCCGACTTGGGCAGCACGGCGTCGAGGTCGTAGGAGATCTGGCAGGGCCAGCTCTCCACCGCGACCGGCAGCAGGGTCGGCGGCGCGACCAGCGTCACCTCCGCACCGAGCGTGTGCAGCAGCAGCACGTTCGACCGGGCGACCCGGCTGTGCAGCACGTCGCCGACGACGGCGATCTTCAGGCCCTCGATCCGGCCCAGCCTGCGGCGGACGCTGAAGGCGTCGAGCAGCGCCTGGGTGGGGTGCTCGTGGGTGCCGTCCCCGGCGTTGACCACGCTGCCGCGCACCCAGGTGGCCAGGCGGTGCGGCGCGCCCGAGGCGCCGTGCCGGATCACGACGGCGTCGGCGCCCATGGCCTCCAGGGTGCGCGCGGTGTCCTTCAGCGACTCGCCCTTGGACACGCTCGACCCGCGGGCGGAGAAGTTGATGACGTCGGCCGACAGGCGTTTGGCCGCGGCCTCGAAGGACATGCGGGTCCGGGTGGAGTCCTCGTAGAAGAGGTTCACCACCGTGCGGCCGCGCAGCGTCGGCAGCTTCTTGATGGACCGCTGCGAGACCCGGGCCAGCTCCTCGGCCGTGTCGAGGATGAGGAGCGCGTCGTCGCGGGCGAGGTCGCCGGCCGAGATCAGGTGCTGCTTCATCGGTCGTCCTCCTTGATGAGCACGACCGCGTCGCGCCCGTCCGTCTCCTCCAGGAAGACCTTGACCTTCTCGCTCTTGGAGGTCGGCAGGTTCTTGCCGACGTAGTCGGCGCGGATCGGAAGCTCCCTGTGGCCGCGGTCCACGAGCGTGGCGAGCTGGACCGCCCTGGGCCTGCCCACATCGTTCAGCGCGTCGAGCGCGGCGCGCACGGTGCGGCCGGAGTAGAGGACGTCGTCGACGAGGACGACGGTCCTGCCGTCGACGCCGTCCGGCGGCAGATCGGTGTGGCCGAGCGGGCGCGCGGGCCGCAGGCGCAGGTCGTCGCGGTACATCGTGACGTCGATGGCGCCGACGGGAACCTTGATCCCTTCGAACTGCGCGATGCGCCCGGCCAGGCGCTGCGCGAGGGTGGCGCCACGGGTGGGGATGCCGAGCAGGACGACGCTCTCCGCGCCCCTGGTCCGCTCGATGATCTCGTGCGCGATCCGTGTGAGCGCCCGGTGGATGTCGGGCCCCTCCAGGACGGAACGGGCCTGATTTCGGGCATCAGACATGAAACTCACCACCTTTCCCGCCTCACGGGACGGGTCTTAAAAGGGTGTCAGGTCTGCTTAGAGTATCAGGGCCGTCTGGGAACCCCCCTCCCGCCAGGGGCGATGCCCCGCGGAGGGGTCGTTCACCCGCGGCGTGACGAGGACGCGAGGCGGAAGACCGGGGACGTGCGGGGGACGTGGCAGGGGTCGGAAGCCGCATCACACCGGGTGTCGGGGATTTCGGTGAGAGCACTGTTTGACGCTCTTTTTTCCAATCAGCTTGACCTTTGGGAGTGTCGGCTTTACCGTCACTGTCCGTAACCACAACACGCGACCTTCCTGGGTAAAACCCGACGCAGCGGTCACCGAAGGTGCCGGTCACGGCGCCAGCCCCGGTGTTCGGAACGCTTAGGACAAGGACGCACAATCAAGTGAGAAGAGACATAGAAAGCCGGGGGCCCAACGATGCCGTCTGACTACGCCAAGTCGCTGGGCGCGCGCCTGCGCGCCATCCGGACCCAGCAGGGGCTGTCCCTGCACGGTGTGGAAGAGAAGTCCCGCGGACGGTGGAAGGCCGTCGTCGTGGGCTCCTATGAGCGGGGCGACCGCGCGGTGACCGTGCAGAAGCTCGCAGAGCTCGCGGATTTCTACGGAGTGCCGGTGTCCGAGCTTCTTCCGGGCGGAGCCGCCCCCAGCCCGCTTGCGCCCGCTCCCAAGCTGGTCATCGATCTGGAGCGGCTGTCGCAGCTGCCGAAGGACAAGGCCGGTCCGCTTGCCCGTTACGCCGCCACCATCCAGAGCCAGCGCGGCGACTACAACGGCAAGGTGCTGTCGATCCGGCAGGAGGACCTGCGCTCGCTCGCGGTCATCTACGACAAGTCGCCGGTCGAGCTGACCGAGGAGTTCATCCACTGGGGCGTGCTCGACGCGGAGGCCCGCCGCGCCGTCGAGTCCTTCTGACCTCCCGTCCGGTCCGTACGCGGCTCCCCGTGCCCGCCCTCTCGGCGTAGTCACGGGCGGCGCCTCCGCATCGGGGAGCCGCCGGTACGAGTGATTCCTGTCACGCGGGGATAGGCAGGATATGACGTTTCACGTGGGCTCCGAGGTGGGCAGGCTTCGCCGCGTCCTGGTCGACATCCCCGAACTCGCGCTCAAGCGGCTCACCCCGGGCAACAAGGACGGCCTGCTGTTCGACGACGTGCTGTGGGTGCACCGCGCGCTGGAGGAGCACCGGGAGTGGTGCGAGGTGCTCGCCGGGCGCGGCGTCGAGGTGCACCACCTCGGCGACCTCCTGCGGGAGGTGATCGAGATCCCCGACGCGCGCAAGCACATCCTCGACGGCAGCGTCGACGAGCACTGGTTCGGCCCGCTGGCCGCCGACGCGATCCGCAACACGCTCGACGCCCTCGACGCGGACACGCTCGCACCGCTGCTGACCGGCGGGATCATCAAACGCGAGATCATTGAGCTGGGCTGCGACCCGGGCTCCATCACCTTCCACACGCTGGGCATGGACGATTTCGTCCTCCCTCCGCTGCCCAACCACCTGTTCGCCCGCGACACCTCCTGCTGGGTGTACGACGGGGTCTCGATCAACCCGATGCGCAAGAAGGCGCGCAGGCGGGAGACCGTCAACTACGAGGCGGTCTACCGGTGGCACCCGCTGTTCGCCGCGGGATACGGCAACCCCGCCGGCGGCGGGTTCAACGTCTGGTACGAGGGCGTGCGGATGGCCCCGGCCACCATCGAGGGCGGCGACGTCCTGGTGCTCGGCGACGGCGTGGTGCTGGTCGGCGTGAGCGAGCGCACCCAGCCGCAGGCGGTCGAGATGCTCGCGACCAACCTGTTCCGCGCGGGATCGGCGACCCGCATCGTGGCGCTCGATCTGCCCAAGACCCGTGCGTTCATGCACCTCGACACCGTGATGACCAACGTCGACGTGGGCGTGTTCACGAAATACGCCGGGCTCGGCATGCTCCCCTCCTACACGGTGGAGCCGGGCGACACCGACAAGGAGCTCAAGGTCACCGATCACCCGCCGGAGGACATGCACAAGGCGATCGCGCGAGCCCTCGGCCTGGACGACATCAAGGTCCTGACGCCGACGCAGGACGTGCACGCGGCCGAGCGAGAGCAGTGGGACGACGGCTGCAACGTGCTGGCGCTGGAGCCGGGTGTGGTGATCGCCTACGAACGCAACACCACGACCAACAACCACCTGCGCAGGCACGGCGTCGAGGTCATCACGATCCGCGGCAGCGAGCTCGGCCGCGGACGCGGCGGGCCGCGCTGCATGAGCTGCCCCCTGGAGCGCGACCCCGTCTGATCACACGACGCGCGGCGAGGACCGGGCCATGGCCGGAGACGGAGGTCAGCCTGCCATGGGCAGGGTGGGCCGGCCGGGCAGGCCGAGGATCGACTCCACCTCTCCGACGAACCTGTCCGCCTCCGCTATGATTTCCTCCGCGTCGTTCTGCGTGACGGCGCGGACCATTCCGGCCTCGGCCGCCGCACGCTTGGTCGCGCTCACCGCGAAGTAGGCCGCCCAGTCCGCGAGCTTGGGCTCGGCCTCCGGCAGCAGCTCCCAGGCGCTGCGCAGCCGCCGCCTGCGGCCGTCCATCGGACGTGGACGGGCCGCGAGGATTCCGGCCGCCGCACGCAGGGCCGCCAGATGGGCCGACACGTAGCGGTCCGCGGGGGTGGGCCCGACGGTGGCGTCCGCGAGGCATGCCCTGGCGTCCGCGAGGTGTGCCAGAACCGCCTGAGAGAGCCGGGGCCCGCTCTTCTGATCGTCGTTCTGCTCAGTCATGCCCGCCTCCTTGAGTCGTGGCACTCCGGCGAAGGTCGCCGGTGACTTCACAGTCGCAGACCGCACCGACAATTTCGCCGGCCGGGAGATCTCGTGAACCGCCCGAGATCGCCCGACGCTTTGTCCCGTGGGCGGCCGGACGAGGAGCTTCCCCTCTCCCCGTCCGGCCCACGCCGCGGGCCGTGCCGCATCCGTCTCCGCCGACGACGAAGGCACGAATCCAACGGGGTGGGCGCGAGCCGCGAGTCTCGCGCCCACCCCATCGAACATAGATTCGATCATCTCGCCTGTCAAGGATGTCAACGAATACGTGTTCGAGGACTGCGTCACAAAAGGGGGCGGCAGAGGACGAAGGGGCCCCGCGCGACCACCTCGCGCGGGGCCCCTCCGGGGTGGAACTAGCGCCGGAAGGCGCCCCTGACGTGCACCGGGACCCCCTTGCCGAGCATGCCCGGCAGGATCTCGGCCACGTTCATGGGCAGCCGCACGCAGCCGTGCGAGGCCGGATAAAGCGGCACCGACAGCGCGCCGTGGAGCGCGATGCCGCCGTTGAAGAAGACGGGGTTGTAGAGCTGCCCCAGGTAGGACCGGTGCCAGCCCTTGACCCGCCAAGTGGTCTTGTAGTCGCCGGTCGGCGTGCGGGCGCTGCCGGAGAAGCGCTGCCGCTTGCCGTTCCAGGTGGCGTACTCGGTGTAGGGGACGCCGCTGCCGCTGGAGATGTGGCTGATCAGCACCGGCTCACCGCCCCGATACAAAACCATAACCTGCTTGGTCAGGTTCACCTCGACGCGATTCGCCTTGCCCCCGGACACCAGAACCTTGGGCGCGCGGGGATTCTCCAGCGCCCTCCAGGTGCGGGCGGCGATCGTGCTGGTCGGCGTGATCCCCTGCACCTTCTGGAACGCCCAGACCGCCGTCAGTGTGGCCCCGCCATACTGGCCGTCGAGGCTGCCGGGCACGTATCCCAGCTCCTTGAGCCGGGCCTGCAGCGCCTTGACGGCGGAGCCCTTGGCGCCGAGCTTGAGCGTCTTGCCCGGGGCGGTGAACGACGGGTAACCGGTGGCGCGGGCGGGAACGGCGCTCCGTGCCGCGAGCGCGGGGAGCGCCGTGGACGCCGGGAGCACGGTCCCAGTGGTCACGACCCCCGCGGACGCGTCGGTGCGTGCCTGCGCCGTGCCGCTCACGCCGGTCGCCGCGAAGGCGGTCGCGAACGTCGCCGCCCCCACCGCGACGAGCAGTCGCCGTCGACCTCTCATCATGACCAACCCCCTCATAAGTCCGTTTCTCGATCAAAGGACTCACCTTACGGTCCGATTGTGAGCCGCGTGATCGTAAGTGGCCATAATCGGCCGCGTATGTCCTGGCAATCCGTTTAGAGTGACCGGGTGGCAGAAAAGTTGCATCCCAACGTCGTCCGGGTTCAGGAGGCCCTGCGGGCCCACGAGGTGGAGGGCCGCGTCGTCGTCCTGGACGAGGCCGCCCCGACCGCCGCCACGGCGGCGGCACAGCTCGGCTGCGAGGTCGGCGCGATCGCCAACAGCCTGATCTTCGACGCGGACGGCGCCCCGCTGCTGGTGCTGACCAGCGGCGCCCACCGGGTGAACACCGATCTGATCGCCCGGCTCGTGGGCGCGGCGAAGGTACGCAGGGCCACCCCGGAATTCGTCCGCGAGCACACCGGTCAACCCATCGGCGGCGTCGCCCCGGTCGGGCACCCCGCGCCCGTACGGACGCTGGTGGACGCGTGGCTGGGCAAGCACGACGTCGTGTGGGCCGCCGCGGGCCACCCTCACACCGTCTTCCCCACGTCCTACGAGGAGCTGCTGCGCATCACCGGGGGCACGGCCGCCGAGGTGGAATGACGCCTGCGGACCGGTCCTGCCGGGTTTTGCTAGTGTGCGACGCGTGATCGAACTGCGACGGGTGGGGGCCGACCGATTCAGGGCGGTGCTGGACACGGTGCTGGAGATCTACACGGTCGCCATGCGCCCGCCGTCCGACCAGCTCGCGGGCCGCCTGGCGATCATGCGCAACCACGCCACCTATCCCGACTTCGCCTGCGTGCTCGCCGAGGACACGCAGGAGCCCGGCGGCGTCGCCGGCTTCGCGTACGGCTTCCACGGCGGCCGCGGGCAGTGGTGGCACGACGTCGTACGCGGGGCGCTGCAGGACCGGGCCGGGCCGGTGGTGGCGGAGGACTGGTTCGGCGACGCCCTGGAGATCGCCGAGATCCACGTGCGCCCGGAACACCAGGGCCGGGGAATCGGCCGTCGGTTGATCCACGCACTGTGCGAGGACCGCCCGGAGCGCACGGCCGTGCTGTCGACGCACGACGCGCCCACGGTGGCCCGGCACCTCTACCGAGACGTGGGGTTCGCCGACCTGATGACCCGGTTCGTCTTCCCCGGCGGCTACGAGGAGTACGTCATCGCCGGGGTGCGGCTGCCGCTGCCCGGGCGCGAAGCCCGCGAGAACTGACGGACGCGAACACTGACGGAGGCCGGCGGGACGGCCGGGGCTCAGCCGGCGACGGCGGCCGGCACGCTGTGCAGCGCCTGGAACACCTCGCGGGTCGCGCTCGACCGGTTGAAGGTGATGAAGTGGATGCCGGGCGCTCCCTCGTCGAGAAGCTTCTGGCACAGCTCGACGGCGTGCTCGATCCCCAGGCGGCGGACCGCCACGGGGTCGTCGGCGACGGCCTCGAACCGCTCGGCCACCTCCGGCGGGAACGGCGCGCCGGACAACTGCTCCGACCGGGCGATCGTGCTCATCTGGGTGACGGGCATGATGCCGGGGATGATCGGGGTGTCGCACCCGCGGGCCGCCACGCGGTCGCGCAGCCGCAGGTAGTCGTCCGCCCTGAAGAACATCTGGGTGATCGCGTAGTCCGCGCCGGCCCGGCACTTCTGCACGAAATACTCGGTGTCCGACTCGATGGTCGCCGACCTGGGGTGCTTGTACGGGAAGGCGGCCACCCCCACGCAGAAGTCGCCCGCCTGGCGGATCAGCCGCACCAGGTCCTCGGCGTACAGGACCCCCTCGGGGTGCTTGACCCACTCGTCCAGGGGGTTGCCGCCGCGCGGGTCGCCGCGTACGGCGAGGATGTTGCGCACGCCCGCGTCGGCGAACCTGCCGACGAGGTGGCGCAGCTCGCGGATCGAGTGGTCGACCGCGGTGAAGTGGGCGACGGGGGTCAGCGTCGTCTCGTGCGCCAGCCGCTCGACGATGTCCACCGTGCGGTCCCGGGTCGAGCCGCCGGCGCCGTAGGTCACGGAGACGAACGTCGGCCGCAGCGCCTCCAGCTCGCGGATCGCCCGCCACAGCTGGCGCTCCCCCTCGTCGGTCTTCGGCGGCATGAACTCGAACGAGAACGAGCGCTCGCCCGCCGCCAGCAGTTCGCGGACCGTCGGGACGCGATCAGGAAGCCGCGAGGGCAGACCGAGAGCCATACAGGAGAGGTTACAGCGCTCCGCTTTTTCCGATGGTCGCAGTCTTGCTATGTGGACGTTTTCCCTTACGGAGTGAGTTAACCCACTTGAAGGGGATCTGCTGCTGGGTGTCCGGATCAACCCCGGTTAGTCTCAGAGCATGACCGCTTCCGCCGTCTCGCTCGATTCCATCCGTACGGAGGTGGACCGCGCACTCCGGGAGTTCCTCGACCGGCAGCGACCACACTTCGGTGATTCTCATTTGGCCGCCCTGCTCACCGCCGCGGAGGATTTCCTGGCGGGCGGCAAACGGTTGCGCCCCGCCTTCTGCCACTGGGGGTGGCGCGCCGCCGGGGGCGGCGACGACCCGGGACTGCATTTCGCCGCCGCCTCGCTGGAACTGCTCCAGGCCAGTGCGCTCATCCACGACGACGTCATGGACGCGAGCGACGTGCGCCGGGGCATGCCGTCGGCGCACCGCCGGTTCGAACGGATGCACGCCGAGGCGGGCTGGCACGGCTCGGCGCGGCAGTTCGGCGAGGGCTCGGCCGTGCTGCTGGGGAACCTGTTGCTCGTGTGGGCCGGGGAGATGTGGCGCACCAGCGGCCTGGCGCCCGAGGCGATCGCCGTCGCCCAGCCGTTGCACGATTACATGCTCACCGAGCTGATGTGCGGGCAGTACCTCGACCTACTCGAACAGGCGCAGGGCGAGAGCACGTTCGACAGCGCGCTGCGGGTGGCCCTCTACAAGAGCGGGAAATACTCGGTCGAGCAGCCGCTCCGGCTCGGGCTCGTCCTCGCCGCCCAGGCCCAGCACCCGTGGATCGACCGGCTCTGCGTGCAGTACGGCCAGCAGGTGGGCATCGCCTTCCAGCTCCGCGACGACATCCTCGGCGTGTTCGGCGACCCGGCCGAGACCGGCAAGCCCGCCGGTGACGACCTGCGCGAGGGAAAGCGGACCGTGTTGATCGCACGCGCGCTCGCCTCCGCCACCCCCGCCCAGGCGGAGGTCGTGCGAGCCCTGCTCGGCGATCCCGGACTGGACGCCGAGGGGGTCGGACGGCTGCGCACGGTCATCGAGGAGACGGGCGCGCTCGTCTCGTGCGAGGGCATGATCAAGCGCTATCTCGACGACGCGCTGCACGCCCTCGACCAGGCGCCGATCGAGGAGGGGGCCCGCGAGGCGCTGGCCGGCCTGGCGGTCGCCGCGACCTCCCGCCGCACCTGACCCGCCGCGCCCGGCAGGAGGGGCCCCGCCTCCCGGACCCCACGGCGTTCCCGGACCTCCGGATCCCCGGAGCGTCCGGCCGCCCGGGGAGCGTACCGGGTCAGAGCGGGACGGCGGACAGCCGCGCCCTGAGCGCCGCGGCGGCGGCGCCGGGGTCGTCGGCCTCGGTGATGGCGCGGACGACCACGGCGCGGCGCACGCCGTGCGCCATCACCTCGTCGAGGTTGCCCAGGTCGATGCCGCCGATGCCGAACCACGGCCGGTCGGCGCCCAGGCGCGCGGCGTGCTCGAGCAGCGCGGGGCCGGGCGCAGGGCGTCCGGGCTTGGTGGGCGTGGGCCAGATCGGCCCGCAGCAGAAGTAGTCCACACCCGGCTCCACCGCGGCGGCCGACGCCTCCGCCGCGGAGTGCGTGGACCTGCCGATGAGAACGCCGGGACCGAGGATCTCCCTGGCCACCGGGACCGGGAGGTCGTCCTGGCCCAGGTGCAGGATGTCGGGCCGGGCGGCGTAGGCCACGTCAGCCCGGTCGTTGACGGCCAGCAGCGCGCCGTGCCGGTCGCAGGCCGCGCGGAAGACCTGGAGCAGCTCGAGCTCCTCGCGCGCCTCCAGGCCCTTCTCCCTGAGCTGGACGATGTCCACCCCGCCGGCGAGGACCGCGTCGAGGAATTTCTCCAGGTCGCCGCGGTCCCTCCTGCCGTCGGTGCAGAGGTAGAGCCTGGCCTGCGCGAGCCGCTGTCGCCGGGTGTCGTTCACCCGACCAACAATGCCACGGGGCGGGACGGTCAGAAGCCGAGGGCCTGGGCCCTGCGCTTGACCTCCGTGTGCCGGCCCTTCACGATCGCGTCGATCGGGGCCCCCGGCAGCGAGTCGTCCGGGGTGAACAACCACCGGATCGACTCCACCTCGTCGTATCCGGCGTCCGACAGCACGGTGAGCGTGCCGGGCAGGCCCTTGAGCACCTCGCCGTCCGCGACGAACACCGCGGGGATCTGCGGCTCTCCGCCGCCCCGCCGTACGCCGGCGAGCTTCTTGTCCTTGAGGAGCTGCTTGGCGCGGCCGATGCTGAGCCCGAGCTTCTTGGCGGCCTCCGAGAGGGGGAGCCACTCCCCTACGAGCTGGTCGGTCTCCCGGTCGATCTTCGCAACAGTAAGCGTCACGGATCCACCTTTACCACAGCGGAGCTGCCAGGAAACACCTCGATTACGTCATAATGCAGTCGCGGAGCGGCACGGCCGGGTCGGCCACCCGCGTGGGATCGAGCCGCCGACCGCTCTCGACGATCCGGCGGCCCTGCACCACGTCGCGCGGCCGGTCGACGGTGAGCACCGCGGCGAGCCGGTCCTCCGCCGTCAGCCAGCACACCGCCCACTTCGCGTCCGTACGCGGGTCGCCGCGCAGCAGCACGCGGTCACCGGCCTCCCGATGACCGGCGAACTGCACCATGTGACCGAACTGCTCCGACCAGAAGTACGGCACGGGGTCGTAGACCGCCTCCTCGCCCAGCAGGGTGGCGACGGCGGTGTCGGGAGCCTGGAGCGCGGTGTCCCAGTGCTCGACCCGCAGCCGGGTGCGGAACCTGCGCGACCACCAGTTCGCGCAGTCGCCCACCGCCACCACGTTGGGCAGCGACGTGCGCAGGTGCTCGTCGACGGCCACCCCGTCGTCGAGCCGGACGGCCGAGCCCTTCAGCCAGTCGACGGCCGGGCGCACGCCGACGCCGGTGACGATCACGTCGGCCGGCACCCGGGCGCCGGACATGAGCGTGAGGCCGTCGGCGTCCACGGTGCCGACCATCGCGCCGAGAAGCAGTTCGACGCCCGCCCGCGCGTACCAGGAGGCCGTGTGGCTGCCGACGGCGGGCCCGAGCGCCACGGCGAGCGGGCTCTCCCCCGCCTCCACGACGGTCACCCGGCAACCGGCCCTGGCCGCGGCCGTGGCGACCTCGGCGCCGATCCAGCCGGCCCCGACGACGGCCACGCGGGCGCCGGGGACCAGCCGCTCGCGCAGCGCCAGCGCGTCGTCGATCGTGCGCAGCACGTGCTGGACGCCCTCGCCGCGCAGGCGGATCGGCGTGGCGCCGGTGGCGATGACCAGGCCGTCGTAGTCCAGCTCGCCCTCGGTCGTCTCCAGCACGCCGTCACGCAGGCCCTTGGCCGCCGTGCCGAGGCACAGCCGCACGTCGAGGGCGTCGAGATCGGAGTCGACCACGGTCGAGTCGGTGCCTCCGAGCAGCACCGCCTTCGACAGCGGAGGCCGGTCATAGGGGCGATGGTGTTCCTCGCCGATGAGCGTGATGCGGCCGGTGAACCCACGGGCCCTCAACGCCTCGATGCTTCGCACGCCGGCCAGGCCGGCACCCACCACCACGACGTGATCCACAGCTTGACCATAGATTGTCAACCGGGGCCCTGGCCAACGGGCCCCCCATAACGAGTTGGGCAATTGACGCGCACTTCCGTGGGGGCCCACCTTGTGAGGAAACGCCACGTACTCACCGGACCGCCCGGGTCGGGACGTTCGCGTGCGGCCGCCGGTCCGGCGATCGGCCGTTATGGGCGACGTACTACGCTGGTGGGCGTAAGACGCGCGGGAGCCCGGCGGACCGGGCTGAGAGGAGAGCGCGAGGCTCTCGACCGCCCCGACCTGATCCGGGTAATGCCGGCGAAGGGAGCGCTGTGTCCCGCACATCGCCATCCGATGCCCAGTCCGGCTATGACGTCGTGATCGTGGGTGGCGGCGTGACCGGCCTGGCCGCCGCCTGGCGCACGGCACGGCGGGGCCTGTCTGTGGCGGTGGTGGACCCCGCGCCCGGAGGCGGCGCCACGTACGCGTCGGCCGGGATGCTCGCGCCCGTCAGCGAGGTGACCTACACGGAGGAGCCGCTGCTGCGGCTCGGCCTCGCCTCGCTGGCGGCGTGGCCGGCGTTCCGCGCGGAACTGGAGGACGAGACCGGCGCCGACCTCGACTACCGCACCGAGGGCACGCTCGAGGTCGCCCGCGGCGCGGACGACATGGCCTACCTCGACGACCTCGCGGCCTTCGAGCGGACGCTCGGCCTGCGGGTCGAGCGGCTCACCGGGCGCGAGTGCCGCTCCTTCGAGCCCATGCTCGCCCCCTCCGTACGCGGCGGGCTGCTCGCCCGCGACGACGCCTGGGTCAACCCCCGCAGGGTCGTGCGCGCCCTGCTCACGGCGTTCGAGAAGGCGGGCGGAACGCTGGTCACCGAGCGCGTCGCCGGGATCGACGCCTCCGGGACGGGCGGCCCGTCCGTGCGGCTGGAGTCCGGCACCGCCGTCGCCGCGGGCCAGGTCGTCGTGGCGGCCGGATCGTGGTCGGCGTCCCTGCTGCCCGGCCTGCCGGTACGCCCGATCAAGGGGGAGATCCTCCGGCTGCGCGGGCCTCGCGGGTTCCTCAGCCGGTGCGTCCGGGGGCTGGTGCACGGTTCCCCCGCCTACCTGGTCCCCCGGGGCGACGGCGAGATCACTTTGGGGGCCACGTCGCAGGAGCTGGGGTACGACGCGCGGGTCACCGCCGGCGGTGTGTACGAGCTGCTGCGCGACGCCCGCGAACTGGTGCCCGGCATCACGGAGCTCGAACTGACCGAGACGACGGTCGGCTTCCGCCCCGGCACGCCCGACAACCTGCCGCTCATCGGCCCGGCGGGGCCGCCCGGCGTGTTCGCGGCGACCGGGCACGGGCGCAACGGGGTGCTGCTGTCCCCGATCACCGCCGACGCCGTCGCCGCGTTCCTGACCGGCGGCGAGGCGCCCTCCGTCGCCGGGTTCTGCGATCCAGGGAGATTCAGCGAGTGAAAGTCACGATCAACGGAGGCGCGGCCGAACTGCCGGACGGCGCCACGGTCGGCGACGCCGTACGGACCCTCACGTCCCTCACGTCAGGGGTCGCGGTCGCGGTGAACGGCGAGGTGGTGAGCCGGAGCGCCTGGGACTCCACTTATGTGGCGGACGGGGACGGCGTCGAGGTGCTGACCGCCGTACAGGGAGGATGAGCATGACCGACGACGTCTTCGTGCTGGGCGGGGAGAAGTTCACCTCGCGTCTCATCATGGGCACCGGCGGCGCGCCGTCACTGGAGGTGCTCGACCAGGCGCTGGAGGAGTCCGGCACCGAGCTGACGACCGTCGCGATGCGCAGGCTCGACCCGGCGTCGCGCGGTTCGGTGCTGGACGTGCTGCGCGCACGCGGCATCAAGGTGCTGCCGAACACGGCGGGCTGCTTCACCGCCGGGGAGGCCGTGCTGACCGCCCGCCTGGCCCGCGAGGCGCTGGAGACCGATTGGGTCAAGCTGGAGGTCATCGCCGACGAGCGGACCCTGCTGCCCGACCCGATCGAGACCTTCGACGCCGCCGAGCGGTTGGTCGCCGACGGTTTCGTGGTGCTGCCGTACATCGGCGACGACCCGGCGCTGGCCCGCAGGCTCCAGGACGCCGGGTGCGCCGCCGTGATGCCCCTGGGCGCCCCGATCGGCTCCGGGCTGGGCATCCGCAACCCGCACAGCATCGAGCTGATCGTCGAGGCCGCCACGGTTCCGGTGATCCTCGACGCCGGCGTCGGCACGGCCAGCGACGCCGCGCTGGCGATGGAGCTGGGCTGCGACGCCGTGCTATTGGCGAGCGCGGTGACCCGGGCGCACCGGCCGGGCCTGATGGCCGCGGCCATGCGGCAGGCGGTCACGGCCGGGAGGCTGGCCCGTCTCGCCGGGCGGATCCCGCGCCGGCGCTACGCCGAGGCGTCCTCCCCCGGCCGCCCGTCCTGAACCCCCGCCGCGGCTCCTTCCCCGCCCGCCCGTCCCGGGACCGTTCCGGGCTGTTCCCCGGGCGGCGGGAAGGGGCGGAATCCAGGTCTGGTAAGCCCGGTTTTCGCAATCGGCACGGCTTTTCGGACGGCGGGGACGGCGCCCGAATAGGTCTCGGTTTGGGATTCGGGAACACGCCAGGCGGCAAATCACCCGTAAACTTTGGCGAGTGGACACGACGCTAACCGACCCGCTCGTGGGGCAGTTGCTCGACGGGCGCTACCGCGTCGAGTCCCGGATCGCCCGGGGTGGCATGGCCTCCGTATACCTGGCTCTGGACGTCCGGCTCGACCGCACGGTCGCCGTCAAGGTGATGCACCGCTCACTGGCCGAGGACCCGCAGTTCGTGCGGCGGTTCATCGGCGAGGCCAAGTCGGTGGCGAGCCTCTCGCACCCCAACATCGTGCAGGTCTTCGACCAGGGCACCGACGGGGCACACGTCTACCTGTCGATGGAGTACGTCCCCGGCAGGACCCTGCGCGACGTGCTGCGCGGGCGCGGGCGCCTGCCCGCGCGCGAGGCGCTGGAGATGGTCATCCCCGTGCTCGCCGCCCTCGGCGCGGCCCACCAGGCCGGGCTCATCCACCGGGACGTCAAGCCCGAGAACGTGCTGCTCGCCGACGACGGCCGGGTGAAGGTCGTGGACTTCGGCCTGGCCCGCGCGATCGAGGCGACCAACCAGACCAAGACCGGCATGATGATCGGCACGATCGGCTACATGTCGCCCGAGCAGGTCACGACCGGCACGGCCGACGCCCGCAGCGACGTGTACGCCGCCGGGATCATGCTGTTCGAGCTGCTCACCGGGCGGCAGCCGTACGCGGGCGAGACGCCGATGTCGATCGCCTACCGGCACGTGCACGAGACCGTCCCCGCGCCGTCCTCGATCATGCCCGACGTGCCCCCGCAGATGGACGCGTTCGTCGCCGCGGCCACCGACAAGGACCCCGCCGTGCGCCCGGCGGACGCGACCGCCATGCTCGTCGCCGCCGTCGAGATCCACCGGACGCTGCCGAAGACCGGGCACACCGGCGCGCACGCCGCCCCCCACGGGACCCAGGACAGCGGTGCCCGCACCGGCGCCCACAGCGGCGTGCGGACGGGCGCCCACCAGACCCTCCCGCCGCCCGGCGGGTCCTCGTCGTTCGGCACCGGATCGTTGGGCACCGGATCGTTGGGCAGCGGGTCGTTCGGCACCGGGTCGTTCGGCAGCGGGCAGCACGCGCTCGCGGAACCCGAGTCGCCGCTCGGCCAGACGATGATCCAGCCGCGGTCGGAGCTGCTCACCGGCGCCGCCGAGGGGAGACGGCGGCGGCGCAGGGGCAGGTCCGTATGGCTCGTCGCCGTGCTGGCCCTCGTCATGCTGGCGGGCGTCGCCTTCACCGGCTGGTGGTTCTCCCAGGGCCGCTACACGAAGGTGCCCGACCTGGTGAACAAGCCCGTCACGGTCGCCAGGCAGGTGGCGCAGCAGGCCGGTTTCGAGGTCCGGGTCGGCGAGGCCCGGTTCGACGACAAGGTGCCGAAGGACGTCGTCCTCGACACCGAGCCGGGGCTGGGCGCCGAGGTGGTCAAGGGCTCGGTGCTCACCCTCATCCCGTCGGCCGGCCCGGAGACGATCACCGTGCCGAACGTCACGGGCGCCAGCCTGACGGACGCCCGGGCGAAGATCGCCGAGGCCGGGCTGACCCCCGGGCGGGTCAGCAAGAGCGCGAGCGACACCGTCCCCCGCGACCAGGTCATCCGCACCAACCCGCCGGTGGGCAAGCGCGTCAAGAAGCGCAGCACGGTCAACTTCGTCGTCAGCGCCGGACTGCTGATGCCGGACGTCACACAGATGATGCGCGACCAGGCGGAGAAGTTCCTGCGCGAGAAGGGCTTCAACGTCCAGGTCGACGAGACCGCCGACGACACCCCGCCGGGCACCGTGATCGCGCAGGACCCCACAGGAGGCGCCGAGGTGGTGTCGGGGGCGATCGTGCACCTGACCGTGTCTCGCGGCCCGGACCAGGGCTTCCACTGGCCGTGGGAGGTGGTCAATCCCGTTGACCCCAACCAGCCCCCGCCCGCCGTCGTGAACGTGCCCGACGTGCGGTTCAAGTTCGTGAAGGACGCGGTGAACGAGCTGAAGGCGGCCGGCTTCAAGGTCAACGTCCGCAAGCTGGCGGGCGTGGGCACCCAGCGCGTGATCGGTGAGAACCCGCTCGGCCAGCACCCCCCGGGCTCCACCATCACGCTCTGGCACTGACGCCCGGGCCGGCCGTTCCGGGGCACGGCGGAAGCGCCTCCTGCGGCCCCGTCGCCCGCGCGACGGCAGGCCACCCGGGAGCCGGCCACTCCGCACGGGCGGGGCGACGGAGGCGTCGGCCGGGCCGACGGCCTGGAACGGAATGGATCGACGTCAGGCGGCGTCGGGGTCGGCTCCCCTGAGGATATAGAGGTCGTCGCCGAACCCCCGAGCGTGAATCGTCAAGTCTGGCGTCAGCACGGAATCAGGGGGTGAGGGTGCCGAGGAGGCGGAGGCGGGCGAGGCCGCCGTCGGGGTAGACGTCGAGCCGGGCGTGGGTGATCCGGCGGTCGTCGTCGAGGCGGAAGCGGTGGCGGGTGTCGGGCTGCAGGCGTGTCCTGGGCAGCAGCGGGAACCAGGCGTCCTCGTCCTCCAGCGGCCCCCGGTCCGCGTCCGCGCCCTTCAGCGACGCCCAGCCGGGGGCGTTGAACACCAGGTTGGTCGTGTCGATCTCGGCCACGGCCACCCGGCCGGGGCCGGCCAGGGCGACGACGAGCCAGTCGTTGCCGCCGTCGCGGCGGCGGGCGGTCTCCCATCCCTCGGACTGGTCGCGGGCAAGGCCGGGCGCGAGGACGTTGTCCGGTGAGGAGTAGAAGTCGTCGGAGCAGGCCGTGATCAGGCCACCGTTCTCCAGCGCGGCGAGGTCGACGGTCAGGCCCTCCAGGAACGCCCGGTCGGGCACGACCCGCCCGTGGACCCGCAGCCGCGCGACGCCGCCGTCGGGGAAGATGTTCAGCCGCACGTGCGTGAAACGGCGGGGGTCGGTCACGGCGAACTCGTGGACCGCGTCGCCCTTCAGCGGGCTTTTCGGCACGATCTCCACCCAGCCGGTCAGTTCGCCGGGTGACGGGTAGCCCTCGGCGGCGCACGCCTCGACCGACGCGTACGGCGGGTAGTTGCCGCGGAACCACGCGGTGTCCACCACGACGCCCCGGATGACCCCCGGCAGGCCGAGCCGGACGATCGCCCAGTCGTGGCCGGGCTCGCGCCGCCGCCGGGTCTCCCAGCCGTCGTAGACCTGGCCCTTGGCGCCGAAGGTGTGCGGCCGGAACTCGGCCGGTCCCGGCCTGATCAGGGCCTCCCGTGCGGCGAACGACTCGTCGTTGGCGGCCACGACCGAGCCGCCGTACGCGCGCAGGGCGAGGTCGGGCAGGCGGGTGAATCCGGTCATCGTGCCTCCCTGGTGAGCAACCGTCCGTGCGGTGTGACGAAGTCGACGGGAACGCCGCGCAGCCAGGTGGTGCGCACGACGCCCGCCAGGCGCGCGCCGTGGTAGGGGGACACCGGGTTGCGGTGATGGAGCGCCGCCACGTCCACGGTGAGATCGGCCTCGGGGTCGAAGGCGATCAGGTCGGCGTCGTTCCCCACCCGGATCGCCCCCTTGCGCGGCAGGCCGGCGAGGCGGGCCGGTCCCCCGGCCATCCAGCGCGCCACGTCGGCCAGGCCGTACCCGCGGGCGCGGGCCGCCGTCCACACGACGGGCAACCCGACCTGGAGCGAGGAGACGCCGCCCCAGGCCGCGGCGAAGTCGGGCACCTTGAGGTCGGGCGTCGACGGCGAGTGATCGGAGACGATGCCCATGAGCACGCCGTCGGCGAGCGCCCGCCACAGCGCGTCGCGGTTGGCGGCCTCCCTGATGGGCGGGCAGCACTTGTAGGCGGGCCCGGTGACCTGCTCGGCGGCCAGGGTCAGGTAGTGCGGGCAGGTCTCGGCGGTGACGCGCACCCCCGCCGCCCGCGCGGCGCGCAGCGGTTCGACGCAGGCGGCGGCCGACACGTGCACGACGTGCGCCCGTGCGCCCGTCTGGGCGGCGAGGGCGATCACCTGCTCGACTGCGCGCCGCTCGGCCTCCTGGGGACGCGACCGCAGGAAGTCGTCGTACGCCGGGCCGCTGGGCTCCGACAGCAGGCCGGGGTCCTCGGCGTGCGCGATCAGCAGGCCGTCGAAGGCCGCCACCTCCGCCAGCGCGGCCCGCAGTCCCTCGCGGTCGAGCGCGGGGAACTCGTCGACGCCCGACGGGGACAGGAAGCACTTGACGCCCGCCACGCCGGCCTCGTGCAGCGGCCGCAGGTCGGCGAGGTTGCCGGGGACGGCGCCGCCCCAAAAGGCGACGTCCACGTGACAGCGCCCCTCGGCGGCCTTCCGCTTGACCTCCAGCGCCGCCACGTCGACGGTCGGGGGCAGCGAGTTCAGCGGCATGTCCACGATCGTGGTCACGCCACCGGCCGCGGCCGCCCTGGTGGCGGTCGCGAAGCCCTCCCAGTGGGTGCGGCCGGGCTCGTTGACGTGCACGTGGGAGTCGACCAGCCCGGGCAGCAGCGGCAGGTCCCCGAGGTCGGCGGCCTCCTTCGCCGCCGGCGGCTCGTCGTACGGGTGCAGGGCCGCGATCACGCCGCCGCGTACGGCGACGGCCAGCGGACGCTCCCCCTCCGGCGTCACGACCCGCCGCGACCGCACCACCAGCTCGTACACCCGCCACCTCCCGTCGTGATCATGTACCGTGCCGCCGGCCTGCGGCGATCAGCGCCGTGATCATGCACGAATTTCGCCGCCTCCCTCACGACCCGGCCGTCCACCGTTCGTGATCTCGCCCTACCCGTCCGCGAGATGCACGGCGGCGACGCGCGCCGCCAGCTGTTCGAGCAGCGGCCCGGCCTCGGCCAGGCAGCGGCTCACGTCGGGCTCGATGTCGGTCAGCGCGTACGCCGCCTCGATGCCGGCCGCTCTCAGTTCCTCGTCGCCCACCGACCGCCGGCCGCAGACCGCGACGACGGGCACCCCGTGCTTGGCCGCGGCCGCCGCGACGCCCACCGGGGCCTTGCCGCGCAGGGTCTGCTCGTCCATGGAGCCCTCGCCGGTGATCACGAGGCGGGCGCCCTCCACGTGCCGGTCGAACTCCACCAGATCCAGCAGATAACCGATGCCCGGCCGGATCTCCGCACCGAGGAACGTCAGTGCGCCGAAGCCCACCCCGCCCGCGGCGCCGGCCCCCGGCCGCGCGGCCACGCCCATCGCACGGACGACGCCGTCGTGCTCGGCGGCGCCCGCCAGGCCGTGCGTGTGCGCGGCGACCGCGGCCAGCCGGGCCAGGCCGGCCTCCAGCACGGCCACGTCCCGCGCGCTCGCGCCCTTCTGCGGGCCGTACACCGCCGCCGCGCCGTACGGCCCGAGCAGCGGGTTGTCCACGTCGCTCGCCACGACGACCTCGAACCCGCGCAGCCGTCCGGAGGCGTCGATCGTGTGCAGGTCGCGCAGCGCGGCGCCGCCCGGCGGGAGGTCGTCGCCCTCGGCGTTCAGCAGCCGTACGCCGAGGGCCTGCGCCATGCCCGCACCGCCGTCGGTGCAGGCGCTGCCGCCGAGGCCGAGCACGATCCGCGTCGCGCCGTGCCGTACGGCGTGGGCGATCAGCTCCCCGGTGCCGCGGCTCGTGGCGGTCAGCGGCATCAGATCGCCGGGCAGCCGGCGCAGGCCCGATGCCTCGGCCAGTTCGACGACCGCGACCCGGCCGCCGGGTTCGTTCCGTACGGCGTAACTCGCCCGGACCTGGCCGCCGGCCGGCCCGGTCACCTCCGTCTCGACGCGGGTGAATCCGCTCGCCACGACCGCGTCGACGGTGCCGTCGCCCCCGTCGGCCACCGGCAGCCCGATGGCGGGGACGTCACCCAATCCGGCCGCCACATGCGCGGCCACCTCGGGAGAGGTGAGCGACCCGCGGAACTTGTCCGGCGCGATGACGACGTGCCCTGTCATGCCCTAGCCCTTCGATCGAGTCCGGGATGTCTCAGACATGATCCTGGGCGCTCAACCGGCGGTGCGCGGCGGCCCCCGCCCGCGCGGCCGCCTCGGCGGAGACCGTGCGCAGTTCGCCGCCGTTCACCACGGTCCGGCCGCCCACCAGCAGTCGTTCCAGCGGCGGCGTGGCGCCGTACGCGAACGCGACGACGGGGTCGTCGATCGCGGTGTGGAAGCCGCCGAGCCGCCACAGCGCGACGTCGGCGAGCTTGCCGGGCTCCAGCGAACCGATCTCGGCCTCCCGGCCGAGGCAGCGGGCACCGCCGAGCGTGGCCATCTCCAGGGCCTGGCGGGCGGTCAGCGCACGGGGGCCGTATCTGGCCCGCTGGGTGAGCACGGCCATGCGGATCTCCCCGGCCAGCGGGGTCATCTCGCTGGAGGCGGCGCCGTCGACGCCGAGGCCGACCGGCGCGCCCGCGGCCAGCAGGTCGCCGATCCTGGCGATGCCGGCGCCGAGGCGGCCGTTGGAGGACGGGCAGTGGGCCGCGCCCGTGCCGGTCTCGGCGAGGCGCCGCACGTCCTTGTCGGTCAGGTGGACGCAGTGGGCGAGCCAGACGTCGGGCCCGAGCCAGCCGAGCTGGTCGAGGTACTCGACGGGCAGCACGCCGAACTGCTCCCTGCAGTGCTCGTCCTCGTCGGCCGTCTCCGCCACGTGGGTGTGCAGCCGTACGCCGTGGGAGCGCGCGAGGTCGGCCGAGCGGGTCATGAGCTCGCCGCTGACCGAGAACGGCGAGCAGGGAGCGACGGCCACCCGCAGCATCGACCCGAACGACGGATCATGATATTTCCTGATCGCGTCGTCGGTGGCCTGGAGGATCTCGTCGATGTCCTCCACGACCTCGTCCGGCGGCAGGCCGCCGCGCGAGGCGCCGCGGTCCATCGACCCCCGGCAGGGGTGGAAGCGCAGCCCGACCCGGCGCGCGGCCTCGATCTCCGCCTCGAACAGGTCTCCCCTGCCCTTGGGGAAGATGTAGTGGTGGTCGGCCGAGGTCGTGCAGCCCGACAGGGCCAGCCAGGCCAGGCCCGCCGTCGCCGCGCCCGCCACCACCTCGGCGTCCATCCGCGCCCACAGCCGGTAGCTCGCTACCAGCCACTCGAACAGCGTCCCGTCGGGCGTCACGCCCTGCGCCGCCCACTGGTAGAGGTGGTGGTGGGTGTTGACCAGGCCGGGGGTGGCCAGGCAGCCGGAGGCGTCGACGCGCTCGGCCTCCCCCGCCGCGTACGGCGCGGGCCCGGGGCCGACGGCCGTGATGAGGCCGTCTTCGACGACGACATGGCCGGACGGGATCTCCTCCCCCACGACCGGGACGACGTAGGCGTTCTCGATGACCAGTCGCGGCGGTGCAAGATCACGCAATGCGAACTCCCAGGTCAGGTGGTGCCGGCGTGATCGTCTGCGTGATCACGGAAGGCTCCGGCGCGGGTCACGGGGGATGAGTGCGACGACCCACACGATCACGGCGTGGGACGGGGGGCGGAGTGGTCGCGGCGGGCGGCGGCGAGGCGGACGGCGTCGAGGATCTTCTCGTATCCGGTGCAGCGGCACAGGTTGCCGGCCAGGGCCTCCCTGATGTCGGCGTCCGGCGGCACCCCCTCCGCGGCCGCGAGCAGCGCGTGGGCCTGGACGACGAGACCGGGCGTGCAGAAGCCGCACTGCACGGCCCCCGCGTCCACGAACGCGCGCTGCACCTCGTCGAGCCCCTTTCCGGCGGACAGGCCCTCGACCGTCACCACCTCGCGCCCCTCCGCCTGCCCGGCGGCGACCAGGCACGCGCAGACGGGGCTGCCGTCGAGATAGACCGTGCAGGAGCCGCATTCGCCCTGCTCGCAGGCGTTCTTGGCACCGGGCAGGCCGAGCCGTTCACGCAGGACGTACAGCAGGCTCTCGCCCTCCCACACGTCGTCGGCCGTCATCGGGCGGCCGTTCACGGTCACGTTCACCCTCATCACGCGCTCCCCCTGAAGTCGTCCCAGGCCCAGCCGAGCACGCGCCGCGCCAGCACGGCCAGCGCGTGCGTGCGGTAGGCGGCGCGGCCACGCACGTCGTCGATCGGCGCGGCGGACGCGGCCACGAGTTCGCCGAACCGGCGGGCCACGCGGGGTTCGAGCGGCCCCCGGCCGTCCCAGTCCAGTTCCGCGGAGGCGAAGTCCTCGGCGTCCGGGGCGCGGCGCGGGGTCGGCGCGGCCGAGCCGATCCCGGTGCCCGCCCGCCGCTCCCCCGCGTCCAGGGCGATCGCGAACGAGCACACCGCGATCACCATGGCGTTCCTGGTGCCGATCTTGGAGAAGTACTGCGGTCCTGCGGCGGACGGGACGCGCACGGCCCGGATCAGCTCGTCGGGGGCGAGCGCGTTGCGCTTCACTCCCGTGTAGAACTCCCCGATGGGGATCAGCCGGTCGCCGCGCGCCGACTCGGCCTCCACGACCGCGCCGCAGGCCAGCAGCGGCGGGTGGCTGTCGCCCGCCGGGGAGGCCGCGCCGAGGTTGCCCGCGACCGTGCCCCGGTTGCGGATCTGCGGCGACCCGACCGTACGGGACGCCTGGGCCAGACCGGGCAGCTCGCCACCGAGCTCGGCGATCAGCCGGGAGTAGGTCACGCCCGCGCCCACGCGGATCTCGCCGCCCTGCCGCGTCCACTCCCGCAGCTCGGGGATCGGCGTGAGGTCGAGCAGGGCGGCCGGACGGCCCTTGTCGAGGTTGATCTCCACCATGACGTCGGTGCCGCCCTGGATCGGCGTGGCCTCCGGCCGCTCGGCCTTCAGCGCCAGGGCCTCCGCCCAGGTCCGCGGTCGCAGGAAGTCCATCGGCTACTCCCAGGCCGGGCCGGCGCCGGGCGCGTCCTCGCGCAGCACGGTCCCCTCGATCAGCCCGTACGGCCGGTCGGCGGCGAAGAAGACCTCGCCGTCGTTGTCCAGGCCGAAGGGCGTGAGGTCCACCAGGAAGTGGTGCTTGTTCGGCAGCGACAGCCGCACCTCGCACACCCCGGGGCACGCGGCCAGCACCCGCGTGCCCATGGCGTACAGCGTCTGCTGCAGGGACAGGCTGTAGGTGTCGGCGAAGGCCTCGAGCAGCGCGCCCCGCGCGTTCTCGTAGGTCTTGTCCCAGTCCTGTGAAGGGTCGCGGTCCTGCGGAGGCTCGCCGTGCCGCCACGCCGCGTCCACCGCGGTGGCCAGGACGCGCTCACGGGTCTCCGGCAGCGTGGTGAACTCGTCCTTCGCGAAGCCCCAGAACTCGGAGTTCGTCGTGTTGAGCACGACGAGGTCGCGCAGCCCGGAGACCATCCAGGACCGCGTCCCGTCGTAGTGCGCCACGCAGGTGCGGACCTCCCTGCCGGAGCGGACGAACGAGTGCCCGAACGCGCCGTTGCGCTCCCAGGCGTGCTCCTCCACTTCGACCCTGGCGTGGTGGATCGCGGGCTGGGAGTCCACGAAATGACGCGCGAGCAGCAGCGCGAAGTCCTCGATCGCCCCGACGCCGTGCTTGTTGGCGAACGCGAAGACCGTGTTCTTCTGCGTGTCGGTGGGCAGGACGGCCGAGTTGTCCCCGCTCAGGTGCACCTCGGCCATGTCGCCCGACAGCGCCGTGCCGACCGTGAGGTCCTTGATCCGGTGGGCGTCGCCGTGCCGCGTCACCCGCACGACCCTCGTCTCGGCCTTGCCGTACCTGTTGGGCCCCAGAACGGCCACGTCAGCTCCCTCGGTAGGTCGAGTAGGCGAACGGGCTCAGCAGCAGCGGCACGTGGCAGTGCTCGCCGGCCCCGCGGATGACGAAGACGACGCTCACCTCGGGGAAGAACGCCTCGTCCCCCAGGTAGGCGCCGGTGTCGAACACGAGCCGGTAGGTCCCCGGGCGAGGATCTTCGGCCGGATCCCACTCCCGGCCCAGCGGGGTCCACTCCCGGATGCGGCCGTCGCCGTCGGTGCGGCCCTCCGCGACCGGCACGAACCCGTGCGCGGCGCGCCGCGACAGCCGTACGGACACGTCCTTGGCCGGCCGTCCGGCGGCGGTGTCGAGCACGTGCGTCGAAAGGCTCACCGGCCCTCCCAGAGCTTGGCCAGCCGCAACGCGACGATCTTCGACAGCTCGTCCCTGACGACCTCGCGCTCGGTCTCCTCGTCGTTGCCGAGCCGGTCCCGCAGCAACGCCAGCAGATCGCCGGCGTCCCGTCCGGTCGCGCAGACCAGATAGACGTGGCCGAACCGGCGCTCGTAGGCGGCGTTGCCCTCGCGGAGCGCGCCGAGCACGTCCCGCCCGGCGTCCGCGGTCCCGGACTGCTCCGACCGCGACCACGCGGCCTCGCGTCCCGCACCGCCGGGCCGTTCGCCGATCCTCGGGTGCGCCGCCAGCGCCTCACACACGTCGTCCCAGGTCAGCGCCGCGAGGGCGGAAACGCTCACGCGGCCGAGCCCGGCGAGATCCCGGTACGGCCCACGCGCGGCGACCGCCTCCACCCATCTGGCGGAGGCGCAGCAGGACCGCAGGTCCTCCCGGCTGAGTTCGCGCATGCCCGTCAGTCAACCGCCGGGCCGCAGGCGGGTCCAGCGGCGCGAAGTCCGAACCGAGTGCCCTGCTCCGGGGGCCGCTTTGTACGTTGTGACAAAGGGGGCGCCACCGACCGGCGCCACTAACCTGGAGGTCATCATGACTCCTTCCACTCTCATCGGCGGGCACGTCTTCGTCGCCGGCGGCCTGGCCAAGGGCGGGCTGAAGTACGCGGCCGACATCGGCGCGGAAATGGTCCAGGTCTTCGTCACCAACCCGCGGGGCTGGGCGCTCAGTGAGGGGAACCCCGCCGAGGACGCCAAGCTGCGCGAGTCGGGCGTGCCGGTCTTCCTGCACGCCGCCTATCTCGTGAACTGCGGGTCGCCGACGGCGGAGACCCTGGACAACTCGATCGCGGTGATCCGCCACACCCTGCGCAGGGGCGTCGAGACCGGCGCGCTCGGCGTGGTCGTCCACACCGGCTCGGCCGTGAGCCAGTCGCGCGAGGCCGCGATGCGCCAGATCCACGAACACCTGCTGCCGGTGCTCGACGAGCTCCCCGAAGACGGCCCCGACCTGCTGCTCGAACCGATGGCGGGCCAGGGGCAGATGCTGTGCGCGACCGTCCAGGACCTCGGGCCCTATCTGGAGGCTCTCGATCACCATCCCAAGGTCGGCGTGTGTCTCGACACCTGCCACGCCTTCGCGGCGGGGCACGACCTGGCCGCGCCGGGCGGGGTGAAGGAGATGATGGACGCGCTGAACGACGTGGCCCCCGGCAGGCTCAAGCTGATCCACGCCAACGACTCGAAAGACCCCTGCGGCTCCAAGCGGGACCGGCACGAGAACATCGGGGCCGGGCACATCGGCGCCCAGGCGTTCGGCGAGCTGATGCGCCATCCCACGGCCGCCGGAGTGCCCGTCTGCATCGAGACCCCGGGCAAGGTGGAAAAGCACCGCGAGGACATCGAACTGCTCAAGAAGCTGCGCGGCGACTGACCGGTGCCGGGCCGCCGGTCGCCGCAGCGCGGTTCTCGGCGGTGTCCGGGAGTAGCGGCCCTTCCGGGAAAGCGAGGATGGGGCGTTCGCGGCGATCCGGCGCCCCCGTATGGCCGGATCGCCGCGCACCCCCCGGTACGCGCCGGCGGGGCCCTTCCCCCCCGAGTAGGGCCCCGCTCGGTAACCACTCGGTGACAATCTGCTCACTTTGCGATTACCCCGCGTGTCTTGCGACGTGCGAAAGACTACGAGGTGTAGTCGGGCGACGGGATGGCCCTTCGGACGAGCGGTCTCTAGTTAGCGCCATGCGGCCCGCTCCCGCACGACGAGCGGGCCCCAGGAGACGACGAGCGGTAGATCGGGGCGCGCGAAGACGCCCCCCCCCCCGGCCGCGCGCCCCCGACGAGTGTGCACAATTCAAGTGGGCACGGTTCAAGTGGGCACAGCTCAGCCGCCGAGGCGGCCGTATCGCCGGGCGGACAGGGGCAGGAAGACGAGCGTGATCAGCAGCGGCCAGCCGATCGCCAGCGCGAGGGCGCTGGAGGAACGCGGCGGCCAGGTCGAGACGCCGTCGCATGCGCCGGAGTAGTGCCTGACCCTCCGGTCTGCCGCCTCGGACAGCCCGAACCGCTCCAGGAGCTCGCCGGCGCGACGACGCGCCGCCGCGCCGAGGTGGTGGAGCCGCCCCCACATCTCGAGGTTCTCCCACCCGGTGAGGATCTCGTCCACGGCCGCCTCCTGCCCGGCCAGGCCGATGCGGCGGCGCACCTCGGCCGACTGCCGTGCGACGTCGAACCCGGCCACGAGCGAGTCTGTCGGTGCCGACCGCTGTCAGCCTCATCGAGCGCGGCCAGGCCGAGGGCGTGTTCGACCCCGGCGTCAGTGCCGAGTGGATCCAGCAGGTGCTGTGGACCCTCACCTACACGGGCTGGGAGGCGGCCGAGAAGGGGCTGCTCCCCCGGCACGGCGTCGCCGCCGCCGTGACCCGCGACTTCGAGAGCGGCATGGTCGTGTCCCCCGCCCGTCCCTGAGGGACCGCGGGGTGCGGGGTGATCGCGTGGAGGCTCAGGGGCGGAACTGGCGGACGAGCTGCTCGCGCACCTGCCGGGTGTGCCGCCTGCTCACCGGCAGCGTCTCGCCTCCCACCTGCAGGACCACCCGCCCGGCGTCGAAGCGCAGCTCGCTCACATGCCGGGCGTTGACGAGGGTGCTGCGGTGGGCCCGGACGAACCCCGCGCCCGCCCAGCGGCGTTCCAGCGCCGCGAGGGACATCCGCACGAGGTAGACGGCGTCGGCCGTGTGCAGGCGCACGTAGTCGCCGTGGGCTTCGGCGTAGCTCACGTCCTGCCGGGCGACGAACTTCGTGCGGCCCCCGAGCTCGACCGGGATCGTCTCCAGCTCCTCCTCGGTGCCGGGAGGCGCGACGGCGGCCGAGAGCCGGCGTACGGCCTCCGTCAGGCGTTCCGGGCGCACGGGCTTGAGCAGGTAGTCGACGGCCTCCAGCTCGAACGCCTGGACGGCGCAGTCGTGGGCGCTGACGAAGACCAGGCGGGGAGGAGTGGGGAACCCGCCGATGAGCCGGGCCAGGTCGAGGCCGTCGAGGCCCGGCATGCGCACGTCCAGGAAGACGCCGTCGAGGCGCTCCCCGTCGGCGATCATCTGGACCATGTCGTGCAGGGCGGCCCCGCCGTCGGTCGCCGTGCTCACGTGCTCCACCCGGGCGTCCTGACGGAGCAGGAAGGCGAGCTCGGACAGGGCGGGGACCTCGTCGTCCACCGCGAGGACACGCAGCATGGCGTCCACCGTGCCGCGTGGCCCGCCCTCCGCGCAAGGGGTGACCGAGCGGTAGGTGACATTCCCGATACCCTCCGCCACAATCACGGCCGGTGCCGAGGCAAGTCTCAGGCCAAAACTAGGTAGAGCTATTCGCCTTTCGCCGTCCAAAAGTCCTTTCATCCACCACGGCTGCTTACCGTTGACAGGGAGACCAGGCCCGAACGAGGAACTTAGATGAGCATCAGGCCGGGCACGTTCCTTCCCCTCTCCCACTCCATCCAGGCGCGCGTGACGCTGGCCGTGGCGGCGGTGTCCGTGCTCGTCGCCGCGGTGATCGCGGCCGGCCTGTGCCTGCTGATCCGGAACCGGGTCGAGAGCGAGATCTTCAAGGAGACACGGCGCGTCGCCACCGAGTGGATCGGCCTGATGGAACGCGGGCAGGTTCCGCCGCCGGCGCCGACGGCGCGGGTCCCGCTCGTCCAGCTCGTCGACTCGCGGGGCCGGGTGGTGACGGCCGGGCCCATGGCCGGCGATCGGCCGCTGAGCACGGTCAGGCCGACCGAGGAGAACCGTTTCCGCGACGTGACCGAGTGCCCCGAGAGCGAGCGGTGCGTCATGCTGACGGCCGGCCGGATCCCGTCGTTGCAGTCCTGGGAGCTCTGGCGGGGCGAGCCCCACTTCGTCTACGTCGGCACGGACCAGCCTCCCGCCCTGCGCGGGCAGCGACTGGAGCTTCTCATCGGTAGCGGCGGGGCGCTGCTTGCGGTTCTGTGGACGTGGACGACCTGGCGGGCGACGGGCCGCATCCTGCGCCCCATCAACGCGATCCGGCAGCGGATGTCGGAGATCAACGCCAACGACCTGTCCCTGAGGGTGCCGCAGCCGTCCGGCCGGGACGAGATCGCCCGGCTCGCCCGCGCCGCGAACCAGACGCTCGGCCGGCTGGAGTCGGCGGTCACGCGGCAGCGGGAGTTCGCCGCCGTCGTGTCCCACGAGCTCAAGTCCCCGCTCACCGGCCTGCGTACCGGGCTGGAGGAGGCACTGCTCTACCCGGAGATCGACGCACGGGAGGCGATCGCCAGGTCGCTGCCGGCCACCGACCGCATGCAGCAGATCATCGACGAGCTGCTCGCCTTCGCCCGGTTCCGCAACACGCCGTGCTCGTCCGAGCCGGTGGACCTCGGGGCACTCGTACGCGCCGAGGCGGCGGCGCGCACGGGCGTGCCGGTGCACGCCAGGACCGAGCCGGACGTGCGGGTCCTCGGCAACCGCGTGCAGCTGGCCAGCATCGTGACGAACCTTCTGGTGAACGCGCAGCGCCACGCCACCGGCCAGGTGGACGTGAGCGCCGAGCGCGCCGGCGCCCAGGCGCTGGTGGTGGTGCTGGACGACGGCGACGGCGTCGGCAAGGAGGACAGGGAGCGCATCTTCGAACCCTTCACACGTCTGGAGGCGGGACGTCGCCTCGATCCCGACGGCAGCGGCCTCGGCCTGGCCCTGTGCCGGGCGATCGCGGTGGCGCACGACGGCAGCCTGTGCGTGGAGGACTCCCCGCGCGGCGCCCGGTTCGTCCTCCGGCTCCCGCTCCTGACCGGCTGAGCCCCCGGTCCGGCCATCGTGGCCTGACTGCGGCCGCGGCGGGTCAGGGGCGGGCCGGGGCGGTGCGCGGACGGGTCTTGGGGATGCGCAGCCGGATGCGGGTGCCCTTGCCCGGCGCCGTCTCGACCATGAGCCCGTAGTCCTGGCCGTAGAGGTGGCGCATGCGCACGTCGACGTTGCTCAGCCCGATCCCGCGGCGTTCCTCCGTGAGCGCGGCCCGCAGATGCTCGGGGTCCATGCCGACGCCGTCGTCCTCGACCCAGATGTGCGCCTCCGGCCCCGCGTCCCTGATCACGACCCGGACCTCCCCCGGCATGCCGTGTTTGATGGCGTTCTCCACCAGGGGTTGCAGGCACAGGAACGGCACGTCGACCTTCAGCACCTCGGGGGCGACCTGGACGGTGAAGCGCAGCTTGTCGCCGAACCTCGCCTGTTCGAGCAGGAGATAGCGGTCCACGCAGGTCAGCTCGTCGGCGAGCGAGGTGAAGTCGGCCGCCCGGCGCAGCGCGTACCGGATGAAGTCGGCGAAGTCGAGTAGCAGTTCGCGGGCACGCTCGGGGTCGGTACGGACGAACGAGGCGATGGTGGTCAGCGAGTTGTACACGAAGTGGGGCGAGATCTGCGCCCGCAGGGCCCGCGCCTCCGCCTCCAGCGTCCGTCTGCGGGAGGCGTCGAGTTCGGCGAGTTCGAGCTGGCCGGACATCCAGCGGCCCACCTCGGCCGCCGTGCGCGGCAGGGCGGCGCCGATCCGCGCGTCGTACGCCGCGAGCGCGCCGACCGCCCGGCCCTCCACGGTCAGGGGGACGACCACCCCGTGCCGATCGCCTCCCGAAGCGGGGGCGAGGCGCGGCCTGCCGCCCGCCATGGTCGCGCGCACCTCGGCGAGGACCACCTCGTCCGCCGGCACCCCCGTGCCGTTCCTGGCCAGGACGCGATCATTCGTGGCGACGACCAGGCCCGCGGTGCCGAGCAACGTCCGCAGGTGCGGTACGGCACGGCGGGCGGAGCCGCGGGTGAGCCCCGCGCGCAGCGAGGAAGCCGCCAGCCCGGCGACCCGCAGGGCGAGGAACGTCGCCTCGCCCGGCAGTTCACCGGGGGCAGGCGCGCGGTGGGCGAGAGCGCGGCCCAGCGCGCCTCCGCAGACCCCGCAGAGAGCGCACAGCGTGACCCAGACGGCTGATGACACGCCGGACACCGTAGCCGCTCCGCGGCCTCATGGCGGGCCGTCGCCCGGGTCCTCCTGGTATGAGTAGCGCTGCTCCTTCCAGGGATCGGCCAGGTTGTGATAGCCGCGCTCCTCCCAGAAGCCGCGCCGGTCCTCGGTCAGGTACTCCACCGCGCGCACCCACTTCACGCTTTTCCAGGCGTACAGGTGAGGCACCACCATCCGCACGGGGTAGCCGCGTTCGGGGGACAGCGGACTCTCGTCGAGGTGCGTGGCGAACAGCGTGGTCGGACGGTCGAAGTCGGACAGCCGCAGGTTGGCGCTGTAGCCGTACTCGGCCCAGATCATGACGTGGCGCACGCCCGGCGCCGGGGGGACGCGGTCGAGCAGCGCCGAGGTGGGAACGCCGCCCCACTCGTTGCCCATCAGGGAGAACTTGGTGACGCAGTGGAAGTCCGCCATGACCGTCGTGGTGGGCAACGAGGAGAACTCCTCCCACGAGAAATCGTGGACCTGGCCCGAGGCCGTGGCGCCGAACACCTGGAAACGCCACGTCTCAGGGCGGAACGCCGGGACCCTCCCGTAATGGACGACGGGGCGTCCGCGTGGGACGTACTGGCCCGGGGGCAGGCGCGTCTCCTCCTCAGGTTTCTCCGGCACGGAGGCCATCCTGCCATCCGCTCGCAGGACGACCACACCGGACCCCGGGCACATGTGGGGTGTCACGATCAAGGAAGCGTGCGCTATATTGCGTCACATGCGCACCGCTTGGTCGTTTTGGTATGGCGACGGACCCGTGAGGACCGATCGCCTCCATGCGCTGCGCTGACAGCCACGGCGAACGAAGGCCCCGGGTCCATACGGACCCGGGGCCTTCGTCGTTTTCCGGACCCGCACCGTTCACAGGAAGAGGAGTCACCATGGTCATCGTCATGACCCCCGAGGCCACGCAGGACGACGTCGAGGCGATCGCCGACCTCGTCGCCGCGGCCGGAGGGGAGGCGTTCGCGAGCCGCGGCGTGAGCCGTACGATCATCGGCCTCATCGGCGACGTCGAGCAGTTCGCCACGCTCAACCTGCGCGGTATGCCGGGCGTCGCGGACGTCGTACGGGTCTCCACGCCGTACAAGCTCGTGAGCAGGGACAATCATCCGCAACGCTCCACTGTGAGCGTGCGCGGCGTGCCGATCGGGCCGGACACCGTCACTTTGATAGCGGGCCCGTGCGCGGTCGAGACGCCGCGGCAGACGCTGGAGGCCGCCCTGATGGCCAAGGCGGCCGGCGCGACGCTGCTGCGCGGCGGCGCCTACAAGCCGCGCACCTCGCCGTACGCCTTCCAGGGCCTGGGCGAGGAGGGCCTGCGCATCCTGGCCGACGTGCGCGAGCAGACCGGGCTGCCGATCGTCACCGAGGTCGTGGACGCACACGACGTGGCGCTCGTGGCGTCGTACGCCGACATGCTGCAGGTCGGCACCCGCAACGCGCAGAACTTCGCGCTGCTGCAGGCCGTGGGCGCGGCGGGCAAGCCGGTCATGCTGAAGCGGGGTATGACGGCGACCATCGAGGAGTGGCTGATGGCGGCCGAGTACATCGCCCAGCGCGGCAACCTCGACATCGTGCTGTGCGAGCGCGGTATCCGGACCTACGAGCCCGCCACCCGCAACACCCTCGACATCTCGGCGGTCCCGGTCGTCCAGCGGCTGTCGCACCTGCCGGTGATCGTGGACCCGTCGCACTCCGGCGGCCGGCGCGATCTCGTGCTGCCGCTCACCCGCGCCGCCGTCGCCGTGGGTGCCGACGGCGTGATCATCGACGTGCACCCCCACCCCGAGCAGGCCCTGTGCGACGGCCCGCAGGCGCTGGTCGACGGCGACCTGGACGCCCTCGCGGCGATCATGCGCGACTTCCCCCCGCTGCTGGGCCGCACCGCCGCCACGGCGGCGTCCGCGGTCCCCGCCTGAACCGGTTCCCGCCTGAACCAGTCCTCGCCTGAGCCCGTTTCCGCCTGAGCCGTCTCCCGGCTGGATCCATCGCGGCTGGATCGCGGCTGGATCGCGTCTCGCCGGGGCCCGGGGCCGCCCGATGCGGCCCGGGTTCCGGCCACGGCGGACGACCGCCGATCCGGTGACCGCTCACCGGCGTCGCGTCAGACGTCGAGCTTGTACGGCTGGATCGAGTCGGCCAGCTGGGCGGCCAGGTCCTCGGCGTCCAGGCGCCTCTCGATCTGCTTGAGGTCCTCGATCTTCGCCCGGGTCTCGGCCTGCTTGGGGGCGAGCAGCGTGCAGCAGTCCTCGTCGGGCAGCTCGGAGATCTCTAGCGTCCCGATCCTGCGAGCCTCGGCCATGATCTCGGTCTTGTCCAGGCCGATCAGCGGACGCAGGATCGGCAGGTCGACCGCGTGGTCCTGGGCCGTGATGTTGGCCAGGGTCTGTGAGGAGACCTGGCCGAGGCTGTCTCCGGTGACCAGCGCCTCGGCGTGGATGCGGTGGGCGACCTCCTCGGCCGTCTTGAGCATCAGCCGCCGCTGTGCGATCACCGCGAGCCGGTCCTGGCCGGAGTTCTTGATGGACTGCTGCGCCTTGCCGAACGGCACCACCCACAGCCGCGACTTGCCCTGGAACTTGTCCAGGTTGCGCACCAGCGCGTACGCCTTGTAGATCGACTCGGAGGTGGTGAACGGGATGCCGGAGAAGTGCAGGAAGTCCACCCGCAGGCCACGCCGCATCATGCGGTAGGCGGCGACGGGAGAGTCGATGCCGCCGGACAGCAGCGCCAGCGCCCGGCCACTGGAACCGACCGGCAGGCCGCCCTGGCCCGGTCGCCCGCCGGTGAACAGGAACGCCTCGTCCTTGTCCACCTCGATGTGCACGGTCAGTTCCGGCTTGCTCAGGTCGACCGGCAGCCCGAAGGTGTCGTTGATCGCGCCGCCGACCACGCGGTCCAGCTCGTTGGAGCGGAGCGGGAAGCGCTTGTCCCTGCGCCGCGACCGTACGGCGAAGCGCGCCTTGCGGGCCACCTCGTCGGTGTCCCTGATCAGCTCGATCGCGGCCTTGGTGATCGCGTCCGTGTCCTTCGGCACCCGCCAGGCCAGGTGGACCAGCACGATGCCGGGCACGTCGGCCACGCGCGCCGCCACCGTCTCGGCCTCCTCCACCTCGGTCCCCGGAGGCAGGAACAGGGCGATCACCCCGTGCCGCTGGCGGATGTCGACCCGGTGGTCCTTGAGAGCGTGCTTGATGTTCGCCCGCAGGCGCATCTCGAAGATCTCGCGGTTCCGGCCCTTCAGAACCACCTCGCCTAGCTTGAGCAGCACCGACGGCTCTCCGAGGGCGGTCATGGTCATGTGGAAACCTCCGGACGGACAAGGGCGGCCGCCACACCGGGGAGGGCACGGCCGGGGGACATACGCCAAGGACAACGCGTCACCGCGATGCGGGCTTCCCCACTGTAATGCCGTCGTGCCACAGCGCCGATTATCCACCGGCCGAGTGCGGTCCCCGCATGCGTACGGCTCCCGCGGGGCGACGCGGGAGCCGTACCAGATCGTGCACGGGCCGTGGTGACGGGCCCGCGACCGATCAGCCGAAGAAGACCTCGGCCTCCTCGTAGCGGGAGGCCGGCACGGTCTTGAGCTCGGCGGTCGCCTCGGCGAGGGCCACGCGGACGATGTCGGTGCCGCGCAGCGCGATCATCTTGCCGTAGTCGCCCTCGTGCACCGCGTCGATCGCGCCGAGGCCGAAGCGGGTCGCGAGCACGCGGTCGTAGGCGGTGGGCGTGCCGCCGCGCTGGATGTGGCCGAGGACCGTGGTGCGGGCCTCCTTGCCGGTGCGCTTCTCGATCTCCTTGGCGAGGACCTCGCCGATGCCGCCGAGGCGCACGTGGCCGAACGCGTCCAGCTCGCCCGCCTGCAGCGCCATCTGGCCCTCGAGCGGGTGAGCGCCCTCGGCGACGACGATGATCGGCGCGTAGCGGGTCTTGAACCGCGACTCGACGTAGGCGCAGACCTTCTCGATGTCGAACGGCTTCTCCGGGATGAGGATGACGTTCGCACCGGCGGCCATGCCCGCGTGCAGCGCGATCCAGCCGGCGTGGCGGCCCATGACCTCGCAGATCAGGGCGCGGTGGTGGGACTCGGCCGTGGTGTGCAGCCGGTCGATGGCCTCCATCGCGATGTTGACCGCGGTGTCGAAGCCGAAGGTGTAGTCGGTGGCGTTGAGGTCGTTGTCGATCGTCTTGGGCACGCCGACGACCTTCACGTCGCGGTCGAAGAGCTGCTTGGCCACGCCCAGCGTGTCCTCGCCGCCGATGGCGATCAGCGCGTCGACGCCCTGCGCGGCGAGGTTCTCCTTGATCCGCTCGACGCCACCCTCGATCTTGATCGGGTTGGTGCGGGAGGAACCGAGGATGGTGCCGCCGCGCGGCAGGATCCCACGGACGGCCTGGATGTCGAGCGGCATGGTGTCGCCCTCCAGGGGGCCACGCCAGCCGTCGCGGAATCCGACGAACTCGTGCCCGTACACGCCGACGCCCTTGCGGACGACGCCGCGGATCACCGCGTTCAGCCCGGGGCAGTCGCCGCCTCCGGTCAGGACTCCAATACGCATGACGGGTTCTTCCTCCATCTGGGATTACGCGTGGAACGGCGCGGCGGCCCGACGCAGACCCCGGCGCTGCACCGCACCGCATTCTGCCCCAGCCTCGCACAATGGTCTAGACCAAAAGGAGAGGCTACGCCACCCGGCCGACCAGACCAACTCAGTCTCGCACGCCGAGACCGCGCACGCCGCGAGAGGCGGCTTCCCAATGGCTCGCCGCGGCATTATTTTTGACCGAGTCAAGCATTTCCTTGAGATAGGCAAGGGAAAAGATGGACATCGTGCCGGAAATCCGCTCGTTCAACCGCTTCTACACGTCGGTAATCGGGGTGCTCGGGGCGGGGATGCACGACACGCCCTACTCCCTGACCGAAGCGCGGGTGCTGTTCGAACTCGGCACCCGGGAGACGGCGGACGCCGCCGGCATCCGGAGCGTGCTCGGTCTCGACCCCGGCTACCTCAGCCGGATCCTCGCCAGGTTCGAGACCGACGGGCTCGTGTCCCGCGAGCGGTCGGCCGAGGACGCCCGCCGCCAGGTCGTACGGCTCACCCCCAAGGGCCGCGACACGTTCGCCGTGCTCGACAGGCGCTCGGCCGCCGAGATCGAGGCCATGCTCGCGAAGCTGGGCGACCCCGAACGCCGGCGGCTCGTCACCGCCATGAGCACCGTACGGAGCCTGCTTGAGCCCCCCGATCGGCGCGAGCCGTACGTGATCAGACCGCCGCGGGCGGGCGATCTCGGCTGGGTGGTGCAGCGGCACGGGGCCCTCTACAGCGAGGAGTACGGCTGGGGCGCCGCGTTCGAGGCCCTGGTCGCGCGGATCGTCGCCGATTACGCCGAGGACCACGACCCCCGCCGGGAGGCGGCCTGGATCGCCGAGGTGCGCGGCGAGCCGGCGGGGAGCGTCTTCTGCATGCGCAAGGACGACACGACGGCCCAGCTCCGCCTGCTGCTCGTCGAGCCGTCCGCGCGCGGCATGGGCATCGGCGGACGACTGGTCGAGGAGTGTCTGCGCTTCGCCGCGTCGGCCGGCTACCGGCGAATCATGCTCTGGACCCGCGACGTCCTCGCCGGCGCCCGGCGGATCTACCAGGCCGCGGGGTTCGAACTGGTGGAGCAGCACCCGGCAGAGGAGTCGGGCATCCCCGTCACCGACCAGGTATGGGCCAGGGACCTGTGACCTGCGACTCCGCCCGGCGGCTGCCGCGGCCCTGGCGGTGACATCACGGCGTTCGGGCAGGTGGACGGGACACCAGGCGATGAGGGCCCCGGCGACGCAAGGGCCGGGCGGGCTTCACGAGGTTCGCCCCGCCCTGCATTCGGCCTTGCCGCTCCTCCCCCGGACGCGGCGCCGGCACGATGAAGCCGGCGAGGCCACCTCGTCACGGCGCGGCCGGGTTCGTTATCGGGTTTTCCGCACGAACGTGGTGCCGGTGTCGAGAGGGGTGCCGTCGGCGCCGGTCGGCGTGACTTGCGGCACGGGGATGCCCTGCCGGTCGACGAGGACGGAATGGGTCTCGCCGGGGGCGAAGGCGTGGCGTTCTCCCCACTGCCGCAGGGTGAGGATGACCGGGAAGAGGTCGCGGCCCGCGTCGGTGAGCACGTATTCCTGCCGGCGTCCCGACCGTGCGGTGTGCTGGGCGAGGAGCCCTTGCGCGATCAGCCTGCGGAGGCGGTCGGCGAGGATGTTGCGGGCGATGCCGGTGCGTCGCTGGAACTCGGTGAACGACCGCGCCCCGTCCATCGCGTCACGGATGACGAGAAGGCTCCACCTGTCGCCGACGAGGTCGAGCGTGCGGGCCACCGGGCACTCGGGGTCGGTCCAGGCCGGATCGGGGACGCCCATGGTGCTGCTCGACACGACACCTCCCAATAAGTTGCAGATTGAAACCATTCTGCCCTACGGTCGAATTGGTTGCAACTTGCTACTGATAGGGATCGGAGTGGGATGGACGCGTGGCGGCGGTTACTGCTCGCGGTCGTGTGTGGTGTCGCTGTGGCGAGCATCTATGCCGCGCAGCCGGTTCTGGAGCCGATGGGACGCGATCTCGGTCTGTCCGCAGACCGCACTGGATGGATCGTCGCGACCGGCCAGATCGGCTATCTGGCCGGGCTGGTGCTGCTGGTGCCGCTCGGCGATGTGGTCGACAGGCGCCCGCTCATCGCCGCGCACCTGGCGATCAGCGCTGCGGGCATGATCGTGACGGCCTCGGCGTCAGCCGCATGGGTGGCGCTCGCGGGGATCGCGACGGCAGGGGTGTTCGCGGTCGTGGTGCAGACCACCGTGGCCTACGCCGCGTCGGTCTCGCCCCCCGCCGAACGCGGACGGAACATCGGTGTCGTGACCTCGGGCGTCGTGGCCGGCATCCTGGGCGCGCGGGTCGTCACCGGAGCACTCGCCGAGGCGTGGGGCTGGCGAAGCGCCTACGCCGTGCTCGCGGTGCTGTCACTCGGGCTCGCGGCCCTCGTCCTCGCCGTCCTGCCGTCGGAGGAGCGCCCCAACCGGCATCAGGGGTACAGGCAAGCCGTCGTCTCGCTCGGCGGACTGTTCGGGCAGCGACTCTTCCTGACACGCGGGCTCATCGCGTTCTTCTTGTTCGCCTCCTTCGGAACCTTGTGGAGCGGACTCTCCCTGCCGCTCACCGGCATGCCCTGGCAGCTGAGCCAGAGCCAGATCGGACTGTTCGGCATCGCCGGACTCGCCGGCGCACTCGGAGCGGCACGCGCGGGACGATGGGCGGACGCAGGACGGGCGGCCCCGGTCACCGGTCTCGCGCTCACCCTGCTCGTCGTCTCGTGGGCGGCGATCGCGCGGCTGCCATCGTGCTTGGGCCTCCTCATCGCCGGAATCGTGGTTCTCGACTTCGCGGTCCAGGTCGTGCATGTGAGCAACCAGCACCTGCTGACCGCCGCGCGTCCGGATCGCACCAGCAGCGTCATCGGCGGCTACATGGTCTTCTACTCGCTCGGCTCCGCCCTCGGCGCGGCCGCGACCACCGCCGTCTTCACCGCCCACGGCTGGGCGGGCTGCAGTCTCCTCGGGGCCGCGTTCGCGGCCTGCGCGCTGGTCGTCTGGGCGGCCGGCAGGGACCACTCCTCGATAGCGCGAACCTCCGATCCGAGAAGGCAGGCACGCGCGCCGGGCGCAGGAGGACACGCAAGAGGCTGACCAAGCCGGCCGGTTCGCAGAGCATCCGCCGAAGCGTCTTCACCTCGCTGCGTGTGCTGCGCGGCGTGCACCTCGACGTGACGCGGAGCAGTCCGGTTTGTGGGGGCGCCGGCTCAGGCGCCGGCGAGATCGTGGAACGGCCCGCGGACCTCGACGGTCACGGGGGCCGGGGCCGGCGACCCGTTCCGGGGTGGACGGCAGGAGAAGTAGAGCCGGTCGCCGGCCGGGGACATCGAAGGGCCCGCGACGGTCCAGCCGCCCGTGACGCGCAGAAACGGCACCGCTCGATCACCGGCGACGAGGACGATCTCGCCGTCCGCACCGCCGTCCGGCCCTCCGGCCGTTTCGCGCAGCACCGTCAGGCGCTCGCGGTCGGCGTCGTACGCCCACTCCCGGCCGTCGCCCTCGGTGACGAACCGCACCAGGCCGTCGGAGCAGCGGCAGTCACCTCCGCCCGCGAACCTCCTGGCCCCTTTGACCTGCTCACGCAGGGGCACGTGGTCAGGGAGGGCCGGGATCGGCACCCGTTCCCAGGTCACGAACTCCTCGCCGGGGTCGCCGGCCATCACCTCCAGCACGCCCGTCGTGAGGTCGCCCCAGTCGTCAGGACGGAACCGGTACAGGCATCCGTCCGGCTCCCCTTCCGTCAGGTAGACGACGCCCCGGCCGGGATCGCACGCCATGCCACCATGGGTGAACAAACCCATCGCGAGCCGGGGCATGGGGGCGCGCAGGCCGTACGGGTCGCATTCGAAGACCCGGCCGTACGGCGTCCGCTCGCCCGACAGCCAGGTGTGCCACGGTGTCGCAGCGCCGGCCTCGCAGCGGTCGGCGCCGGACAGGATGCGATATCCGCCGCGCAGGGTCCCGTCCAGGGCGAAACGCAGCGCCGTCACGCCGCCGAGCAGTGGCAGCGCGCAGTTGGACACGTATATCCAGCCGTCTTCGTCGGGGAAGCATCCGCCGCCGTCCGGGGCCGCGTGCCAGAGGACTCCCCCGGCACGCTCGCCCGACCGCGCCACGACCCGGCCGGCGAAACCCGGCGGCAGGGCCCGCAGCACGTCCGCCGGGAACGGGCCGTCCGAATCCCCCGGCCCGTACGGCTCGCCTCCGGGCGGCTCACCTCCGTCGTCTGGCCGTGCGAACGTCGCGCGCCACATCGCTCCCGGCAGCGCCGAGGGCGCCGCCGATCGCACGGAAGTACCCTGCACCGCTGACCGCCTCCTTGACCTGACCCGGTCATGCCGGCCGCCCACCGACGGGCCGTTCGCTCGGTTCCGCGCGGCCGCCGCGCCGGGCCGGATCGGGCCGAGCCGCCTCGCTCCCCTGCCCGCCCGGCGGGCACCGGAGCGGGGGTTCCCGCCCCCGCGTCCGCCTGTCCCGCGCCGTGTCTCGTTGTCTTCCTGCTCCGCGCTCGGTTGCTCCGCCGTGGGCTGCCGCGTGTTCGGCTCCGCGTCTGCCTGTACGGCGTCTGCCGTCCCGCGTTCTCCTGTCCCGCAGCGGCGCGTCGCACACGTCGCGGCACCCAGTCGAGCCGTCTCGTGTGAACGACGGGAGAAGCGGCGTCCCTCGCCAAGACGAACTCTTCGAAAACCATGCCGCCGCATAACGGAATGCGATATTGACAGTGTCATTATGACAGTGTCATCGTGGAGGCATGAGCGACACCTGGACGATCGGCGAACTGGCGGAGCGGGCGGCGGACCTGCTCAGCCAGGAGCGGCACGTCCACGGCCGGGAGCCGCGCGACGACGGTCCGGAGCCGCAGGCCAAGGACCGGGAGCTGCGCGTCGGCGGTCCGGAGCCGCGCGCCAACGGCAGGGTCCGCGAAGTGCCGAACGAGCGCCTCATCCGCTGGTACACGACGATCGGGCTGCTCGACCCCCCGCTGGGCCGGCGCGGCCGCGTGGCCCTCTACGGCCGCCGTCACCTGCTCCAGCTTGTGGCCGTGAAGCGCCGCCAGGCGGACGGCCTGTCCATCGCCGGCATCCAGGCGGAACTGGCGGGCGCGACCGACGCCATGCTCCAGCGCGTCGCCGGGCTCGCCGAGCCGTTGTCCGGACCGGCGCCTCGGCCGCTCTCCCCGCCCCCTCCGCGCAGCCCGGCGGTCCCGGCCCCGGCGAACGGCGCGAACCGCCCTCTTGGCCCGCCGGACACCGCGACATCGCCGGCCCCCGGCTGGTGCGGGGCGAGTCCGGAAACCGGCACCGAGCCCGCCATCCCGGACGTCGCGCGGCCGGCGGCGCGAGACCGCTTCTGGGCGCGCCCTGCCTCATCCGCCGCCACGGCGGACTCCGGCCACTTCCCGACCGCGCACAGAGACACCCCGCACAGGGACACCACACGGGGGGACGCTGCGCCCGTGAACAGTGGGCCCGTTGACACCGTGCCCGTGATCAGCGGGCCAATCGACGCCGTGGGCGTGAACACCGTGACCCCGGGCGTCGTGCACGGTGTACGGCTCGCGCCCGGGGTGACGGTCCTACTAGATCCGGCCCACCGGGTCCCACATGGACACGACGTGGCCGCGCTGCGCCAGGCCGCGGCGCCGCTTCTCGCGGCCCTCGCCACGCTCGGTCTGGCCGGACCGTTCGAGAGCGCCCATGACCCCCGTGACGCCTCGGCACTCGAGCCACACGCTTCCAACATGCCCGACACGCTGGAGGGATGACGTCATGACCGTTCCCATCACACCTCTGCGGCCGGAGGAGTGCCGGCCCGTGCCGGACGCCGGGCTCGGAGCGCTTGAGACCGAGAAGGGCAACCTTCCGCTGGAAAGCGTGGACGTCGCCGCCCACGTCACCGGACTGGTGGCGGGCGTCGAGGTCGTCCAGACCTTCCGCAATGCCTTCGACGTGTCGCTGGAGGCGACGTACGTCTTCCCGCTGCCGCCGCGGGCCGCGGTCACCGCCTTCCGGATGGAGGCGGACGACCGGGTGGTCGACGGCGTGCTCAAGGAGCGCGGGCAGGCACGGGCCGACTACGACCGGGCCCTCGCCGAGGGCAGGCGCGCGGCGATCGCCGAGGAGGACCGGCCCGACGTGTTCACGATCAGGGTCGGCAACATCGTTCCCGGGGAGCGCGTGGTGGTCCGCCTCACGCTGAGCCAGCCGCTTCCCTACGAGGACGGCGCGGCCGAGTTCCGCTTCCCGCTGGTCGTGGCCCCCCGCTACATCCCCGGGGCACCGCTGCCCGGCCCGTCTGCCGGTGGCGGCGTGGCACCCGACACCGACGCCGTGCCCGACGCCTCCCGGATCACGCCGCCCGTCCTGCTTCCCGGCTTCCCCTATCCCGTACGGCTGTCGCTCGCGACGACGATCGACCCCACCGGGCTCGACCTGCGTGAGGTCCGTTCCAGCCTGCATGAGGTCGGCAGGGAGGGCGACACGATCAGGCTGCGGCCCGGCGAGCGGCTCGACCGTGACTTCATCCTGCGCCTGGCGTTCGACGCCTCCTCATCGCTCGCGCTCGTCCCGGACGACGCCGCGGACGCCGGCTCACCCGGCCAAGGCACGACCGACGGCAGCGGCTCCGCCGAAGGCACAGCGAGGGACACGGCGAAGGACACGGCCGACGCCGGGGGAACCTTCGTGCTGACCCTGCTGCCGCCGCCGGAGGACGCCACTCGGACCGCGTCCCGTGACGTCGTCCTGCTGCTCGACCGCTCCGGCAGCATGACGGGCTGGAAGATGGTGGCCGCGCGCCGCGCCGCCGCCCGGATCGTCGACACGCTGACCCGGCATGACCGGTTCGCCGTGCTCTCGTTCGATTCGGTGGTGGAGCGGGCCTTCTCGGGCGGACTGGTGGATGCGAGCGACCGCAACCGCTACCGCGCCGTCGAGCACCTGTCCCGGCTCGACGCGCGCGGGGGGACGGAGATGCTCGCTCCCCTGGAGGAGGCCCTGTGGCTGCTCGACGGCCACACTGCGCCCGCTCCGGGGAAGGCCACCGGCACGAACCCCGGTCAGCCGGGTGAGGACGGCCGACACGGTGGATTCGGACTGTACGGCGAGCAGGCACGCGATCGGGTGCTCGTCCTGGTGACCGACGGTCAGGTGGGCAACGAGGACGAGATCCTCGAACGCATCGGCGCCCGGCTCCACGGGGTCCGGGTGCACACCGTGGGCATCGACAGAGCGGTGAACGCGGGGTTCCTCGGGCGGCTGGCCCTGCTCGGGTCGGGGCGGTGCGAACTCGTCGAGTCGGAGGACCGGCTCGACGAGGCGATGGAGCACATCCACCGGCGCATCGGCTCGCCGCTGGTGACGGACGTCGCGCTGAAGGCGGAGGGCATGGATCTCGTGGCGGACACCGTCACGCATACCGGTTCGCTCTACCCCGGCGTCCCTCTGGTCGTGAGCGGGCGTTACCGGGGACGGCGCCCCGCCGGGGCCCTCATCGTGCACGGCCGCACGGCCGACGGCCGCCCCTGGGAGGAGCGGATCGAGGGCCGTCCCGCCCACGGCCCGGCGACCCGGGCCGTGTGGGCGCGGGCGCACCTGCGCGGCCTGGAGGACCGATACGCCACGGGTGATCACTCCCTCGAACAGCGAATCGTCGACATCTCGCTGCGTTTCGGCGTGCTGTGCCGGTTCACCGCCTTCGTGGCCGTCGACACCCGCGTCGCCGGCGAGGGGGGCCCGGAGCACCGCGTGATCCAGCCGGTCGAACCGCCGAGCGGCTGGGAGCTGCCGACCGCGGTGCCGATGATGGTCGCGGGCGCGCCGATGATGGCGAGAATGGCCGCTTTCACCACGGCCGGACCGGAGACCGCCACCGGCTCGGCGGCGGACCGGCCCATCGCCGCGGCCCCGCCGCCGGGCGCGCCCCCTGCAGCGCCTGCTGCCCCGCCGTACGCCGCCGTGCCCGCGCCGGCTCCGCGACGGGCGTCCCGTGGGTTCTCCGTCGGCGGCTCCCGAGGATCCTCCGCCGGCGGGTTCCTGCCTCATCCCGGCGAGGGCACCGCACCGGTCACGGATTTGGCGGGCATCCGGCCACTGCTGGCCGAGGAGCTCGCGAAGCTGGGCCAGGCGGAGTCGCTGCCGGAGCGGGAGAGGCGGCGCTATTTGGCGGATCTCGCCAGCCGCCTGCGCGTCGTCGTCCAGATGGCGGGCGGTCATCCGGAACTCGCCGCGCTCGCGGGCGACCTGGAAAGAGCCGAATGGGCGGAGGTCTCACTCGACGACCTGTGGCGGCGGACGGCCGACCTGCTGACCGCTCTGGCCGGCGGCGCCGGCTCCGCGTCCCCCGGCTCCGCTCCCGGCGGCGTCGACTCCGCATCCCCGGGCTCCGCTCCTGGCGGCAAGGCGGCTCCCGGCGCGAAGGAGGGCCGGCGTCCCTTCTGGAAGCGGTCGTGAGACGGCGCCGGAGAAATCATCACCCGGCGGAGTTGACGCCGGGACGGCGGGGGGTATCGGCGAGGAGAGCAGCCGGCCGTGCTCGGCCGGGACACCGGCGGGGGAAGCCGGGCCCGGCCGCGCCGGGCGGGTTTCGCTCAGAGCGAAGCCGCTACGAGGGTTCCGGTAGGCGGATGACGTCGGACGGCGGGGTGGGCGCGGGACGCCGCGGCTCCCTCACCCCTCCCGTGTCGGGCCGGTCGTCGCGTCCACCTGCGGGGACGGGAGACCGGCGGCGCAGCAACCGATTGATGAGCCCTTTCAGCCCCATGTGCCGCCAACGCACCGAGCCGGCGATCGGTTCCCCTGAGGGTCGCGGCGCGCCCGGGGCGCGCCCGGCTCGATCCCTCCCGGCACGCCACCCGCGACCGCCCAGCATGAGGTCGACCGCAGCAGCCGCCGCCAGTGCAGCGTCAGCCGTCGACGTCCGCGTCAACGTCGACGCCGGCACCGAGCGAGCACCGAGCGTGCGCGCGCCCCGGCTCGGTCTCAGGCCTCCTGGCAGGCCGGAACCCAACCGGGAAGCCCGGGGGGCAGGCCGGCCGGCCGGGCAAGCCGGGGCCAAGCCGGAAGGCCGGGGCCAAGCCGGAAGGCCTGGGCCAGGCCGGGGCCAGGCCGGCTCGCGTGCCGGGAGAGACCAGGACCGAGGCTCACCGCGCCGCGCTTCGTCCTGCCCCGCGGCTCGGCGTCGTCCGCCTCCCTCGGCTCATATCCATCTCCCTCAGCACGTAATGTTGCCGGGTATGAACCCAATCGTCCTCGACGGCGGCCTCGCCACGCACCTGGAGGCACTCGGCTGCGACCTGAGCGACGACCTGTGGTCGGCACGGCTGCTCGCCGACGATCCCGGTGTCATCCGGCGGGCGCACCTCGACTACTTCCAGGCCGGGGCCGACGTCGCCACCACGGCGAGCTACCAGGCGAGCATCCCGGGGTTCGTACGGCACGGACTGACCCCCCGGCAGGCCCGCGACCTCATCGGGCTGTCGGTGCGGATCGCCGTACAGGCGAGGGACGAGGCCGGGCATGGGCTGGTCGCCGCGAGCGTGGGACCGTACGGCGCCTACCTGGCCAACGGCGCGGAATACACCGGCGACTACGACCTCGACGAGGACGGCCTGGCCGACTGGCATCGGGAACGTCTCGAGATCCTCGCCGGGGCCGGGGCCGACCTGCTGGCTTGCGAGACGATCCCGTCTCGTGCCGAGGCGCGGGCGCTCGCGAGGCTCCTGCGCGAGACGCCGTCCGTACGGGCGTGGGTCACCTTCTCCTGCCGTGACGGCGAGCACATCAGCGACGGAACACCGTTCGAGGAGTGCGCGGCGATCTTCGCCGGCCTCCCTCAGGTGGTAGCCGTGGGGGTGAACTGCACCGCGCCGCGCTTCATGCCCGATCTGATCAAACACGGAGCCTCGATCGTCTACCCGAACTCCGGCGAGACATGGGACGCCGCGAACCGCCGATGGCTGGGTCTCGCCGATCCCGTCGAGTTCGGCAGGGCGGCGGCCGGCTGGGCCTCGCTCGGCGCCCGTTACGTGGGCGGCTGCTGCCGCACGGCCCCCGCCCATATCCGTGAGATCCGCGCGCACCTCACCTGACGCCGTCCCGAGCGCGCACCACCGGACCGGCGCACGCCGCACACCCTGACCGCGCACGCCCGGACCGCGGCCCAGCACCACGAATACGCGCCGGCGTCAGCCCATCGCGGCCGGGCCTTCGGTGTTCCGCGCGGCGAGCGGGATCTCCTTGAGGAAGAGGGCCACGACCAGCGCGAGTGCGACGAAGGGCAGGCTGGCGAGGAACACGTCGTCGATAGCGCTGGTGAACGCGACCAGCACATGGTCCTTGACCGGCTGCGGCAGCCGCTGGATCGCCTGCACGTTGTTGGCGTCCACGCGCCCGGGCGGCATCTTGCCGCCGAACTCGGCGGCAAGGTAGTGGGTGAGCCGGTTGGTGAGGACCGCGCCCATGATCGCCGTGCCGATGGCGGCGCCCATCGACCGGAAGAACGTCGTCGAGCTCGTCGCCACGCCCATGTCGCTGCGCTCCACCGCGTTCTGGATCGCCGTGACGATGGTCTGCATGGTGAATCCGAGCCCGGCGCCGAAGAAGTAGGCGTAGACCGCCACCTGCCAGTACGGCGTGTCCACCTTGATCGTGGAAAGCAGCCACATGGCCACCAGGAGGACCGCCCCGCCCAGAATCGGGAAGATCTTGTATCGGCCGGTGCGGCTCATGATCTGCCCCGACGCGATGGACGTGGAGAAGATGCCGAAGACCGCCGGCAGCAGCGCCAGGCCCGACACCGTCGGCGACATCCCCTGGACCGCCTGGAGGTAGACCGGCAAGAAGATCATGCCGCCGAACATCGCCAGACCCGCGAGGAAGCTGAAGCCGTTGCCAACGCTGAAGATCTTGTTGCGGAACAGCCGCATCGGCAGGATCGGCTCGGCCGCCCGCAACTCGACGAACACGAACAGGGCCGCGAGCGCCACGAATGCGGTGAGGAGGGCCAGCGCGCCGGGAGAGGTCCAGCCGAGTTCGCCGCCCGCCCAGTCGAGGTAGAGCAGGAAGCACGACACACCGGCCACGATCAGCCCCGCGCCCAGATAGTCGATGCGGTGGCTGCGGCGGGTGAAGGGGATCCGCAGCGCCAGCGAGGTCACGACGAGCGAGATGAGCCCGATCGGGAGGTTGATCCAGAAGATCCACCGCCAGCCGGGGCCGTCGGTGAAGAAGCCGCCGAGCAGCGGCCCCGCGACGCTGGAGGTGCCCCAGACGGCTCCGAAGTAGCCCTGGTATCGGCCGCGCTCACGCGGCGGGATGACGTCGCCGATGATGCTGAACGCCAGCGCCATCAGGCCGCCGCCGCCCAGGCCCTGGATCGCCCGGAAACCGATGAGCTCGCCGATGTTCTGGCTCAGCCCGGCCAGCACCGAGCCGAGCAGGAAGATGCCGATGGCGGTCTGGAAGATGATCCGCCTGCCGTACAGGTCGGAGATCTTGCCCCACAGCGGGGTCGCCGCGGTCGAGGTGAGCAGGTAGGCGGTGACCACCCACGACAGCTTGTCGAGGCCGCCGAGTTCGCTGACGATGCGCGGCAGGGCCGTGCCGACGATGCTCTGGTCGAGGGCGGCCAGCAGCATTCCCGCCGCCACCCCGGAGAGCACGACGAGGATCTGGCGGTGCGGCAGATAGCCGGACTCGGCCTGCTGCTCTTCGCGGACGCTCATCCGGCGCACCCGCGAACGACGTCCCGGGAGGCGGGCCTGCTCGCCGGGATCGTGGCCGGGCCGCCCGCTCCGTTGTCCGCTCCGTTGTCGGTTTCGTGCCTGCGGGCGCCGGGCGTGGCCCATGTGCCGTGCCTGTGTGCTGGCATGCTCTACGCCTTCCGATCCTGAGGACGTGTCTGAACCGTGCGCGGCGGACATCGCCACGTTACCCGTCCGGTCCGGAAGTATTAGGAATTCTCGCGAGCTGCCCTCGTCGTTTCCGTCTTGGCCGCCGAGGCGTACTTGTCGACGTACTCCTGGCCCGACAGCTCCATCAGCGCGTACATGATTTCGTCCGTCACCGCGCGCAGGACGAGTCGGTCGTTTTCCATCCCGTAGTAGCGGGAGAAGTCGAGCGGCTTGCCGTACCGGACTCCGGGGCGGATGCCGAACTTGGGGATCGGCCGGCCGGGCGGCATCATCTCGAACGTGTTGACCATGGCCCACGGGATCACCGGCGCCCGCGCCTCCAGCGCGAGCCGGGCCACGCCCGTCTTGCCCTTGTAGAGGCGGCCGTCGGGCGAGCGGGTTCCCTCGGGGTAGATGCCGAGCACATGGTTCTCCCTGAGGATGCGCAGACCGGTGCGGAGCGCCGCCTCGCTCGCCTTGCCGCCGGAACGGTCGATCGGCACGGTGCCGACGCCGGAGAAGAAGGCGCGGCTCACCATTCCCTTCAGTCCGCGGCCGGTGAAATACTCCGCCTTGCCCAAAGAGATCACTTTGCGGGGCAGGAATCCGGCCCCGAAGAAGTGGTCCGCGAACGACAGGTGGTTTCCGGCCAGGATGACCGGTCCCTCCTTCGGCACGTTCTCCACCCCCTCGGCCCAGGGGCGGAACACGAAGCGGAGGATGGGCCAGAGGATGGCCTTCACCACCCAATAAAACACGCGGGCACCCCCTCGGCTCAGATGTGCAGTCATCTTCGCACGCCCAGCCCTCTCGCACTAACGCTGACCAACGTGCGAGTATCGGGCGGAACACGCCGCCGTTTCACGGAGGTATCCCATGCCAGTGCTGCCCGGTGCGGAGCCGTACCACCACGAGGGCGGCGAGATCGGCGTCCTGCTCTGTCACGGGTTCACCGGCTCGCCGCAGTCCCTCCGGCCATGGGGCGAACACCTCGCCCGTGCGGGGCTCACGGTCTCCCTGCCACGCCTGCCCGGTCACGGCACGACGTGGCAGGAGATGAGCCGCACGCGCTGGGAGGACTGGTACGCCGAGCTGGACAAGGCGTTCGCCGATCTGCGCGGCCGGTGCGCGCAGGCGTTCGTGATGGGCCTGTCCCTCGGCGGCTGCATGGCGCTGCGCCTGGCCGAGGTCCATGGCGACGCCGTGACGGGCGTCGTCGTGGTGAACCCGTCCGTGATCAACGACGTGCCGCTGCTGCGGCTGGCTCCGGCGCTCAAGTACGTCGTACGCTCGATCCCGGGGGTCGCGGGCGACATCAAGAAGGAGGGCGCGAGCGAGCTCGGCTACCCGCGCACGCCCGTCCGGGCCGCCGCCACGCTGCCCCGGCTGTGGAAGCTCGTCCAGTCCGACATCGCCAAGGTGACCCAGCCGGTGCTGGTGTTCCACAGCAGGGACGACCATGTGGTAAAGCCGGAGAGCGTCGCGTTCCTGCAGGCCAGGATGGGAAACAATCTGGAGGTCAGAGAGCTGGCGGACAGCTACCATGTCGCCACCCTCGACAACGACGCGCCTGTGATCTTCGAAGGGAGCCTGGAGTTCATCCGCTCCCACACCTCGGTACCCTTGACCAAGGACTTGTGACCCGGGATCGACGTGACGCCGCAAAGTGACGAGGACGAGGTCTGGCGCCAGATCGTCGCCTCGTTCAACGAGACAGCCGAGGACGCCTCGGCCGAGCAGCCATGGCCCGACCGGGAGAACATCACCGAGGAGACCGTCGCCGGGGGCACCGGCGACAGTGCCCCCGGCGACGGGACCCGGGACGTCGAGGAGACCGGCGAGGAGCAGCCTGCCGCGCCGGTCGGCGACGACGAGGACCACTACATCCCGCCGCCCCCTCCGCCGCTTCCGCCGGGGGACGCGCTCAGCCGGATCTCCTGGCTGGCGCTGTTCGGCGGTCCCGCCTACCTGCTCCTGGCCGCTCTGCTGCACTGGCCCATGGACGGCTGGATCGTGTTCGCCGCGGTGTCGGCGTTCATCGCGGGGTTCGTGATCCTCGTCGTGCGCATGGGCGACGGCCCGCCGGCCGACTCCGGCTGGGACGACGGCGCGGTCGTCTGATCACCGGCACCCACCCCGCCCCGGCCGCCCTCGCCGCGCGGGATTCTCAATCCGCGCTGGGGGCCGCCTTCACCGCCGCCGCGTCCGCGCCGCCGGACGGCGGGGCGAACCGCTCCACGAGGTCGACGTAGCGGCTCTTTCCGTCCAGCGTGTGCCCGACCGCCATCGTGAGGTCGTCGACGTGCGCGACCGCCTGGAGCCGCACCGTGCGATCCGCGGCCGCCTCCTGGCCGCGCAGCGCCGTCCAGCGCGAGCCGTCGTAGCGGAGCAGGAAGCCCTCCGTCTCGTGTCCCGGGTCGTATCCGGAGATCCAGAAGGTGCCGTCGCCGTCGCCGGTGACGCCGTACAGTTCGGCGCGCCGCTCCGGCGGCGTCACCCGCTTCCAGTGCCGGCCGTCCCATTCGAGGACCAGCGGGGAGATGCCGCCGCTCTGGTAGAGGCCGCCGATCGCGACCGCGCGCTTGCGGCCGTCCGCGTACACGTCCCGCAGGAAACCGCCCTTGATCTCCGGCAGGTCCGCCTGTTTCCACCCGCTGCCGGTCAGGCGCATGGCCAGGGGGCCCGAGCCGGAGTCGCCCACCGCCCAGCCGTCGGACCGGCCCGCGAGCGCCACGCCGTACATCGCGCCCTCCGGGCCCTGGACGGTCTTCCAGGTCGTGCCCTTGGCGGCGCCGCCGCTGCTCAGCAGGAAGGCCTTGCCGTCCCGACTGCCGACCGCGACCAGCCGGCCGGAGGAGGCGGCGACGCCGCCGAGCCAGTCCCCCGTGCGCAGTTGCGGCACGCCGACGCGGTCGAACCCGTCGCGCGAGCCCTTCGCGACGTACGGCAGGCCGTCGTGGCCGTCGCCGACCGCCCAGATCTCGGTGGCGGAGGCGGCGGCGACGGACCGCAGGTGCCCGGCGCCGGTGGCGTCGCCCCGGATCGGCACCTCGCTCCAGGAGGATCCGTTCCAGTGGGTGATGACGCCCTGGTTGCGCCAGAAGTCCCACGCGTTCGCCTGGCCCACGGCCCAGATGTCCTTGGCCGACAGGCCGGCGACGTCGGACAGCGAACCGTCGGACTGGAGTCGTCCGGTGGAGGAACCCGCGTCCTGGGCGACCTCGTCCCCCGACGGGCTGCGCTCCGCCTGGGCGCGGTCGGTCCCTGCGTACGCGTGCGCGACCGATGTGGCGCGCGGGAGGAGTCCGGCCAGCAGGCCGGCGAACAGCACACACAACGGCACCGCACGCCGTATGAGGCGGCGGGTCATGAATCGATCGTACGGGTGAGCGGGCACTCCCCGTCACACAGGCCGCGAATCCGATTACCCGCAGATGCGGGTGCGCGGCGGTGTCACTCCTGCCCGACCGGAGGGAATCCGGGTGCCCGCCGTCCCCAGCGACCAGCGCGTACGCCGGACGCGGGCGAAGGGGGCGTCAGGCCCGCGCGGACGGCGTGAAGGCGATCTCGGCGACGACCGGCCGGTGGTCGCTCGCGACGGCCAGGTCGCCGGGCGGGACGTCCGCGCCGCCGTACGACACGACGGTCAGATCCGGACCCGCGAAGATCGCGTCGATGCGCACGCGGGGATCGCGGGCCGGGAACGTCGCGCCGGCCCGGCCGGCGTCCCCGTCCGCGGCGGTCTCCAGCCCGGTGATCGGCCCCATGATCGGCCTGGTTTCCGGCGCGGTCTTCGACCCGGTTGCCGAACCGGTTGCCGGCGCCGGGCCCCGCGCGGCCGTGAAACAGTCCGTGTAGCGGCCGCCGAGCAGGCGCCAGACCGGGGCTCCGGGAGCCTCGTTGAGATCACCGGCGAGCACCGGCGCGGCCCCGAACTCGCGGGCGGCGCGCTCCAGGAGCGGCACGATCTGGGCGGCGTGGCTCAGGCGCGCCGCCGCCAGGAGATCGAGATGGGCCGAGCACACGGCGTATCTCTCGCGGTCCTTCTCCACCACGGCGAGCGCGACGGAGCGCCATTCGAGCCCGGCGAACCACCGCAGGCGGTGCCCACGCCCGCGCAGGAGCCGTACGGCAGGGGCGATCAGGACGGCGGTCCCGCCCACCCGGCCGCCGGCCGCCACGGACAGACCGGCCGCGCGGGCCAGCGTGCGCCGCTCCCGCCGCCAGCCCGGCAGGCGGGGGGCCTCCTGGAGGCACAGGACGTCCGGCCGGAGGGCCCGGATCACCCGGACCAGCGCCCTCCGGTCGTCCCTGAGCCCCCGGACGTTGTAGGTCGCGACCCGCAGCACGCCGTCAGCGGAGCCGGGCGAGATCACCGGCTCCGACCAGCCCGGCCGACGGGCCCATTTCGGCCACCCTGATCTCGGCGAGCGGGCGGTGCCCCCGGCCGGTCAGCCGCGCGGCGAACTCCTCACGCACCCGGTCGACGAACAGGTCCGCCGCGCCGGAGACGCCGCCGCCGATGATGAAGCATCCGGGGTCGAGGACCGCGGCCAGGTCGGCCAGTCCCTGGGCGAGCCAGCCGGCGAGCGACTCGAAGGCGTCGATCGCCGCCCGGTCGCCCCGGCGCGCCGCCTCGGTCACGTGCTCGCCCTGGATGCCCTCGACCGAGCCGCCGAGCCGCAGCAGGTGCGTGGCGCCCGCGGGGTCGGCCTGCGCGTTGTCCCTGGCCTCCATCAGCAGCGAACTGCCGCTGGCGTACCGCTCCCAGCAGCCGCTGTTGCCGCAGCCGCAGGCGCGGCCGCCGGGCACCGCCTGCATGTGGCCGAGCTCGGCGCCCATCCCCCACCGTCCGCGGTAGAGCTCGCCGCCCAGCACGATGCCGCCGCCGATGCCCGTGCCCACGGTCACGCACACGACGTGGCTCTCGCCCCGGCCCGCGCCGAAGCGGTACTCACCCCAGGCCATGGCGTTGGCGTCGTTCTCGACGACGACCGGCAGGCCGACCAGCTCGCCCACCTTCTCGCGCAGCGGCTCCTCGCGCCAGGCGAGGTTGGGGGCGAAGCGGATGACCGAGCGGGTCTCGTCGACGAAGCCCGCCGCGCCGATGCCGACCGCCTCGACCTCGTGCCGGGCCGCGAGCTCGGCCACCGCGTCGGCGATCGTGAGCGCCATCTTCTCCGGGCTGCCCGCCGGGCTGTGCCGCAGACCACGCTCGAGTATGGCGCCGTCCTCGCCGACGACACCATACGCGATCTTGGTACCGCCCACGTCCACGCCGATGGTCAGCGCCATGCTGTCTTCCTTCCGCCCGATCCGCTTCAACACGAGCCGCTTCCACAGGAACCGCTTCCGCACGAGCCGCTTCCACCGGAGCGTCGTTCACACGAGCCGCTTCCGCCGGAGCCGGTTTCACACGAGGCATCACGCCGCGCCGATTGAAGCCGATCGAGCCGGGTTGTGGCAATCCCGCCGTCGCCCGCTTTCAACCTGGGCGTCAGCCCAGGTCGATGTGCTCCACCTTCGGCTCACCGGACCGCCGTTCCCCGGCCGGGTGCGCCCTGCCGCTCGCCGGGGGCCGCTGCAGGGCGTCGACCGCCTGCCGGAAGGCCGCGAAGAGCTCCCCGCCCGCCGCGATCAGATGGCCGGTGACGTCGCCTCCGGCCTCGCGGCGCGCGGCGATGACCCGGCACACCGGGCAGGCCCGGCAGACGTACTCGTCGTGGTCCTCGGAGACGGCCTCGCTCCACACGTCGTCACCCCGGCCGCCCGCGCCGGTTGCGCCGAACGCGGACCCGAAGCCGCTCACGCCGCCCTTCACCAGGCCCTTGCCGAACTCTCGGCCCATCCGCCGTTGTACGGCGTCCAGCAGCTTCATCGCCTCCTCCGCGGCCGACCCGAGCGGGTCCTGGCTGCGCGGGGTGGTGTCGTTGGAATCCGTCATATCGCCCCTCCTGCCTCGAACCGTACCCGGAGCCGGCCGTTCCGGAGCGCGGCCGAGGAGATCTCACGGCGGGCGAGGGCGGCGGGCAGGGCGATGACGCGCCGGTAGGACCCGGCGGTGACGATGATCTCGTCCCCCTTGCGGGCGAGGTCGAGGTCGTCGCGGTCGGCGAGCGGCAGCGACAGGGCCAGCTCGTCCGCGGTGAACCTCAGCGGCGGCTCGACGTCCGGGCGCGCGAAGGGGTCCCGGTCCGCGTACATCCGCGCGGCGAGCCCCGCGAGGGCGGCGGTCCCCACCGGCTCCGCCGGAAGGTAGGGAGCCGTGAGCACGGGCAGCGGCGCGAACGACTCGTGCACCGTGGCGAGCTGCCTGGCCTGGGCCTCCACCCAGCCCAGCCGCCACTCGTCGGCGCCCTCCGCCGGAAAGACCCGGTTGGCGATCACCGCGTCGACGCGGTAGCCGTACAGGCTGAGAGAGGTGAGCGTACGGCGGGCCTCGGCGACGACCACGGCCTCGGGGGTCAGCACGAGCCGCACGGACGCGTCGTCGCCGGTGAGCAGCGCGCGCACCTCGAGCAGGCCCCGGTGCAGCCGCTCCCCCGCCGAGACGACCTGGCCCTCGGGCACACTCACCTTGGCGACATGCCGGATGACCGGCGACAACGCCCTGAGCATCCGCCTGCCCGCCGGGAGCAGCCGGTTGACGTGCCAGTCGAGCGCCTCGGGCAGGGCGAGCAGGCGCAGCGTCTCGGCGGTCGGCGCGCAGTCGACGACGATCACGTCCCAGCGGCCGGTGCGGGCCTGCTCGCGCAGTTCGAGCAGCGCGAGGATCTCCTCGGCGCCGGGCAGTACGGTGATCTCCTCGGCGGTGACCTCGTCGAGGCCGAGCTCCGCCAGCACGTTCCCGGCGTAGTCGCGTAACTCGCCCCAGTGCCGCTCCAGCGACTTCTGGGTGTCCACCTGCTGCAGGTGCAGGCCGGGGGCGGCCTCGACCGGCTCGGCCGAGGGCGGCACGCCGAGCGCGTCGGCGAGCGAGTGCGCCGTGTCGGTGGAGACGACCAGAGTCTTGTTGCCGCGCTCGGCGGCGAGCGTCGCGGTCGCGGCGGCGGCCGTGGTCTTGCCGACCCCGCCCTTCCCCGTGAAGAGGAGGGTCCTCATCGGCTCTCGACGCGCCGCTTGAGCCCCTTCAGCGCGGTGTCGACGATGACCTTCTCGGCCTTGCGCTTGATCATGCCGATCATCGGGACCTTCAGGTCCACGGCGAGGTCGTAGGTGACCTCGGTGCCGCCGCCGTTCTCGGCCAGGCGGTAACTGCCGGTCAGGCCCGAGAGCATCTTCCCGGTCTCGACCATCCGCCAGCTCACGCCCGCGTCGTCGTCCCAGTCGTAGCCGAGGACGTACTCGTCGCTGATCACGCCGGCGTCGAGGACGAAGCGGACCCGGGAGGCACGGCCGTCCTCGCCGGTCTCCAGGACCTCGGCCTTCTTCACCTGACCGGCCCACTCCGGATAGGACGGGAAGTCGGCGATGACGGCCATTATTGTCGACCGGCCGGCGCCGATCGTGATGCTCGACGAAGTGCGATCAGCCATGCGCCAACCGTACTTCACCATTCCAGGGCGAAAGGCGTGCCGCTGCCGCGGAAGTGGCCGACGTTGACGCATTCCGTGCGGCCGACACGGGTGCGGCTGACCAGCGGCTGGTGAACGTGACCGAACAACGCCAAGCGCGGCTGCGTCCTCCTGATCGCCTCCAGCGTGGCCTCGCTCCCCCTTTCGAACCGCCGGGCCACCACGTCGTAAAGCAGGTCGGGGATGGCGGGCGGGATGTGGCAGCACAACACGTCCACCTCGCCCACCGCCTCGACCTTGCGCGCGTACTCCTCGTCGTCGATCTCGTACGGCGTGCGGTACTTCGTGCGCAGGCCGCCGCCGACGAACCCGAAGGTCAGTCCGCCGATCTCGACGATCTCGCCGTCCAGGACCCGCTGCCCTGGCCGCAGGTGGTCGGCCCACAGGCGCGGCAGGTCCACGTTGCCGTACGTGAGGTAGGCCGGCGTCGGCATGGCGGAGAAGATCTCCTCGTACTGGCGCCGGACCGCGGCCTCCATGAGATCGCGGGGGTCTCCGTCGAGGGAGGCCCACAGGCCGGCGGACAGTTCCCGCGCCTCGTCGAAGCGGCCCGCCGCGCGCAGGTCCACGTACTCGCTCGCCCTCTCCGGGCCGAACAGGTCGGGGAAGATGCCCTGTGAATGGTCGGCGTAGTCGATGAAGAGGAGCAGGTCGCCGAGGCAGATCAGGGCGTCGGCCCCGTCGCCCGCGCGGGCGAGCGCGTCGGCCCGGCCGTGGACGTCGCTGACCACGTGGATGCGCATGCCGACATGGTAACGGCCGCTTTACCTAGCAACCGCTTGGGTCACGGAAAGGTGTCGGACCCGGCGTCTCGGGGACACTGATAGCGTCGATTTGTCCCTGGATAACGCCTGGGTGACGAATCTACCCACGCGTAACATCGCGCGGTAGCGTCCAGTGACACACAAAGAGTCATGCCCGCAACGCGGCCCCTGCCCTGCGCTCCGGGGACCGCGCGGCCGTGCGCGAAGGAGTGACCCGTGCGCGAGTTCAGCGTTCCCGTGCTGGTGGACGTGCCTCCGTCCGCGAACTGCACCGACGTGGTGTTCCAGCGCGGCGTGGACGAGCCGGACGCCGTCGTCATCCGCCGCAAGGAGGGCGAGGCTCCGGGCACGCCGTGGACACCGGTCACCGCGGCCCAGTTCAGGGATCAGGTGGCGGCCGTCGCCAAGGGCCTGATCGCCGCCGGGATCGAGCCCGGCGACCGGGTCGCCCTGATGTCGCGCACCCGGTACGAGTGGACGGTCGCGGACTACGCCATCTGGGCGGCGGGCGCGGTCGGGGTGCCGGTCTACGAGACCTCCTCCGCCGACCAGGTGAAGTGGATCCTCAGCGACAGCGGCACCAAGGCCGCGATCGTCGAGCAGGCCGCCCACGAGGAGACCGTACGCGAGGCCGCGCCCGATCTGCCGCTGCTGTGGCGGATCGACGGCGGCGGATTCGCCGAGCTGGAGCGGCTCGGCGCGGAGGTGACCGGCGACACGCTCGCCGAGCGCAGGGCGAGCCGGGGCGGGCGCGACCTCGCCACGATCATCTACACTTCCGGCACGACCGGCATGCCGAAGGGCTGCCGCCTCACCCACGACAACCTGCTGTTCACCGCGCGCAACGTCTCCCTCGGGCCGCTGGAGATGCTGTTCGACGTGGAGGGCCGGGCCGCGCTCCTCTTCCTCCCGCTGGCGCACAGCTTCGCCCGGCTCATCCAGGTCGTCCTGATCGAGACCGGCACGGTGCTCGCGCACAGCCCGAACATGAAGAACGTGGCCCCCGACCTGCGGGAGTTCAAGCCCACGTTCCTGCTTGGCGTGCCGCGCGTGTTCGAGAAGGTCTACAACGCCGCCGAGCAGAAGGCCACGGACGAGGGCAAGGGCAAGATCTTCCACGCCGCCGTACGGGCCGCGATCGAGTGGAGCAAGGCCGAGAGCTCCGGCGGGGCGGGCCTCGGCGCCCGGCTCAAGCACGCGGTCTTCGACAAACTCGTGTACGGCAAGCTGCGGGCGGCCACGGGCGGCGCGCTGACGGCGGCGGTCTCCGGCGGCTCGGCCCTCGGCGAGCGGCTCGGCCACTTCTTCCGTGGTGTGGGCATCGAGGTGTTCGAGGGCTGGGGGCTGACCGAGACCAGCGCGCCCTCGACCGTCAACATCCCGGGCGCCAACAAGATCGGCACGGTCGGCAAGCCGTTCCCCGGCGTGAGCATCCGCATCGCCGACGACGGCGAGGTCCTGGTGAAGGGCCGCCACGTCTTCGACGGTTACTGGAACAACGAGCGCGCCACCAAGGAGGCGATCGACCCCGAGGGCTGGTTCCACACCGGGGACGTCGGCCGCCTCGACGACGACGGCTACCTGAGCATCACCGGCCGCAAGAAGGAGATCCTCGTCACCGCCGGCGGCAAGAACGTGGCACCGGCGCCCCTCGAGGACGCCATCCGCGCGCACCGCCTGATCAGCCAGGTCATGGTCGTCGGTGACGACAGGCCGTTCATCGGGGCGATCGTCACACTCGACCACGAGGCGATGGAGCAGTGGAAGCAGGCCAACGGCCGAGCCGGCGCCTCCATGGCCGAGCTCTGCTCCGACCCTGCGGTCCTCGCCGAGGTGCAGCAGGCCGTGGACGACGCCAACCGGATGGTCTCCAAGGCCGAGCAGATCAAGAAGTTCAGCATCCTCGACATCGAGCTGAGCGAGGAGACCGGCCACGTCACGCCGAAGCAGTCGATCAAGCGGCACGTCGTCGCCCGCGACTTCGCCAAGCAGATCGACGAACTATACGGCGGCTGACTCTCCACGAGGAGTCGGAGGACGAAAGGTTTCGGTGGGCCGGGCCTGTGTAAATTTCACACACGGCAGTGCTGAACACCGGATTCTTCGTCTGTGCCGAACCAAGCGAGCTGGTCGGACGGCTTCCTTCGACGCTCGTCGCCGAAAATATCGCAGCGAATCCGCAACGTTGCGGTTCCCTTGGTTATGCTCCAGACGCAATCCGTGATCAAGGACTGGAGAAGGGCGGGCGATGGGCGACAGGGTCGGCAGCTGGAACTGGGCGCACCGCGATCCCGACTACCTCCCCCCGGAGATCGACACGACCAAGCCCAGCATCGCGCGGGTCTACGACGCGTTCCTGGGCGGCAAGGACAACTTCGCCGTCGACCGCGCGGTCGCCATGGAGGGCATGCGGCACTTCCCCGACCGCGGCGAGGGCGCCCGCAACAACCGCGCCATGCTGTTCCGCGGCGTGAAGTACATGGCGGAGCAGGGCATCGACCAGTTCCTGGACATCGGCTCGGGCCTGCCCACGATGGACAACACCCACTCGGTCGCGCAGCGGATCGACCCCGCCGCGAAGGTCGTCTACGTCGACAACGACCCCATCGTGCTGGCCCACGCGCGGGCGATCCTGCAGACCGACGAGCGCACGCGCGTGATCACCGCGGACCTGCGCGAGCCTGAGGTGATCCTCAGCCATCCCGCGGTCGAAAGCTTCCTCGACTTCTCCCGTCCCGTCGGCCTGCTGCTGGTGGCCGTGGTCCACCATCTCGCCGACGCGGAGGACCCGCAGGGCCTCGTGAACGCCTACAAGGCGCGCCTGGCCCCGGGCAGCTGCATGCAGCTCACCCACTTCTGCTCCTGCGCGCCGGAGATGCGCGAGCTGGAGGCGGTGCTGCTGCAGATGCTCGGCACCGGACGGGCCAGGGACATGCCCGAGATCGTGCGGTTCTTCGACGGCCTCGACCTGGTCGAGCCCGGCGTGGTGCACGTCCCGGAGTGGCGCCCCGAGGAGCCCGTGTCCTACCCCCTCGACCTCGGCGGCATCTGCGTCGCCGGCGGCATCGGCCGCAAACCCTGACACCCCCGTCACGAGCCCGGCCACTGGCCAGGCGCCTGGTCGCCCGGCGCCCGGCGCCGGCCGAAGTACCGGAGCAACCCCACACCGAAGCCTGCTCCCCGGCCCGTACCGAGACGTCACTGCGCCGGCCGGAAGCTCGCGACACACCTGTGGGCCTGCCGGACATGACGCAGGCATGAACGACACCGACACCGGACCACCGCGCGCCCAGCGCTTCGCCCACATCTACGAGCAGACATATGCCGCGTTACTGCGGTTCGTCGAGCGTCGCGTCCACCCCTCCCACGCCGAGAACGTCGTCAAGAGCGTCACGACGATCCTCCAGGACGGGTCGCGCCACAGCGTCTCCCTGAGGAGCTCACCGGCCGGACGAGCGCGCAGTCGAGCACACCTGCCACGGGCGGCTCCGTGAAGCTCGACTGACCCGGCGGCGGCGCCGGGCCTCACGTCCGGCGCCGCCGGAAGCTCCGGTCCTTCCCACCACCCGCTATGGGCGAACAGCGGGTTGTTCGCGCGCAATCGAGGCGTGGGCAGGCACCTGTCCATCCATTGGGCCCTTCGTTAGGTGTCGCTCCTGTGGTCCCGTTGCGCCACGTGTTGGGATTTATGCGTGACCCCCCACCAAACGTACCAGCGGGGTCGCGCCGCCCGCTTAAGGCCTGCGGCTCCCTGTGGTTTCCTACGCAAGGAGTCATATGTTCCGGCACAACCGTCGCCTGCAGTTCGAGGCCCGGCCAGAAAAGCCCGACCCCGTGTACGCGCGCAAGCTCCAGGAGCTCATCGGCGGCGCCTTCGGCGAGATGACGGTCACCATGCAGTACCTGTTCCAGGGCTGGAACTGCCGCATGCCCGGCAAGTACAAAGACCTGATCATGGACATCGCGACCGAGGAGATCGGGCACGTCGAGATGCTCGCCACGATGGTCGCCCGCCTCCTCGAAGGCGCGCCCTCGACCGCGGTCACGAAGATGGCCACCGCCGACCCCGTGCTCGGCGCGGTGCTCGGGGGAATGGACCCGCAGCAGGCGATCGTGGCCGGGGGCGGGCCCCTGCCGGCCGACAGCAACGGGTACCCCTGGAACGGCCGCTACATCGTCGCGAGCGGCAACCTGCTCGCGGACTTCCAGGCGAACGTCGCCGCCGAGGCGCACGGCAGGCTGCAGACCGCCCGGCTGTACCACATGACCGACGACCGGGGCGTGAAGGACATGCTGAAGTTCAACCTCGCCCGTGACACCCTGCACCAGAACCTGTGGCTGAAGGCCATCGAGGAACTGCGGACGGACGGCCTAGAGGACGTCGTGGTGCCCAACGCGCTGTTCGACGAGGAGCACGCCGAGCACGCGGAGACGATCTGGGACCTGTCCGACGGCACCGAGGCCCAGGCGGGCGGCTGGGCGAGCGGGCCGCAGCCCGACGGCCGCCACCAGTTCGCCTATCTCCTCAACCCCGAGCCGCTCGGGGATCCCGCCATGGCCCCGCCGCCGGACCCGAAGCTGTACGACACCTACGACGGCAGCATGGGCGAGCCGAAGAGTCCCGCCCTCGGCACCGAGGTGGGGCCCGTGGGGAAGCTCAAGGACAAGCTCACCTGACCGGCTCCGCCGAGGCGCGAGCGAACGCGGAGGCCGGTCGGGCACCGGCCCTCCGCTCCGGCCGCTCATCGCACCCCCGGAGCCCCCACGGGCCCGCGTACCCCGCCCGGTGGGCCTGAAGGCCGCCCCGGCGGGGCGCTTGTTCCACGACCGCCTGCCCCGATGACCACGCCGATCGTCGGCCCGCGGCACCGCGCCGCGCCACCCCGGTGTGGGCCGCACCGCGCCACGCCCCGGCATGGCGGGCCGCGACCGCCATGCCGCGAGGCCGCCGCCTCCCGTCCAGACCTGTTTCCTGTGAGGCTTTCGTGCTCGACTCCCGCCGTCCCGTGAACGGGCCCGCGCCCGCCGATCCCGCCGCCGCCGTTCCCACCACCGCGGATCCCGCCGCGCGGCGGTCGTCGCCGGGCCGCCTGGCGCGGCTGGCCAGCCTGTGCGGCCCCGCCTTCGTCGTCTCCGTGGCGTACGTCGATCCCGGCAACTTCGCGACCAACATGTCGGGCGGCGCCCAGTACGGCACCATGCTGCTGTGGGTGATCGCCGTCGCGAACGTGCTGGCCATGTTCGTGCAGGCGCTGTCGGCCAAGCTCGGCATCGCCACCGGCCGCAACCTTCCGGAGCTGTGCCGGGACACCCTGCCGCGCCGGGTGAGCCTGCCGCTGTGGGTGCAGGCCGAGCTGGTCGCCGCCGCCACCGACCTGGCCGAGTTCATCGGCGGCGCGATCGCCCTGAACCTGCTGTTCGGTGTGCCGCTGCTGCCCGCCGCCGCGATCACGGCCGTCGTCTCCTCGCTGCTGCTGATGCTCGCGCCGCGCGGGCGGCGCAGGTTCGAGGCGACCGTCACGGCGATGCTCGCCGTGGTCCTGGCCGGTTTCGCCTACCAGGTGCTGCTGTCGGGATCGCTCGCGGGTGTGGCGGGCGGTTTCGTGCCCCGCCTGACCGGCACCGACAGCCTGCTGCTGGCCACCGGGATCATCGGGGCGACCGTCATGCCCCACGTCGTCTACCTGCACTCGGCCCTCACCCAGCACCAGGGCGGGCACGGGGAGGCGGCGCGCAGGGAGGCCGTGCGCGCCAGCCGGATGGACATCGCCGTCGCCCTCGGCACCGCCGGGCTGGTGAACATGGCGATGCTGACCGTGGCCGCCGCCACGTTCGGAGGCGGCGATCCCGGCAGCCTGCAGGCCATCCACGCCGGCCTCGGGCAGGTCCTCGGCCCCGGGGCGGCCGTCGCGTTCGCGCTCGCCCTGCTCGCCTCCGGACTGGCCTCCTCCAGCGTGGGGACCTACGCCGGGCAGGTGATCATGGCCGGGTTCCTGCGCCGCAGCGTGCCGCTCCTGGCGCGGCGTTTGGTCACGATCATCCCGGCCATGGCGGTCCTGGTCGCAGGGGTGGATCCCACCCGGGCGCTCGTCCTGAGTCAGGTCGCGCTGTCGTTCGGCATCCCGTTCGCCCTGGTGCCGCTCGTGGCGTTCACCGGCAGCAGGAAGCTGATGGGCGACCTCGTCAACCGCCGCCTCACCACCGTCGCCGGCGTCGTCGTCGCCGCCGTGATCAGCGCGCTGAACGGCTTCCTGCTGGTGGAGGTGTTCACCGGCTGAGGCGGCCTTCCTTCACCGAATCCTCCGGAGGAAGCCCCGTCCTGCAGCCGGGAAACGAAGTCAAAGCAGTGCGGCGAACCGGGTCGCGACGAGGTCCCAGCGCCACTCCTCCTCGATCCAGGCCCGGCCCCGCTCACCCATCGCCCGGGCGCGGGCCGGGTCGGCCAGCAGATCGCACAGCGCCCGGGCCACCGCCGTGTGCGACGTGCCGTCGACCACCAGGCCCGTCTCGCCGTGCCGTACGGCGTCGGGGGCGCCTCCGGAGGACCCGGCGACCACCGGCAGCCCGGTGGCCGACGCCTCCAGATAGACGATGCCGAGGCCCTCGACGTCCAGGCCCCCGAACCTGCTGCGGCAGGGCATGGCGAACACGTCGCCCGCGTCGTAGTAGGCCGGGAGGGACGCCCAGGGGACGGACCCGGTGACGACCACCGAGCCGCGCAGGCCGGCCCGGGCGACCGTCCGCTCCAGCGACCGTCGTGACGGGCCGCCGCCGACCAGGAGCAGGGCCGCGCCGGGTACGCGCCGCAGGACGAGCGGCCAGGCCCGCAGCAGCACGTCCTGGCCCTTGCGCGGCACCAGCCGCGAGACGCACACGACGACCGGGCGGTCTCCCAGGCCGAGCGACGCGCGGACCCGGTCGCCGCCCGCTCCCGGGCGGAAGGCTGTGGTGTCCACCCCCGGCGCGAGCCGTACCAGCCTGGATGCGGGAACGGCCCGCGCGATCCGGCGGCGGGTGTACTCGCCGAGATAGGTCACGACGTCGGCCCCCGCGCCGATGCGGCCCAGCAGGGCGCGCGCCCCCGGCAGGCGGGCCCACGACGCCTCGTGCCCGTGGGTGAGCATGACGATCCGGCCCGCGCCGGCGGCGCGCAGGGCGGGGGCGAGCAGCCCCAGCGGCGCCGCCGCGCCGAAGACGACGGTCGCGCCGTCCTCGACCAGCGCCGCCGCCCTGCTCGCCACCGAGCGCGTCGGCAGCATCAGCGAGGAGGGATGACGGACCACCTCGTACGGCTGGCGGGCGTCGAACTCCTCGCAGCCCTTCCAGCACGGGGCGTACACGACCACGGAGCCGGGCGGCCTGCGCGAGGCGAGGCCGTGCACGAACGCCTGGATGCCGCCCGGTCTGGGCGGGAAGTCGTTCGTGATGATCAGCGTCCGCTTCGTCATCCTCACCCCCGCTGCCGGCGTGGCCGGGCGGTCCGCCCGCGCGCCGCCCGAGAACGCATTGTCGCAGCCGTGGCCTCGCCGTCGCCCTGTGAAGACGCCCTGTGGTGATCAGGACGGGGCGAGCTGCTCGCGCGTGTAGGTCCGCCATTCGCGGGTCAGGCCTTCGGCGGTCAGCCCGAGCACTTCCCGCAGGGCCGCGCCGATCTCCTCGCGCGACGCGGCGCGGTAGAGCGCGACCAGGCTCCGCTCGCCGAACCGGACGGCGATGTAGCGGCAGGCCAGCCACGCCTCCTCATACGCCTGGGCGGGCCTGGCGGCGAAGTCGGCGGGCCCCGGCAGACCGTGCAGCGCCGCCTTCCCCGCGGCCACGTCGGCGGCCAGCTCGGCGGCGATCGTCCGGACCGGCAGGCCGCTGTCCAGATAGCCGACATAGTCGGCGAAGCCCTCCATGAGCCACATCGGCACGGCGCGGGGGCCGGCGGTCGCGACGTGCGTCAGCTCGTGGGTCACGACGACCAGACGGCCGGTCGCGGTCAGGCGGGCGAACGCGGCAGGCTGCACGATCACCCGGCCGGCCGTGGCGACGGCCGCCAGATCGTCCACCTTCGCCGGCGAGGCCAGCACGGCCGCCTGCTCCTCGGTGCGCGGCACGAGGACCACCGCGCCCTCGTGTCCTCGGCCGTGTCCTCCCCAGACCCTCGTCACCGTACGGTCCGCCTCGCCGGCCAGCGCGGCGATCCCGGCGACCAGCGACCCGGGCGACCCGACGACGACGACGCGCTCGCCGCGGACGACGGAGGCGCCGGTCCACATGTCCGGATGCTCCCGCACGGCGGCGCGGGCACGCGTCAGCAGGGGACGCAGCGGGTCGGGCGGGGCCGCGGCGGCAGGCCCGGCCAGCAGCACGGCCAGCGCGACGGCGACGGCCGCCGTGCGGCGGAGACGGAACCTGTGGGGCGGGTTTGCGGCGTGGCGCCGATCGGCCCGCGCAGGCGCCGCCACGCTCCCGGGCACCGCGGAGACCTCGCCGGTCGCCGTCCGCGGAGCCGTCCGCTCTGGCGAGGGGACTGCCGGGTCCATCCGGCAGGGGGACATCTCAGCCGGACACGGCGGGAGACCGTCCCCTTCAGGGGATGGAGGAGTCACGCCGTGCATGCTAACCAGCACATGTCACGGCCCCGCCCACCTCGGCGAGGTGGGCGGGGCCGTAGGGACGGCGCCGGTCGAGGGGGCTGGTGACCGGTGCCCGTCAGACGCCCGGACGGACGGCACCGACGAAGGTGCTCCTCCGGTAGGCGTCCAGCTTGTCGATCCGGACCCGCGTGCCGGTGTGCGGAGCGTGGATCATCTTGCCGTGCCCGACGTACATGCCGACGTGGCCGCCGCCGCTCGTGAAGATCAGGTCACCGGGCTCGAAGTGACCCCAGGACACCTTCTTCCTGACCGCGCTGCGGATGGACCACGTCGTGCGCGGCAGCCGTACGCCCGCCTGGCGCCAGGCGTACTGGACCAGGCCCGAGCAGTCGAACGCGCCCGGTCCCGTGGCGCCGTAGCGGTAGGGGTCTCCGATCTGCTTCTTGGCGGCCTTGACCGCGCGCTCGGCCTTGACCTGCTGGAGCACGCCCCTGCCGATCTTCCGCTTGGCGGCGCGTTTCCTGGTCTGCTGCTTCTTCACGGCGGCCTTGCGAGCGGTGGTGCCGGTGCTCGCCTTCGTGGTCGTCTTCGCGGCGGTCTTCGCCGCTGTGTCCGTCTTGACGACCGTGACCGTCACCGTGTCGGCCGCCGCCGGCTGCGCACCGGCGACCCCTACGGATGCCGTCAAAGCGGCACCTCCAAGGGCAATTCGGGCAAGACGGGACAGACTAGCGGGGGTGGTAGACAGGATCTCTCCTCGGGTCTTCCGCTCACGCCTACCGGGTTAGCTGACGGGTTCGGGCGGGGAAGTCGCCCTACGGCGCGCGACGCGCCGATTCACCCCGGACCTTCGGTGAAGGTCGATGGTTCCCCGGCTCCGTGCCTCCTGACTGCACGGACTCGGCATGCCACCGGCGCCGGGGGGATCCCGCGAAGGGGAGAGTGGTGAAGGGCGCCGATGACGGTGGATGACTGCGCGACCGGCCGGCCGGACCGGGCTCGCGACGGCGAGGCGTGCTCGCCGCGGCCCAGAAGCTACCGAGGACCCGCCGCGTTCGGCAAAGCCCTCCCGTCGCATAAAGATCGGATAACGAAGGTCACCAAGAAGAAACGGCAGCGTACCCGCAGCGCGAAAGGGCTAAATGTGACTCTGCTCACAATCCTGGCAACGGGCGGCGAATCCGGTCACAGCAGCCACAAAAAGCACAGAAGTCGCGGACGTCAGGGGCGGACGGCGCCGATCGCGTGATACTCGGCAAGTGTGACAATCTTCACAACATCGCCGGTCTGCGGAGCGTGGACGACCTTGCCGTCACCGGCGTAGATGCCGACATGCCCGTACCCGGCATGCCAGAGCAGGTCTCCCGGCTGGAGCTCGTCCAGCGAGACCCGGCGGCTCGCCCCCCAGGCCCACTGCTCGTAGCTGGTCCGGGGCAGGGTCACCCCGGCCGCCGCCCAGGCGCCCTGCACGAGCCCTGAGCAGTCCCATCCGTCCGGTCCGGTGCCCCCGTAGCGGTACGGCTTGCCGACCTGCTTGTAGGCGAACTGGAGAGCCGCGAGCGCGTTGCCGGACGCGGGCCCGGTGTAGACGACGCCGGGGCTGTTGGGGTTGCCGGGGTTGAACGTCCCGAGTGAGCGCAGGAGCTTCATCTGCTCCCTGACGAGCTTGTCGACCTTCTCCTTCTCGTCGGCGAGCTCACCCCTGACGTCAGTGGCCTCCTTGTAGAGCGCCTTGCTGCGGTCGCGGCGGTCCTTGAGGTCCTTGATGGCGCTCTCGTACTCCTTGAGCCGCCCGGCACGCTCGGCGGAGATGTGGTTGAGCGTCGCGAGGCCGCTGAGCATCGAGTCGGGGTCGCCGCCGGAGAAGACGCCGCCCAACGACCCCATGTCGCCGACCTGGTAGCTGTTGACGGCCATCGTGACCAGCCCGGAGCGGAGCGCCTCCACCCGGACGTTCTGCTTCTTGTAGTCGCCGTTGATCGCGAGGTACTTCTCCCTCGCCTTCTTCCACTTCTCGCTGGCCGCGTTGTAGCGGTCCACGAGTGTGTCGGCCTGCTTGTTGAGCTTGCTCAGCTTCGCCTTGGCCTGCGCGACCGTGGGCTTCGGATCCGCCTGCGCGCCCGTCACCGGCGTCAGCAGGACCACCGTGGCCAAACCGGCGGCCACCGGCACACGCCCTCGCACTGAGCCCCCTCTTGGATCAACGAAACCTGCGGCGCGACTCTATCTAGGCGATCATGAAGTCTCAACCTATTCGCAGGTATTCGCGGCGGTCATCACGCGCGGCGACGACGCCGGAGCGGAGCGTGCGCACGTCGTTCAGCCTCGGCCGAGCCGGCGCAGCAGGAGGAGCGAGGGCACCGGCCGGGCGCCCATGCGGCGCACCGACTCGGCCACCTCCCGGTCGGAGGAGACCACCGCGATGGCCCGCCCCGGCGGCTCCGCCCGCACCAGCGTGCGGATGAGGTCGTCGGCGATCTCCCCGGGCGGGCTGAACACCACCCGCACCCCGCGGGGCGCGGACACCTGGACGGGCCCGTTCAGCTCGGCGCCGTCGAAGACGCAGGTCACCTCCGCCCGCGTCTGCACGGCGAGCCCGCCGAGCCCGGTCAGCAGCCGGGCCCGCTGGTCGGCGAGGGTCAGCGACGGGTAACCGGTCTTGGTCACGTTGTAGCCGTCCACAACCAGGTGCAGATGGGGGATGGCCAGAAGCTGGTCGAGGAGCTGGGGGTCGTCGTTGGCCAGCGCCCGCGCGGGCACGGCCGTCACCCCCGGCTCGCCCGGCACCACCGCGTTCACGTAGTCGGCCGGCCTGCTGATCGTCGTGGGCAGCCCGAGCTCCTTGCGCAGCCCCGCGGCGGCGTCCTGGAGCGCGTCCAGCAGCACCCGCACCCGGGCGTCCTCGATGCTGCGGCCCTCGCGGGCGGCCCTGCGGCTGGTCTCCAGCTGGCGCTCGGCGTCCGCCAGGCGATCCCTGAGCCTGCGCAGCTCGGTCTCCGCCGCGCCGTTGGCGTTCGCGGCCTTGGCCCGCGCCTCGGCCGTCTCGGCCTCCAGCTCCGCCGCCCTGGCCTCGGCGGCCTTGACCCGCTCACGGGCGTCGTGCAGCTTGCGCCGCAGGTCGGAGTTCTCCGCGCGGGCCGCTTTGAGCTGCTCGCGCACCCGGTCGATCTCCTCCTTGGCGGAGGCACGCTGCGCCGCGAGCTGCTCGCGCAGCCGCGTCTCCGCCTGCTCCCGCTGAGTGCCCGCCGCCGCGGCCTGCTCCAGGTCGGCCCGCGCCTGCTCGACCAGCTCCGGCCAGCCGGGCGGGCGGGTCAGGTACGCCGCCGCCGCGACCAGCACCGGCTCGGCCGCGGGGGGCACCGTGCCCTCGGCGAGGCTCCCCACCAGCTCGGGCCAGGCGGTCTCCACCGTCTCGGCCACCCGCTCGCGGAACTCCTTGTCGTTCTCCAGCTGGGCCGCGATCGGAGCGCTGCCGAGGCGGGCGCGCTTGCGCGGGTCGAACTTGGCGATGTTGCGCAACGGCGGCGGCACGGCCGCGGCGGGCATCGAGCCCAGCACCTGCGCCGCGACCTCCACCACGTGTAAGCGGACCTGCTCGGGCAACGGACGAGACAGGCCTTCTCCGGCTGAACTCATCTCGTCGCTCCTCGGCCGTGTCCTACAGATCTTCTGCCCACTGCGGTCGCCCCGGCGGCGCCTCGCGGTGCTGTCGCCCCCGAGTGCGAGAACGTCCCGATGCCCGCCGTCCGCGAGGCACGAGGCACGCGGCGCGCCCACCAGGCCGCCCTCACACGGCAAGATCTGCGAGACACTCCCATGTTCCTGTCTTCTTTCAAGGGTACGGCCGTCGCACCGTGTCCACGTCGCGTTCATGATCTGTCACCGCGGCCCGGCGCCCGTACGGACCCGCGCGCCCGGACCGCGGGGCGGGGCACCGGCCGCAAACCCCCTGGCGGGGGCCGGGCTTCGTCCCTACGCTCTGCGGCGTGTACACCCCGCCGTATCCCATCACGACCTCCCGGCTGGTCCTTCGCCCCTTCACCGAGGCCGACCTCGACGATCTCCACGCCTTCCACTCCCTGCCCGAGGTGACCAGGTATCTCTACTGGGACGCCCGTACGCGAGAGGAGACGAAGACCGCCCTCGACCGGAAGATCGCCTGCGCGTCGCCCGGGGAGGACGGCGACGTGCTCAGCGTGGCCGCCGCACTGGGCGACGGAGGGCCCGTGATCGGGGATCTCACGCTGTTCCTGCGTAGCCGCGAGCACCGCCAGGGCGAGATCGGCTTCGTCTTCAACCCGGCCTACCAAGGCCGCGGCCTGGCCACCGAGGCGGCCCGCGAGATCCTGCGGATCGGGTTCGAGGGTCTCGGGCTGCACCGGATCCACGGCAACTGCGACGCGCGCAACACTCCCTCGGCCCGCCTCATGGAGCGGCTCGGCATGCGCCTGGAGGCCCGCCTGGTGGAGAACGAGTTCTTCGCCGGCGCGTGGAGCGACGAGCTGGTCTACGCGATGCTGGCCCGCGAGTGGCGCGCCGGAGCGGCCTCCGCGTAGCTCCTCACCTTGCACTTCCTTTGCCATCGCATGGGGCCGGTACGGCAATTGTCGGTCGGAATCTCTATGGTCATGGGCGTGGATGCGGTACAGGGCACGCTGGACGAGCTCGGAACTCCCCTGCGGGAGGTGACGTTCGTCGTCTTCGACCTGGAGACCACCGGCGGGTCGGCCGCGGAGCACGCCGTCACGGAGATCGGCGCCGTGAAGGTGCGCGGCGGCGAGGTGATCGGCGAGTTCGCCACGCTGGTCGATCCCGGCGGCCCGATCCCGCCGTTCATCTCCGTGCTGACCGGCATCACGGACGCGATGGTCGTGGCCGCGCCGAAGTTCTCCGAGGTGCTGCCGAGCTTCCTGGAGTTCATCGCCGGGGCGGCGCTGGTGGCGCACAACGCGCCGTTCGACATGTCGTTCGTGAAGGCGGCGTGCCAGGTGAACGGCTACCCGCCTCCGGTCAATCCCGTGGTGGACACGGCCGATCTCGCCCGCCGGGTGCTGACCCGCGACGAGACCCCCAACTGCAAGCTCGCCACCCTCGCGCGAGTCTTCCGCAGTTCCACCGAGCCCTGCCACCGGGCGCTGGCCGACGCGAAGGCCACGGTCGACGTGCTGCACGGCCTGATCGCGCGGGTCGGCTCTCTCGGCGTGCACACGCTGGAGGACCTGCGCGGCTTCGTGCGCGCCCCCACCCCGGAGCAGCAGCGCAAACGCCACCTCGCCGACGGGGTGCCCGGCGCGCCCGGCGTCTACATCTTCGAGGACGCCAAGGGCGAGGCGCTCTACATCGGGAAGAGCTCCAACCTGCGCAATCGCGTGCGCAGCTACTTCACGGCGAGCGAGACCCGCTCGCGCATCCGCGAGATGGTCGGCATCGCCGAGCGGGTCAGGACGATCGTCTGCGCCACCGCGCTGGAGGCGGAGATCCGCGAGCTGCGGATGATCGGGACGACCAAGCCGCGATACAACAAGCGGTCCCGCTTCCCCGAGCGTGCGGTATGGCTCAAGCTCACCGAGGAGCCCTTCCCCCGGCTCAGCGTCGTCCGGGAGGTGCGCGACGACGGAGCGGCCTATCTCGGCCCGTTCGGCAGCAGCCGCACGGCCGACGACGCGCGGACGGCCATGCACGAGGCGCTGCCGCTGCGCCAGTGCACCGAACGGCTCTCGGCCCGCGTGCGGAGGCCCGCCTGCGCGCTCGCCGAGATCGGCCGCTGCGGCGCGCCCTGCGAGGGCGGCGAGAGCGAGGAGAGCTACGCCCGTCACGTCCGCCGCGCCCGGCACGCGATGGAGCTCGACGCGGAGGCGGTCTTCTCGGCGATGGAGGCGCGGATGAGCCGCCTGTCGGCCGAGCAGCGCTATGAGGAGGCGGCCGTCGACCGGGACCGGCTCGCGGTCTATGTCAGGACCGCCGCGCGCATGCAGCGCCTGCGTTCGCTGACCGGCATCCCGCAGATGGTCGCCGCCAGTCCCGCATTCGACGGCGGCTGGGACATCCACGTCATCCGGTACGGCAGGCTCGCCGCGGCCGGGGTGATGCCCCGGGGCGCCCATCCCACTCCGTACGTGGACGCCCTGGTCGCCACGGCGGAGACGGTCGCCCCGGGTCCCGGCCCGACCCCGGCCGCGAGCGCCGAGGAGACCGAGTGCGTGCTGCGCTGGCTCGACTCCCCCGGCGTGCGTCTCGTCCAGGTCGACGGCACCTGGAGCCTCCCCGCCTACGGCGCGGGACGACTGATGGAGCGCATCGAGCGCGCCTACCGGCACCAGCGGAGCGACCGCCGTGAGGGCCGGCCGCTGCGGTGACGCTAGTCTCGGGGGCGACAAGCCGAAGCCGCGAGACAGCAGGAGAGACGCGAATGGTCACCGCGATCGTCCACATCAAGGCGGACGTCGACCGGATCCCCGAGGTCGCCGAGGCGATCGCCGAGATCGAGGGCGTCAGCGAGGTGTACTCGATCACCGGCGAGTTCGACCTGCTGGCCATGGTCCGGGTCGGCCGATACGAGCAGGTGGCCGAGGTCGTGCCCGGCCGCGTGAACAAGGTGCCCGGCGTGCGCCACACCGAGACGCACATCGCCTTCCGCACGTACTCCCGCCACGACCTGGAGGCGGCCTTCTCCATCGGCCTCGCCGACGCGGACTGATCCCACCCGGCCAGCCGGAGCGGGCAGCCGGGCAGGCCGGCCAGAGCAGGCCGGGCAGAGCAGGGCAGGCCGGGCAGACAAGGCGGGGCCCGGCCGGGCGAGGGCCGAGCAGTCCGGCCGGACGAAGCACGCGGCGGAAGGGCTCCGTGAGGGCGCGGCGGTTCAGGCGGGGCGCAACAGCCGGACCCGGACCTCGAACCCGCCGGGGAGCGGGTGCGCGGCGACCGCGCCGCCGAACAACGCCGCACGCTCCCAGGTGCCGATGAGCCGGTCGCGGGGCAGGCCGTCGTCGTGGACGACGACCTCCAGGACGGCGGGCAGCCACCGCAGCGTGACCGTCGCCGTACGGGCCATGCCGTACCACAGGGCGTTGCCCAGCGCCTCCTCCACGATGCGATATGCCGACAGTTCAAGGGTGGGGCCGCTCCCCCGGGCGCCGGCCTCCGCGAACGAGACGGCGAGCCCGCTCGCGCGGAAGTCGTCGAGCAGCACGGGCAGATCACCCAGGCACGGCTGGGGGCCGCGGCGCTGCCCGTCCATGCGCAGCAGGCCCATCATCCGGCGCAGGTCGGACAGCACCCGGCGGCCCGACTCCTCGGCCTCGCGGAAGGTCTGCCGCGCCCGTTCCGGGTCCTTGTCCATGATCATGCGGCCCGCTCCCACTCCCAGCGTCATCACGCTGAGATCGTGGGCCACCAGATCGTGCAGTTCCGAGGCGATCCGCAGGCGTTCCCAGACGACGTCGTCCTCATCTGCGGGGTGAACCGTGCGCCCGGGCGCCGCCGTCTCCCCGTCCGCCGCCCGCACCGGCCGGCCGCCCCTGCCGCGTTCCGGTCCCGGGGAGAGCATGCGGGAGCGAACACCGGCGGAGGGCGCACCGCGGAGACCGGCGGCGAGCAGGGTCATCCGGCCGCGGGCCGACGCGGCCCAGCGGCGGATGACGCGAAGGGCGAACACGCGCATCATGGCGGGCACGGTACGGCTCGGGCCGAGCCCGGCACGTCCCCATCACGGCGGACGCCCGATCCCCCCCGCGGTGGAGGCGATTTTGATCAGGAGCGCGGTCAGGCCCTGCCGCCGAGCGCGCGGCTGATCTCGATCCAGCGCTCCAGCGTCTGCGCGGCCCTGCCCGAGTCGACCGCCTCGGCCGCGCGGGCGTACGCCGCGCGCAGGTCGGCGACCAGGTCGTCGCCCGGGCCGTCGTAGGCGACCAGGCCGGCCGCCGCGTTCAGCAGCACCGCGTCGCGTACGGGCCCGGTCTTGCCGCGCAGCAGGTCGCGGACCGCCGCGGCGTTGAACTCGGCGTCGCCGCCACGCAGGTCGCCCGGCTGCGAACGGGGGATGCCGAGGTTGGCCGGATCGATCGTCGTCTGGGTCGCGGTGCCGTCCCGGACGACGAAGACCGTCGACGGGGCCGCGGTGGACAGCTCGTCCAGGCCGTCGTCGCCCCGGAAGACGAGCGCCGACACGCCGCGCTCGGCGAAGACCCCGGCCATGACCGGCAGCATGCGCGCGTCGAACACGCCGATGGCCTGGGCGGCGGGGCGCGCGGGGTTGGCCAGAGGCCCGACGAAGTTGAAGACCGTCGGCACGCCGATCTCCTTGCGCGGCGGGCCGGTGAAGCGCAGCGCGGGGTGGTAGTGGGGCGCGAAGCAGAACGCGATGCCCGCCTCCACCGCGACCCGGGCGGTGGTCTCCGGGGTCAGGTCCAGGGCGACGCCCAGGTGTTCCAGCACGTCCGCCGCTCCGCACAGAGAGGAGGCGGCGCGGTTGCCGTGCTTGACGACCCTCGCTCCGCCGGCGGCCGCGACGATCGCGGCCATCGTCGAGACGTTGACCGTGTGCGCACGGTCGCCGCCGGTGCCGACGATGTCGAGGACCGGCCCCTCCACCGTGAGCGGGGTGGCCAGCTCGAACATGGTGCGGACGAGGCCCGTCACCTCGGCGACGGTCTCGCCCTTCGCCCGCAGGGCGACGGCGAAGGCGGCGATCTGCGCCGGGGTGGCCGCCCCCGACATGATCTCCCCCATGACCCAGGCCGTCTCGTCGGCCGTCAGGTTCTCACCCGCCAGCAGGGCGTTGAGCGTGGAGGGCCAGGTGGTGCGCGTGTCCATGTGGGCTCCGCGGGTTCGATGTCGGGACGGTCGGATCGGAACGGGTCGGAACGGGTCGGGACGGGTCGGGACGGAACGCTCTTCGTTGCGGTGCTGCCGGCTGGGCGTCGGCACGCCCGGGTGATGCCTGTGCGCCATTGAGCCGTGGGGCCCGTCGAGCCGTGGGGCCCGCCGGGCTGAGGCGCCACGGCACGCCGGGTCGCACCGCAGGCGATCCCCGGCGCCCGTGGTGGGATGCGCCGCGCTCGGTGGAGCCGTTTCAGAGGCCCCCCTCGTGGGCCCCTCTCAGCGGGCTCCTCTTATTGGGCCCGGGTGACGCTGAGGCGGCGCCGCATCAGGTCGGCCACGGCCTCGGCGAGGACGACGGGGTCGATGGGCTGCGCGACGACGCCGTCGGCACGGGACCAATTGGCCAGCCAGCGGTCGTCCCTGCGGGCGATGAGCACCAGGATCGGCGGGCAGTTGTGCACCTCGTCCTTGGCCTGCCGGCAGATTCCCATGCCGCCGGCGGGCTGCGCCTCGCCGTCGAGGACGGCCACGTCGATGTCGCCGGAGTCGAGGTGCTTGATCACGGCCGGCTGGGTCGCGCACTCGACGATCTCGACGAGGGGCACGTCTGCGGCGGGGCGCCGCCCGATGGCCAGCCGCACCTTCTCCCGGGTGCCTGCGTCGTCGCTGTAGACGAGAACCCTCATTTCACGCTCACTGTCGAATCGCGGGGTATGGTCATCGTGATGCTACCGGCGCGGCTGCAGGGCTCGCAGCCCCGGGGCGATTGCCGTGACATGCCCGTTTCGTAGGCGCGTGTGGACCCTAGCGGGGGGTCGTGGGGCGACCCGACCTGGGGAGCCGCAATAATGCTGGGCGTGGCGACAGCATCCGCAATTACTACGACGACGAGACCGCACGGGTCCAGCCGGCCGAACCTGGTTCAGGTCGGGACCATCGTGTGGCTGTCCTCTGAGCTCATGTTCTTCGCGGCGCTGTTCGCGATGTACTTCACCATCCGGTCGGTCAGCCTCGGACAGGGCACCCACTGGCCCGAGGCGCACCTCGAAGTCCCGTTCGCGACCTTCAACACGACCGTTCTGGTCCTGTCGAGTGTCACGTGCCAGCTGGGCGTGTGGGCCGTGGAGCGAGGCCAGGTCAAGAAGCTGCGATTCTGGTATGTCGTAAGCTTCCTGATGGGCGCCTTCTTCGTGGGCGGACAGCTCTACGAGTACGGGAACCTGGCGCGCGAGGGCCACGTCCTCTCGCACTCCCCGTACGACTCGGTGTTCTTCCTGACCACGGGCTTCCATGGCTTGCACGTGACGGGTGGTCTGATCGCGTTCCTGTTCATCCTGGGACGCACGTACGCCGCGAAGCGCTTGACGTATGAGCAGCAGACCAGCGCGATCGTCGTGTCCTACTACTGGCACTTCGTCGACGTGGTCTGGATCGGCCTTTTCGCGACCATCTACATCATCAAATGATCGGAACGGGGATTTCGGTGAACTCCATCACCGCCCGACGGCGCCATCCCCTCGCGCGAGTCGCCGTCGTGGCGCTCGCGCTGGGCCTGCTCGGCGGCGGCTACGCGCTCGCGGCGCCGAACGGCAGCACCGCGGACGCCGCGATCGCGTCCGGCAAGGCCGACGACGTGGCGCAGGGCAAGAGCCTCTTCGTGGCGCACTGCGCGAGCTGCCACGGCATGAACGCCGAGGGCACGAAGAAGGCTCCGACGCTCATCGGCGTCGGAGCCGCCGCCGTGAACTTCCAGGTCAGCAGCGGTCGTATGCCGGCTGCCGACGCGGGTCCCCAGGCTCCGCGCAAGCCGCTCCCCGAGTGGGCGGACGAGCAGGCCATCGACCAGCTCGCGGCGTACGTCCAGTCGCTGGGCGGCGGCCCGACGGTGCCCAGCGCCGAGCAGGTCGACCCGGCCAAGGGTGACCCCGCCAAGGGCGGCGAGCTCTTCCGCGCCAACTGCATCCAGTGCCACAACTTCACTGGTTCGGGCGGCGCGCTGACCTACGGCAAGTACGCGCCGCCGCTGAACCCGGCGACGCCGACGCAGATCTACGAGGCGATGGCCACCGGCCCGCAGGCGATGCCGGTGTTCAACGACTCGACGATCACGCCGGAGCAGAAGCGCGACATGATCGCGTACATCACCCACGTGCGGTCGCAGGTCGACCCGGGCGGCTCGGGTCTGGGCCGGATCGGCCCCGTCACCGAGGGCCTTGTAGCGTGGGTCGTGGGTCTCAGCCTCCTGATCCTGGCCTCCATCTGGATCACAGCGAAGAAGCGACGGGCGGCATGACAGAGCACAACGAGTACCCCGAGAGCGGCCGGGTGCGCGAGCGCGTCCTCGGCACGCCGCCCGCGGACGCGCCGATCATCGACACCGATCCGATCCGCGCGCCCGAGGGCGTTCCCGGCGTGATCCCGCAGGACCCCGTCAAGGCCCGTAAGGCCGAGCGCCTCGTCTCGCTGCTGTTCCTGGTCACCTTCCTGGCCGGCGCCGGGTTCATCGCGTCGTACGTGATGTTCCAGGTCGGCACGATCGGCAAGACGGCCACGTCGAACTACGCGCTCGGCGGCACCCTGGCCCTGGCCCTGCTCGCGCTGGCCGCGGGCCTCACGGTCTGGGTGCGGCAGGTCATGCCGAAGTACAACCTCGTCCAGGAGCGCCACGAGATGCGCTCCGACGACGGCACGCGTGAGTACGTCAAGGAGACCTTCCTCCAGGGAGCCGACGAGAGCGGGTTCGTCAAGCACAGGCTGCTGCGCCGCACGCTGCTGCTCGCCGCCGCTCCGCTGGGCCTGGCCCCGCTGGTGCTGCTGAAGGACCTCGGCCCGCTTCCCGGGACCTCGCTCAGGCACACCGTCTGGGGCGAGCCCACCAAGAACGGCAAGCCGCGCCGCCTCGTGGTCGAGGGCACCGGCCAGCCGATCCGCGCCGCCGACTTCAACTCTCCCGGCGGCATCCTCTCCGTGGTCCCCGAGGGCTACGAGGAGGACCTGAACGCGCTGGCCAAGGCGACGCTGATCCTGCTCAAGTTCCGCCCGGAGGAGATCAAGTCCGGCACGAACAAGAACTGGACGCACGACGGCATCGTCGCCTACTCCAAGATCTGCACCCATGTGGGCTGCCCGGCGGCGCTCTACGAGCAGACGACCCACCACATCCTCTGCCCGTGCCACCAGTCGACCTTCGACGCGGCGGACGGAGCGAGGGTCGTCTTCGGCCCCGCCGCCCGGCCGCTGCCGCAGCTCCCCATCGGAATCGACGAGGAGGGCTACCTCGTCGCGAAGTCCGACTTCAAGGTCCCCGTCGGTCCCAGCTTCTGGGAGCGTGGCGACGCTGAAGCCGAAGCTAGGGAGAACGCATCATGAACGCTCCCCCGAAGGCCATCGCAGGCGTCTCGACGTTCGTCGACGACCGCATCGGTGCGGGGAACTTCCTCAAGCGCAACCTGAGGAAGGTCTTCCCCGACCACTGGTCGTTCCTCCTGGGGGAGATCGCGCTCTACTCGTTCATCATTCTGCTGCTGACCGGTACGTTCCTGACGTTCTGGTTCAAGCCGAGCATGGGCGAGGTCGTGTACACGGGCAACTACGCCCCGCTCTACGGCGTGAAGATGTCGGAGGCCTACGCCTCGGCGCTGCACATCAGCTTCGACGTCCGCGGCGGTCTGCTGATGCGGCAGATCCACCACTGGGCGGCGCTGCTGTTCGTGGGCGGCATGACGGTTCACATGCTCCGGATCTTCTTCACCGGCGCGTACCGCAAGCCGCGCGAGCTCAACTGGATCATCGGCATCCTCCTGCTCTCGCTGGCGCTTCTCGAGGGCCTCACCGGATACTCCCTCCCCGACGATCTGCTCTCCGGTGCGGGTCTGCGGATCACCCAGGGCGTCGCCCAGTCGATCCCGATCGTGGGCACCTACGTCTCGTTCTTCCTGTTCGGCGGCGAGTATCCGGGCCATGACGTCATCTCGCGGTTCTACTCGATCCACATCCTGCTGATCCCGGGTATCCTGCTCGCGCTCGTCTCGGCGCACATGATCCTCATGTGGGTGCAGAAGCACACGCAGATGCCGGGCAAGAACAGGACCGACAAGAACGTGGTGGGCGCCCCGTTCTACCCGGCCTTCATGATCAAGTCGGGCGCGTTCTTCCTGTTCACGTTCGGCGTCATCGCGCTGCTCGGCACGTTCGCCCAGATCAACCCGATCTGGTTGTTCGGGCCGTACACTCCGGCGGACATCTCGGCCGGCTCCCAGCCCGACTGGTACATGGGCTTCCTGGAGGGCGCGCTCCGTCTCATGCCGTCGTGGGAGATCAACTTCCTCGGCCACACGGTGACGCTGAGCGTGCTGATCCCGGCGCTGGTGCCACTGGGCCTCGTCATGACGGGCCTGGCGCTGTATCCGTTCCTGGAGCAGTGGGTCACGGGCGACCGCCGCGAGCACCACGTCGCCGACCGGCCGCGCAACAACCCGCACCGCACCTCGATCGGCATCGCGGGCATGACGTTCTACGGCATCCTGTGGCTGCTGGGCGCCAACGACGAGATCTCGGCGAACTTCCACCTCGACCTGTACACGACGACCTGGTTCGGGCGGATCGCCATCTTCGTCGGCCCGGCCATCGCGTACTGGATCACCTACCGGGTCTGCATCGGCCTCCAGCGCAAGGACGCCGAGGTGCTGTCCCACGGGGTGGAGTCCGGCGTCATCAAGCGGCTGCCGAACGGCCAGTACATCGAGGTCCACACGCCGGCGGCGGAGGACATCGCCGAGCACATCCGCGGCAAGAAGGAGATCCCGGTTCTCGAGAGCGCCGAGGACGGCGAGGGCATCCCGCCCAAGGGCGCCCGCAGCCCGCTCGGCCGGCTCCGCGCCAAGATGAGCCAGGCGTACGGGACCGACCATGTCCCGCTGACCGACGGCCACCACGAGGAGGGCCACGAGGAGGAGCACGCGGGCGTCGGCGCCGGCGACCGCAAGGAGCTCCACTGACGAGCGCCTGACCGACCGGCACGAAACGGCCCGGCAGGGGGAACCACTCCCCCGCCGGGCCGTTGTGTTTCCCGATCGGTGTTTCCCTGTCAGGGTTTCCCTATTGAGGGGTCGGTGACACGAGGCCCGCCTCGTAGATGATGACGAGCCGCACGCGGTCGCGGGCGTCGAGCTTGGCGAGCAGCCGCGTCACGTACGTCTTGACGGTGGCGGTGCTGATGAACAGCTCCGTGGCGATCTCCGCGTTGGACATGCCACGCCCGACGAGGGTCAGCACCTCCGCCTCCCGCTCGGTGAGCCCGGCGACCCGGCGGGGCCGTGATTCGGGCGCGATCCTGCCGGCGAACCGCTCGATCAGCCGGCGGGTGACGCGCGGGGCGATCAGGGCGTCGCCCGCGGCGACCACCCGGACGGCGGCGAGGATGTCGTCCAGGGCCAGTCCTTGACGAGGAACCCGGACGCGCCGACGCGCAGCGCGCCGTAGACGTACTCGTCGTCGTCGAAGGTCGTCAGCACGAGGACCCGGGCACCGCTGCCTTCGGTGATCAGCCGGGTGGCCTCGATGCCGTCCATGCCGGGCATGCGGATGTCCATGACCACCACGTCGGGCCGGAGGTCCTCGGTCATCCGCACCGCCTCCGCGCCGGTGCCCGCCTCTCCGGCGAGGTCGAGGCCGGGCGCGTCGGCGATGACCATCTGCAGGGCGGCGCGAACCAGGGGCTGGTCGTCGGCGAGCAGCACGCGGACGGTCATCGGACTCTCGCGGGCACGGGCAGCCGGGCCTCGACGCGGAAGCCTCCCTCGGGACGCGGCCCGGCGGCGAAGGTCCCGTGCAGGACGCCCACCCGCTCGCGCATTCCGATCAGGCCGTAGCCGTTTCCGGCATCACCGCCGCGCCCGTCGTCGAGCACCTCGATGCGCACCTCGTCGTCCCGGTAGTCGACCGACACCCGGCAGGATGCCGTGCCGGCGTGACGCACCACGTTGGTGACGGCCTCCTGGATGATCCGATAGGCCGAAACGTCGATCTCGGACGGGAGCGGACGCGGCTCCCCTGCCCGGCGTACGTCGACCCGTACGCCCGCCTCTGTGGTCGTGGCGGCCAGCCGGTCGACGTCGGCGAGGCCGAGCCCCGGCTCCGGATGCGCCCGTTCCAGGGGCGCCGGGTCCGGATGCGCCCGGTCCCGGCGCTCCTCATGCGGACGCGCCGGCCTCGACGTGCTCACGAGACTCACGCACCGACGTGCCGAGCAGCCAGGCGATGACGGTCGTCAGAGCCACGGCGGTCTCGGACGACGCCGAGATCGGCCACCCGCACAGCAGCCGCACCCCCAGGTAGCCGCCCAGCGCGGCGAGGGCCACGAGAACGGCGACGACGCCGGTCGCGCGAGGCCGTCCGGTGGCGATGAAGAACACCGCGACCTCGGCCGCGAGAAACTGGGGCAGCGGAATCTCCGCCACGCCCAGGGGCATCGTCCCGAGGACGGACGCGGCGATCAGCAGGACCAGAGCCGGCAGCGGTCTGCGGCGCAGCAGAGCGCCCCCGGCCAGCGCGAGTGCGGTGGCCGTCGCCGTGGAGACGAGGCCCTCCCACCGGAAGAACTGTGCCCCGGGGCGCGCGGCGGGATACCACTCTCCGGGCAGCCGCATCCGCATCAGGAACGTGAACGCCGTTCCCCCGCACCAGGCGAGGACCACTCAGGCCCCGGGAGGCAGCCGCTTCAGAAAGGGACTCGGGGGTGTGACCTGCATGATCAGAGCGTAACCGGATGTCCCTTTTGCGGCATCCGACCAGGGGTCTACGTCCGTGGTCGACCGCTTGCCGCGGCGAATGTCCCTCGCGGTCCGATGTGCTCGGGACCCGCCACACGGCAGCGTGAACCGGGTGATCGACACCGCACAGCCGCCGGAGGCCCACGATCGGCCGTCGGCGCCGCTCCCCCTCCCCCACGGAGGCACGGGCGCACGCCGCGTCCCGCCCGCGCGCCTCCGCCCCGGCCCGATCCGGAACCGCCTGCGCCGGATGCTGCTCACCGCGCTCTTCGCCGCCGCGCTCGCCGTTCCGGTGACCGGAGCGGCCCGGCCCGAAGCGGTCCCCGCGCCCGTCCCGCCGCCTCTGCCCCCGCTGCGGGCCGCGACCACCGCGAGCCTTGCCGAGCGATACGCCGCCACCCGCCGTGCCGTCGAGGCGGCGGCGTGGACCGCCGCGGCGACCGGCCGGCAATGGCGGGCAGCGATGGTGCGGGCGATGGCGGACCCCGCGCGGCACTTCCTGTCCTTCGACGGCCGCGACGGCGGCCGGGCCGTGGAGGTGTTCGGCGATCTGGCCGCCGCCCGCCGGATCGCGGTCGTCGTCCCCGGCTCGGGCACCGGTCTCGACACGTACGGGCTCCTGCGCGGTGGTTCGATGAGGCTGCAGCGGGCGATCGGCGACGGGGGCGCCGTGGTCGCCTGGCTCGGATACCGGACCCCGAGCACCGTGAGCCTCCAGGCGCTGACTCCCGGCCGTGCGGACGAGGCCGTCCCCGCCCTGCGCGCCTTCGTCCGCGACCTTGCCCGGCTCAAGCCCGCCGCCCGCATAAGCCTGTTGTGTCACTCGTACGGCGGCGTGCTGTGCGGCCGGGCCGCGCCCGGGCTGGCCGTCGCGGACATCATCCTGTACGGCAGCCCCGGCGCGGGCGTGGACGACGCGGCGGCGCTGCGCACCCGGGCCGCCGTGTGGGCGGCCCGCGGCACCGGGGACTGGGTGGGTCACCTGCCGCACGCGACGGTGCGCCTGCCTTTCGGCACGATCGGGCTCGGGGAGGACCCCATGTCACCCCGGTTCGGGGCGCGGATCTTCGCCGCGGGCGACGGCGGTCACAGCGACTATCTGAGGGACGGATCCCCCGCGCTGGCGAACATCGCCCTGATCGTCTCCGGACGCACCCCCGCCGGGGTGAGCCGTGATTGACGACGTCGTCAGGCGCGCCGACGCGGCGGCACCGGCCCGGCGCGGCCGCGCCGCAGAGACACCCCGCGACCGCGCCGCAAAGACACCCGACCGCCCCTCGGAGACACCCCGCGACCGCGCCGTAGAGACATCGCGCGACCGTGCCGTCGACGCCCTTCGCGCCGTGGCCATCCTCGGTGTGGTGCTCGGCCACTGGCTGGTGACCGCCGTGGTCGCCGACGGCGGCGCCCTCCGCGTCACCAGCCCGCTGAAGTATCTGCCGCAGCTCACGCCCGTCTCCTGGCTGCTTCAGACCATGGCGGTCTTCTTCTTCGTCGGCGGCCGGGTGGCCGTGGAGAGCCGCGGCCGTGCCCGGGACCGGGGCGCCGGCCACGGGCGGTGGGCCACCGCCCGGATGGCCCGCCTGTTCCGCCCGGTCGCGCCCCTGCTGGGGGTGTGGACCACGGCCGCGGTGGCGATGCTCGCGGGGGGCGCCGACCCGGGGACCGTCTACGCGCTGGTCAAACTGGCGTGGTCGCCGATGTGGTTCCTGCTGGTCTTCGCGGCGCTGACGGCGGCGACCCCGCTCGCCGCCCGGCTGCATCCGGTGTGGCCGCTCGCCGCCGTCGCGGCCGCCGACCTCGTGCGGTTCGGCCTGGACGGCCCGTCCTGGATCGGCTGGATCAACCTGGGGACCGGCTGGCTGGTGCCGTACTGTCTGGGCGCCCGCTGGGCGTCCGGGCGGCTGGACGGCCGGATGACCGGCTGGGCCCTGCTGCTCGGCGGGGCGGCCGCCACCGCCGCCCTCGTCCTGTGGGCCGGCTATCCGGCGTCCATGGTCGGGGTGCCGGGCGCCCCGGTCTCCAACCAGGCCCCGCCCACACTGGCGGCCGTCACGTTCGGGCTGGCGCAGTGCGGAGCGGCCCTCGTGCTGTCCGGGCCGCTGCGGCGGCTCCTGCGCCGCCCCGCCGCCTGGGCGCTCGTGGCGGCGGCCAACCTCACCGCGATGACGATTTTCCTGTGGCACCAGACCGCGATGATCGCCGTCACGGTGACGGCCCTGCGGCTCGCGGACCGGGCGCTGCCCGGCCTGCACACCACCCCCGCCGATCCCGGGTGGGTGGCCGCCCGCCTGGCGTGGCTGCCGATGTTCGCGATGGCCCTGACGGGGTGCCTGGCGGCCTTCCATCGCCGCGAAAGGCCCGCCGTACGCCCCGAAGGATGAAGAGCGATCAGGGGGCGCAGGCGGCCGTGCTTGAGCCGGGCGGCCGTCCGGTGGCGATGAGCCGGGGATCGATGCGCCGGCTCTGGACGCCGGTGTTGACGGGGCCGGGCGTCAAATATTGATCAAGCCCCATGTCGCCAGGCGTTGCGGGGCCGCTGATACGAGGGCCGATCTGGTGAGCTTGTGAGCCACGGCGGAGGAGTGCTGGGCGTACAGGCGCGCGTTTCGCGCCCGCCCGTGCATCGTCTTGTCCGCGCATTCCGCCCAGGATCTCGGATGACCCGATGTGGGTGGTCCAGGTCTGCCCGCCCAGGGATCACGTCGCTTCCGGAGGGTTTGCTATGGGCGTCGCGCTGGAGGCCGCTCCGTATGTGGACACCGGGAAGGTGGACCACCCGCCGTCCGCGTCGCGGGTGGCGTCCGCGCCTTTCCTGCTGCTGGTCGCGGTGGGCGCCGGGCTGTCGGCGGTGTCCGTGCCCATGCTGGCCACGATGGTGTTTCCCGGTTTCGGCGCCGCACCGATGGTGTGGTGTGCGTGTCTCCTGTTCGTGCAGGCCATGGTCTGCGTGGGCTGTTGCTGTGCACACGTCGCGCATCGGCTGCTCGGTGTGCGCGCGCAGGTGTGCGTCCTGGCGGCGCTACTGATCATTTCCGCGGTGACGCTGCCCTTCGCCGTACCGGCGTGGTCGGAGCCGCGGGGACCCGCACCGGTGCTCTGGCTGCTCCTTGTCCTGACCGCGGTCGCCGGTGCCCCGCTGTCGTCCGTCGGCATGGCCGGGTCGCTCGTCGTCGGCTGGCACCGAGGAACGAGCCGCGGGACGGGCCCGGTCGGGGGCGTGCGCCTGTGTGTCGCCGGTGCCACCGGTGGAGTGCTGACGCTGATGGCGTATCCGTTCGTCATCGAATCCATCGCGGACCCGGCCGGCCAGGCGGGATGGTGGAGCGCGGGGTACGCGGTTTTCGCCGTTCTGACGCTCGTGTGTGGGTGGGTCGCCGGATTCCGCATGCCCGGATGCCGGCTTTCACCGAGTGCACCGAGTGCGCGGCGGGTGTCATCGGGGCGGCGGGCGCGCCGGCTTTTCCTGGCGTTCGTGCCCTCGGCCCTTGTGCCGGCCGCCATCGGCGATGTCCAGGCGGGGTCCGCGCCGGCCTTCACGGCGGGCTTGGTCCTGTTCGCGGCCGGGATGGCCGCCATGGCCGCCGCGATCCCGATCAGCAGGGCGCGCGTAGTGGAGCGGTGCCTGACGGCGGCGGCCGTCTGCTCGATGGTGTTGCCGTGGACGATGTATGTGGCGGGGTGGCGTGCGCCGTTCGCAGCCCTTCCGCTGACCGTGGCCGTGGTGGGCCTGAGCGGTCTGGTGTGCTACGCGCTACTGGCTGGTGATCTGCGCGACCCCTCCCACCTCAGTGAATTTCTGCTGGTCGTCTCGCTGGGAGGCGCACTCGGCGCGGCGTTCGCCGTGGTGGCCGGGCCGATGGTCTTCGGCTGTGACGCCGCGCTGCCCGTCGCCGTCACCGCCCTGGCGGTCCTGCCTCTGCTCGGCGACCGGCGGGCGGACCTCGGCGTGCCCGTGCGGTGGCCGGGGGGCACGGCGCTGGTCAAAGCGGTGGTGATGGGCGGGCCACTGGTCGCCGTGGGGGTCTACCTCACCCTCGGCGAGGCATGGCTCGTCGTCGTGGTCATGATGGGATGCCTGCCGTGGTGCGTTCTGGCGGTCCGGCGCCCGCAGGTGATGGCGACGGGCGCCGCGCTGACCACAGCCGTCCTGCTGTGGTACCAGATCCCGGATGACGCCGTACGGGAACGGACCCTGTTCGGCGCCTACCAGGTCCATCCCGACAACGGGTGGCGGGTGCTGTCCGATGGCAGGACATTGCACGGCTACCAGTACCCCTCGGGTCCGCAGCGGACGATGCCCGTGTCGTACTACGGCCGGCCCGGGCCCCTGGGAGACCTGTTCACCGCCTACGGAGACCACAGCGCCCGCCTTGCCGTCGTGGGTCTGGGCACGGGGGTGGTCGCCGCGTACGGCCGCCCGGGACAGCGCATGGACTTCTATGAAGCCGACCCGGCGCAGATGGACATCGCCACCGAGCGTTTCACTTACCTGACCGACAGTTCCGCCGCGATCACGTTGATCGGCGGGGACCCGCGACGCCGGCTCGCACAGAGGCCCGCCGGCACCTACGGCATGGTCGTCGTGGACGCGTTCACCACCGCCACTCCGCCCCTTCACCTGCTGACACGGCAGGCGCTCGAGACCTTCGCCCGCGCGCTGAAGCCCGGCGGCGTGCTGGCCTTCCACCTCACCAACCCGCACGTGGATCTCGTGCCGTCGCTGGAGGCCACCGCCCGTGCGACCGGCCTGACCACGCTCGTCGGGTACGGCCAGGCCGACGCCGGCCGTGTCTACCAGGCCTCGGCATGGGTGGCCGCCGCCCGTGGCGCGGCCGATCTGACCGCGCTCGCCGCCGGGACCGGACGCTGGCAGGCGCCTGCCACCGACGGGTCCGTACGGACCGACGCCCACCCCGGACTGTTCACCTCGTCCAGATAGGCCTCACCCGATGCGTACAGACGAAATCACCTCCGCGAGGCGCGCGTCCGACCGGCGTGACCCGGGCACGGGCCCGGGCCCGGACGGGGTCGCACGGGTGCCGAACCGGGTCTGGTCAGCGCTGATGCTCGCAGGCTGGGCCGGTCAGGTCGCCGTCCGGGTGTGGAGCACCTGGCGCCAGGCGATGCCCAGTCTCACTCCCGACGAGGCCGGCTACCTGATCGGTGCCCGCGTCCTGGCGGGGGGAACGAGTGCCGACCTGTCGGGGAACGGGCTCTACCGGGCGGGCTACTCGCTGCTCATCTCCCCCGTCTACTGGCTCACCGACGACCCGCACCTGGTCTACCGGCTGGTCGTCCTGCTCAACTGCCTCATCAGCTCGGCCGTCTTTCCTTTGGCCTATGCCTTGTTGCGCCGCCTGTCGCTGCCGCGCCCGGCGGCCGGCGCCCTCGCCTTCGCCTGTGCGCTGCTTCCCGCCGTGGTGTACTACGTCCAGTTCGCGATGGCAGACGCCGTCCTGCCGGTCGTCGTCCTCGGATGGCTGCTGCTGACGCACCGATGGATCAGCGACGGGCGGCTGCAATACGGCATCGCGGCCGGCGCCCTGGCGTCGTACGCCTACGCGGTCCACTCCCGCGGGACCGTCATCCTGCTGGTCCACGCCGGGCTGCTCGGCGTCGTCCTGCTGCGCCGTGGCGCCAGCAGGCGCGATGTAGCCGTCGCCGCCCAGGTCATGGCCACCACGGCGGCCCTGGCCTGGGCGGTCAATCACTGGCTCCAGTCGCGGGTGTATCCCGGTGGGATCCTGTCGATGTCGGATTACCTCGTCGACCGGCTCACCAGCGTCGACGGGCTCGTCTGGACGTTGTCCCTGACCGCCGGCCAAGTCTGGTACCTGATCACCGCCACCTGGGGGCTCGCCGGTCTCGGCCTGCTCGCCCTCACCTCGACGGTGATCAGCCGCACCACACCGCCGGCGATACGGACGATGGCCGCGATCGTGCTCGCCGTCGTGCTCGGCGTCGCGCTGGGCAGTTCGGCCGCGCTGCCGGACGAGCACAGCGTCAACAACTTCTTCTACGGCCGCTATCTCGCCTGCGTGGCACCGGTGCTGTTCGCCATCGGGGCCGCCGTTCTCCACCTGCGCCGCACCAGGCTGCCGCGGGCGTTCGCCGCCACCGCCGCGGGCGCGGTGCTCTGCGGAGGCATCGCCTCCCTGTACGCCGGGGAGCGCCTCACCGCCTACCCGTACCTGAAGTTCAACTTCCCGGAGATATCCGCCCTGACCAGGCAGTGGTCCTCCCTGCACGTGGGACAGGCCACGGCCGGCGCGATCCTGCTGCTGGCTCTGGTCATCGCGATCGCGGCCACAACAGGCCGGGAAAGCACGATCCTCGCCGCGACCGCCCTCGCTTTCCTCAATTCGGCCGCCGTCATCGTCGTCACACTGAATATCTCCTGGCCCATGGCCGCGAGTACTCGCGCCGCCGCCGACCTGACCGACGCGGGAATATCCCGCGACGACAGGATCGCGATCGACCGAAATGGTGTCAATTTCCGGATCTGGATGCTCCACGCATTTCAGGCACCCTGGCACCCGATCACACCAATGCGTCCCACCGATCCCGCATCACTTCCCTCCGAGACCACCCTGGTCATCGTGCCCAGAGGTCCGGGTGCCTCCGAAAGGTCGAGCTGGCCGGCCGCCCCAGCCACCTGGCATCCGGTGCTGGCACGCGACAGTTGGGCCGCCTGGCGCCCCGCTTCGCAATGAAGGGCAAGCCGACGGCGGACACCTGACCGGTCCGGAGCGGAAACAACCGGAATCGGGCCGTAGGACGATGGGCAATAGTCCGATTTGATCGGCCTGTCGCGACACAAAACACCGCTTTTCTGGCCAATCCTATTTTGCCCAAGCACGACCCGTGCCGCCAATTCCCCTCTCTCCTTTCCGGGTACGCATGCACTACTCCTGGGATACGTGAGACCAAAAGTCCGATCGGCCGTTTTTCGAGGGAAACGAGCGTGACTCGCGTGAACAAGCTGGCTACCTTCGCCAGCCGATACCCATGGGCCTTGGGCATGGCAACGGTGCTGGTCAGCGGCCTCGCCCTGGCATCGGTGCACCGTTCGTCCGGCAACTCCGGCCATGCGGCGGCCGGCCTCACGGCTACCGGCCTCTCTGGCCGCTGGTCCCTCTGCGCGTCCCATCCGAGCGACTGCGAGTTGCGGACCCGCCTGGGAGGACCGAAAGGCCGCCACAAGGATCCGCGCGGCAGCCGGACCGGTAGAAGGACCAAGCTGCCCAGGAATGCCCTCGGCGAATCCCATCGACTCGAGCACACCCAGCGCGGGCATCGCAACGAGGGGACCTCGCGACGCCGTCAGGCCGATCGGCGAATCCCAGTACTCGACCTGAGGACCGAGGGGAGAAAAGAGACCAGGGTAATCGCGCCGAAGCGCTGGTTCCCGGACTTCATCAACTCCTCGGGTCCCTTCTGGTACTTCACTCCGGGTGGGCCAGGCTTCGTGACGCCCGGCCTCGCGGGAACAACCGGCGGCCCGCGACCTATCGGACCAGCTGGCGCTACCGGCATACCCTGGCTCGCCCGACCTGTAGACGCAGCGGACCCGCCCGGACCAGCAGGACTGACGGGCGACCTCGGGCCGGCCGGCGCCACCGGGCCGACCGGGCCCGCCGGACCGGCCGGGCCGACGGGCGTCACTGGCGCGGCCGGACCCACGGGCGATACCGGACCCGCCGGACCAACAGGACCAACCGGCGCGACCGGAGCCACCGGACCCACCGGGCTCACCGGACCCACCGGATCAAGCGGACCCACGGGCGATACCGGACCCGCCGGACCGACAGGAGCCACCGGCGCAACCGGACCTATGGGCGACACGGGAGCCACCGGACCCACCGGAGCAACCGGACCAACCGGGCCGACGGGCCCCACGGGCGCAACCGGAGCCACGGGCGCGACCGGACCTACTGGACCCACCGGAGCCACCGGCGCGACCGGACCTACGGGCGACACGGGAGCCACCGGACCGACGGGCGCAACCGGAGCCACCGGACCAACCGGGCCGACGGGCCCCACGGGCGCGGTCGGACCCACGGGCGA